>CAZQJC010000204.1:0-48678 GCA_964593795.1 uncultured Myxococcales bacterium | reverse complement strand
CGCCCGCGCCGCCCGCGCCCGCTCCACCCGCGCCCGCGCCACCCGCGCCCGCGCCGCCCGCCCCCGCGCCACCCGCCTTCGCGCCGCCCGCGCCCGCTCCCCCGCTGCCGGCAGGTCCGCCGGCCCCCCCGACCCCGCCGGCACCACCGGTGCCCGACGCGCCGGCCGCCCCACCCCCGGTCCCGCCACCGCCCGCCTTGTCACCGCCGCCACAGCCCACGAGCCCGAGCAGCACCACCAGCACCGCGCAACTCCGCATGTCGACGAGGATACCGGATCGCCGCCGGGTGCACCCGGCGCGGGCGCGCGCCTGCCGGCAGCGACGAGCCCGGAGTCCGCCCTTTCCGCGGAGCCCCTCGGGCAGTACCCTGGTCCTCCCATGAAGACCATCGACTGGCTCTACGACCGCAAGAGTTGAATGACCTGTCAACGAGCGTCCAAGTTCGTGGACGCAAACGGAGTCGAGGTGAAGGAGACGGTGCCCGCGAGCCGCAAGCTCGGCAGCGAGATGGCGCGCACGCTCTGCCGTGGCGCGAGCCGGGTCGTCGTGGCGAAGGGCAAGGCCGTGCGAGAGCTGGTGCCGGGCAAGGACGCCGAGGACGACATCGTGGCGGCGATGCTCGGACCGACCGGCAACCTGCGCGCGCCCACGATGCGCGTCGGCAAGACGGTGCTCGTCGGCTTCGACGAGTCGTTCGCGCGGTACCTGACTTGACGTCACCCGGACCGGCATGAAGGTCGTCATCGCCGACATCGAGCCGGTCCGGCACGCCTTCGAGACGTCGGCGCTGCGCCGCCGCGGCGTCGAGGTCCTGGTGGCGCGCGACGGGCTCGAGGCGGAGCGCCTGCTCTGCGAGCTCAAGCCCCGCCTGGCGGTCCTCGCGGTCGATTGCGCCGGGAAGCCCGGCGCCGAGGTCTGTCGAGGCGCGCGGGCCTCGCAGGAGCTCGCTCAGACGGCGATCTTCCTCGCCGCGGACCGGGCACTCACCGCCAGCCAGCGGCGGCAGATCCGCGAGTCCGGCTGCGACGAGCTGATCGAGCTGCCGATGAAGTCCCGCGTGCTCCTCGACCGGGCGGCCCTCTACCTCGGCCTCGTCGAGCGCCAGCCCCGCCTACCGGTCGAGACCGTCGTCGAGATCGAGGCGCTCGGGGCCACCACCTCGGTGAACCTGAGCGCGAGCGGCGTGCTCGTGCGGGCGGAGCGGTCGCTCGAAGTCGGACAGACCGTGCGCGCGCGCTTCCAGCCCGTCTACACCGACCTCCTGATCACGACCGAGGCGCGCCTGGTGCGGGTCGTGGAGACCGACAGCGGCGTCCTGCTCGCGTTCAAGTTCCTCGAGCTTCCGCCCTCCGCGCAGCGTGCGCTCGCGAACCTGTCGGTCTTCCAGTACGAGGAGAGCGACGGCTGGCGCCACCTGACGGTGCGCGGAGCGATCACCGAGACGTCCCCGCTCGAAGCGATCGCGCACCTGCTCGTCGGCCGCGTCGAGGTCGACCTCTCGGGCCTGACCTACATCAACTCGTGGGGGACGCGGGCGTGGTGCCGCCTCGTGGCCGCGGCGCAGCTCGACGAGCTCGTGTTCTCGCGCTGCGCGGTGTCGTTCGTGCTCGCCGCGGGGATGACGGAGGGCTTCCTCGGACCGGGACGCATCGCGTCCTTCTACGCGCCCTACGCGTGCGCCGAGTGCGAGCTCGACGAGCTCGTGCTGCTCGAGGTGACGCCCGAGCTCGCCCGGGCGCGCGACGCGCCCGCGCGCGACTGCAGCCGCTGCGGGCAGCCCGCGACGTTCGACGAGATCGCCGCCGGCTACTTCGCGTTCCTCGGCGACGAGTAGAGGCTGTCCCTCGTTCGGCGACAGCGAACACCGAGCCGCGATCGATGCGGGCGCGGAGTCGCCCGCGTCAGCCGCGCGGACAGCCCATCGTCGCGCCGCAGCAGACGAACCCGCAGCCGTCCTGCCCCATCACCGGCGCCGCACACGTGTCCCCGGGCATGCAGGCTGCGCCGGTTCCGCAACGGCAGACGAAGGTGCCGTTCGAGTCGTCGCACCACTCGCCCATCCCGCAGCATTGTGCGCCGCAACATGGCCCGGGTCCGCACCGGTCGCAGACCGAGATGCACTGGTGCGCCGCACCACCGCCGGCGCCGCCCGCCCCCGCGCCGCCCGTCCCCGCGCCGCCCGTCCCCGCGCCGCCGGCGCCCGCTCCGCTCGCGCCCGCGCCGCCCGCTCCGGCTCCACCGCGCCCCGCGCCGCCACCTCCGCCGCTCGCGCCGGCTCCGCCCGCAGCGCCTGCGCCACCTGCGGCTCCCGCACCACCGGCGCCGCCGCTTCCTCCGCCGCCCGGAGCCGGATCGCTGCCGCAAGCCAGGATCGTGACGCAGACGACGAACCCGATGAGCCCCCGCATGCCGGCCTCCTGCCGCATCTTCGCACGGCCCGCGCGCGAGCCGTGGCCCGTCGCCCATCCCTGTCGCCTGTTGCCTGCACTCCACTCGGCGTACCCTCCCAGGGTGCCCGAGGCGGCCGAGCAGGCTTTTGCGCGGAGCGAGCGCTTCATCATCCGCGCGCGCCTCGGCACCGGCGGCATGGGCGTGGTCTACGACGCGTTCGATCGTGTGCGTGGCCACCGCGTCGCGCTCAAGACCCTGGTCCAGCTCGATCCCGCGAAGCTGCTCGCCCTCAAGCACGAATTCCGCGCGCTCGCCGACCTGCGCCACCCGAACCTCATCGCGCTCTACGACCTTGTCGAGGAGGGCGGCGCGTGGGGCTTCTCGATGGAGCACGTCGAGGGGGTGGACCTCCTGCGCTGGGTGTGCGGCCTCGAGGACGCGCCAGAGCCGGCGGTGCAACCCACGGGGTCGGCGACGCTCGAGGCACCCACGTTCGCCGTGCCGCAGCCGATCGTCGACGAGCCCACGGCCCCGGCCACCATCGCGGGCCCGCGCGCGGAGCCACAGCGGCTCCGGCACGCCCTCGCGCAGCTCACGCACGCCCTCGGCGCGCTCCACGCCGTCGGGCAGGTGCACCGCGACGTCAAGCCGCCGAACGTCCTCGTCACGGCCAAGGGACGCGTGGTCCTGCTCGACTTCGGCCTCGTCACCGAGTCGCACGCGCGCGCCACGCAGAGCGGCGTCGTCGTCGGGACCGCCGCCTACATGGCCCCGGAGCAGGCGGCCGAGCGCCCCGTCGGCCCCGCCGCTGACTTCTACGCCGTCGGCGTGATGCTGTTCGAGGCCCTGACGGGTCAGCGCCCCTTCTCGGGGCCACCCATCGCGCTCATGACGCGCAAGCTGCAGGAGGACGCGCCGCGGGCCTCGGCGCTCGTGCCCGACGTGCCCTCGGACCTCGACGCCCTCTGCGCCGCGCTGCTCGCGCGCGAGCCGGGGCAGCGCCCCACGGGCCCGGAGATCCTGCGCGCGCTCGGCGAGGACGCGCCCGCGGAGCGATCGCTCGGCGCGGGCTTGCCGCTCGTGGGACGAGCGCGCGAGCTCGCGACGCTCGAGGAGGCCTTCGCGCGCGTCGAACAGGGCGGCGGCGCGGTGGTCCTCGTCGAGGGCGAGTCCGGCGTCGGCAAGAGCGCGCTCTGCCGGTGCTTCACCGACACGCTGGCGGCGCGCGGCACGCTCGTCCTGCGAGGGCGCTGCTACGAGCGGGAATCGGTGCCCTTCCGCGCCTTCGACGACGTGGTCGACGCGCTGTCGCGCCACCTCATGGCCGGCGACGACGAGGTGCCCCTGCCGCCGCACGCGGGCCTGCTCGCGAGCGCCTTCCCGGTCCTGCGCGGCGTGCCGCGCATCGCCGCCGCCGAGGCGGCCGGCGCCGAGCCCCTCGACCCGCAGGAGACCCGGGCGCGCCTCTTCCAGGCCCTGCGCGCGCTGCTCGGCACGCTGGCGCGCATGCGTCCGCTCGTCCTCGTGGTGGACGACCTGCAGTGGGCCGACGCCGACTCCACCGTGCTCCTGCGCGAGCTGGTGCGCCCGCCCGGCGCACCCTCGATGCTGCTCGTCGCCACGCTGCGCACCGGCGCCGGCCGCGAGGTGGCCCAGGCCCTCGGCACGGCCGCCCCGCAGCGGCTCGAGCTCCAGCCGCTCGGAGCCGAGGACGCCGAGGCGCTCGCCGGGGTGCTCCTCGATCGGTTCGGCGTGCGCGACCTGGCAGCGGGCGTCCTCGCGCGCGAGGGCCGCGGGCACCCGCTGTTCCTCGAAGCGCTGGCCAGGCGCGCCGCCCAGACGACGCCGGCGCCGCGGGGCGCCGCGGGGCTCGATCTCGAGGGCGCGCTCTGGGCCGAGGTCGAGCGCCTCGAGGAGCTGCCGCGACGCCTCGTCGCCCTCGCCGCCGTCGCGGGCACGCCGCTTCCGCCGCGCGTCCTCTTGCGGGCCTCCGGCCTCGATCCCGGCGCGCTCGATCGCGAGCTCTCGGTGCTGCGCGTGCGGCGCCTCTTGCGCACGAGCGGCGATGGGGGCTGGGACCGCGTCGAGACGTACCACGACCGCGTGCGCGAGGCGGTGTTCGCGCGTCTCGAGCCCGCCGAGCGGACGCGCCTGCATCGCGCGCTCGCCCTCGCGCTCGAGGCCACCGGCAGCGAGGACGCCGAGGCCCTCACGACGCACTGGCGGCTGGCGGACGAGCCCGCGCGCGCCGCCCGCTACGCCGCCCGCGCCGCCGAGCGCGCCGCGAGCGCGCTGGCCTTCGATCGCGCGGCGCGCCTCTTCGCGCTGGCCGTGCAGCTCTCGGCGCCGGCGCCTCGCCCCTTGCGCGTGCGCTGGGGGGAGGTGCTCGCCAGCGCGGGCCTGGGCGCCGAGTCGGCGCGCGTGTTCCTCGACGCCGCGACGGGCGCCCCGGCCGCCGAGGCGCTCGACCTGCAGCGCCGCGCGGCCGAGCAGCTCCTCGTCAGCGGCCACATCGACGAGGGGCTCGACGTCATGGCCCGCGTGCTCGACGGCGTCGCGATGTACCTGCCGAAGACGCCGCGCGCCGCCCTCGCCTCGCTGCTGCTGCGCCGCGTACGCCTGGCCCTGCGCGGCCGCCGCTTCCACGAGCGCGACGCGACCCGCATCGCCGCCGACCAGCTCACGCGCGTGGACCTGTGCTGGTCGTTCTCGATCGGCCTAGGCATGTGCGACACGGTCCGCGGCGCCGACTTCCAGACCCGCCACGTGCTGCTCGCCCTCGACGCGGGCGAGCCGTACCGCGTCGCGCGCGCGCTCGCGACGGAGGTCGCGTTCCTCGCGGCGGCCGGCACCGCCGTCGCCGCGCAGGTCGACCGGCGCATCGCCGAGGCCCACGCGCTCGCCGACCGCGTCGCGCACCCGCACGCGCTCGGCCTGGTCGAGATGGCCCACGGCATGGCGCTCTTCCTGCGAGGCGAGTGGGCCGCGGCGGTGGAGCGCCTCGGCCGCGCCGAGGCCATCTACCGCGAGCGCTGCACGAGCGTGTCGTGGGAGCTCGCGAGCGTCCAGATCTTCGCCTTCTCCTCGCTCTGGTACCTCGGGCGCCTCGGCGAGCTCGGGCGGCGCCGCTCGCTCCGCCTGGCCGAGGCCCAGGACCGCGGCGACCTCTACGCGGCGGCGAACTTCTCGACGGGCGTCCTCGACTTCGCGGCGCTGGCGGCGGACGACCCGGCGCGCGTGCGCGCGGACGCGGAGTGGGCGATGGCGCGCTGGTCGCAGCGCGGCTTCCACCTGCAGCACTTCCTGGATCTGCTGTCGCAGGGGCAGGTGGACCTCTACACGGGCGACGCGGCGGCCGCCAAGGCGCGGCTCGACGAGCGCTGGCCCGGCCTCGCGCGCTCGCTGCTCCTGCGCGTGCAGCACCTGCGCATCGAGGCGGTCCAGCTCCGCGCCCGCATCGAGCTCGCCTGCGCCGCGGCCCGCCCCGGACGGCCCGCCCGCCCGCACCTCGCCCGCGCGCGCGCCGACGCGCGGAGCCTCGCGCGCGAGGGCCCGGAGGGCGCGGCCGGCATGGCGGCGCTCCTCGAGGCGGGTCTTTGCGCCCAGGCCGGCGACGACGCCGCCGCCGCGACCGCGCTCGCCCGCGCGATCGAGCGCTTCCGCGCCTCACATATGCGCCTTTACGAATATTCCGCCGCGCGCGCCGCGGCGCTCCTCGGCCGCGATCGCCCGGCGCTGCACGCCGCCGAGGCCGCGCTCTCGGCCGAGGGCGTGGCGAGCCCCGCGCGCCTCGCGCGCATGCTGGCGCCGGGCTTCCCCGAGGACACGTGAGCGCGCGCCCGTTCCTCACCGCGCGCTGGTCGCACCTCGTGCTCGTCACCTGGGCCGTGCCGCCCGCGCGACTCGAGCCGCTCTTGCCCCCGGGCCTCGCGCTCGACACCCGCGATGGCCACGCCTTCGTGAGCTTCGTCGCGTTCGACTTCGAGGACACGCGCGTGCTCGGCGTGCGCTGGCCCTTCCACGTCAACTTCCCCGAGGTGAACCTGCGCTACTACGTGCGCGAGCCGCTCGACGCGGCCTCGCCCCCCGACGACGACGAGGGCCGGCGCGACGCCGCGCGGGGCTACCGCCGGGGTGTGGCGTTCGTGCGCGAGCTCGTCCCGCGCTTCCTCGTGGCGGCGATGGCCCGCTGGCTCTACGACGAGCCCTACCAGACCGCGCGCATGAGGAGCGCGGTCACCGCCGCGGACGGCGCCGTCGAGGTCGCGCACGCGCTCGAGCGCAAGGGCGCGCGCGCCACCCTGCGCGTCGTGGCCGACGATCGCCCCGAGCGGCCGGCCGAGACCTCCGACGCGCACTTCTTCAAGGAGCACCGCTGGGGCTACGGCCAGCGCAAGGGGCGCCTGCTCCGCTACGAGGTGCTCCACCCCGTGTGGGACGTCCTGCCGATCCGGACCCACGCGCTCGAGGCCGACTTCGCGGGCCTGTACGGCCCCGAGTGGGGCTTCCTCGCGCGGGAGCAACCCCACTCGACCGTGCTGGCGGTCGGCTCCGACGTCCGCGTGTCCCCGCTCCGGTGAGGCACCGAGGGGCTTGGCGAGCCCCCGCGAGTCGTGCTCCGCTAGTCCTCCGTGCGGATCGAGCATCGGTTCGAGTCGGCCGACGCGGCGTCGCGGTTCCTCGGCGAGGCCGAGAAGCTGGGCGCCGTCCTCGTGCCCGCGCAGGCGAGCGTGCAGCCGGGCGCCCCGGTCGAGCTCGTGCTCGAGCTGTACGGCGAGCAGCGCGCCGTCGCGGGCAGCGCGCTGCAGGTGCTCCCCGGCCACGGCGTCGTGGTGGCCATCCCGCCCGCGGTGGCGAGCGAGCTCGGCGCGTGGGCCGCGAGCGTCGCCTCGGGCCCCATGGAGCTCCTCCCCGACGAGGGCGATGAAGGCGCTGAAGGCGACGAGGGCGACGAGGGTGCCGCGCCGGGCGCCCCGCATCGCCGGCGCGTGCGCCCTGCCTACGTCTCGGATCGCGCGTCGAGCGCGGACGACCTCGCGGCGCGCTACCGCGCGATGTCGCAACCCGAGAAGATGCAGGCCGCGCTCCACGGCAGCCGCGAGCTGCGCGGCATCATCATGCGCGACTCGAACCGATCGCTGCACGTGATGCTGCTCAAGAACCCGCACCTGCGCATCGACGAGGTGCAGGCGATGGCGCGCATCCCGTCGCTGTCTCCCGAGGCGATCGTCCAGATCTCGCGCCACGACACGTGGAGCCAGGACGGCACCGTCTGCACGAACCTCGTCCGCAACCCGAAGACGCCGCCGCCCATCGCCGTCACGCTGATGGACCGCATCCCGCGCGCCGAGCTTCGCCGCCTCGCCACCGGCCAGGGCGTCCGCGAGCACATCGCCCGCGCCGCCGCCAGGCGGCTCCAGGGGAGCCGGTAGAGCGAGGTGGGGCCGAGGCGCGCTAGCGACGAGGCCGGGCGTGGCCGCCATGCCGGCAGCGCCGGCATCGGGCATCATGCTGCCCGCACCGCCCGCACCGCCGCCACCGCCCGCGCCCGCGTCAGGCGCTCGCGGGGCATCGGCTACCGCGCGCGGCCCGTCGGTCGCGGCCTTGAGCCTGGCGTCACAGCCGAGGCCCAGGCCGCCGAGGAGAACCAGGACTGCCAGGGAGCGTCGCATGGCTCAGTACTTCACCCAGATCTCGTCGCCCGCTGCCCCCGCCCGAGGAGAACCTGCCGATGACCGTCGCCGAGCGCGAGAAGATCCTCACCTGGATCCAGTGCGGCTTCCCGGAGTGACCGCGCGAAATGACGCAGCGGGTTGACGCATTGCGCCAATAATCTCGGATACTTACCGTTGACCCGCGGACGCGGGATCTCTAGGCTGCCGCGGATGATTCGCACGGTGATCGAGGGTGTGGGGCACTACGTTCCACCGAAGGTCGTGACCAACGACGATCTCGCGAAGCTGATGTCCACGAGCGACGAGTGGATCGTCCAGCGCACGGGAATCAAGCAGCGCCACTACATCGAGGACGGCGTGGGCGCGAGCGATCTCGGCGTCGAGGCCGCGAAGATGGCGATGGAGCGCGCGGGCTGCACCGCCAAGGACATCGACCTCATCGTCTTCGCGACGCTCTCGCCCGACGTGTGCTTCCCCGGCTCGGCCTGCTTCGTCCAGCACAAGCTCGGCTGCCGTCAGATCGCTGCGCTCGACGTGCGCACGCAGTGCACGGGCTTCCTCTACGGCCTGCAGGTGTGCGACTCGCTCCTGCGCACCGGCGCGTACAAGAAGGCCCTCCTCATCGGCGCCGAGGTGCACTCGACCGGCATCGAGTTCTCCGATCGCGGGCGTGACGTCACGGTGCTCTTCGGCGACGGCGCGGGCGCGGCCGTCCTCGGCACCGCCGACGGCCAGGGCACGCTCGCGGACCGCGGCGTGCACTTCACCAAGGTCTCGGCCGACGGCGCGGGCGCCAAGGACCTCTGGTGCGTGGCGCCGACGAGCGCGCGCATCCCGCGGCTGACGCACCAGATGCTCGACGAGGGCGTGCAGTACCCGGCCATGAACGGAAAGCTCGTGTTCCGCTGGGCCACGGAGAAGATGCCGGAGGTCGCCGCCGAGGCGCTCTCGGGCTGCGGCGCCACGATCGACGACCTCGCGTGGTTCGTGCCGCACCAGGCCAACCTCCGCATCAACGAGTTCGTGGCAAAGAAGATGGGCATCCCCGAGACGAAGTGCTGGAACAACATCGAGCGCTACGGCAACACGACCGCGGCGACGATCCCGCTCGCCCTCTCGGAGCTGGTGACGCTCGGCAAGACGAAGGCGGGCGACCTCGTGCTCATGGCGGCCTTCGGCTCCGGCTTCACCTGGGGCAGCGCGCTCGTCCGACTCTGACACTACACTTCCCTCATGGGACGCGTTCTCGAGGCCGCGGAGGCGCTCTGGCGGGGGGAGCGCACGACCGCCGAGCTCAACCCGCTGCACACCGTGCTCGGCCTCGAGGCCCTGCAGCCGGGGCTCGCCTTCGTCTGCACGCTCGCGAACGTCATCGTCGTCGAGACGGCCGACGGGCTCGTCCTCGTCGACACCGGGAGCCCCCTCGCGGCCGTGCAGGTGCACAGCGACGTGCGCGGCTTCTCGAAGCGGCCGCTGCACACGGCGATCTACACGCACGGGCACGTCGACCACGTCTTCGGCGTCGCGCCGTTCGAGGTCGAGCCCGGCGCCGCGCGCGCGCACGTGGTCGCGCACGAGGCGGTCTCGGCGCGGTTCGATCGCTACAAGCTCACCGCCGGCTGGAACGGCCGCATCAACGCGCGGCAGTTCTCGGTGCCCGTCGCGTGGCCGACGGAGTACCGCTACCCGGACCGCACGTACCGCGACCGGCTGACGCTCGAGGTGGGCGGCGAGCGGCTCGAGCTCGTGCACGCGCGCGGCGAGACCGACGACCACACCTACGTGTGGCTGCCCGATCGCCGGGTCCTGTGCACCGGGGACCTCTTCATCTGGGCGTCCCCGAACTGCGGAAACCCCCAGAAGGTGCAGCGGTACCCGCGCGAGTGGGCGCGCGCGCTCGAGACGATGGTGGGGCTCGGCGCGGAGATCCTGTGCCCGGGCCACGGCCCGCCCATCGTCGGCGCCGCGCGGGTGCGGCAGGCGCTCGAGGAGACCGCCGCGCTGCTCTCGGGCCTCCACGATCGCACGGTGGCGCTCATGAACGAGGGCGCGACGCTCGATCGCGTGCTCGCCGAGGTGACGGCCCCCGCGGAGCTGCTCGCGCGGCCGTACCTGCGCCCCGTGTACGACGACCCGCAGTTCATCGTGCGCAACGTCTGGCGCCTCTACGGCGGCTGGTGGGACGGCGACCCGGCGCAGCTCAAGCCGGCGCCGAAGGCCGCGCTCGCGCGCGAGGTGGCGGCGCTCGCGGGCGGTGCAGGTGCGCTCGCGGCGCGCGCGGAGGTGCTGCTCGGCAGCGGCGAGCTCGCGCTCGCGTGTCACCTCGTGGAGCTCGCGAGCGCAGCGGCACCCGGCGACGCCGCGGTGACGGCGCTGCGAAAGCGCGTCTACGAGGCGCGCGCCCAGGCCGAGCCGAGCCTCATGGCCAAGGGCATCTACCGCGCCGCGACGCGGGACTGACGGGCTACCCCCGCCACTGCTCCCAGCCGGCGCCCTCGTGGCCGAGGTGGAACACCTCGGGGTGCACGATCTCGGCGAGGATCTCGAGCGACTCGACGAGGCGCGGCCCGGGGCGGTTGAAGTACTGGTTGCCGTCGGCGAGGAACACGCGCCCCTCGCGCACGGCGCGGAGCGCGCGGAACGCGGGCGCCTCCCGCAGGGGCGCCATCTCGGCCCGCGTGCGCGTAAGGTCGAAGCCGCACGGCGCGACCACGACGACGTCGGGATCGGCGGCCACGAGGGCCTCGAGCGTCATCCACGGCGAGTGCTTGCCGGCCTCGCCGAACAGGCAGGTGCCGCCCGCGAGCGCGACCAGCTCCGGCACCCAGTTGCCTCCGGACATGAGCGGCTCGATCCACTCGACGAACGCCACCTTGCGACGCGGCAGCTTCGCGGCGCGGCCCGCGATCTCATCCATGCGCCCACGCAGATGCGTCACCAGCATGCGCCCACGCTCGGGGACGTCCGCCGCCTCGGCCACGCGCATCACGTCCCCGTACAGGTCCTCGAGCGCCATCGGCACGAGCGACACGAGCTTCGGCCGCGAGGACACGAAGCTGCAGAGCGCCGCCTCGACGTCCTTCTCGCTCACCGCGCACACCTCGCACTGCGCCTGCGTGATCACGAGGTCGGGCGCGAGCGCCTCGAGCTTGTCGGCGAACACGCGATAGACGGACACCGAGTCGGTCAGCGTCTGCTTGACCCGCCGGTCGATCTCCGCGCTCGTGCCGTCCACGGGGAACTTCGGCTCCGTCAGGACCGGCAGGGCCCGGACGTCGGCCGGGTGATCGCACTCGTGCGAGCGTCCCACCTGATCCTCTCCGAGGCCGAGCGACCACACGATCTCGGTGGACGACGCGATGAGCGAGACGATGCGCATGCGCCCACTCTACTGGAGAGTCAGATCGCGTGGCGCTCGAGCAGCGCGCGCGCGTCGTCGGGGATGGGCACGGCCCGCAGGCGATCGAGGTCGGTCGTCGCGACCACGTGCTGGATGACGGCGCACGTCGTGCCGTCGCCTTCGCGCACGAGCGTGTGGCGGAACCGGACGCTCTTCTCGCCGAGGTGCCCGATCTCGAGGCGCACGAGGCACGCGTCGCCGTAGCGCAGGGGCGCGCGGAAGTCGGCCTCGAGGTGCACCGTCGGCACGCCGATGCGGCGCTGCATCGTGAGCGCCGGGTAGCCGCCCGGCAGCGCCCCGAAGAGGGCCTCGATCGCGTCGTGGCAGTAGTCGAGGAAGCGCGGGAAGTACACGATCCCCGCGGCGTCGACGTCGCTCCAGCGGACCGGGCGCCTGTGCTCGAACATGGCTACTCCCCGGCGTCGCGGTGGACGGTGGCCGGCGAGAACGCGGGCACGCACACGGCGAGGTACTCGGCGCCGTCGTCGCCGGGCGTCGAGTAGCGCACCCACTCGCCCCGGTGCGTGATGACGGCCTGCCCGGCGTGCACCTCGAGCGCGCCGCCCTCGTGCTCCACGCGCAGCGTGCCGCGGAGGACGACGGTGAACTCGTCGAACTCGGGGCGCTGCCCGGGCTCGACCCAGCCACCGGGGCTGCGCATGTGCGCGACCGAGAGCGCCTCGGTGCCCGAGTTCACGCGCCCGATGTGCTCGTCGATCAGCTTCGGCTTGTTGCCCGCGGCTTCGATGCGCGTGGGCCGTGCGATGAGGGTCGGCATTCGCCGAATCTAGTCCGAACCCACATCGATGCGCGAGCGCTCCGGTGCTTCGATGCGCACCTCGAGGAACTCGTAGCTCAGTCGAGGCACTAGCCTAAAGCGGCCTCGAGGGCGCCGCGGACGTCACGCACGCCGACCACGTCCATGCCCGCGTCCGTCGTCAGGCGCGTGCGGCTCGCCTCGGGCAGGACGCAGCGCGAAAAGCCCAGCTTCTTCGCCTCGGCCAGGCGCGCCTCGGGCTGCGCGACCGCGCGCACCTCGCCGGCCAGGCCCACCTCGCCGAAGACCAGCGTGTCGGCCGGGATCGCGCGGCGGCGCCACGACGACGCGATCGCGAGCACCGTGCCGAGGTCCGCCGCGGGCTCGCTCACCTCGAGGCCGCCCGCGACGTTGACGAAGACGTCCTGCGCCTGCACGTCGAGGCCCGCGCGCTGCTCGAGCACCGCGATGAGGAGCGCGACGCGCGCGCCGTCCACGCCCACCGCCGTCCGCCGCGGCGGCCCCGACGGCGTCGCGACGAGCGCCTGCACCTCGACGAGGAGCGGTCGGCTGCCCTCGATCGTCGCGCACACGACCGAGCCGGGCTTGCCGACCGGGCGCTCGGCCAGGAACGCCGCCGACGGGTTCTCCACCGGCTCGAGCCCGCTCTGCCGCATCTCGAACACGCCGAGCTCGTTGGTCGATCCGAACCGGTTCTTCACGGCGCGCAGCACGCGGCAGGCGTGGCCGCGCTCGCCCTCGAAGAGCAGCACGGCGTCCACCACGTGCTCGAGCGTCTTCGGTCCCGCCAGGCCCCCGTCCTTGGTGACGTGGCCGACGAGCACCGTCGCCACGTCGCGCTCCTTGGCGAGCGCGTAGAGGCGGGCCGCGCCCTCGCGCACCTGGGCGAGCGAGCCGGGGATCGACTGCAGCTCGGGGTCGTGCAGCGTCTGCACCGAGTCGATCGCGAGCACGTGGCAGCCGCTCTCCTCGACCTCGGCCACGATGCGGCCGAGGTCCGTCTCCGAGAGCAGCAAGAGGCCGTCGCCGCGTGCCCCGATTCGCCGCGCGCGCGCCGCGGTCTGGTGCAGCGACTCCTCGCCGCACACGTAGAGCACCTTCTTCTTCTCGGCCAGCCGCGCGAGCGCCTGCAGGAGCAGCGTGGACTTGCCGATGCCGGGCTCGCCGCCGAGCAGCACCACCGAGCCGGGCACGAGGCCGCCGCCGAGCACGCGATCGAGCTCGCCGATGCCCGTCTCGAGCCGCGCCGGCGCCTTCTCGGCGGCGAGCGCCTCGAGCGTCACCGCCCGCGAGGTCCCCCCGCGGTGGGCGCGTTCGGAGCGCGCGCGCGCCTCGCGCGGGATCTCCTCGACGAGCGAGCTCCACGCCTGGCACGACGGGCAGCGCCCGACCCAGCGCGGCTCGACGTGACCGCACGATTGACAGACGTACTGCGTGCGCAGCTTGGCCATCTGGCGACGCTAGCGGGCGGATCTGACATGCTTGTGCTTCACAAGCCGCGCATTCCTGTTTAGATCCTGCGGATGGCGGAGCGGCCCGTCGATGCGGACGAGCTGGCCGAGACGGTCACGCAGGGCACGGCCAGCGGATCGGCGCGGCCCGACGTGCAGTCCGTGCCGCCGCTGCCCGACGGCGAGACCATCGCGCGCCGCTACGTGCTGCGGCGCCTGCTCGGCAAGGGCGGCATGGGCGAGGTCTACCTCGCGCACGATCTCGTCCTGCGCGAGGACGTCGCGCTCAAGACGCTGCGCCGCGAGCGCTTCTTCGACGATTCGCTGGGCGAGCGCCTCCTGCGCGAGGTGCAGCTCGCCAGGCGCGTCACGCACGAGCACGTGTGCCGCATCTTCGACGTGGGCGAGCACGCGACCGGCGCGGGGACGACGCCGTTTCTCACCATGCAGCTCCTCGTCGGGCGCACGATCGGCCAGCGCGTGCGGCAGTCGGGCGCGCTGCCCGAGGCCGAGGTGCGGCGGATCGCCCTGCAGCTCTGCGACGCGCTCGCGGCCGCGCACCGCGCGGGCGTCGTGCACCGCGACTTCAAGAGCGACAACGTGGTGCTCCTCGAGCGCCCGGGCGGCACGCACGCGGTCGTGACCGACTTCGGCCTCGCGCACGAGTGGTCCGGCGGCACGGACGCGCTCGGGACCGGGGCGCGCACGCTCGTCGGGAGCCCCGCCTACATGGCGCCCGAGCAGGTGCAGTGCCTGCCGCTGTCGCCGCGCACCGACCTCTACGCGCTCGGCGTGGTGCTCTACGAGATGCTCTCGGGGCGCCTGCCTTTTTCGGGCGACTCGGCGATGGAGGTCGCGACGCGCCGCCTGACGCAGCCGCCGCCCAGGCTCGACGTGCAGGGCCTCGACCCGCGCTGGGAGGCCGTCGTGCGCCGCTGCCTGGCGATCGAGCCGGAGGCGCGCTTCTCGGACGCGGGCGAGGCGCGCGCCGCGATCGAGGCGATCGGCCGGCGGCGCCGCGGCCCGCTCCTCGCGGTGGCGGCGGCGGTGATCACCCTGGCGGTCGTGGGCGGCGTGACGCTCTCGCGGCGGAGCTCCAAGGGGACCGTGGGCCGGCGCGCGTCGGTGGCGGTGCTCGGGCTTAGGCAGGTGGGGACGCAGCCCGGCGCGGCGTGGATCGGCACGGCGCTCGAGGAGATGCTGACGACGGAGCTGGCCTCGAGCGAGGCGCTGCGCACGGTGCCGGCGGAGCGCGTGGCCGCCGTGCGCGACCAGATGAGGCTCTTCGGCGGCGACCCCGAGGGCGCGGCCGCGCAGAGGCGCCTCGCCGAGCAGCTCGGCGCGGACTTCGCGCTCGCCGGGACGTACACCGTCGTCGGGGACGCGGGCGCGCGCTCGCTGCGCCTCGACCTCGAGCTGCGCGAGCAGGGCGGCGAGACCCTGCGCCTCGCGGAGACCGGGCCCGAGTCGGCGCTCTTCGCGCTCGCGGCGCGGGCGGGCCAGGGCCTGCGCCAGCGCCTCGGCGCGAGCACGACCGGCGGGCGCGCCTCGGGGCCGGCGGGCACGGAGGCGTTCCGCGCCTACAGCGAGGGGCTCGCGCTCCTGCGCGCCCACGATCCCGGTGGCGCCCGCAGCAAGCTCGAGGCGTCGCTCGCGCACGATCCGCACGCGCCCGCGGTGCACGCGGCCCTGGCCCGCGCGCTCGGGGCGCTCGGGCACGACGCCGAGGCGCGCCGGGCCGCGGAGCGGGCGCTCGCGGAGTCCACGGGCCTGCCGCGCGCGGAGCGCCTGCAGATCGAGGCGCTCGCGCTGGCGACGGCCGCCGACTGGGCGCGCGCGATCGAGATCCGGCGCAGCCTCGTCACGTTCTTCCCCGACGACCCGGAGCTCCAGCACGACCTCGTCACCGTGCTCACGCGCGGCGGCCGCTTCGACGAGGCGATGGCCGCGCTCGACGCGCTCGCGCGCCTGCCGGGCCGCGACGACGTGCGGATCGCGTCGGCCGAGGCCTGGGTGGCCACGAAGCGCTCCGACTGCCCGCGCGCCGAGCGTGCGGGGCGTCGCGCGATCGAGCTCGCCCGCGCCCAGGGAAGGCCAGCCGCCGCCCTCGAGGCCGCGCGGCACCTCGGCTGGGCGCTGCGCTGCCTCGGCAAGACGGAGGAGGCGCGGCGCACCTGGCTCGAGGCGAAGGACGCGTACGCGCGCGCGGGCGACCGGCGGGGCCTCGCCTCGATCGAGGCGTTCCTGGGCGACCTCGACGTGGCCGCCGCGGACTTCCGCGGCGCGCGGCGGCACTACGAGGCGGAGCTGGCGCTCGCCCGCGAGCTCGGCGACCGCGATCAGATCGCCGACGCGCTCAACACCCTCGGCATCGCGTGCAACATCGAGGGCGCGCTCGGCCAAACCCTCGAGCACTACCGCCAGGCCCGCCAGGCCTACAGCGAGCTCGACGACAAGGAGGGCGTCGCGAACACCACCGGCAACCTCGGCATCACCGAGGTCGCACGCGGACGCTTCGCGGCGGGCCTGCCCGACATCGAGCGCGCCGTCGAGGCGCACCGGCGGTCGGGCAGCAAGATGGGCCAGGGCGGCATGGGCGCGGAGCTCGCGTGGGCCGAGCTCGAGCTCGGCCACCTCGACCGCGCCCTCGACGCCGCGCGTGACGCGGAGCGCGTGCTCGTCGAGAGCGGCGCCAGGACCGAGCTCGGCCGCGCCCGCGCGGTGCTCGCGTGGATCCAGCGTGCCCGAAGGCGCCCCGAAGAGGCCGAGCGCCACGCGGCCAGCGCCCTCGAGCTGCACACCGCCGCGGGCGACCGCTCGGACCGGGCCAGCGTGCTCGTCCTGTCCGCCACCCTCGCGCTCGAGCGGCGCGACGCGGCGCGCGCGGAGGCGCAGGCCCGCGAGGCCGCTGACGTCGGCAAGGCGCTCGCCCTGCGCTGGCTCGAGGCCCACGCCCTCTCCGTGCAGGCGGAGGCGCTCCTTGCGCTCGGCAGGCGCGCCGACGCGCGCGCCGCGCTCTTGGCCGCGCGCACCGCCGGCGAAGGCGTCGAGGTGGACCTGTCGCGCCGCGCCATTTCGCACGCGGAGAAGACCGTGCGCTGAGCGCACCGGTGGACGGCCGCGCCGGTGATGGTCGGCTCCGGATCGGGGTTGCCCGACCCCTCGCGGTAGCTCCTCGAGCGGTCATGGCTGATCGCCGAGCCGCACCCCCGGGCTTCCGTGAGCACCGGAAATCCAGGGAGATGCGTCGGGCACTTCGATTGCTATCCGCGCAGGCCATGATCCTCTCAAGACATGCGCTCCTTCGCGGGCTGGTCGCCCTGCCCTTCCTCGCCTCGGCTTGTGGTGGCGACGCCTCGCCGACCGAGGGCATCGACCTCGACACCGGCGACGTCGTCTCGGGCGAGGGCGAAGACGGCAAGGAGGATTCGCCCCTCGCCTCCGAGCCGGGCATCCGCGTGGTCGTCACCGTCGACTGGGAGGGCACCGACCTGAGCAGCACCAACCTGGCCGCCATGGAGGCGTTTCGGACGCAGTTTCCGAGGGTCCCCCTCGTGCAGTTCCTGAACGCGGCCTACTACACCAAGTCGGGTGCGTCGGCCGCGGCGGTCACCCGATCGATCCGGCGCGCGGTGCGGTCCGGTGACGAGCTAGGCCTCCACATCCACGGCTGGAAGCGACTGTTCGAGGCCGCCGGCGTCACCTTTCGCGCCGAGCCGACGTTCTGGGGATCGCCCCTCGACGAGAGCGAGTGTCTGACGGACTGCGGCCACGAGGTCGCGATCTCGAGCTATACGCGCGCCGAACTGCGCAAGGTGATCGACTACAGCGTGGCCACGCTGCAGCGCAACGGCCTCGGACGCGCGACGAGCTTCCGCGCCGGCGGGTGGATGGCCGGCACCACGGTGCGAGGGGCGCTCTTCGACTCCGGGTTCACCGTCGATCACTCCGCCGTTCCGTCGAGCCCGCTCTCGGGCGAGCTGCGCGGCCTGCCGCTCCTCGACTGGGTAACGGGCATGTGGTCGGGGACCACCGCCACGACCCAGCCGTACCCGATCGCCGTCGGCAGCGGCTCGCTCGTCGAGATCCCCGACAATGGCGCGCTCGCCGACTACGTGACGACGGCCGAGATGGTCGCGGTGTTCGATCGAGCGATCACGGCCTACAAGCGCGATCGGTCACGCGCCCAGGTCGTCAGCATCGGCTTCCATCAGGAGACCGCCGCCGACTACGCGCCAAGGGTGCAGCGGGCCCTGGTGACCATCGCCAGCCACGCCCGGAGCGCAAGGGTCCCCGTTCGCTACGTGACTTCGGCGGGCGCGATCGCGCCCTGACCACCGCCTTCGTGGAGCCTTCGCGGGGTGCCTCCGGTCAGAACTGGTTCCAGAGGTACTGGTTCGTGACCTCGTGGTGGAACTGGACCTCGTTGGTCTTGACCGTCGTGCCGAGCGCGCGCGGGCACCGATCGGCCGACGCCACCTTGAGCTCCGCGAAGCGCGCCTGGACGCCCTCGCCGTAGAGCTTCGCGCAAAGGCCACTGGCCCGGAACAGGCGGGTGGCGTCCGCGATGTTGTCGGGCAGGAAGCGCGTAGCGCCGGCCTGCGCCGCGTCGAGGGGGCCCTCGAGGCCCGTGCGCAGGATCGTGTAGACGGACATGTACGGGTTGGCGTCCGGCGCGACGCTGCGGACCTCGACGCGCGCCGAGCGCTCGTTGCCGAGCGGGATGCGGATCATCGAGCCGCGGTCGATCGCGGAGGCCTTGATCTGGTTCGGCGCCTCGAAGTGGGGATCGAGCCGGCGGTACGCGTTGACGGAGGCGTTGAGCGCCAGGCAGATGTCCGGCGCCGACGTCAGCACGCGCGCGATGAAGTCCCAGCCGGCCTGCGAGAGGCCGTCCTTGCCCTTGGCGTCGTGGAAGACGTTGACGCCCTTGCGCGCGAGCGACAGGTTCGTGTGCATGCCGTTGCCGTTCACGCCCGCGACGGGCTTCGGCAGGAAGCACGCGGTCATGTCGAGGCGGCTGGCGATCTGCCGCGCGAGCAGCTTGTAGAGCTGGACCTGATCCGCGGCGACCACGGCGTCCGCGTACTTGAAGTTCATCTCGAACTGGGACGGCGCCACCTCGGGGTGGTCCTTCTCGTTCTCGAAGCCCATCGCGCGCTGCGCCTCGGCGGCGCGATCGATGAACTGGCGGAGCGCGTCGCCGGGCAGCGCGTGGTAGTAGCCGCCCGTCGAGATGAACTCGAACTGCCGCGTCTCGTGGTAGCGGCGCTCGGCGTCGCGGCCCTGGAACAGGAAGCCCTCGACCTCGTGCGCGACGTTGCAGACGGTGCCGTCGGCGCCGTGCAGGCCGTCGGTGAACGCCTTGAGGCGCCCGCGCAGGTCGGCGGCGTACGGCGAGCCGTCGCGCTCGAGGACCTCGCCGAACACGAGCACCTTGCCCGGGCCGAAGACGTCGGACGGCAGCCAGTAGAACGCCGCCCAGTCGATGCCGAGGCGCAGATCGGACTCCTGCTGCGCCGAGAAGCCGCGGATGGAGCTGCCGTCGAACGTCAGGTTGTCGGCGCTGCCGAGCAGGAACTTCTTGTCGTAGTCGAGCATGTGCAGCCGACCCTCGAGGTCGGTGAAGCACACGGTGACGGCCTTGACGCGCTTCTCGTCCGACAGGTACTTCTCGCGCTGCTCGCGGACCTTGTCGATCCTGGTACGCGCGAGGCGCTGCTGCTTCGCCTCGAGGTTGAGCGCCTCGAGCTCGTCGTACGAGAGCTCGAGGAACGAACGGAGGGGGGACGCGTCGTGGCGGGGTCGATCCATGCGCGAACTGTCCGGCAGGGCCGGCGCGAGGTCAACCCACGATCGCGCGGGGGGTTCGAGGCGCTGCACCACGCGGGCCTCGAGGCTCAGGGCGGCGTCAGGCCGCGACGGATCGTCTCGGCCTCGTCGTCGCGGCCGAGGGCGCGCAGCGCGGCCAGGTAGCGGGCCGCCGCCGCGTCGGAGGCGTCACCCGCGCGTGGGGCCGGGTGATCGCGGAGGTAGGAGGTGGCGCGCCCGAGCGCCTCGTCGGCCGCCGCGAGGTTGTCCCGCGCGGACTGGTAGTTGGGGTCGATGGCGAGCGCGCGCTCGCAGCGCTCGCGTCCCTGTCGCAGCGCGCCGGTCTGCAGGCTGACGGCCGCCAGGTTGTTCCACGCCGTCGCGTTGTCCGGCGCGATCGCGACGACGCGCTGGAAGGTCACCTCGGCGAGCGCGAAGTTCCGCTCGGTGAGCTCGATGTACCCGAGGTCGTTCCACGCGGCCAGGTGCCGCGGATCGATCGCGAGCGCGCGCTCGAGCAGCTGGCGCGCGCCCTCGCGATCGCGCTTCTGCACGAGGCCCCGGGCCCAGTTCGTGAGGACGCGCGGGTCATCGTGGACGTCGCGTGCCGTGGCGGCCCACAGCGTGGCCTCGTCGCGCCATTCGGCGGCGCGCGCGGCGGACCGCCAGGCGAACGCGGCCAGCCCACCCACGACGACGGTCAGCGCGGCGCGCGCGATGGCCGGGCGGGCGCGCACCTCGACCGCCTCGGCGACGAGGCCCACGAGCAGCGCCGCGCCGAGCGACGGCGCGAACAGGAAGCGCTCGGCCATGAGCGCGCCGATCGGCACGAGGTGGGAGGTCGGCACCAGGAACGCCAGGAAGAGGGCGAGCCCGAGCGCGACCCGTGACCGCGGCGCGGGGGCCGCTTCGCGCAGGGCCCGCGCGGCCAGCCACGCCAGCGCGCCGAGCGATGTGGCGAGGAGAATCGCCCCGAGCGCGGCGCCCAGGGTCGGACCCGACTGCGCGCCGACGGCCTGCTGATAGTAGTAGTCGACCTGCAGCGGCTCCGGCCACACCAGGAGCCGCGCGTTCTCGGCGAGGACGCGCAGGCCGGTCCACAGGCGCGCCGGCGCGCCGAGGCCCGCGAGCACTGCCTGGCCGGGCGTCAGCCGCCCGAGCGCGGCGGCGCGGAGCCCCAGGTACGCAAGCGCGACGATCGCGAGGCCGAGCCAGCGAGCCCGGCGCGTGCGGCCCGCGAGCAGGTCCGCGGCGATCACGACGGGCACGACCATGAGCCCGGTCTCCTTGGCGAGCGCGGCGAGCCCCGCGGCGACCAGGGTCAGCGGCGTCGCGGCCCGGCCTCTCCACGCTGCGCAGCGCAGGCCCACGACGGCGAGCCCGAGTGCGAGCAGCTCGCTGCGCCCCGCAGCGCTGTCGACGACCTCGCAGTGCACCGGATGCAACGCGAAGAACAGCGCGCCGACCGCCGCCGGCCAGGGCCGCAGGTGCGCACGCAGCAGGGCGAGCACGAGCGCGCACAGGGCGGCGTAGAGGACGAGGTTCGTCGCGTGGAACGGCCACGGCGCGCCGCCGCCCACCGCGTGATCGACCGAGTAGGACAGCGCGGTCAGCGGCCGGTAGAGCCCGCGCTCCGGGTGCTTCGGCGGGAGGCCGTCGAGGAGCGCCCGCGCCGTCCCCGCGAAGCTCCGCAGGCTCGCGTTGTTCACGATGAAGTCGCGGTCGTCGTACGTGAAGCCGTGCCGGAGCGACGCGAGGTGCGGCAGCACGGCCGCGAGCAGCACCACGAGGACCCCGGCCGCCCGGCAGGCGCGATCGTGCATCGACGGGCTCAGCGTCGCAGCACGAGGACGCCGCCCGCGGCCCCGGCGGCATCTCCGCCGACCGACCAGACGCCGGTCCCGACGCCTCGGATCCCCTGCCGCGTACCCTGCATCTCCGGGATCGTAACAGCTGACGCCACAACGGAGGGGTGCTCGAGGCCGGTGCCCGAGCGACGGCTGGCGCGCTACCTCAGGGCACGATCCGGCAGGGATTGCCGGGGAACGCGTCGAGGCCCGGGAAGCCGAAG
Organism: uncultured Myxococcales bacterium; assembly: GCA_964593795.1. Lineage (GTDB taxonomy): Bacteria > Myxococcota_A > Polyangia > JAHFDS01 > JAHFDS01 > JAHFDS01. Next base: position 27,100 of record CAZQJC010000204.1, on the reverse strand, counting down.
AGCGTCTGCGTGCCGCCGGTGTAGAGGCCGATCAGCATGCACATCTCGTCGCCCGCGCCCTCGCCGTCGGTGATGACGGCGTCGGTGTCGTTCTGGAACGTGCAGCGGTACTCGAGGCCGCTGCCGCGCGCGAAGTGCAGGAGCTCCGGCCGGCGCCACATCTTCATCTTCGGCTCCTGCCACGACTGCTCGGCGTAGACCTCGTCGCCGAGCGCGCCGTCGAACCGGCGCGTGGAAAAGCGCGTCCCGCGCTGGTGCATGTGGGACACCATGCCCACCACGTCGAGGTCGTCCGCGAACACGCAGCGCCCCGCGACGTCCGTGGTCGCGTGCGCGGGCAGCCGGATCCCCGTGTGATAGAAGAAGAGCGCCTCCACGTACTGCGTCGGCGGCGCGTCCGCGAACCAGAAGTTGATCGCGGTGCGCGCCTCGAGGGGCGCGTTCGTCGCGTTGAGCCAGTGCACCTGCAGGAGCAGCGTCGTGCCCTGCTTGACGCGGAACGCCATGCCCGGCTCGAGCGCGAGCTCGCTGCGCGGATCGTCGGCGTACGGCGTCTGCGCGCCCGACAAGAAGCGCAGGTTCGCCGAGAGCGCCTCGAGCGGCGGGATGCCGAAGCCGAACTCGCTCGCCGTGCACGGGCCGTGGCCCGCCTCGTACGCGCGCTCGACCGTCGAGACGAGCAGGTGGTGCGCGCCCTTGCCGAAGCGCGTCTCGAGCCGCGTCAGGTCGAAGTCGTGATCGACCGGCATCGGCAACCGGTAGCAGTAGTAGGCCTCCTCGCCCGCCGGGATCGAGAACCTCGCCGGCTCCACCTGGAAGCCGAGGCCCGGTTGCGGCGCCGGCAGGAACACGTCCGAGGCGCCGCCCGCACCGCCGGCCGCGCCGGCGACACCCGCGCCCGCACCGCCGGAATCGCCAGCACCTCCGCCTGCCTGCCCCGCTCCGCCGCCGCCCCCTGGGGTCGTCCCCGCACCCTCCCCACAGCCGAGCGCCCCCACGGTCACCGCGAGCACCGTCGTCCAGAGCTTCATCCGCCCAGGCTATCGGGACGTGGCGAGGCTCGAGTTGACGGGCATCAAGTCCGTGACTTGATGGTGATCCGGTCGGATCGATGGACGCCTCGAGCGACTCGCGGCTGAGCTGTGCTTCCCCCACTCCGGCCTCCGCCCGGGGGCAGCGGGCCCGTCATCACCGCTTGTGGAACCTCGGCTTGCCGCGCTCCTGGAGGCGCAGCTCGGGCGCGAGGTCGGGCAGGAGCTGGCGCAGCTGGGCCGGCTCCTTCACATCGACGTACGTCCAGGTCCGCCCGTCGTCGCCCGACACGCCGAGGAGCTGCGAGTCGATCTCCGCCTCGCCGTCCGGCACCGCGAACCGCACCGTCATCGGCAGGAGCACCTGGAGCCCGCCCCTCGGCCCGCGGATCGCCTGCGTGGGCTTGCCGACCGACGCCGCGACGAGCTTCATCTCCGCGCCGCGCTCGCGCAGGAATGCGAGCATCTTCTTCTTGCCGCCCATCAGCTCGACCACGCGCGCGTGCGTGAGGCCGACGAGCGTCTCCCAGTCGTGCTTCTTGACGGCCTCCTGCATGCGCGTCGCCGTCGCCTGCGCGGCCTCGAGCGCACGCGCCTGCACGGGCTCCGTGGCCGCCGCGGGCCCCGCCAGCGCGAGCCACAGGCCGACCAAGAACACGCAGCATTTGCGCTGGATCATGCCCGTGGATAGCACGAGCCCGGGACCCGCGCGTCGTGCGAAGATCGCCGCGTGGCTGGCTTCTGGCCGCACCTCCGCACCTACCAGCCCGGCGACGAGGACCGGCTCGAGCCGCCGTCGACCGAGGAGGCCGGCTGGGTGATGGAGTGGCTCGCGCTCGCCGAGCGCTACCACCGCTACCGCATCGAGGGCTTCGAGCACGTGCCCGCGCAGGGCGGCGCGCTCATCGTCAGCTTCCACGCGCTCACCGTCGTCGACGCCTTCCTGCTCTCGCGCGCGATCTTCCTGCGCGACGGGCGCGTCGTGCGGGGCCTGACCGACAAGGTCATGTTCAGGATCCCCGTCGTGCGCGACCTCTTCACGACGCTCGGGATCGTGCAGGGCACGCAGGAAAACGCGCTCGGGCTCCTCGCCGACGGGCAGCTCGCCGCGTGCATGCCGGGCGGCGGCCTCGAGTGGTCGCGCTCGTCGAAGCAGGCGCAGCAGCTCCGCTGGGGCGACCACCGCGGCTACGCGCGCCTCGCGATCCGCGCGGGCGTCCCCATCGTCCCGACCGCGTGCCCCGCCGCCGACCGCGCGTACTACGTGCCGTTCGACGGGTGGCAGGCCGGCGCGTGGGCGAAGAGCCTGCTCGGCCTGTCGCGCGTCTACCCGCTGCCTGTCGGCTTCGGCCTCCTCGGCCCGGTGCCGCTTCCGGTGCGGCTCACGCAGCACGTGGCCGCGCCCATCCTCCCCGACGTGCCTCCCGAGGCCGCCGACGACCCCATCGCCGTCGAGCGCCTCGACGCCCGCGTGCGCGCCGTGGTCTCGGAGCTCTTGCGCAGGGGCTGAGAGCCCGCGAGGAGATTCGTCGACGTCTACGCGGCTTGATGCAGGGGATCGCATGGCCGCCCCGGCCATCGAGCTACCATTGTCCCGGCCCATGTTGCTCTTGCTGGCATTGCTCCTGCCCGAGTCAGCGTCGCCACTGGCTGTGCTATCGGGTACCAAGCCCATCGCTTCAGTGGAGGCCGAAGGCCCACGCTCGCCAAGCTCGAGACCCAAGCGGCGACGAGTCCCTCCGACTGTGCTCTTCGCCAGGTCGGAGGCTTCCTTCCGGCCTACTGCAGAGCTCGAAGCGTTTGCCACGGAGATGAGATCGCGGGGCAGCGTCGTCGAGGTTCAGGGGCATGCCGACGACGGTCTCTCCGAGGCTGAAAGCGATCGCCTCAGTCGCGAGCGAGCTGACGCTGTTGTCAACTACCTCATTGCACGCGGCATTGCGAGAGCCCACCTGCGCCCTGTCGCCTACGGCCTGAGACGACCGGCTTGCATGGCGCACACCGAGTTGTGCCGCGCGAGAAATCGACGCGTATCGTTCTTTCTCGTGTCGCTCGATGATGACGATTGATCGCGATGCCGATGGCGATGGTGATGTTGATGGGCATCGCATCGACATGGCTCGTGGCCCATCGGCCATGGCCGATCGGCCATGCACCATCACCATCACCATCACCTTCGCCCTGATCGGTGCCGACGCTAGCGGCGCTGCGCCGGCGTGGTGATCGCGAGGACCGCGGCAGGGCCCAGCCGATCCTCGAGCTGCGCGAGGAACAGGCTCGACGGGCTCGCGTGGCGGCCCTCGAGCTCGAAGTGCCCGTCGGTGCGCGCGAGGCGCCCCGGCACGTGGCGCCCGACGAGGCCGATGCACCAGTTCTCCGCGCCCGGCGGCCGCTCGCACGCGAGCGAGCTCGCCTCGACGTTCCAGAACACGATCTGCGCGCCCGACCAGCCGTGGCCGGTGCCGTAGTCCCCGCGGTCCTGCACCGCCATCTCGCCGCCCTTGATGCGATCGAACAGCGTGCCCGTGGTCCAGCGGTGGTGCGGCCCGATGTCCGCGTGCGTGTCCTCGGCGACGCCGTCGAGGAAGACGTTCGGCCCGAGCACCTTCGCGCCGTTGACGAAGTCGTGCCGCCCGCCGCGCGTGCGCACGCGCTGCACGAGCGTGCGCTGGCCATCGACGTTGAACGAGTAGCGCCGCCCGCCCGTGATCTGCGAGACGGGGTCGAGCATCTCGCAGTCCTGCACCGTGACGAAGCGCGCCTTGCCCTCGACCGACACCGCCGCCCAGCCGAAGTGGAGCGCCGTCACGTCCCGCACCCACGCGTGCTCGAGCGCCTCGAGCTGCACGCCGATCCACGCGTGCGCCTCGTCGCTCGTCTCCTGCCCGGCCGCGTAGGTCGAGTCGAGCCGCAGGCGCTCGACGCCCACGTTCGTGATGCGCCCCTCAAACGTGGACGCGTAGACCGCGCCTCCGCCCCACGCGGCGTCGAGGGCGTTCATGACCGGCGCGTCGATCGTGATCGCGTCGCCGTCGATGGCCGTCACGACGCGCTCGTAGTGGAGGTCGTACGCGCCCGCCGCCCACTGCACCGTGTCCCCGTCGTCGTGGATCTGGTCCATCCCGATCGAGCGGATCCACGCCGCGGTGCTGGGCCGGAAGACGACGATGGCGTCGCCGACCGCGAGGCCCGCGACGGACGCCAGGCGGAGGCGCGTGGCGCCGACGGGCACGCGCGCGTCGGCGATCGCGCGGCGGCTGCCCGCGACCTCGCGCAGGCTGCCCGTGCCGTGCAGCGAGATCGCCGCGCGCTGCGTGGTCCCCGTCGCGACGAGCACGGTGCCGTCCGCCCCGGCGCCCTCGCCGCGCAGCACGACGCCGCTCGCGGCCACGGTGATCGTGGTGCCGACCTCGTAGCGACCCGCGCGCAGCAGCACCGCGCCGCGGAAGCCGTCGGCGCCGAGCGGCCGCGCCGCCACGCGATCGATCGCCGCCTGGATGCGCGCCGACGCGTCGCCGCTCGCCGGCGTCACCGTCTCGACCACCGCGACCTCGGGCAACGCGACACCGCCCGCGCGATACCCGACCGACGAGAAGTCCGGGATCACGTCGCCGTCTTCGTCCGCGGGGTAGCGCAGGCGCTCGTCGGCGCCGAGGTCGACCACGGTCGCGCGCGGCTCCGTGACCGGGATGAGCCGGCCCCGAGGACGCGCGTCCGCATCTGCGGTCGCGTCCGTCGCGCGCGGACCATCCGCCGGGCGAGCCCCGTCGGGCGCCGCGCCCCCATCGCGTGGCCTCGCCCCATCCCGCAAGCCCGCGTCGCGCGCGCTCGCCGCGTCGGCCGCGCCGGGGCGCGGGTCGTCGCCGCGACCATCGGCCCGCCCCGCGTCCGCACCCCGGGTGCCGTCGGGCCCCTGCGCGCGCGTGGGCTCGCCGCCGCAGGCGACGAGGAGGAGGCAGCAGCAGAAGGAGCGGGCCAGTGGGCGGGGCTTCACGGGGTGACCTCGGGGCGCCACGGGGCGCCGGCAGCGCCCTTCCAGTTCACGACCCGGGCCAGCTCCGGTGGCCAATGCAATGCGTCATGACCCTGGGCGACACCGGCTCGGCCATGTTGCTCTTGCATCCGATATTACAGTTGATTCATAGAATCGACGCTGCGCGCCAATAAATGACGCGATACGTCATTTCAGGCTTGTCAGGCCGCCTCGGCGCACTAGAGTCGGTCTGCCCTGGGGCTGCCGGGGCCAAGGAGCGAGACCATGTGCACGATCCGATCACCCTGGCTGGCCCTCCTCGTCCTCTTCGGGCCCGCCGCCTGCGGAGGCGACGAGGCCACGACGCCGAGGGCCGCCCCGGCCGCCGACGAGGCCCTCGATCCCGCCGCCGACGCCAAGGAGGACGGCCTCGCCCAGCGCGCGCTCTGCCGCCTGCCCTTCTGGCGCAGCGGCGGCATGTTCCGCTGCCCGGCCTGGGAGTCCGTCGTGGACGGCGCCGAGCACGCGGACGACCACCTCGTCGGCATGTCCGTCGATCCCGGCGGCGCGCTGACGCTGGTGACGCTGTCGAGCGGCGTCGACGCGGGCGCCGCGACGAGCCTCGCCGTCACGCGCCTCGGCCGTGACGGCCGGACCGCCAGCACCGCGCGGTACCCGCTGTCCGGCGAGGTCCTCCTCGGCGCGCGCGCCGCGTTCGATCCGCGCGGCGGGATCTACGTCTCCGGCTACGACTTCGACCGCGAGGAGAGCCACCTCGTCCGCCTCGACGCCACCGGCCGCCACCTCTGGAGCCGGCGCCACCCGGGCCTCGCGCTCGAGGTCGCCGCCACCGCGAGCGGCGCCGTGCTCACCGGCTACTTCACCGCGGCCTACGCCGACGACGGCACGCTGCGCTGGTCCGTCGCGCACGAAGACCGCATCGCGCACACGATCGCCATCGACAGCGGCGGCGACGCGTTCGTCGGCGGCTTCCAGCGGAGCGGCCTCGTCGCCGGCCGGACCGTGAACGAGCCGATGTGGCTCGCGCGCGTCGGAGCTGCCGGGCTCGCCTGGGAGCAGCTCGCCGGCGCGGACGGCGACGTGACACGCCTCGTCCTCGATCGCGGCGGCGACGTCGTGCTGACAGGCCACACCGCGAGCGCGACGGGCCTGTCCGACGCGGTCGTGGCGCGCGTCTCCTCCGCCGGCGCGATCCGCTGGCGCTTCCTGTTCGACGATCCTGCCAATTTCCTCGATCGCGGCGAGGACGTCGCCGTCGACGCCTCGGGCGACGTCGTCGCGACGATGCTGAGCGTGCCCGTCTCGGGCCGCGGCGCCTCGCGCGTGACGGTCAAGCTCGCGGGGGCCACGGGCGCGCAGCGCTGGCGCACCGCCCCGGCCAGCGTCACCGGCGTGAACCCCGGCATGAACGTGCACCGCGTGGTCACGAGCCCGCGCGGCGACGTGTACGTCACCGGCGAGGGCTACACCGTCAAGTACGACGCCGCCGGCCGCAAGGTCACCGAGCTGCGCGGCCGGGCCGAGGAGAACTCGACGCAGGTCGCCACCGACGGTGACGCGGCCGTGTACCTCGCGACGCGCACGACGGGCCGCGGCCTCGACGTCACCGTCGCCCGCCACGCGAGCTTCTGAGACAAGGAGCGGGTCCACGTCCAGGATGACGGTAGCGTTCATGTTCACGTTCACGTCGAGGTCAACGTCCAGTTGTCTCCACTTCTCGGCCGGTCATCTGGACGCCCACGAATCGGAGACGAGGAGCGCGCTGTCAGCCCCGAGCCCTACCCTGTCCTCATGGACACGCGCGGGCTCGAGCTGCCTGAACCGATGTGGGACGACGATCCGTTCGCGTCCGACGCCGACGCCGAGGAGGACCGGCGCACGCCGAGGCCGCTCGGGATGCGCCGGCGGTTCGTGCGTGTCGAGGTCACCGACCCCGACGTGATCGCGGAGCTCGACCGGCGCGAGCCCGGCGACCGCGAGGTCTGGGCCGCCGCCGCGCTGCGCATCGGCGCGCTCTGCCTGCGCACGGCCTCCGGCCAGGTCGATCAGGCCGCCCTGCAGGGGGCCGGCACGCACCTCGTGCGCGAGCTCGGCGCGGTGCTCGACGCGCGCGCGGACGCGCTCAGCGAGCGCCTCTCGGGCACGCTCGGCGCCTGGCTCGATCCCGCGAGCGGCGCGCTGCCGGAGCGCCTGCGCACGCTCGTCAGCTCCGACGGAGAGCTCGAGCGCCTGCTGCGCGCGCACCTCGGCGATCAGTCGACGCTCGCGCGCACCCTCGCCTCGCACGTCGGCGCCGAGAGCCCCCTGTTCAAGCTGGTCGCCCCGGGCGCGGCCGATGGCCTGCGCGCGCAGCTCGAGCGCGCCCTCGCCGAGGCGCTCGAGGCGCAGCGCCAGCGCGTATTGCGCGAGCTCTCCCTCGACGTCAAGGACTCCGCGCTCTGCCGCATGATCGGCGAGCTCAAGACGCACCAGGGCGCGCTCGAGGCGGCGCTCGCGGGCCGCGTCGACGCGGTCGTCGGCGAGCTCACGCTCGACCGGCCCGACTCGGCCATCTCGCGCCTCGTGGGCCGGGTCGAGGCGGCGAGCCGCGAGATCGGCAAGAACCTCACGCTCGACGAGGAGGGCTCGGCGCTCTCGCGGCTGCGGCGCGAGCTCGCCGGCACGCTCGACGCGCTCGTGCAGAAGCAGTCGAGCTTCCAGGCCGAGGTGCGCGAGACGCTGGCCGCGCTCGACGCGCGCAAGAAGGAGGCGGAGCGCTCGACGCGCCACGGCGCGACCTTCGAGGAGGCGCTCGGCGCGCTGCTCGCCGCTGAGGTGCAGCGCACCGGCGACGTGTGCGAGGCCGTCGGCACACGGCCGGGCGAGATCGCCCGCTGCAAGACCGGCGACTTCGTCATCGAGCTCGGGCCCGAGAGCGCCGCCGCGGGCGCGCGCCTGGTCGTCGAGGCCAAGGAGGACCGGAGCTACGACCCGAAGAAGGCCCTGTCCGAGATGGACGAGGCGCGCAAGAACCGGCGCGCGCAGCTCGGCCTTTTCGTGGCGTCCGCGCGCACGTCGGGAGCGCTCGAGCCGATCGCGCGGCACGGCGACACGATCCTCGTCGTGTGGGACCCCGAGGACCCGGCGACCGATCTGCGCGTGCGCCTCGCCCTCGGCATCGCCCGCGCGCTGGCGACGCGCGCACGCTCGCACGACCAGAAGTCCACGAGCGCGCTCGCCGAGATCGACCGCGCCGTGCGGGCGATCGAGAAGCAGGCGAGCCTCTTCGACGAGATGCGCGGCTGGACCCGCACGATCGACGCCAACGCCGACAAGCTCCTCGATCGCCTCGGCCGCATGGAGAAGGAGCTCGGCAGCCAGCTCGAGCGCCTCGACGCCCACGTCGCGCAGCTCCGCACCGCCGAGCCCCCCGGCCCCTGATCCGGCCGGCCGGACGCCTGACGCGGATCACGGCTTTCTTGCAGCTCCGTGATCCCTCGGAAATACTCCAGGGATGACGCGCGGGTGGCTGCTGGTTTCCCTGCTGGTGGCCACCCCGGCCCTGGCGGACGCCGCAGATCCGCCGCCGCCGCCGGCCGCGCCCGACGCCCAGAAGAAGGGCAGCGGCTTCCGGCTCGAGGGTCAGCCGGCCATCGAGGAACCATTCGGAGACGCAGATACGTTCAGGAAGAGCATCGACCGCTACCTCGCCATCTACGACGAGATGAGCGAGCTGCGCGAGGACTTCTCCGCCGCGGTGCAGGAGGTCCTGCGCCACGTGCTGCCGAGCCCGGACGGCCAGACGCCCCGGCCGAAGAAGTGCCCCGAGGCCGACGTCGCCGCGCCGTTCGGCCGCGCCCACGCGATCGGGCAGGCGTACCTCAAGCTCGGCCGCGAGATCGGCCGCCACTTCGACTCCGTGCGCGACCTCGCGGGCCTCGGCGAGACCGACGCCCTGACACCGGACTACCGGTGGAAGGTCAAGCAGATCCTGGCCAACCACAAGATGCTGCTGACCGACTACAAGGAGATGAAGATCATCTTCCACGACCAGCTCTCGGCCGAGGTGCGCGCGGTCGGCTGCGATCCCGAGCGCCTCGTCGAGCGCGCCAAGACCGTGATCGAGAAGGAGCCCGAGGAGGCGCCTAGGAAGCCCAAGAAGCCGGACAAGAAGGTGGCCGTCCGCCCCGGCAAGCCCGAGCCCGGTCCGCCCAAGCTGGCCGCCTCGGTCGGCTTCTACATCGACAACCAGCGATGCCACGAGGGCGTCCGCGTGTTCGTCGACGGCGCCCTCGCCGGCGAGGTCCGGCCGAGCTACCGCGGCGCCTTCCGCACGAGCGCCGGCCCGCACGAGATGTGCCTCATCCCGTCGTCCTCGAAGGCCGCCTGCGGCCAGCCCGGCACGGTGCGCAAGGTCCACGTCTCCGACGGCTTCACGATCTCGATGCGGTGTAGCTAGATCTAGATCTAGTTCCGCATCTGCGGTTCTCTGACGCCCTTGAGCTCGGGCGCCACGATCTCGCTCTCGCCCGAGCGCCGCGCGAGGTCCTCGAGGAGCGCGAGGTTGTGCTGCGCGTCCTCGTGATCGGGCCGCCGCGCGAGCGCCTCGCGGAACTCCGCCGCGGCCTCGGCGAGCTGCCCCATGCGTAGCAGCGTCACGCCCATCGCGTAGTGCGGCTCGGGGTCGTTCGGATCGAGCTCCGCGGCGGCCTTGAGCTCGTCGAGCGCCTTTCCGCGCTCCTGCGCCGCCGACAGCGCCAGGCCCAGGTTGTACCGGATGCGCGGCCGGTCGGGCTGCTTGGCCGCCGCCTTCTGCAGGAGCGCCAGCGCCGCGTGGATGTCGCCCCGCCGGTAGCGGATCGCGCCAAGGTTGTTCCACAGCGCCGGCTGGTACTTCTGGAACCGCAGCGCCTGCGAGAAGATCTTCTCCGCCTCCTTGTCCTCGCCCGCCGCCACGAGCGACGCGCCGACCAGGAAGTACGGCCGCGGGTCCGACGGCGCCATCTTCATGAGCTTCTGGTACTGCTCGGTCGCCTTCTGCGGCTCGCCCACCGTGCGGTAGAGGTCGCCGAGGAACTTGATCGCCCCCGAGTGCGTGGGCCGCGTGCGCAGCACCTGTTCGTACGCCGAGATCGCCTTGTCCGGCCGCCCGAGACGTCGGTAGGCGCTGCCGAGGTCGAGCCGCGCCGAGTAGTCGTCAGGGGTCAGCGCGAGCAGCCCCTCGAGCTCCTCGGCCAGCTCCTCGCCCGCCCCGCGCGTCGAGTGGATGAGCACCAGCGTCCGCCGCGCTCCGAGGTGCCGCGGCGCCACGCGCGTGACCTCGCGCAGCTCCTTCTCGGCCTCGTCGAGCTTCTGCTGCTCGTACAGCGACTGCCCGAACAGGTACCGCGTCTCCGAGTCGAACGGGCGCAAGAGCAGCGCGCGCTGCACGAGGTCGAACGCCTTGGCGTTCTGCCCCTTCTGCCGGTACATGCGCACCAGTCCGAGGAGCGGCTGGTAGTACGACGGTCGCAGCTCGAGCGCGTGCTGGTACGAGCCCTGCGCCCGCCCCGGCTCGTCGTCCTGGAGCTGCAGGAAGCCGTAGAGCCGGTACGCCTCGGCGTACTTCGGATCGATGTTGATCGTGCGCGCCGCCGTCTTGAGCGCCACCTCGAGGCGCGAGCCCTCGTCCTTGGCCTTCGGCTCGGGCCTGGGCGCCTTGGCCTTCTTGCGCGGATCCTCCGGCGGCGCCGGCTGGTGCGGCTGGAAGAACTCGAAGCTCGCCTTGCCGTAGAGGTAGAACGCGTATGGATCCCGCGTCTGCCGCCGCAGGATCTCCGCGCGCGCGAGCTCCGGCGCCGGCCGCGAGATCTGCTCGAGCAGGTCGATCGCCGCCTTGCCGAGCAGGTCCTGCAGCTCGTCCTTGCCGCCCTTCTGCGTGGCCGAGGCGATCACCTTGCCACCCTTCGGGTCACACAGCACCGCCGACACCTTGACCTGCACCTCGGTCCAGTCGCTCTTGCGCTCGAACGCCCCCAGGAACGCGAAGCGCCCGCCGTGGCCCGCGCACACCTTGCCCGCCTCGTCGGCGGACGCCGGCACGCGCACGGGCGTGATCAGGATCGACGCCTCGTACGCCGGCCGCAGCCCCGGGTGCGACTCGAGCCGCTCCGCCAGCGAGAGCGCCAGCCCGGTCACGAACGGGTTCATCGCCGCCGCGTGCGAGGTGTTCTCGAACGGGAAGACGAGGTACGGGTCGGGCATCGGTCCCCCGGCCCGCTGCTGCGCGCCGGCATGGCGCGGCCCGGCGAGCACCGCGAGGAGCACCGCGCCCGCGCAGCCGGCCCTGCCGAGCCGCATCACCGCCTGCACATTCCTGGAAACCCGCCGCTGGGGGCGTAACATTCCGACAGGTTCATTGTGGCCACGACTGGGGACGGTTCAACTAATTCCGGTGCCGGAGTCACGGGCAGCGCGCCGGTGCCCGAGGACAAGCCCAGGAAGCTCAAGCGCCCGAAGCGGAAGAAGCGCTTCAAGGTCTGGCGCTTCCTCCTGCTCATGATGCTCGTGGGCGGCACGGTCGCCTCGGGCTTCGGCTGGTACGCGTACCGCGAGTTCTCGCGCGACCTGCCCGCGACGCTGTCGACGCTGCTCGACTACCGCCCCTCGCGCGCGTCGCGCGTGTACGACATCCACGGCGAGCTGATCGGCGAGTTCTTCCTGCAGCGTCGCGTGCTCGTGCCGTTCTCGCGCATCCCGCGCCACGTCCAGCAGGCCTTCGTCGCCGGCGAGGACAACCGCTTCTACGAGCACGGCGGCCTGGATCCGATCGGCATCGCGCGCGCCGCCTACGAGAACTTCAAGGCCGGCGCGATGCGCCAGGGCGGCTCGACGATCACGCAGCAGGTCGCCAAGCTCATGCTGCTCTCCGGCGAGAAGAAGCTCGTGCGCAAGATCCGCGAGGCCATCCTCGCGCGCCGCATCGAGAAGGACCTCTCCAAGGACCAGATCCTCACGATCTACCTGAACCACGTCTACCTCGGCCACGCCGCCTACGGCGTGCAGGCCGCCGCCGAGGCCTACTACGGCAAGAACGTCGAGGACCTCACGGTCGCCGAGGCCGCGATCCTCGCGGGCCTGCCCAAGGCCCCCTCGCGCGACTCGCCCTACGTGAACTTCAAGCGCAGCAAGCTGCGCCAGGGCTACGTGCTCGACCGCATGCTCGAGCTCGGCTTCATCAGCAAGGAGGTCGCCGACGCCGCGCGCTCCGAGCCCATCGCGCTCATCTCGCGCGAGTCGCCGCTCACCAAGGTCGCCGCGCCCTACTTCGTCGAGCACGTGCGCAAGTACGCGCAGCAGACGTACGGCGGCAAGGAGCTCTTCGACCGGGGCCTCAAGATCTACACGAGCCTCGACGCGTCGATGCAGCGCGCCGCCGAGGTCGCCGTGCGCTCGAACCTCGAGGAGCTCGCGCGCAAGTACTCCTTCCGTGGCCCCGTCGGCAAGGTCGAGTCGCCCGAGGCCCGCGCCCGCTGGGAGAAGGATCCCGCGCGGCCCTTCTCGTCGGAGGAGCTCGCGCGCCTGGCGAAGCCGCCGCCGGTCGAGGACGACGAGGAGGCGCCCGAGCTGCCCGACGCCGCCGTCGTCGCCCAGTCCCCCGAGGCCAGGGCCGCCGAGGCCGCCAAGCTCAAGCAGAAGGCCGAGGCCGGCAAGACCAAGCCGGTCGTCGAGGGCGAGCCCATCGCCGACGCCGCCAAGCCCGACGCCACCAAGCCCGACGCCACCAAGGGCGCGCGCGTGATGGACCCCAAGGCGCCGCCGCCCGATCAGCCGGTGCTCGGCCTCGTCGTCTCGCTCAAGCCCAAGGCCGTCGTCGCCGTGGGCGGCGCGCGCATCCCGCTCAACGACCTCGACGCCTCGCGCGTGCGCAACTGGAGCACGCGCTCGAACGACAAGGTCTTGAAGGTCAAGCCGAAGGCGGAGAAGGGCAAGCCGCGCAAGATCGCGCACGTGGAGCTCGGGGACGTGCTCGCCGTCCGCGTCCTCGACAAGCCCCCGAAGATCGTCCGCAAGGGCAGGAAGACCGAGAAGATCGCGCAGAAGGAGGCCGTGCTCGCGCACCAGCCCGATCTGCAGGCCGCCATCGTCGCGGTCGAGCCGAAGACGGGGCACCTCAAGGCGATGGTGGGCGGCTACGACTACTTCCAGAGCCAGTTCAACCGCGCCACGCAGGCGCGCCGGCAGATCGGCAGCGCGGTCAAGCCCTTCATCTACTCCGCCGCGCTCGACAAGGGCTTCGTCAACGTCCTGTCCATCGTCTACGACCGGCCGGTCTCCTTCCAGACCTCGTCGGGCGTGTGGTCGCCGCACAACTACAAGAACGAGTTCCTCGGACCCGTCACGCTCAAGACGGCGCTCGCCAAGTCGCTCAACACCGTGGCCGCGCAGCTCCTCGCGCAGATCGGCGTCGACAACACGATCGAGTGGATGCGCCAGCTCGGCCTGACCTCGCCCATCCCGCGCTCGATGTCGATCTGCCTCGGCGCCATCGACGTCTCGCCGATGGAGGTCGCCTACGCCGAGTCGACGTTCCCGAACGGTGGCCTCGACGTCCCGCAGCTCTTCGTGCTCAAGGTCGTCGACGCCGACGGCGAGATCCTCGAGGACCACACGCGCCCGCCGCCGCCGAAGCGGAAGATCAGCGCCGAGACCGCGTACCTCATGGTCGACCTCATGAAGGGCGTCGTGCAGTTCGGCACCGGCAAGGCAGCGCAGGCGCTCGGCCGTCCCGCCGCGGGCAAGACGGGCACGTCGCAGAGCTTCCGCGACAACTGGTACGTCGGCTACACGCCCGACCTCTTCGCCGTGGTCTGGGTCGGCCGCGACAACTTCATGCCCATCGGCCCGAACTCCACCGGCGGCTCGACCGCCCTGCCCTTCTGGCTCGACTTCATGCGCGCCGCGCATCCGCCGACGCCGATCCGCGATTTCCCCGCGCCGCCCGGCATCCTCTTCGTCCGCGCGTCTCATGTGACGGGCAAGCCCGCCTCTCCGAACGACGGCTCGAGCGTCCTCGCGCCCTTCAAGCGCGGCACGCTCCCGGCCGCGTTCGCCTCCGCCAAGAGCAAGAAGGGCGAGTCCGGCATGAGCACCGACGACGTGTTCTGACTCCCTCCTCCCCGTCCGCAACGTGGACGTGGACGTGAACGTGGACGTGGACGAGATCCGGTGATTCCCCTGCCCGTCTCATGGGACTCGACGCGGCGCGGCATCGTGTCGGGCGCTGTGCGCGCGGGTGGGCATCATCACGAACGACGCGGGATTCCTTTGTATACAGAGAATCTCGATCGCTAGAATGCGCGCGACTGATGAGGGCGGGGATCCACAGTCAGCGACCCGGGAGCAAGAACGTATGCGGATGAGCACATGCATTTTCCTGGCGGGCGCCTTCGTGGCGTGCGGCCCTTCCAAGGCCGATGACGGTGGAGGCTCCGGCAGCGGCGCCTCGAGCGGCCGCGGGGGCACCGCGGGCACGGGCGGCGGCGGCAGTGGCACCGCGGGTCGCGGCGGATCCGCGGGGGGGGCGGGCAACGCGGGCGCGGGGAACAGCGGACCTCCGGACGGACCGCCGATGCAGTTCGACGCGCCGCCGTGCGCGCAGCAGGACTTCATGCTGCAGCCGGGCATGCCGCCCGACGTGATGATCGTCTTCGACAAGTCGGGCTCGATGAACGAGTGCACGAGCATGCCGGGCAACGACTGCACGAGCATGCCCGACTCGAAGTGGAACCAGATGAGCACCGCCCTGACGACGGTGGTCAATTCGACCCAGGCGCAGGTGAACTGGGGCCTCGCGCTCTTCCCGTCGGACGCGATGTGCGGCGTCGCGAACATCGACGTCATGGTGAGCGCCATGAACGGCATGGCGATCCAGCAGCTCATCGGACGGACCCGCCCCGGTGGCGCGACGCCGACCGCGACCGGCGTGACCGCCGCGAAGAACTACATGATGGCGCGCACGTCGCCGAACCCGAAGTACATCCTGCTCGCCACGGACGGCGCGCCGAACTGCTCGACGACCGGCGCGTGCCTGCCCGGGCAGCTCACCTGCGCGCTGCCCGGCGGCGGCATGGGCTGCGACTTCTTCGGCATCTGCATGCCACCCACGTCGGGCGGCGATGACGGCCCGGGCGCCATCGCAGCGGTGCAGCAGTCCGCCGCCGCGAACGTCAAGGTGTTCGTCATCGGCATCGCGACCGACTCGATGACCGAGGCTACGCTCAACCAGATGGCCACCGCCGGCGGCGTGCCGCGCATGGGCACCCCGTCCTACTACCGCGTGACGAGCGGCATGGACCTGCAGACCGCGCTCATGGCCATCACCGGCCAGATCGCGAGCTGCACGTTCCCGCTGCAGCAGCGGCCGCCCGATCCCACGCGCATCGACGTGACGCTCAACGGCATGACCGTGCCGCGCGACGCGACGAACGGCTGGGAGCTCTCGACGGACATGATGTCGATCGAGCTCCACGGCACCGCGTGCGACAACCTGCGGGCGGCGATGGGCATGGTCAACATCCAGGCCGTCTTCGGCTGCCCGCCCATCGGCAAGCCCGGTCGGTAGCTCCACGACGACGTCCGGCCGGGCTCAGGCCGGCTCCGGCCGGGCCCGTGGCCCGTAGCCCTTCCCCAAGAGGAGATCGATGCGAATGACGAAGCTGGCGGTGACCCTGTTTCTCGGCATGACGTTCGGGGCCTGTGGCTCCGACGGTGGGACTGCAGGCTCGGGCGGCGGCGGCGGCGGCGGCGGCACGGGCGGTGGCGGCGCGGCGGCGCCTGCGACGTTCACGCGGGTGAAGGCCGAGATCATCACGCCGAGCTGCGCGCTGTCGTCGAGCTGCCACAAGGGCACCGGCAAGGCCAACATGGCGCTCGACGTCGATCCCTACAAGGTGCTGATGGGCGACACGCCCGCCACCGGAAAGGCGTCCTGCGAGTTCCCGGGCATGAAGCTCGTGGTGCCCGGCATGCCGGACCAGAGCTTCGTCTACCTCAAGGTGACCACGCCGCCGCCGGGGACCCCGGACGCGATGTGCCCCGGTACGAGCGGCAAGAACGAGCGCATGCCGATGTCGAGCGACATGCTCGAGCCGGCGCGCGTCGCCCTGCTCAAGGACTGGATCACCGCCGGCGCCAAGAACGACTGAGTAGGCATGAGCGCGCGAACTTAATGGACGCGCCGGCAAAGCCCGCCTAAGATTTCGTCCGAGGAGACGGATGGACGGTCTGAGGGAGTTCCTCCACAAGGGTGGCTTCTTCATGTACCTGAACATCGTGGTCTCGGGGATCGTCCTCGCGATCATCTTCGAACGGACCTACTTCTTCCTCGGCAAGGGCGCCGTCAACGCCCGCGCCTTCCTCGACCAGCTCAAGAAGTACCTCCACGCCGATCAGCTCGATCGGGCCATCAAGCTCTGCCAGGCCGCCGGGCAAGCCCCCGTCGCGCGCGTCGCGCACGCGGGCCTGCAGCGCATGCACAAGGGCGAGGTCGCCGTCGCGACGGGCATCGAGGAGGCGCTGGTCGACGTCACGCCCGAGATCAAGAAGCGCATCCCCGCGCTCTGGTCGCTCGCCAACATCGCGACGCTGCTCGGGCTCCTCGGCACGATCTCCGGCCTCATCGGCGCGTTCGCCGCCGTCGGCAGCGCCGAGGCCTCGAAGCGCTCGGCGCTCCTGGCCGACCGCATCGCCGAGGCCATGTACAACACGGCGATGGGCCTCGGCATCGCCGTGACCTGCCTCATCGGCCACGTGCTCCTCAACTCGATCGCCCGCAAGCAGGCGGCGGACCTCGAGTCGTTCGCGCTCAAGCTCGAGAACGTCGTGGCCGAGGGCGCAGGCGAGAAGCAGGACCAGAAGCCCACGTGACCAGCATCTCGCGGCTGCGCGCGCGCATGCGCCGCATGCGCGACGAGTACGAAGAGGCCGCGGAGGAGTCGGGCGAGCTCAACCTCGTGCCGTACCTCGACATCGTCTCGAACATCGTGATGTTCCTGCTCGCGACGATCACGATGAGCGCCCAGCTCGCCAACGTGAACGTGTCGGCCCCTTCCTACGGCACGGCCGAGGTCGCCGCGCCCACGCCCGAGCGGCCGCCGCTCAACCTCACGCTCCAGGTCAGCGAGGCCGGCTTCACGATCGCCGGCTCCGGCGCCGTCATGAAGAACCCCAGGACCGGCGAGGTCCCCACGATCCCGCGCGGCGAGGCCGGCAAGGCCGAGGGCGCCTACCCGTACGCCGCGCTGACCGCGCTCGTCGCCAGCATCAAGGCGCAGTGGAAGGACGAGACGCGCGTGGTGTTCGTCGCGAACCCCGACGTGCCGTACGAGATCGTGGTCAAGACCCTCGACGCGGTCCGGCAGGACGGCAGCGGCAAGCTGCTCTTCCCCGACGTCGTGTTCTCACCCGGCCTCGGGGGCCTGCTGTGAGCACGCCGGCGCGCGGCTACGTCGAGACGCGGCAGGGCCGGAAGATCCTCCTGCGCTACAAGCGCAAGCTCGAGGAGAACCAGGACGACGTCAGCTACCTCAACATCACGGCCATGATGGACATGATGACCATCCTGCTCGTCTTCCTGCTCAAGAGCTGGTCGGTGTCGTCGGGCGCGGTGGAGCGCGACGTGACGCCGCCCGAGTCGAGCGCCCGCATCGCGGCGGCGGACTCGCTCAAGGTCGTCCTGACGCCGACGGCGGTGCTGGTGGACGGCCAGCAGGTCGTGCCGATCCGCAGCGGCACCATCGACCCGTCCTACAAGCAGGAGGGCGCGAACGGCTTTCTCATCACGCCCCTCCACCAGCTCCTCGCGCAGCACGCCACGCGAGAGAAGAAGCTCGCGGCGCTGCGCGGGGAGGAGTTCGCCGGCGAGCTCGCGCTCGTCGCCGACAAGAAGACCCCCTATCGCCTGCTGACCGAGGTGCTCTACACTGCGGGTCAGGCGGAGTTTCGCAACTACCGCCTGGTCACCGTTCAGGCAGGGCAATAGGGACCCTGTACGTCCCGAGGAGGTCGGATGCGCCGGGTGCTCCTTGTCGACGACAGCGCGGCGATCGCGCATCAGCTCAGACAGATCGTCGAGGGGAGCGGCCGCTACACCGTGGCCGGACACGCGAAGAACGGCGCGGAGGGCATCAAGCTCGCGGCCGAGCTCTCCCCCGAGATCGTGCTGCTCGATCTCGTGATGCCGGTGATGGATGGCCTGCAGACGCTGCGCCTGCTGCGCCAGCGCCACCCCGAGATCCGCGTCTTCGTGGTGTCGTCCGTGGGCGGCGTCGCGGAGAAGGCCTCCGAGGCGCTCAAGCTCGGAGCGCGCGGCGTGCTGTCGAAGCCCTTCGAGGCCGAGACGATCCTGCGCACGCTCGACAACGAAGGGAAGTAGCGCGCCGATGAGCGTGAAGTTCTTCGGCCAGCACCTCCTCGAGCAGGGCCTGCTGACGCCCGAGCAGCTCGTCGCGGCGATCGAGCTGCAGGAGACGCGGAACCAGAAGATCGGCGTGTACGCCCAGCGCCGTGGGGTGCTCACCGAGGCCCAGGTCGAGGAGATCGCCGCGCGGCAGCGCACCGAGGACCGTCGCTTCGGTGAGATCGCGATCGAGCTCGGCTACCTGACGATCGGGCAGCTCGACGAGCTCGTGACGATGCAGCAGAACGACCACCTGTACCTCGGCGGCGCCATCGTCGTGCTCGGCTACCTCGACAAGGCGGCCATCGAGCGCGAGCTCGCGATCTTCAAGGCCGACCAGGCACGCTACGTGGTCTCCGAGCTCGCGCTGCCGGCCGCGGCGCCCTTCGCGCGCGAGCTGTCGACGCTCGTGGCGCTCACCCAGCGCCTCGCGCTCCGCATGTGCGACGCCGAGTGCAAGTGGGGGCTCGGCATGCCGTCACCACCCCCGCCGGCCCCGCGCGCGTGGACCGTCGGGATCGACATCTCCGGCGCGGTCTCCGCCGTCTACACGCTGTCCTGCGGCGAGCCCGTCGCGCGTCGCCTCGCGCGCTCGCTCTTCGGCGCGGAGGCCGCGACCCTGGGCCCGGACCTCGTGCGTGACGCCCTCGGCGAGTTCGCGAACCTCGTGTGCGGCAACGCCGTCGCCCTTTGGGCTCGCCAGGGAAAGCGCGCCGAGCTCGGCACCCCGACCGCGGGCCTCGCGCCCCCGCTCGGCGGCGGCTACCTGTTCCCGCTGCACTTCCCCGAGGGCGTGCTCGACGTCCGCGTCTGACGGTTCCTCAGCCGTCGGCCATGCAGAACGATTCGGGGTCCGCGAGCACCGCGTCGGTGAGCGCGTCCACCCAGCCGATCACGTGACCGCACTCGGTCTCGTTGAAGGGCACGAACGAGACGCCCAACCCCTCGGGGCCCGCCCACGCGACGCGGGCGCGGATGCGGAGCTCGCCGAGCCGGGGCGTCCCCGACGAGATGACCACCCAGACGTGCGCGTCCACCGCGGCCCGTAGCGCGGTGCGCAGGAACGCGCCCCAGCGCCCGATGTCCTCGGCCAGCGCCGTCGCGTCCGCGTCCGACACCTCCTCGCCATCGATCGTGACCGCGGCGTGCAGCCGGACCGGCAGGCGCGGCTCCCGCCGGACCTGCGCGAGGCGCCCCGTCGCGAGCCGCTCCAGGTACGCGAGCTTGGGCTTCTCGGTCCCGAGGAAGTGCACCTCGATGCCGCGCATCCACTCCGCGTCGTCCGGGCCACCGAGGAGCTGCGTGACGCGACCCCGCAGGTACTCGCGCGGCACGCCGCCGATCCTCACCTCGAGCAGCACGAACTTGCCGAGCTGCGGCGGCCTGCCGATGTCGAAGCAGCGCGCTCCGCGCTCCGCGCTCCGAAGGAACTCGAGGAGCGCCGCCCAGTCAGGGAAGTCGATGGCGATCGAGTGCAATCGGCGCCCATCGTACCGCGCCACGAGCGTCCGCGTCACCGTTGGCCGAGCGGCACGTCACCGGGCGAGCGCCAGCATGCGCCGCTCGATGCCCCGGACACGCGCGGCGTAGGCCGGATTTCCCGGGTTGTACAGGCGCAGCGCCCCGCGATCGTCACACGCGCGCCCGCCATGCCGGCGGCAGGCGGCGCGCTTGTCGGCGTAGAGTCGCGCCGCGTAGTCGAGGTTCGTGCACGGATCGAGGAGACGCGCGCGCTCCTCGACGGTCGGCCTGCTCCTGCAGAACGGGCCCGGGCAATGGATCTGGGCGAGCCCCCAGTCGTTCGTCGCGCCGCGCGCGTCGGCGCGGAACTGCGACTCGTGCTGGACCAGCGCGGCGAGGCGCGGCCACGGCACGGCGTGGCGCTGCGCCGCGACGGCCATGCAGGCGCCCCAGGTCATCGCATCGGGCGGCGACACGCGTCCCGCAGGCGCCGACGAGAGGATCGTGAGCGCGGCGAGGAGGGTGTCGCGGAGGAGGTCGAACAGCACTGGCCCGCTTCCAGAGCAAGGGTCGGGCCGAGTGGGCAAATGTAGGCGTCGTTGCAGGAGCAACGTCGGCGCGCTCGGAAGTCCCCGAGATCGCGTGTCAGCCTGCTGGGGCGAGCGCTTCCCGGATCGGGGCGAAATGCGAGGGGGAGAGTCCGCTGGTCAGGCAGGCCGTCATTGCCGCTCGTACGGTCCGAGGTCGGGCGCGGCGCCCTGGTGCCGCGCGTGGCCCAGCAGGTCGGTGGCCACGCCGGGCAACGTCGACGCCGCGGTCGATCGCGGGGCTCCCCGCGGCGAGTGTGTAGTCGCCGGCCGCTGCGTTCGTGAAGCGCGGGTCCACGAACGGCAGGTTGCTGGCCGCGAGGGCCGTCATCGGCTGCGCGCTCGGCCCGTATTGCCTGTCCCCCCACTCGAGCTCGACGCCGCCCGCCGCGCCGGACAGCAGGCTGCTGCGGACGTTCACGTCCGTGGCAGAAGGCCACGCCGGGAATGAAAGCCGCACGCGATGCGTTCTGGAGCGTGAGCAAGAAGACCGCACGCGATCTCCTGTTCTCGGCCGTCCTCCTCGGTGGCCTGCTGCTCGGGCGCGCGTCGTTCGCGGATCACTACCGCGTGCCGACCGGTTCGATGCTCCCGACCATCGAGCTCGACGATCACGTGCTCTTGTCGAAGTGCGCGTACGGGCTGCGGCTGCCGCTCACGGAGCGCTATCTCGTGCACTGGGGCGAGCCCGCGCGCGGCGACGTCGTCGTGCTGCAGAACCCGAGCGGCGACTCGACGCCTTTGCTAAAGCGCGTGGTCGCCGTGCCCGGCGATCACGTCGAGGTGCAGGGTGGCCGGCTGCTGCTAGGCGGCGTGCCGGTGCCGATCGACGGCGGACGCGAGGCGATCGGACGGCTGCATGTCGTCCGGCTGGACGACGGCGGCGGCCCTCCGTTCGGCCCCACCGTGGTGCCCCCGGGGCGCTTCCTCGTGATGGGCGACAACCGCGGCAACAGCCACGACGGCCGCTCGTTCGGCCTCGTGGAGCGCGACGCGCTCCTCGGCCACGTGCTCGCCGTGGTCTACCGCGGCGGGCCGGCGTGGGAGCCGCTGTAGGGCCGAGCTGCGGCGTCCGAGAGCCGCGCGCGACGAACGTGGCGCCGACGGTCCACTGGCGGCGGCTGAGCCGTTTGGACGCCTACATGCCTGCTGGTGCGCGATCAGGCCCTGACTGCGGTCTCGTACCGGAGCTGCACGAGGGCGTCGACGCACGCGTCGTAGTCGACGTCGTCCTCGGTGATCGGCCAGGGCGCGGCAGGCAGCCCACCTTCGATGCGTGCGATCGGACTCATCTGGATGGACGGATGCATCGGACGCCCCTGCGGATCGGTGAAGACGAGCGCACCGTCACTTCCGCGCGCAAGGCCGAAGCCGAGTTCGTGGAGGCACCGGTGGTGGCGCCGGCAAAGCAACACCAGGTTCTCGAGGCTCGTCTCGCCGCCATCGAGCCAGTGCTCGACGTGGTGGCCATCGACCCAGCGATGGTTCGTGCAGCCAGGGAACCGGCAGCCGCGGTCGCGTGCGACGAGGGCCTTTCGCAGGCGCGCCGGGATCGTGCGGCGCCTCCGCCCCACGTCCAGCGGCGTGCCCTGCGCATCCACCACGACCGGTGTGACGCCCGCATCGCAGCAGAGCCTGCGCACGACCTCGCGATCGAGCCCGTCGCCACCCGACGTCTGCCCCGTCGCCGTCGCCGCATCGACCGTCACCACGACCTCGACCGGCGGCCCGCCCTCGGGCCCACCCCCGGCCTCGCCCTCGGCCCCGCCGCCCCGCAGGATCCGCTCGGCCATCGCGACCAGGCCGTCGACCCGGCCGCGCGTTCCCGCGGGAACGCACCTGTGACCCTCGGCACGCCGCCTCCCCGCGGAGCCACCGGCGACGTCGGCCGAGCGGTCGATCGCGGCCAGCACCGTCTCGGCCTCCTCTGCCGCCAGGCAGACCTCGAGCACGACCGTGCCGTCCGCCCGTCTGCGCACCAGCACGCCCCGCTTCTGCTCCGCCAGCTTGGCCTCGTCCGGGGTCCTCGGCGCGACCTGCTCCAGCCGGCGGCACGTCGTCTCGAGGTGTGCAGCGGTCATGTGCGTCGCCAGCGCCACGAGCGTCTCCTCGTTCTCCGCCGTCGCCACCCGCGTCATCGGTTCCAAGTGCCAGTTCGCTAGGCTTCAAGGACACTCCCGCTTGAGGCGCCTCTCCTCGCTCGCGAGTGCTTGTCATAGCGTTTGCTGGCGCGTGTGGCCAGCTCACCCATCCGCCCGCAGCGCCCCGAGCGCCTCGGCAGCGGCGGCGCGCACGGACTCGTCGGGGTCGGCGAGGAGCGGCTCGATGCGCTCTGCCTCCGCGCCATCGCCGATCGCCACCAGCGCCTGGACTCCGAGCACGCGGAGACCAGGATCCGCCGCGCCGAGGGCGACGATGCATATCGGCACGTCGTCGCGCGACGGCACGCGCATGAGACTGGCCAGACCGGCCGAGCGGATGAAGTCATCCGAGGTCGAGAGCAGGGCCCGCCGGATGATTGGCATCGCGGACAACACGCGCGCGGCGCCGCACGCGAAGGCCAGCCACGGCCAGGCGGGGCCGATCGGCAAGGCCTCGAGCAGCCTCACCATCGCGGCCGAGTGGCGCGCGAGCGCGCCTGGGCGTGATTCCTGCGAGTAGGCGAGCATCCCCAGCGTCTGGCTCGCCAGCGCGCCGAGGGGGCCGTCGCGTTCGATGAGTGCCAGCAGGTGCTCCACCTCGTCGCGCACCGGCGGCGTACGGCGGTTCTGGTTGGCGCCGAGCAGGAGCAAGCAGGCGCGAGCCGCCGTCACGTCGTCGCCCGCAAGCTCGGACGCGCAGCGCGCGAGCCACTCGTTGCGTGGCCCCGAAGCCAGCGATCGCGCCAGGGTTTCGAGCAGAGCCTGGGCCGAGCCGAGCATCGTCACGTCGTCACCGAGCGTCGCCACCGCGAGACGATGTGCGAGCTGCCGCGCCCAGCCCGACTGCGCGAGCTCCGTGGCCGCCGAGCGCGCCTGTTCCGTGTGGGCACCGTGGACCACCAGCTGCTCGGCCAGGGCGGCGAGGATCTGATCGGCGAGCCCTTCGCCCACGTTCGGCTCGTCGGCGAGACACTCGGCTGCGAGCACGAGCCGTGCGGTCCCTCGCTCCACTCCCAGCACGGCCTGCAGCAGCCCCTCGGCGTCCTCGTCGTTGCAGGACGCGACGCAGAGGCGCACGACTTCGCGCCACGGATCGGCGGCCTCCGGCGAATCACCGTCGAGCGGCGCGAGCAGCGCGGCGACCCGCGCGGCGAGCGGCACCGCTCGGTCGAAGCCCGCGTGGTGCCCCGACAGGATCGCCTGCGCGGCCAGGTGCTCCTGGATGCTCAGGTGGCGGAGCTCGTAGACGGGCACGGCGCGGCCGTCGTGCGAGACCTCGCCGGCTTCGACGACGAGCCCCGTCCTCGCCTCGAGCAGGCGAAGGATCTCCGCGGGGCTGTGACGGTGGATGGCGTGCACGTGCGGGTACGCCGCGCGCACCTCGTCGAGGAGCAGGGCAAGCTCGTCCCTGCGCAGCTGCGTGGTCGCGCGCGCGCACATCGCGTGGGCCACGTACTCGAGCTGCGGCAGCACCTCGTCCTCGTCGAGCGGCGCGTCCACCTCGGGCCGCCAGTGCAGGAGGACCTTGACGGCCTCCGCGTAGAGCTTGTGGCGACGGCTCGGCAAGCGGCTCTCGCGCCGCGCCACCACCGCGAGCGTCGCCAGGAGGAGCGGGTTCGACGCGAGGCGCGCCACCCGCTCCGAGGCCTTGAGCGCGCGCGCGAGGCGCGTGGCGAGCTGCTTTCTCCGCTCCGCGGTCGGCTCGGTCGTCTCGCTGAACCGGCGCACGAACTCCGCGCGATCGGCCGCGTCGAGCTCGGCCAGGGACAGCGTCTGGAAGCCCGCGAGCGCGCGCGTCGTCTGCCGGTAGCCGACGGCGCGGCAGGTCACCACGATGGGCGCACGCGCGAGCTGCCGGGCCACCGCCTCGAGCTGCTCGACGAAGCGCGCCCGCGCGACCGGATCGGCGATCTCGTCGAGCCCATCCACGAGCAGGATCGCGCGCCCCTCGTCGAGCCGCGCGCGCAGAGCCCGCGCGATGGGCCGGGCCTTCGCGCCCGTCTCGAGCCGGCGCACCGCCTGCCGGACGAGCTCGTCGAGGTCGGGCGCGTCGGCGAGCGATAGATCGCGGCAACGCAGGCGCACCGGGATCCAGTCCGCGTCGGGCAGGGCCCTCGCCCCCGGCAGCGCGCGCCACTCGCGCGGCGCCGCCTCGCGCCGCAGGTACGCACCCGCGATCCAGTGCAGGAGGGTCGTCTTGCCGCTGCCGGGATCGCCGAGGACCAGCAGGCGCGGCGAGGGGGTGCCCGCGAGCAGCGGCGCGAAGGGCTCGGGCGGCGCGCTCGCCACCGGGCGCTGCCACTCGCGCAGCGGCTCGGACGGCCCCGCCGCGCTCTCGCGCACCACGCGCTGCGGCAGGTAGAGCGTCTGCAGCCCTGGCGGCCGCGTGGCGAGCTGCGGATCGAGGGGCAGCGCGGTGAGCTCGAGCGCCCCGCACACGCCCGCCAGGGTCTTGCGGTAGTCGTCGAGCGACGCGTCCGGCTTGCTGCGGCTCGAGGGGCGCTTGCCGGACGCGCGGCGCTCCCGCGGCTCGCGGGCGCGCGGCCGGGCGAGCTCGACGGGCGGCGTCGCGCCGTCGTCCTCGAGCGGGAGGTCCGCGCTCTCGTCGCGCTGGAAGCGCCAGCCGCTCTTGCCCTCGCTCGCCCGGCGCGGCACGAGGCGCAACGTGACCGCCCCACCCTCCTTCTCGATGCGCCCGAGCGCGTAGCCGTGCCGGCGCTCCATCCGCGGCGGCTCGCCCCAGGGCTCGTGGCTGAAGAGGGAGCTCCCCTGCCACGTGTGCCGAAGGAGCCCCCCGCCCCAGCCGCGGCTCTCGTATCTGCTTTCGTGCATATGTCCGAACAGGTGCACGAAGCGACCAGCGGGCGCGATCTCGGTGTCGAGCGCCTGGCGCGCGGCTGGATCGAGCCAGTCGGGCGGGTGATGCGTGAGCAAGAGGCACGCGTCGTGGCGATCGCAGAACGCGGGCGGATCGCCGTCGCAGAGCGCATGGAGCTGGCGCGGATCGACCTGCAGGCGCCCCGTGTAGTCGCCCGCCGCGAGCTGCAAGAACGCGGTGTTGAGGCCGACGACGCCGACCGTCAGGTCCCCGGACGCCATCGTCAGCGCGAGCTCGCCGGGCAGGAGGCCCGCGGCGACGCCCTTCTTCGGCACGAGCTTGCTCGCCTTGCGCCACGCCTCGTAGGGCGCGAACGCCTCACGCAGCACGGCGCGGTACTCGCAATCCGCCTGGTCGTAGAGCTCGTCGGCCACCTCCCCGAAGCGCTCGGGCGCGAGCATCCGCACGGCGGCTGTCGGCTTGCCCGGTCGCTGGAGGTCGTGGTTGCCCGGGATGGCGACGAGGCGCGGACGAGAGCCGAGCCCGCGCAGGTGCTCGAACAGCGGCGCGAGCACGACGCGATCGAGCTCCGCGAACTCCTGGGGGCTCCCGCGCTGCGTGAGGTCGCCCGAGAACAGCACCGCGTCGATGGGACCGAACCCCTCGTGCAGCTTGCCGAGGTCCCGGAAGAACGCGGCGCGCACGTTCGGCCAGAGGAAGCTCTGCTTTCCGACCCCGCAGTGGAGATCGGTCAGGTGCAACCACTGGAAGACGGCGCCCACGGGGTGGGCAGATTACCGCATCGCCGTGGTAGCGTCCGCGCGTGACGATCCGGATCAACCGCGTGTACACCAAGGCCGGCGACGGCGGCGAGACCCGCCTCGTCGGCGGCCAGAAGGTGCCCAAGGACTCGCTGCGCATCGAGTCGTACGGGACGGTCGACGAGCTGTCGGCGATCTTGGGCCTGTGCCGCCAGGCGGCGGCGGAGAGCAAGGCGGCCCCGACCGAGAAGGCGCGCTTCGACCGCATCTTCCTGCGCGTGCAGAACGAGCTCTTCAACCTCGGCAGCGACCTCGCGACGCTGGCCGAGGACCGGCACCCCAAGCAGCCGATCGTGGAGGAGCGCCACATCGAGGCCCTCGAGCGCGACCTCGACGAGATGAACGACCAGCTCCCCGAGCTGCGCAGCTTCGTGCTGCCGGGCGGTGGCTGGTTGTCGTCCTACCTGCACCAGGCGCGCACGGTGTGCCGTCGCGCCGAGCGGCTCACGGTCGCGCTCGCCCGCGAAGAGAAGCTCCGCCCCGAGTGCGTGCGCTACCTGAACCGCCTGTCGGACGCGCTCTTCGTGATGGGCCGCTGGGCCGCGCACGTGACCGGCGAGCCCGAGCCGCTCTGGGAGCCAGAGAAGACCTAGGAGCCTGTCGCGGTAATCGAAATGTCTACCACCTGTCGATCTTGGATCCGGATCCGGCCCCAACGGCTTGCGTTGATCCGCATTACTGCGACAGCCTCCTAGAGCACCGAACGGGTTGAACTGCGTTGGAGAATGCGGGCTTGCGCAGGCCCGCTGATCCGTGGACGAGCGCCGTCGCTGAAGGCTTCGGGCTTCAGGCCTCGGGCTTCAGGCTCCGGATCCGGGTCAGAGACCCGA
>CAZQJC010000203.1:0-7411 GCA_964593795.1 uncultured Myxococcales bacterium | reverse complement strand
TCGCGCCGAAGAGCGCGTGCACGCGCGTCATCGCGCCGAGGTGCGCCTTGCGCTCAGCGGCCCCGTAGGGTGCGCAGCCGGCCCGCGAGCGGCTCGCCCGCCGCTTGCCCGCGCGCGGCGGCCGCCATGCGCAGGCCCTGGATGCGATCGACGAGGTCGCTCATCGCGCCGAAGAGCGCGTGCACGCGCGTCATCGCGCCGAGGTGCGCCTTGCGCTCAGCGGCCCCGTAGGGCGCGCGCCGGTCCACGCGCACCTCGAGCGTCTGTGTCGCCACGTCGGCCCCGCGCTGCAGGCGCGCGGTGTACGTCCCCGGCGCCACGCGCGGACCGTACGTCGAGGCCCCCGCGACCTGCGCCGCGCGCGGCACCCGCGGCGCCGGCAAGCGCATCGTCCACTGCACGCGCACGAGGCCTCGCCGCTTCGACGTCGGCACGGTGTCGATGACCTTGCCGGTCGCGTCGAGGATCTCGAGCTTCATGGGCCCGAACACGTGCCGCGCCCGCTGGTAGTACGTCAGGACCGCGCCCGAGGGCGGGTTGTCGCCGACGAAGTGCGCGTCGCCCTCGACCCAGCCGCCCGTCGCGGGCATGCGCTGCTGCACGGGGCGACCCGGCAGGAGCGCGACCTCCTTGCCGAGGGCCTCGGCCGACAGCGCGCGCAGCGGCGTCAGGTCGTCCACCACCCAGATGCCGCGGCCGTGCGTGCCGATCACGAGGTCGTGCTCGCGCGGGTGCACCTGCACCTCGCGCACGGCCACCGCGGGAAAGCCGCCGCCCTTGAACTCGGCCCAGCTCCGCCCCGCGTCGATCGAGATCCAGAGGCCGAGCTCGGTGCCGACGAAGAGCAGGCCCCGCTGCACCGGATCCTCACGCACGGTGTGGGCGTAGCCGCGCACGCCGCTCGCCGCATCGACGAGGCGCGTCCACGTCTTGCCGAAGTCCGTCGTCCGGTACACCCACGGCGTCGTGTCGCCCGTGGTGTGCCGGTCGAACGCCGCGTACGCCGTGCCCGCGTCGAAGCGGCTCGGCTCGAGCCAGCTCACCCAGGAGGCGGGCGGCAGCCCGGCAACGTTCGCCGTCAGGTCCGTCCAGCGCTTGCCGCCGTCGCGCGTGAGCTGCACCCGCCCGTCGTCGGTGCCGACCCAGATCACCTCGGGACTCCGCGGCGACTCCGCGATCGCGTAGATCGTCGTATGCATCTCGGCGGATGAGTTGTCCACCGTGACGCCGCCCGAGCGCTCCTGCTGCTGCTTGCCGGGATCGTTCGACGTGAGGTCCGGCGAGATCCGCTCCCACGAGTCGCCGCGGTCGCGCGAGCGGAACAGGAACTGGCTGCCGAGGTAGATCGTGCCCTTTCGCGTCGGGCTCGCGTGGATGGGCGTGTTCCAGTTGAAGCGCAGCTTCTCGCCGTAGCCCGCCTTGGGCTGGATGTCCCTGGCCGCGCCGGTCTTGCGGTCGATGCGCGCGACGTAGCCGCCCTGGCCCTCGGCGTAGACGATGTCGGGCGCGAACGGATCGGGGATCGTCCAGAAGCCGTCCGAGCCGTAGAGCGGCTCCCAGCGCTGGTTCGACACGCCGCCCGGGTGCGCCGAGTCGCCGATCCACGAGCCGTTGTCCTGCAGGCCACCGAGGACGTGGTACGGGTCCTCGCCGTCCGTGGCCACGTGATAGAACTGCGAGACCGGCAGGTTGTCGCACTTCCACCAGCGCGAGCCGCCGTCGTTCGAGATCCAGAGCCCGCCGTCGTCCCCGCCGATGAGGTGCTTCGGGTTCTTCGGATCGATCCAGAGGTCGTGCCAGTCGCCGTGCGATGCGCCGCCCGTGTACTGGAAGCTCTTGCCGCCGTCCTCGCTCACGATGAGCCCGAGGTTGGGCTTGAACACGCGGTCCGGGTTCGTCGGGTCGACGACGAGGCGCGCAAAGTAGAACGGGCGCCACACCATGTTGCGGCTCTTGTCGCGCGGGGCCCACGTCTTGCCGCCGTCGGTCGAGCGGTAGAGCGCCGAGTCCTTCGACTCCACGAACGCGTAGACGATGCGCGGCGCCGACTCGGCGTAGGCGATCTCGACGCGGCCCCACGGCCCGGGCGGCAGGCCCGCGGTGACCGGCTGGAAGGTCTTGCCGCCGTCGGCCGAGCGGAAGAGGCCACTGCCGCTCGCCGCGTCGGGCCCGTCACCGCCCGAGCGGAACGACCACGCCTTCCTTCGGAAGTCCCACAGGCCCGCCATCACGACGTCGGGGTTCGACGGATCGAGCGCGACGCTCGAGCAACCGGTCGAGAGGTTCGGCCCCGCGAGCACGCGCGCCCAGGTCTTGCCGCCGTCGCTGGTCCGGTAGAGGCCGCGCTCGGCGCTGTCGCTCCAGAGCTTGCCCGGCACGCACGCGTAGACCACGTCGCCGTTCTTCGGGTGCACGACGATGCGCGCGATGCGCTCGCTCTCGGGCAGGCCCTGGTGCGTCCAGGTCTCGCCGCCGTCGGTGCTCTTGTAGATGCCGTTGCCGATGGACACCGAGTTGCGCGTCCAGGCCTCGCCGGTGCCGACCCAGACGGTCTCGTGGCGCGAGGGATCGATCGCGATGGCGCCGATGGACTGCACGGGCTGCCGGTCGAACACGGGGCGCAGCGTCGTGCCGCCGTCCGTGGACTTCCACACGCCGCCCGAGGCCGCGCCCACGTAGACGGTCGTGCGCCCGGCGTCGCGGAACGCGGCCACGGCGGAGATGCGGCCGCTCATGGCGGCCGAGCCGATGTTGCGCGCGCCGAGGCCCGAGACGACGCCGGCGTCGAAGCGCACCGCGGCGCGGGCGCTCGGCGGCGCCGCCCCCGCGGGCGTGGGCGCCCCGACCGGCGCGAGCGCGCGCTCGGTGCGCGCACCCGGCGCGGGGAAGCGGAAGAGCGCGTCGTCGAGCGCGGCGTTGACCTCGAGGCGTTCTATCTGCGTACGCGCATATTTGGGCCCGCCCTTGGCGCCCGACTCCATCGAGAAGGCCATCCACACGCCGGCCACCTGGCGGTAGTCGCCGTAGTCGGTCTCCGAGACGCGCTCGGTCCCGCGCACGCGCGAGACGGTCAACGTGCGGATCTGAAGGAGGCTGTCGGGGTCGAGGTAGACGTAGAGCGTGTCGCCGTCGGCCAGGCGCACCTCGAGCTTGTGCGCGCCCGTGCCGTCCACGTCCTCGGTGCCGAGGTAGCGGAGCTGATGGCCCTTCTTCGCGTGGTCGACCAGCGGTCCATCGAGGTCGGCGTCGCGGGCGAGGCCGCGGAGCTGATCGGCGGCGAGGTGCTCGGGCGTCGTGCGCCCGCCGAACGGCTGCACCGTCCAGCCCTCCTTGCCGTCGAAGGCCGTGACCTCGGTCAGGCCCTGCACGGTGGTCTCCCAGCGCGTGCTGGCGGGGCGCTTCTGCGCCCAGCCGAACGCGGCCTCGTAGCCGTCGTCCCCGAGCACGAGCTTGCCGCTGCCGCGGATGGACGTGATGGCGCGCAGGCGGGCCTCGCCGCCGAGCGCCGAGAGGTGACGGGCCACGAGGGCCTCTGCGGCCGCGTCCGTGGCGGGGGCGGCGGCGAAGAGCACGAGGAGCGGGAGCGCGAGCATGCGGACCTCCGAAGGGGCCGCATCATGGCAGCTTCCGGGGCGCGGCCAAATGGTCGGTCGCGATCCGAGCCGCGCTAGAATCGCATCCTGCTGGCCGCATGCATGGCCGCGGGGGGGGCTGTCGATGATGCAGGCAGGGCTCGGTCGCAGATGACGTCGGCCGAGCTGCGCGCGCGGCATCGCCGGACCGAGGGCCGGCTGCGCATCACCGCGGCCTTCTGCCTGCTCTTCTCGTTCATCTACCTCTACCGCGTGCTCGTCGGGCGTGAGCTGATCTCGGTCGCGCCGTTCTTCCTCTATCTCTCGGGCGGCGCGCTGCTTCCGGAGGCGCGGAAGCTCATCCCGGGGTTCCACCTGATCGACCGCTCGTTCCAGCTTCGCGCACGCACGGATCGGCAGCGCGAGCTGTACGACGTGATCCTGCCGATGGTGGCGATGCTCCTTACGAGCACGAACTAAGGTTGGGACAGGCCCTCACTGGCGCGTGCTCCTCGCGCGGTGCGCCACGGCCTGCAGGAGCTTTCCGTCCTGCGTGTGGCGGAGCATTGCGGCCTCGTCGCCGAGGACCGCGCCCATGAAGACCTTGATGCGGACCTTCGCGGCGACGGCGGGGTCGCGGGTGAGCTCGTCCCGCAGGAGCCCGGCGCAGCCCTTGTCGTAGGCGCTGCCCTCGGGGGCGATGTTGCCGAGGCGGATCTCCGCCGGTGCCGCGTGCGCCGCCGGCGCGATGAGCCACAGCCCCAGACACCCCGCGAGCCACCGCACGAGGCGCCAGGATACCGCAGAGGCGGCGCGGCGCGCGCGTCGGGGATCGCCGGTCACCGGCCCGTGGTAGAACGCCCGCGTGCGGCTCGTCCTCCTCGTCCTCCTCGTTTCTCTGGGTCAGATCGGCTCGGCGCGGGCGGCCCCTCGCGGCGCCGCGCAGGCGAAGAAGTTGCTGGAGAAGGGGCGCAAGGCGTACGAGGCGGGGCGCATCGACGAGGCGATCGCGGCCTGGAAGGAGGGCCTGCGCAAGCAGGCGCTGCCCGCGCTGCACTGCCAGCTCGGGCGCGCATACAAGGAGAAGGGAGAGCTCGAGGAGGCGCAGGCCGCGCTCAAGACCTGCCTCGACGTGCTGCCCGATCCGCCGGACAAGGGCCTGCCCGCGCGCGCGGACGTCGAGGCCCAGCTCGCGCAGGTGGCCGAGCAGCGCCGCGCCAAGGAGGCGCCTGCGCCTGCGCCCGCGCCCGCGCCCGCTGCGCCGGTGGCGCCCGCGCCCGCGCCCGCACCGGCTGCGGCTCCATCGGCCGCGCCGGCCGCGGTGGTCGCGGCTCCCGCCGCGGTCTCAGACGAGGCGGCGGACCGCGCGCACGGCTTCCTCATCGGCGTCAGCCTCGGGTTCGGCGCGGGCACCGGCAGCCCCGCGGGCGGGTACTTCTCGCCGGGCGTCAGCAACGTCACCTGGACCTCGAGCGCGTCGGGGGGCCTGGCCCTCGGCCTCACCCTCTACGGCCGGCCGTCGCGCTGGCTGGCGATCGGCGGCGGGCTCGCGTACGCGCAGCTCGGCGTGAAGAACGACGTGAACGGCGTGGCCTCCGAGCTCGGCGGCTACTACCTCACGCTCAACGTGCTCGGCCTCGAGGCCTTCCCGCTCGGCGGTCGCTTCGCGATCGACCCGTACGTGCGCTTCGCCGCGGGCTACGGCATGTGGGCGAGCGAGGCGACGGTGCTCGGCCGCCCCGAGGTGTTCCGCGTGCACGGCCTGACGTTCGAGGTCGCGTTCGGCGCGCCGTACTACGTGACGCGCTGGCTCGCCGTCGGCCCCACGCTGCGCATCTTCCCCGCGTGGTGGATCCAGGAGTGCATGACCGGCGATCCGAGCACGCCCGGCTGCAAGGCCATCAGCGAGATCCCGAACGCCGCGCGCGACGCGTTCGTCAAGACGCTGCCCGCGCTGTGGATGTTCGGCGTGGAAGGCCAGTTCCACCTGTAGCGCCAGCCCAGCGCTACCCCCTGCGCTTCCGCGTCGCCTCCGCGAGGCGCTCGAGCAAGGGGACGGTGTCCGAGAGAGCCAGGCACGCGTCGGTCACGCTCTGGCCGAAGACGAGCTTGCCGCCGAGGTCCTGGCGCCCCGCGACGAGGTGGCTCTCGATCATGACGCCCCGGATGGCGCGCTCGCCGCGCTCGAGCTGCCGCGCGACGTCCTCGGCCACCGCCGGCTGGCGCATCGGATCCTTGTCGCTGTTGCCGTGGCTGCAGTCGATCATCACCACCTCGGGCCGCCCGGCCTTCGCGAGGAGCGCGCGCGCCTTGCCGACGTGCTCGGCGCCGTAGTTCGGGCCGGTCGCGCTGCCGCCGCGCAGGACGAGGTGGCACGACGGGTTGCCGCCGGTCTCGTAGATCGCGGGCGCGCCCTCCTTGGTCAGCGTCGGGAAGAGGTGCCGGTGCGACGCCGCGAGGATGGCGTCGCACGCGACCTGGAGATCGCCGTCGGTGCGGTTCTTGACGCCGACGGGCATCGAGAGGCCCGACGCGAGCTCCCGGTGCACCTGGCTCTCCGCGGTGCGGGCGCCGATCGCGCCCCAGCTCACGAGCTCCGCGTAGAACTGGCCGAACGTGGTGTCGAGGAACTCGGTGCCCGCGGGCAGGCCCGTGCGCGCGACGTCGAGCAGCACGCGCCGCGCGAGGCGCAGGCCCTTGTTGATGTGGAAGCTCTCGTCGAGGTCCGGGTCGTTGATGAGGCCCTTCCAGCCGACGACCGTGCGCGGCTTCTCGAAGTAGACCCGCATCACGACGACGAGGTCGGGCGCGAGGCGCGCGGCGATCGGCGCGAGCTGCCGCGCGTACTCGACGGCCGCCTCCGGGTCGTGCACCGAGCACGGGCCCACCACGACCACGAGGCGATCGTCCGGGCCGAAGAGCGCCGACTCCACGCGCTTGCGGCTCGCGGCCAGGAGCTCCTGCGTCTCCTCGGGGACGGGGATCTCCTCGGCCAGCACCGCGGGCGAGATCAGCGGTCGGACGCGCAGGACGCGCAGGTCGTCGGTTCTTGCAGCCATGCGCGGAAGCCTAGATCCGATTCGTCGCGACTACAGCTCCTCGCGCGTGATCGCGTAGAGGAGGAGCTCACCGAAGGGCTCCTCGCGCGAGCCGACCTGCTTCATGCCGACCTTCTCGAGCACGCGTTGCGAGGCGCGGTTGATCGCGTGCGCGGTCGCGGTGACCGAGAGCACGGCCGGCTGATCGAGCGCCCACACCACGCAGGCCCGCGTCGCCTCGGTCGCAAGACCCAGGCCCCGCGCCGCCTCGTCGACGCCGTAGCCGACCTCCGCCACGCCCTCCTCGTCGGGGTGCCCGTGGAACACCACGCTGCCGAGGATGCGCCGCTCACCCTGGCGCGAGATCATCAGGCGGTCGCCCCACAGGCGCCACTCGGGGTTGCGCCGGATGCGCTCGATCGACCAGCCGAAGCCGCGGTGGAAGAGCTCGGCTCCGGGCCGCACGGAGGGGCCCTTGGCCTTCGCGAGCACCTCGAGGCGCGCCCACTCGCCGGTCGTCGCGGCCTCGATCATCGCGATCGTGATCGGCTCGAGCACGAGCCGCTCGGTGACGAGCACGTCGTCCCTTCCGCTCACCGGATCCTCCGGCCCGAGGATACGCCCGCGCGCGCTCGTCGGAAACCAGGTGAGGGAGAAACTGGCGACCAGGAACAAAGATCAGAGCGGGCCTGAGAGGCGAGCGGAGGGCAACAGCCGTCGCGAGCGAAGCGAGCGCGTGCCGCCCGCAGGCCGTGCCGAGGACGGCACAGGGCCCGGCGGAGCGCGGAGCGCGGAGCGGGA
>CAZQJC010000202.1:0-17891 GCA_964593795.1 uncultured Myxococcales bacterium | reverse complement strand
CTCAGAGGAGTGGCCGCTCCTGCGTCCGCAGATCGTCGCCCAGCCGTCCGCGAGGCGAGCGTCCCCTCGCCGCAAGGGCGTAGCGAAGCGCAGCGGAGCGAAGACGCGGGGAGGGGGGCCCGACCGGGCTTTGCCCGGTCGGGGGAGGGGCAGTCGTGCCCCTCCTGGTGGCCGCCTTCCGAGGCGGCCACTCGTAACTAGCTCGGCAAGGCTTCGCAGAACTCGATGCGGCGCGGGACCTTGTAGGGCGCCAGGTTCTTCGCGCAGTGGTCGATGACCTCCTCCGCGCTGCAGCGTCCGATCGGCACGACCTTCGCCACCACCATCGGCCCGCCGAGCGGGTCCTGGATGACCATCGCCTGGGCGGCCCGCACCTTCGGGAACTGTTCGAGGCAGCCCTCGACCTCGCCGAGCGCGACGCGCTTGCCGTCGACCTTGACGAGGTCGTCCTCGCGGCCCTCGAGCATCAGCCTTCCGGACTTGTCGATGAACCCGATGTCGCCCGTGCGGAACCAGCCCTCGGCGTCGCAGCCGCCGATCGGCACGCCCTTGGTCCTGTCCTTGGCGAGCGTCGTCGGCGCCACGAAGCCCGGCGACACCGTCTTCGAGCGCACCCAGATGCCGCCCGACTTCTCCGGGCCGAGCTTGCCGCCTTGCGGATCCTGCACGCGGATCTCGACGTCCTCGAACGTCTTGCCGACGCTGGTGGGGCTCTTGCCCGTCTTCTCGATGCAGATCGGGCCCGCCTCCGTAGTGTGGTAGACGGAGTAGATCCGCACGCCGTGGTTCTCGCGGAACGACTCCGCCACGGTGTCCGAGAGCGCCGACCCGCTCGACAGGAAGCGCGGGTTCTTGAGCTTGAGGGGCCGCGCCGTGGGCAGCTTCGCGAGCGACGCGTAGAGCGTCGGCGTCCCCGGCAGCACCGTGATCTCCTGATCGCGCAGCACCTTGGCGATGCGCTGCGGCGCCACTTCGTCCTCGAGGAACAGCGTCGCGCCGTACCGCAGCGACGCGAGCAGGCCGAAGTCGAACCCGAACGGGTGGTAGAGCGCCACCGTCGTCAGGATGCGGTCGTCTGGCTTGACCTCGAGGGTCTTGCCGATGCTCTCGGCCGAGGCGATGAGGTTCTGCTCGGTGCGCAGGACCCCCTTCGGATCACCGCCGACGTCGGTCGTGAACGCGATGACGCGGAGCGCGTCCGGTGCGACGGCCTCGACGCGCTCCATGAGCTTGGTCGCACGCGGAGCCTTGGGTGTCCGGGTCGCGCGCCCGTTCTTCTTCGGGCTCGGCGCCTCGACCGGGTACAGGCTGCACGTCAGGAGCGTGCCCTGCAGGCGCCGGCGCGCCTCGGGCGTGCGCTCCTTGGCCGCGCGCGGCTGCGGGGTGACCGGCGGAGGCGGCCGGGTGATGCGCGAGCGGTAGGACGGCCCGAACTGATCGCGCCCTGCGAGCACCGACTGCGGCACCGCCGGCGCCGACTCGCCTCCCCGAGGGCGCGTGATGAGCCCGCGCAGCGGTGCGACGTCGAAGATCATCTCGAGCTCGCGCGAGCCCGTCGTCGGGTCGAGCGGGACCAGCACCGCACCGAGGCGCGAGATCGCCAGCGCCAGAATGGCGAAGTCGGGCACGTTGCCGAGCATCAGCCCGACCCAGTCGCCTTCCTTGATACCGATGGAGGCGAACTCCTGTGCGCGGCGGTCCACGCGATGGAGGAGTCCCCTCCACGACAGGTACGTCTCCCGGTACACGAGCGCCTTGGCGCTTCCGTGGATGTCAGCCGTCTCGCGAAGCCAGCGGTAGAGGAGCATCGGGTTTGGGCCGGCGGGGGAACGGCCCGGCGGGCGACACGTTAGCACATCCCCCTCCGGCCCGTATCGTGTCCGTCCTGACCACTTTCGCGCCGGCCGCTGCTTTACACCCGGGTGAGTAGACCCTTATACTTGCAGGCGGTCAGATCCCGTGGTTCGGAACAAGACCGTCGTCACGGTGATCAGCAAGGTCGCGGAGCGACCGGCGGCGAAGGACGCCTGCCTGGTCGTGATCTACGGCCTGGAGCTGGGCAAGAAGTTCAGCCTCGAGACGCCGAGCATCATCATCGGCCGCAGCTCGAAGGCCGACATCCAGATCGACCAGGAGTCGGTCTCGCGCAACCACGCGAAGATCGTCAACACCGGCAAGCAGATCCTGATCCGCGACCTCGGGTCGACGAACGGCACCTACGTCAACGACGAGCTCATCGACGAGCACGTCCTGCAGGATCGCGACTTCATCAAGATCGGCCGGACCATCTTCAAGTTCCTGACCGGCGGCAACGTCGAGGCGGCCTACCACGAGGAGATCTACCGCCTCACCACCGACGACGGCCTCACGCAGATCAAGAACCGGCGTTACCTGATGGAGGCGCTCGAGGCCGAGCTCCGACGCGCCCAGCGCTACGGCCGCGACGTGTCCCTCATCATGTTCGACATCGATCACTTCAAGCGCATCAACGACACGTACGGCCACCTCGCCGGTGACTACGTGCTCAAGCACCTTGCGACCGTGATCAAGCAGCGGATCCGCCGCGAGGACCTGTTCGCGCGCTTCGGCGGCGAGGAGTTCTCGATCCTGCTGCCCGAGATCGGCAACGCCAACGCGATGATCTTCGCCGAGAAGATCCGCGCGCTCATCGAGCGCACCGAGTTCAAGTTCGAGGACTCGGAGATCCCGGTTCGTATCTCGATCGGCGTCGCGTCGCTGGCCAAGGGGAAGTTCGGCGACGAAGAAGAGGAAGGCCGCCAGATCGACATCACCGGCTTCATGAAGCACGCCGACGAGCGCCTGTATGCCGCCAAGAACGGCGGCCGCAACCGCGTCATCGGCTGAACAGGTCCGGCTGGCTTGCGATCCACGGCGCGCTGCCGCGTCGGCCCCTGCGCGCCGTGCTCGCGTACCAGAAGTACGCTCCGCGCGGTGCTCGGTCCCTCCTTGCCCCGCTTGTGTCTCACAAGCCATCCGTCCCTGTTCGGTTCGGTGCTCCCTCTCGAAGCTCTTGGCTCAAGCGGGTGGAGGCTGGAGTGGGGCCCTGCCCTGGTGCGATCGGTCACACCGCTCCTCGAGTAGGAGAAATTTGCCGCGTTTCGTGCGACAACCCGGCGCGCGAAGGATGGGGGGAACCATCCACTGCGATACTCGAGAGGACGAAGAGATGAAGATCAACATGCGATTCGGTTGGACGGGCCTTCTTGCGGGCGTGCTCATGCTCGGTTGCGGCTCCGATTCGAACGGTGGCGCCGGTACCGGTGGCGTCGGAGGCGCGGGCGGCAGCGCGGGAGCCGCTGGTGCGGCGGGCAGCGCGGGCTCCGCCGGTGATGCCGGCGCCGGCGGTGGCGCGGGCTCTGCGGGCAGCGCGGGCTCTGCGGGCAGCGCGGGCTCTGCGGGCAGCGCGGGCTCTGCGGGCAGCGCGGGCTCTGCGGGCAGCGCGGGCTCTGCGGGCAGCGCGGGCTCCGCCGGCATGGGCGGATCGGGTGGTCGCGGAGGCATGGGCGGATCGGGTGGTCGTGGGGGCATGGGCGGCATGGGCGGCTTCGGCTCCGGCGGCATGGGGATGACGCTGGGCGCGACGTGCAACCGCCAGCGTCCTTGCGCGATGGGCTTCGATTGCGTCGCCCTGACGCCCGGTCGGTCGACGGGCTACTGCTCGCCGACCTGCATGACGGACGCGATGTGCACCGGCGGCCCGACGGGCGCCGCGTGCAACGTCTCGTTCACGCCCTCGATGGGCGGGGGTGGCTCGGGCGGTGCGGGTGGCACCGGCGGCGCGGGTGGCACCGGTGGCTCCGCCGCGCCGAATCACTGTGGCTGGGAGTGCACGATGGACGCGATGTGCCCGATGGGCATGACGTGCCAGACGACGCTCGGGCGCTGCCAGTTCCAGAGCATGGGTGGCATGGGCGGCATGGGTGGCTCCGGGGGTCGCGGTGGCTCCGGTGGCTCGGGTGGCGCCGGCAGCGGCGGCACCGGGGGCGCCGGCAGCGGCGGCTGATTCTCCATCCCCCTGGGGTGCGCCGAGCAGGCGCTCGGCGCGCCTCCTTTCCCTCATTCCACGTCCAGCCTGCGATCCGCAATTCCTGCGCGAGCGCGCAGTCGCACGCGCCAGTGATGGTATGTTCGCCACCTTCACCAGAAGGGGCGGACAGATGAACGTGACGAATGCTCGACTGCGGCTCGTAGGGATCTCACTCGCCGGCCTGGCCCTCGGGGCAGGTGGGTTCGGTTGCTCGGACTCGAAGTCGACGGGCGGCGCCGGCACCGGTGGTGCCGGGACGGGCGGCGCCGGGATGGGCGGCGCCGGGACGGGCGGCGCTCCGATGGCGCTCGAATGCGACGTGGTGATCGTCGGCGCCGGTCCGGCCGGCCTTCACACTGCCTACAAGCTGACGAACCCGCCTGCCGGCACGACCGTCACGGGCGTGAGCGCCGCGTCGAGCGTGTGCATGTTCGAGAAGAACGACAGGATCGGCGGGCGCATCCGCGACGTCCAGTTCGGCGCCACGGCCGCGGACGCGACCGGCACCGGCGCCTACCGCATGTACGACAACCACTACACGTACATGCTCGCCACCGAGCTCGGGGTGACGAGCGCGGAGCCGGTGGCCTTCTCGAACCTCCGGGCGCTGCAGGATCCCGCCGGGATGATGGGGCAGTTCTTCGGCTACAGCGGCGACGCGTTCAAGTCGCTCTACGGGCAGACCATCAACGACGACGAGATGTGGGTCAAGCTGATGTGCGGCGATCAGGTGCCCAAGGACGCGATGAAGCGTCCGAACTACCAGATGATCGCCGGCCTCGGTCCGAAGAGCAGCATGGCCTACGCGACCGACGTGCTCGGCGTCATGGGCGCGCAGTTCTTCTTCGACAACAACCGGTTCCGCGCCGACTGGACCGATGACGTCGACGCGGTGGGCTACATGGAGTACGCGGTCATCGACTGGTACGGCGCGGGGGGCATTCGCTACCCGATCCCCGGCCACTCGGTCCTCATGAACAAGATGCGCGAGGCCTTCGAGGCCAAGGGCGGCAAGCTGTTCCTCGGCGAGGCCGTCACGGCGATCGCGAGCTCGGCCGACGGCGGCTACGACGTCACGACCGCGGGCCACGCGGTCAAGGCCAAGCAGGTCATCCTCGCGACCGAGCACGGCGCCCTCAAGAACATCACGGGCGACGTCGTCAGCATGATCACGAGCGCCAAGGAGTACCAGAACGTGACCTCGGCGAAGTCGATGCAGGTCACGCACCAGTGGGACAAGGCCTGGTGGAAGGGCGACCTGCGCTACCCCGACGCGAGCCGCGTCGTCGGAGGGCCGCTCGCGATGGATGCGCCGCCCATCCTGCGCGCCGACACCACGATCAAGCCCGACGGCACGTGCATCAACGCCATCGAGATGCCGTACACCCCCCACCACGATGCCCTCAAGGTCACGCGCACCGCGTACTCCGACAACCGCGCGTGCGTGGACAAGAACCTCATGGTCTACGGGCAGGGCGGCGCGGCGGGCGAGACGGCGCTCAACGACGAGCTCAAGAAGTCCCTGCGGATCCTCTTTCCCGCGGTCTTCGACGGCTCGGCGAACGAGCCGAAGATCACGAAGACCGACGTCAACGTCCACGGCGAGGCCTGGTACTACCTCAAGAAGGGCGCGTTCGCGGCCGGCGTCACCAACAAGAGCCTGTTCGACTGGTCCGTCCAGCCCGTGGCCGCCAAGAAGGTCTATCTCGTGGGCGACGCGTGGTACCCGCTCGGGTCCGGCTGGTCGCACGCGGCCTACGTGTCGTCGCTGCGCGTGCTCAAGGAGCGCTTCGGGATGAGCAGCCTCGAGACGCACGAGCTGCCTGCCGTCTCCTGCCCGTAGTCCTTCCTGACCGGATCCAGAATCTAGCGGCGGCGGCGGGGCCCGAGGCTCTGCGTCTGGATGTCGTACTGCCGGATCTTGGCCGCGAAGGTCCGGAGCGGCATCCCGATCAGCTCGGCGGCGCGCTTGCGGACGCCGCCGGAGGCGCGCAGTGCGGCGCGCATGCGGGCCTCTTCGAGCGCGCGGACCTCGTCGTAGATGTTCTGGAAGCCGTGCTCGTTCGGGGGGCGACCGGTCGCGAGGGGTGGGGGATCGAGGTGGCCGTCATCCTCGGCGAGCGGGGCCTCTCGGAAGCGGTCCGGTAGCTGGTGCGGCTCGA
Source organism: uncultured Myxococcales bacterium (assembly GCA_964593795.1). Taxonomy (GTDB): domain Bacteria; phylum Myxococcota_A; class Polyangia; order JAHFDS01; family JAHFDS01; genus JAHFDS01. Next base: position 11,681 of record CAZQJC010000202.1, on the reverse strand, counting down.
CGATCGGGCCCTGCGCGACGCTCGCCAGGTACTCCATGAGGTTGCGCAGCTCCCGCACGTTGCCCGGCCAGACGTGCTTGACGAGCGCATCGAGCGTCGCGGGATGCAGGGCGATGGCGGGGCGCCCCGCGCGCGCGCACGCGGCGGCCAGGAACTCGCGCGCGAGCGGAGCGAGATCGCGCGGGCGATCGCGCAGCGGAGGCAGCGAGAGCGTGGCGGCCGAGAGCCGGAAGTAGAGGTCCTTGCGCAGGCGCCCCTCGGCGACGTCCTGGCCGAGGTCGTGGTCGGTCGTGCCGATGAGCCGCACGTCGAGCCGGCGCTCTGCCCCGGGGCGGCCGTGCTTGCCGCTCTCGAGGGCCAGTACGAGGCGCTGTTGCGCCTGCTGCGAGAGATCGCCCACGGAGTCGAGCACGAGCGTGCCGCCTGCTGCCTGATCGAGGAGCCCGGGTGCGCCGCTGCGGTCGTCGCCGAACAGCGACGGTGCGCTCGGTCCGCTGTCGAGGGTCGCAGCGCCCGCCACCAGGAAGGGCCGATCGCGTCGCGCCGACCAATGGTGCAGCGCCCGCGCGGCGACCTCCTTGCCGACGCCCATCTCGCCGGTCACGAGGAGCGCGAGATCCGACGCCGCGATCCGCTCGAGGAGCGAGTACAGGCGCCGCATGGCGGGATCCGCCACCACGATCCGATCCGCGCCGAGCGTGAGCATCGCTCCCTGCGGGGACGCGACGCCGTCGTTGCTGGTCGCCCTCGCGGCGCCGCGGGCCGCGTCCACGAGCGCGTCGGGCACCACGCCGTCCGCAGGGAACGTCGCGATTCCAGCGCGCGCATCGCCGAGCAGCGGGCGCAGGCGCCCCGCGAGCGAGGAGGCGACCTCGGGCGAGGTCTCGGGGACGAGCAGGGCCGTCTCGTCGTCCGACAGGCGGGTCAGCACGTCGAGCGCGCGCAGGCGCTGCGCGACAGCCTCGACGGTGCCAGGGGCGAGCCGGGCGTGCCGGAACACGAGGACGCACAGGGGCCGGTCGTAGCGGATGGCGCGCTCGATCTCCGAGGAGAGCCGCTCGCGCAGGCCCTGCAGATCGACCACCACGGCGCGCTCCGGGCGATGGGCCTCGCGGTAGAAGACGAGGGTGACGTCGCCGACGTTGATGACGTCGCCTGCGGCGAGCGTGTGCGGCGCGACGAGGCGGACGCCGTTGACCCGCGTGCCGTTGTGGCTCTCGAGGTCGGTGATGGTGATGGCCTCGCCGCGCGCCCGGATCTCCGCGTGAGCCCGCGAGATGGAGGCCTGTTCCAGCGCGAGGTCTGCGCTCTCGCCGCGTCCGATGACGCTCGTGCTCTCGGGCCGGATGGGGTAGAGCCACGCGGCGCCGCCGTCGAACACCATGAGATAGGTCCGCTCGGGAGAGCCTGGTCTCGCTGGCAAAGACATTGGCCAAGGAATCGTACCATGTGCTCCTGCCGACCTGTTGCCGGACGACAGCGGGATGTGATACTCATCGGGATTAGAATACCCGACGGAATCCGATGGCGATCGGGGCCCGGTTGCGGGATCTGCTCGGAGGCTCGATGGCTGCTGGTTCGATCAAGGCCGGGATGCGTGCTTCGTCGCCCGCGGCGACACGGCGCCCGGCGCGGCCGCGGCGCCTCTCGCGCGCCGAGAAGACCGAGCAGACCCGCGAGGAGCTGCTCTCTGCGGCGGAGCAGGTGATCGCTGCGCGCGGCTACGAGGCCGCGAGCGTCGACGAGATCGCGGCCGCGGCGGGCCTCACCAAGGGCGCGGTGTACTCGCGCTTCGAGTCCAAGGAGGACCTCCTCTTCGCGATCTTCGAGCGTCGGTCGGCCGAGGGCCTCGGCGCGCTCGGACAGGCGATGGAGGGCGAGGTCGGGCTCGAGGAGCGCCTGGCCAGGCTCGACGCCTGGCAGCGGGCCGACCCCGCGCGGGTGCGGACGTGGGCGCTCCTCGAGATGGAGCTCGGGCTGCAGGCGTCCCGCCAGCCGGCGCTGCGCAAGCGTCTTGCGGCGCAGCAGCGGGAGACGCGGGAGCTGCTCGCGCAGGCGATCGGCAGCGAGACGGCGCGGATGGGCCTGTCGCTGCCCATGCCGGCCGAGACGGCTGCGCTCGTCCTCGAGGCGTTCTCGGACGGCCTGACCCTGCAGCGGCTGGTGGATCCGGCCGCGGTGCCGGAGGGCCTGTTCGCGCGGGTCGTGATGCTCCTCTTGCGACCCGAGCGTTGACGGGCCGCGGGGAGACGGGGGACGATGCGGCGAGCGTCCGCATGTCCCACGTGACCCCGGACTCCCGGACGGATCGGATCCGCTGTCAGACCCTCCTGATACACGGATCCACATGATCGGAAGTGTTGCTTCCTGGGCGTTCAAGACCATCAATCGGTTCTACGAGCGGCTGGCCGGCGGTACGCCTCCTGATGCTTGGGGACGCGGCTTCGCCGGGGCAGGCCTGCCGGGTGCGGCGGGCCCGGATGCGGTGGCTCCCGTCGGATCGGCCGCCCCGCAGGCGGCGGCGCCGGCAAGGACCCTACGCAAGCTCGGTCGGGACGAGAAGTACCGCGACACGGCGTGGGTCCCGCGACTGCTCTGGGCGCTCGAGTGGGCGCGGCTCAACCGGTTCGACGGCGAGTCCAAGCCGCTGACGGCTGCCGAGCTGTCACGGATCCTGCGGGATCAGTGCGGGATGGACGTGCCCCGGACGAACGTGGCGCGGGCGTTTCGCAACTTCGAGAAGGACGAGCGCGCGATCGGCCTGTGGGTGACGAGCGAGGAAGGCTTCGCGATCACCGAGGCGGGCTCCGCGGCGCTCGCCAGCGTCCTCGGCAGCTAGCGCTTCCCCTCGGGGAGCGCGCGCGGTCTATCATCCGCGCGTGAATCTGCAGGCGCTTCTCGAGGGCGGCGCGCCGATCGGGCGCATCGCGAGCTTCCTGGACGGGCTCGGTCACGAGGCCCGGTGGCGTGAGCTGTCCGCGCTCGATCGTGGCGAGCAGCGTCGTCTCTACGAGGCGGCGGCGGAGTCTCCGCCGATCGACCTGTCGTTCTTCGTGCCCGCGGCCTGGCCCGACACGCTCGAGGTCGTGCACCACGGGCGCAACACGCTGCCGCTGCCCGGGCCGCTGCGGGGCTTCCAGAAGCGCTTCGCGCGCCCGAGCGGCGAGACCGGCCGCCTCTTCGGCTACAACGAGGGCCCGACGCGAAAGACAGTCGGGCCGGGCTACTTCGTCGCGCATGGTACGGCGGACGGGCCGCCGCCGTGGCCCGGGCGCGGGGCGATCGTCGTGGATTACTTTCAGGTCCCCGACGGGCCGGTGCCGGCCGGTTGGCCGCGCGTCGTGCCGAACAGCCGCGGCGCGCAGCGACTCGTCTACCACCACACGCGGGACTTCATGCGGCGCGTGTCCGCGCACGTTTCGATCGGCGCGGCATTCAAGGAAGAGAACCCGCTCGACCACTACTTCGTGCTCTGCAGAGAGACCTAGCTTGCGATCGGCCGCCTCGGAAGGCGGCCGCCGAGGCGAGCGAAGCGAGCCGCAAGATACCGTGTTGGGCGTCAACGCCTTTCGGGCACCGCTCCGGATCGTCCACGTCCACGTCCACGATCCGGAGCGCAGGGGCGAGCTTGGCACCTCGAGTCCGCTCAGAGGAGTGGCCGCTCCTGCGTCCGCAGATCGTCGCCCAGCTGTCCGCGAGGCGAGCGTCCCCTCGTCGCAAGGCCGTAGCGAGCGCAGCGAGCGAAGACGCAGGGAGGGGGGCCCTGATGGGCTGTGCCCATCAGGGGGAGGGGCAGTCGTGCCCGCTGCGCAGACCTCCAGGCTAGGGGTCCGCGACGGCACGACGTGCGCACGGCACGAAGCAGTAGGGGGTCGGCGGTGGCCGCCTTCCGAGGCGGCCACACGCTACTAGAAGCTGAAGACGACGCCGATCATGCCGGCCTTGGCACCGCGGCTGAGCCAGGGCGCCCAGCGCGAGCCGGGCCGGGCGAGGCGGTAGAGGTCGAGGGCCGCGGGGGCGAAGAGGAGCAGGCCGAAGAGGTCGCGCTGGATGCCGGAGAGGCGCGCCGAGTTGCCGGCGTCGCCGTGGTCGTCCTCGGTGCGCGTCCACGTCGCGAGCGCGTAGCCCGCGCTCAGGAGGACGTTGAACATGATCCAGCCCTTGCGGAAGGGGGCGCGGACGTGGCGCAGGTCGGGCTCGAGCGAGAGGAAGAGCTCCGAGCTCAGGTGCTGCACGTTGTAGCCGGCGCTGACGATGACGTACTTGCCGCGGCGACCGCCGCCGAAGACCTTGCCGTCGTTGTCGATGCAGGTGTCGCCGTAGCAGGTGATGCGCGGCGTGATCGCGAAGAACGGCAGGAAGCCGAACGCGGTCAGGCCCTCGACCCCGGGGGCGTTGTCGTAGGCGAGGTTCGCGACGAGGTGTCCGCTCTCGTGCGCGGCGAAGCCCGCGAGCGCGCCGCCGAGGTAGGCGCCGAGGGAGGCGCCGTCTCGCACGTCGGTGAGCGTGGGACCCTCGGGCGGCGGGAGCGTCGGCACGTAGGGTGGCTCGGCGCGCACGGGGGTGGACAGGAGCAGGAGGACGAGGACGGCGAGGCGCACGGATGACGAGGCGATCTTAATCGGGCGGAGCCTCAGGGGACGAGCATCCTCGCGAGGCGGTCGGGGGCGCCGGCGCCCTCGGCGGCGAGGGCGATGTCGGCCGCGGCGACGGCGGCGGCGTCGCCCTGCAGCGCGGCAAGGGCGCGGCGCGCGGGCTCGAGGTAGAGGCCGGTCTCGGTGCGCGCGAGGTCGGCGACGGCGCGGTCGAGGAGCGCGGCGGCGGCGGCAGGGGCGCTCTTCGCGAGGGCGCCGGCGTCGAGGAGGTCCGCGAGGGTACCGCACACGGGGAGGGGGACCTTGCGCAGCTTCCTCGCGAATCCGCGCGCCTCGGCGTGATCGCCCCGCGCGAGCGCGATGCGGCCCCGCAGGTGGAGCACCTCGGTGCGCACCATCGGGATGCTGAGCAGGAACGCGCGGCGCATGCCGGGCAGGGCGTCGGTGACGACGGCGGCGGCGCGGTCGCCGTCGCCGCGGTAGAGCTGGAGCTCCGCCCGGCAGAAGCTCGACCAGAAGTGCTGCACGAGGAAGGCACGGCTCATGGGCAGCCACGCGCCCATCGCGTCGTCGAGGTCGGCCTCGGCGAGGTCGGGTCGGTCGCGCAGCAGCCAGACGATGTTGAGGCGCGCACGGAGGTTGGTGGACATGTAGCGATCGCCGCGGCGCTCGGCCTCGCGCAGGTAGGCGGGCACGAGGCGCGCGAGCTCGCCGAGCTGGCCGAGGTAGAGGCGATCGAAGCACGCGTAGAGCTGCGCGGTGTCGATCTCCCAGCCGCCGCCGGAGCGGCCCTGCATGAGCCGCTCGCACTCGCGGAAGAGCTCGAGCGAGGTGCGCCAGTCGTTGTCGGAGTGGGACGCGATGAAGGCGCGCTCGAGGGCCGAGAGCCCCAGCACGTAGGGATCGCCGAGCCGGACCGCGAGGTCGTGGCCGAGGGCTGCGATGGCCTTGGCGCGGCGGGAGGCGCCCATCGCGGCGAGGTAGCCGGACTCGGTGACGAGCGCGCGCACCACGCGGCGCGGCTCGCCCGCTCGCAGCGCGGCGAGGAGGTGGCGCGTCTGGTAGTCGGCGCCGCCGATGCTGTCGACGATGGCGAGGCCCGCGGCGACGGACCAGCAGATGTCGACCTCGGTGAGGACGCGCTGCGGGATCTCGCTCGGCGCGCGCTCGCGCCAGCGCAGGCCGCGCAGGCGCAGGAACGCGCGGCGCCAGAGCAGCGACGCGAGGGCCCGGAGCGGCGTGCGCGCGAGCCGGAGGCCGATCTCGCCGAGGACGGCGCGGATGGCGGCGAGGCCCTCCTCGAGGTAGCCGCCGCGCAAAAGCTCCTCGACGGAGCGGCGGCGGAGCTCGAGGGCCGCCGCGGGCTCGGCGCCCTCGGTGGCCGCGAAGAGCTCGCGGGCGGCCTCGGCGGCGCGGCCGGCGGACGCGAGGGCCTCGCCGAGGGCCACGCGGAGCGCGCGCTCGTCGGCGGGCTCGTGGCGCGCGAGGTCGAGGGCGAGGCGATAGAGGTCGGCGGCGCGATCGAAGTCGAGCGTGCCGAGGGCCTCCTCGGCGGCGCGGCGCGCGAAGGTGGCGGCGCGCGCGGGCTCGCCGGCGGCGGCCCAGTGGCGCGCGGAGCGCTCGGCGGTGGCCTCGCCCCAGTGCTCGTGCGCGAGCGCGAGCGCGCGGTGGTGGGCCCTGCCGCGCTCGGCGGGCAGGGCCTCGACGACGGCGGTGCGGACGCGATCGTGGAAGGGCTCGATGCGATCCTCGGCGCGGCCGCCGGGCGCGCGCAGGAAGCCCAGCGTGCGCAGGATGCCCACCTCCTCGGCGAGCTCGCTCGGGCCGAGGCGCGCGGCGATGGCGGCGGTGCGGCGCGTGATCGGCTCGCCGGCGAGCGACACCAGCTCGACGAGGCGCCGGGCGGCCTCGGGCAGGCGCGCGACGCGCTCGCCGATGACGCGGTCGAGCCGCAGGTCGGACAGCGCGGCGGCGCGGTCGCGCGCGGAGAGCACCCACTGCACGAGCTCGCCGATGAAGAAGGGCGAGCTCGCGGCCTCGTGGGCGACGCGCGGGGCGAGGTCCTCGGCCTCGGGGCCGAGCAGTGTCCGCGCGAGCTCCACGGCGGTCGCCTGGTCGAGCTCTGCGAGGTCGAGGCGCGCGGAGCGGGCGCCCATCTGCGCGACGAGGGGCTCGAGCGTGGCCGCGGCCTCGGGGCGCGCGCCGAGGATGAGGAGGAGCGGCGGCGGATCGGGTGGTCGCATGAGGTCCGCGAGGAGCGTCAGCGTGTTCGCGTCGACCCACTGCAGATCGTCGAGGAAGAGCGCGAGCGGGCGGCGCGCACCGAGGCGGCCGAGGGCCTCGCGCAGGGCGGCCAGCGCGCGCGTGCGGGCGACCTGGGGATCGAGCGCCTCGGGGATGGCGGGCGCCTCGGCGACCGCCGCGACGCGGCCGAGCACGGGGAAGAGCCGCGGCAGGAGCGCGCCGTCCGGCGGGAGGATCGCGGCGGCCTCGTCGGCGGGCAGCGCGCGCCACACCTGCGAGAGATGATCGACGAGGCTGTCCATCGCCTTGAAGGCGACGGTCTCGCGCTCGTAGCAGCGCCCCTCGAGGAGGACGAGCTGCGGGTCGGCGGCGCGCGCGCCCTCGAGGAAGTGGTGGACGAGCGCGCTCTTGCCGAAGCCGCTCTGGCCGACGACGAGCGCGACGCGCGGGCTGCGCGCGGAAGCGGCGAGGGCAGGGCGCGCCAGCTCCGCGAGGGTGCCGAGCTCGCGGGCGCGGCCGACGAAGGCGCGCTGCCCGAGCGTGCTCTGCGTGCGCGTCTGCGCGGCGTCGGGCGCGGCGATGCCGAGGCGGCGCAGGACGGCGGGGCCGTCGGGGCGCTCGCCGGGCTCGCGCGCGAGCAGCGCGGTCGCGAGCTCGTCGAGATCGCGGGGCACGCCGGGCGCGAGCGCCCGCGGTGGCGGCGGCGAGAAGCGCTGCTTGTCGACCAGCACCTGCAGCGTGGGGCCCGAGTACGGGAAGCGGCCCGTCAGCGCCTCGTAGAGGAGGCTGCCGACGGCGTACCAGTCGGCGGCCGGGCCGAGCGAGGCGTCGCCCCGGCACTGCTCGGGCGCCATGTAGGCGGCGGTGCCGGCGACCTGCCCCGCGGGCGCGTCGGGATCGGCGCCCTGCGCCACCGCGAGGCCGAAGTCGACCAGCACGAGGCGCGCGTCGGGCGAGACGAGGATGTTCGACGGCTTGACGTCGCGGTGCACCTTGCGCGCGGCGTGCAGCGCGTCGAGGCCGAGCGCGAGCTGTGGCAGCGCGGCGCGCAGGCGCAGCTCGTCGCACGGCTGCGCGGCCGCGGCCTCGGTGATGCCGGTGGGCGGCACGGCGCTCGCGTCGATGGTGTCGGAGAGCGCGAGGCCGCTCTGCGGGGCGTTGCGCACCCACGAGAGGAAGTCCGTGCCGTCCACGAGCTCCATCGTGAAGAAGCACTCGCCGCCGTCCGTGAAGAGCTCGTGGAGGGCGACGAGGTTGGGGTGCGAGAGCTCGGCGAGCGAGCGGAACTCGCGCTTGAGGCGATACAGCGTGTCGGCGTCGGCGTGCCGCAGGGCCTTGAGCGCGACGCGCTCCTCGCGCGCGGCGTCCCAGACCTCCCACACGACGCCCATCGCGCCCGCGCCGAGGCGACGCAGGGCACGGAAGCGCGCCGGAAGCGCAGGAGCCGGGTGCACCGGCGGGGATCGTAGCAGGGCGCCCGGGGGTCCTCTTCCTGGCGGTGGCGGGGGGACGGGCGGGCACGTAACATGTCGCCTCCACCAAGGGGGATGAACCGATGAAGACGAAGCTCACGATCACGCTCGGCCTCTGCATGACCCTTCTCGGCGCCGGCGCGGCGCTCGCCGGACCGCTCGAGGTCAAGGGCTGGAAGGTGACGGTCAAGAAGTGGCGAATCGGCGAGGCGAAGGGCAAGCACTACGTAGACGTGCAGTTCCAGGGGAAGGTCGGCGAGGGCCTCGACGACAAGGCGATGTACCGCCTCAAGGCCGAGTGCAAGGTCGGCTCCGAGGAGGTCGTGGACGAGAGCATGGTCATCGGCAGCACCAAGCTCAAGGAGATGAAGCCCGGGCAGTCGACCAAGCTCAACTCGCTGATGTTCGGGATCAAGAACGCGCTCGACAAGAAGCCCGACCAGTGCACGCTGACGGTCACGTCGCAGAGCGGCTTCGGCGCCAACAAGAAGGTCGATACGCTCGCCACCGCTTGCTGGAAGGGCAAGGGCACGAGCGACGGCGCCTGCTCGAAGTAGCGATGGACCTCTTCGAGCACCGGGCCAGGCGGGATCGGGTCGGGCAGCCGCTGGCGGAGCGCATGCGTCCGGACACGCTCGAGGAGTACGTGGGGCAGGTACACCTGGTCGCGCCCGATCGGCTGCTCGGGCGCGCCCTCGCCGCGGGGGAGCTGCCGTCGCTCATCCTGTGGGGGCCCCCGGGGACCGGAAAGACCACGCTCGCGGGGTTGCTCGCGCGCAAGGCGGGCGCGAGGCTCGTGACCCTCTCGGCCGTCAGCTCGGGCGTCAAGGAGCTGCGCGAGGCGATCGAGGAGGCGCGGCGCCTCTTGCACGAGCGCGGAGAGCGCACGCTCCTCTTCGTCGACGAGATCCACCGCTTCAACAAGGCGCAGCAGGACGCGCTCCTGCCGCACGTCGAGGCGGGCACGGTCGTCTTCGTCGGCGCGACGACCGAGAACCCGTCGTTCCAGGTGGTGGCGCCGCTCCTGTCGCGGGCGCGCGTGGTGCGGCTCGAGTCGCTGACGCCGGCGGAGCTGCGCGCGGTGCTCGAGCGCGCGCTCGCCGACCAGGACCGCGGCCTCGGCAAGCTGCCGATCGACGCGCCGGCGGCGGTGCTCGATCGCATCGCGACGCTGTCCGACGGCGACGCGCGGCGGGCGCTCGCCACGCTCGAGGTGGCCGTGACGATCGCCAGGCGCGAGGCGGGGCGCGTGGTGATCGACGACGCGGCCGTCGAGGAGGCGGCGCAGAAGCGCACGCTCATGTACGACAAGGCGGGCGACGAGCACTACGGCGTCGTCTCGGCGCTCATCAAGAGCCTGCGCGGCAGCGACCCCGACGCGGCCGTGTACTGGATGGCGCGCATGGTCGAGGCGGGCGAGGATCCGCTCTTCGTCATGCGGCGGCTGGTGATCTTCGCGGCCGAGGACGTGGGCCTCGCGGACCCGCACGCGCTCGGCGTGGCGACGGCTGCGCTCGACGCCGTGCGCTTCGTCGGCCTGCCCGAGGCGGTCCTGCCGATGACGCAGGCCGCGCTCTATCTGGCGCTTGCGCCGAAGTCCAACACCGCGCTCGTGACGTATGCGGCTGCGCGAAAGTGTATCCGCGAGCGCGGGGCGATGCCGGTCCCGAAGAAATTGCGCAACGCGCCCACGCCGCTCATGAAGGCCGAGGGGCACGGCGAGGGCTACCGCTATCCCCACGAGTTCGAGGGGCACTACGTGCCCGAGGACTACCTGCCGGACGAGCTCGCGGGCGTGCGCTTCTACGAGCCGAGCCGGAGCGGCGTGGAGCCCGCGCTCTGGGCGCGCCTCGAAGCGCAGCGCGCGATCGCCAAGAAGGTGTAGGGTCGGCCCGATGGAACCAGGCCACGGCGCCGGCGCCTCGAGCGTCTGGATCGACCTCCGCGCGCTCCGCGCCGCGCTGGCCGAGCGCGCGCGCCCGATGGCACTGGCGTCCAAGGGCCTGCTCTTCGCCGTCTCGCTCGCGCTCTTCGTCGCGCTCGCCGGAGATCGCTCGCCCGCCAGCATGGCCGCGCTCGTCGGCGTCCTGCTCCTGCACGAGCTCGGCCACTTCGCGGCGATGCACGCGTTCGGCTACCGCGACCTGCGCATCTTCTTCCTGCCGCTCTTCGGCGCTGCGGCGATGGGCAAGAAGCGCCACGCGGAGCCGTGGCAGGAGGGCGTCGTCAGCCTCGCGGGGCCCGTGCCGGGGCTCGTCCTCGGTCTCGTGCTGGCGGCCAGCGCGCCGCCGGACGCCGCGCTCCTGCGCACGGTCGCGTGGCAGCTCGTCGGCATCAACGCGTTCAACCTCCTGCCGCTCCTGCCCCTCGACGGCGGGCAGCTCTTCTCGCTCATCCTGTACTCGCGCCACTACCTGCTCGAGCTCGTCTTCCAGGCCATCGCCGCCGCCGGGCTCGGCACGCTGGCCTTCTCCGATCGCTCGCCGGTCCTCGGGCTCCTCGCGTGGCTGACGCTGGTCTCGATCCCGGTGCGCATGCGCCTGCTCCGCGCGGCGACGGGCCTGCGCGACGCGTCGCAGAGCTGGCCGGCCGACGTGCGTGAGCTCGACGACGAGGCGCTCGGCGCGCTGGCGCAGGCGGCCGAGGTGCCCGGCAAGCCCATCGCGACGGCGGTACGCGCCGCGCGCGTCGAGGCGCTGTTCGAGCGAGCGCGGCAGCGGCGGCCGAGCGCGGGGGCGTCGTGGGCGCTGGCGGCAGCCTGGCTCGCGGGGCTCCTCGTCGCGATCACCGCGGCGTTCATGCTCGCGCTGTCGGCGTCGAACGCGCCGAGGGTCTACATCGATCCCGAGGGACGCTTCACCACCACGTTCCCGAGCGAGCCGGCGCACCTTCGCTTGCGCGGCGAGCGCGAGGTCGTCACCGCCGACGGGGTCCTCGGGCGCTATTCCGTCACGTTCCCCGCGGTCCGGCGCTCGGCGGCCGTGGACCCGGCGGCCGAGCTCGACGAGCTCACCCGGACCTTCCTCGGCGAGCGCGGCGCGAAGAAGCTCGCCGAGCGGCCGCTGCCGCCCGAGCCGTGCCCGGGGCGCGCGCTCGACGTGATGGAGGACGGCGTGCCGCTCTCGTGGCAGCTCCGCTCGTGCCCGGAGCGCTGGTTCTGGCTCGAGGCGCCCACGCTCGGCTTGCAGAAGCTGACCGAGGGCTTCTTCGCGTCGTTCTTCGCGCGCGGCGGCACGGGCCTCGGGGAGGCTCGAGGCCCGTAGCCCGCGGCCCGCAGGCGTGGGAGCCTGCGGCCATGACCGACCACCTCCCTCCCGGCACGTCCCCCCGGGCCCCCGAGCTCGCCGCCTCTCTCGCCGCGGCGCTGGCG
>CAZQJC010000201.1:0-17846 GCA_964593795.1 uncultured Myxococcales bacterium | reverse complement strand
CGGGCTTCAGGCCTCGGGCTTCAGGCTCCGGATCCGGGTCAGAGACCCGAAGCCTGAAGCCTGGAGCCTGAAGCCTCTTCGCATGACAGCTCGCAAGTCCGCGTTGCAGCACACGGTTCAACATGATCGGTGCTCTAGGCTGCGGGCTTCAGGCTTCAGGCTTCAGGCCTCGGCCGGAACGGTTCCGGGTCTCGAGGCGAACGCGGCGACGGCCTCGCCGAGGAGGCGAGCGCAGCGAGCCGCAAGGGCGTCCCTCGCGTCGCGAGCGAAGACGTCCTGCCCCTCCTGCGGCCGTCGTCTGCGACGGCCGATCGTCAATGAGGCGGCTTGCTCTTGCGGGCGGGCACCGGCACGAGCGGCAGGTCCACCCGGAACCGCGCCCCGCGGCCCTGCGCGCGCGCATTGTCGACCACGATCGATCCACCGTGGGCCCGCGCGATGCTCTCGGAGATCGCGAGGCCGAGCCCCGTCCCCTCGCCGACCTCCTTGGTCGTGAAGAAGGGATCGAAGACCTGGCCGAGGATGTCCTCGGGGATGCCCGGCCCGCTGTCCGTGACCTCGATGCGCACCTTGCGCCCCTCCTCGATGAGCGCGACTCCGAGCCAGATGTCGCCCTGACCCGCGATCGCCTGCGCAGCGTTGTCGAGGAGGTTCATCACCACCTGGTTGATCTGCCCCGCGTGGCACACGACGCGCGGCAGCCCTGCGGCGTATTCGCGGTGCAGCACGATGCGGTCACGGAAGAGCGGCGACGCGAGGTGCACGGTCGCCTCGAGCCCCGCGACGAGGTCGGTCTCCTGCATCTCCGAGTTCACGGGAGACGCGCGCGAGAAGACCTTGAGGTCGCGGACGATCGACGCCGTGCGCTCCGCCCCCGTGCGGATCGAGCGCAGGAGCTTGACGGCGTCTCCGCGCACGAAGTCGTAGTCCATGCGGTCCTTGTGCTCCGCGATCTCCTTGCGCGCGCCCTCGGGCAGCTCGCCGCCCAGCCGATCGTAGAGGTCCACGAGCCCGAAGAGCTGCTCGAGGTACTGCGCCAGGAACTCCACGTTGCCGTAGACGAAGTTGATGGGGTTGTTCAGCTCGTGCGCGACGCCCGCGACGAGGCGGCCGAGCGACGACATCTTCTCCGTGTGGATGAGCTGCGCCTGCGCGCGCTTGAGCTCGGCGTTGGCCCGCCGCAGCGCCTCGGTGCGGTCCGTGACCGTCTCCTCGAGCCGCTCCTTGGCGCCGCGCTCGCGATCGAGCAGGACCTTGTACTTGGTCTGGATGCGCGCGTCCGCGGTGACGTCGCGGTAGGTCTCGACGAAGACGTCCTCGGTGATCGGCGTCGCCGTCACGATGAGCACGAGCGCCTCGCCATCCGAGCGACGCGCGCGGATCTCGTCCATGCGCACCGCGCGCCCGGTCGCCATCGCCCGCTCCACGAGGCACGCGGTCTGGCACACCTCGATGGGGAAGCACGCGTGGCACGCCCGCCCGGAGGCCACGATGCGCCGCTGGTCCCGCGGCCGCAGCCCCGCGTAGTGCTCGTAGGCCTGGTTGTAGTAGAGGATCCTGCGCTCGCGATCGAGCGCCACGGCCGCGTCCACGCTGCCCTCGAGCAGGCGCCGGACGTGCTCCGGCACCTCGGCCCTGCCGGGCGGCGCTTCCTTACTCACGAGAGAGCTACGTTTCGAGGAGGAAGGCCAGGTAGCGCTCGGGGATGTCGTCGAACTCGAGCGCGCAGTCGGGCTTTCCGCACCGGAACTCCGGCACGTGCGAGATGTCGCGATCCGGGAAGTGGGTCTGCACCTCGAGGAGCTTCTCCTCCTCCTTGTTGCAGACGTCGCACACATACGGCGCGTAGAACGAGCGGATCTTCGCGGGTCCGCGGAAGTTGTAGATCATGTTGAGCTGCGTGACGATCGCCGGCGAGCAGTTCGTGAACACGAGGTCGCTCACGCCCGGCAGGTCCCGCACGAAGTTGACCCACTCGCGGACGCCGCACGAGTTGATGCGGCGCACCTCCGCGAGGTTGAACACCACGCTGCCCTTGAGGCGCCGCTTGAGCTCCGCGAAGTCCGCGTTCTCGTCGATGTCCCCGACGAACTCCACGGTGGTGAAGCCCGCGCGCTCCTTGATACGCCAGGTGAGCGCGCCCGTCTGAGCCTCGTTCCCCGTCCCCTCCCTGGTCGCGCTCATGGTCCCTCGATCTTCGGCTGGAGGAAGTAGCGCGCAATGTCGAGCTGGGCAGGCGCCGGCGCGTCGAGCACCAAGGCCTCCGAGCTGGAGATCTTCACCGGATCAGGATCCGCCATCACGGGCTTCTTCACCTTCGGGGACATCTGACCTGCGAGCGACCGGTACGCATCCGCCCCGGCTGCCTTCCACCCGTCGAGTGCCCCTCCTGCTCCGTAGGATAGCACCGCTCGGGACACCGTGGAGACCGTAGCCTCGGCCACCCCCGCCTTGGCCAGGACGAAGGCCGGAAGGGGCACCGAGCCGGCGTCGAAGACCTTGTTCAGGCCCTTGGCCTTGGCGACCGGCACGCAGACCGCGTCGGCCTTGCCGAGGGACACCGTCTGGACCGCGCTCGGGACGTCCGGCGCGGACTGCGGCTTGCCCGCGAAGAACTTGCCGACGTTGACCACGCTGTCGAGCAGGGCATGCTCCACGAACGCGAGGTCCTTGCGACCCGCCGACACGTACGCGAGGCGCTTGCCCGACAGGTCCGCGGCGCGCTTGGCGCCGCTCGCCGGGCTCGCGAAGAGCGCCCACGGCAGGGCCGTCTTGCCGCCCGAGGTCGCCTGCGCGATCACGCGCGGGAAGCTCTGCTCTGCGACGAGCAGCGCATCGACGATCGCGAAGTGGATGTCGCCCTTCTTGAGCGCCGCCTCGAAGTCGCCGAGGCGGTTGTAGGCCTTGCCCTCGGCCGGCACGCCGGCCACCGAGCCGATGTGCTGCGCGAGCCGCTGCACGTACTGGTAGCGCGCGTCGCCGCTGTCGAACGGCGCCGTCGGCGCGTAGATCGCGATGACGAGCTTCTGCCCGCCCGCGGCAGGCGGCGTGGCGGGCTGCGCAGCCGCACCCGCCGGCACGAGCGCGAGGGCCGCCGCGAGGAGCCCGCGCAACATCGAACGAGCCATCATGGCGCACCTCCAGCGGTCCCGCCGCCGGTTCCGAGGAACCGCTCGGTCACGTCGATCCACCCGCGAACCTTGGCGAGGCGCGAGCCGGACCGCCGCCAGAGGTCGAGCGCGCCCTTGGTGTTGCCCTGCCGCTCGAGGATGAGCCCGAGGTTCACCGACGCCTCGCGCGGGTTGTTGCCCATCTTCTCGAGCACGCCCTTGGCGCCCGAGACGTCGCCGCCCGCGAGCTCGATGACCGCGAGGTTGTGCTTGAGCTCGCGCTGGCGCCCCTCGTCCTTGGCGCCGACCTTGCCGGCCGCCTTGAGGCTCGCATCGGCCTTGCGCGTCTCGCCGCGGTCGTACTGCTCGACCGCCAGGCGGATGTACGCGGCCTGCAGCACCTCCTTCATGTTCTGGCCGACCTTGCCGCTCGCCTTGCCGCCGAGCTTCTTGAACGTCTCGATCGCCTTCTCGAGGCCCGACGTCCGGCCCTCGCGATAGAGCGCGTACGCCTCCCAGAACTCGGCGCCGAGCTTGTCGTACGGCGGCTTGAACTTGCAGCCACCGCCCTTGCGCGCCGCCTCGAGCTCCTCGAGCGCGCTCTGCGCCTTGCCGAGGTCGAGGTGCGCGAGCGCGAGGCCGCAGGTCACGCCCGCCTTCTCGTTGCTCGCGAGGGCATCCATCTTGACGACCTCCTCGAGATCGCCAGCGATCTGCTCGGGCGTCCGGTTCGCCATCTTGCTGCGGGCGAGGAACGCGATGGAGAGGTTCCGGCTCGCCGCGATGCGCAGCTTGTCGTCGCCCTCGGCGGCGAGTCGCGCCTGCTCGAGCGTCTTGACCGACTCCTCGATCTGGCCGCCCGCGAGCTGCAGCGGTCCGAGCTCGACGAGGATCTCCGCCAGCGCCGGTCCGGGGGTCTTCGAGGCGCGAAGCACCGCGTCCCGCGCCGTGGTCAGCGCGGCGATCGCGTCGTTCGTCTTGCCCATCATGAGGTACGCGCGCGCGAGCAGCAGGTTCGAGTCGCGATCGCGCTGTCCCGTCGCCTGCTGCCACGCCTGCAGCGGCTCGAGCGCCTTCTCCGCCTTCTTGCGGAGCAGGTAGAGGACGCCGAGGTTGCGGTTCGCGGTCACCGACTTGCCGTCGATCTGCCGCGCGCGCACGAGGAACTTCTCCGCGTCCTCGAGCTTGCCCTTCTGGCCCGCCTCCACGCCGAGGAACAGGAGCTGGTTGAGCAGGCCCTGCTTGAGCTCGGCGTTCTTCGCGTCGAGCTTGGTCGCTTCCTCGAGGACACCCACGCCCTCGAGCCCGCGCCCTGCGCCGATGTACGCGAAGCCGAGCATCGCGCGCACCTTGGCGCGCTCCTCCGGCTTCTCCGCGTTCTTCTTGTCCACCACCGACACGAGCGGCTCGAGGAGCGCCACGGCCTTCTTGGGCTGCTTCTGGAGCACGTAGAGCTGCGCGAGGCGCGTCGGCACCGCCACGTCGTCGGGCGCCATCCGGCGCGCCTCTTCGAGCTCGGAGGCGGCATCGACGAGCTTCTTCGACGCCATGAGCACCTCGGCGCGCAGCAGGCGCACCTCGAGCGACTCCGGTGCGAGCTGCTTGGCCTGCGACAGCTCGCGCAGCGCGTCGAGGTGCTTCTTCTGGCGCGCGTAGACGTCCGCGAGCAGCAGGTACGCCTTCGGGTCCTTGGGCTTGATGACCTTGTACTGCTCCGCGATGCGCTGCGCGTCCCCCGCGCGCGGCGGCGAGATGTCGAGGTAGCAGCCCGCCAGCGCCTTGAGCACCTGCGGCGACTTGAGCTTCACGAGCGGCTCGAGGCGCGGAATCGCCCCGCGGCAGTCACCCTTGAGCGCCATCGCCTGCCCCGCGCAGATGTTGCCGATGCTCTTTTCCTTCTCGTTGCCACCCATGCGCGCGAGGTCGTCGCAGGCCTTGAGCATGGACGGGTAGTCCTTGAGCACGAGGTACGCGTAGCCCTGGCTCTGCAGCGACTCACCGTCGAGGACCTTGTACTCGTCGGGCCGGCTCTTCCTGAACTCGACGCAGGCCTGGGCCGACTTCGCCGAATAGGACTGCTCGTGCACGTAGTACTTGCACAGGTACCGATAGCCCAGCCACGCCTGCGCGGGGCTCCCCTGCGGCGTCCGCTCGAGGAGCGGCAGCGCGTCGGCCCACGTGGCCCCGCCGATCTTCTTGTCGGCGGCCTCGTAGATCGCGACGCCCTGCATGACGGCGAGGTCGGCGTTGTTCTTGCCCTGCTCGGTCGAGGCCTTGGCCTCGGTGTGCGCCTCGGCGACCTTGCCCTGCGCGATGAGCAGCGTGATGAGCAGGCGCCGCGCGTCGTACATGTTCGGGTCGGCCGCGAGCGCCTCGCGGCAGGCCGCCTCGGCCTTGCCGAACTCCTTCGTGTCGAGCGCGGCCTTGCAGGCCTCGGTCTGCTGCTGCGCGCCGCCACCCCCGCCGCGCTGCGCCTCCGCGCGCCCCACCCAGGCCGAAAGCGCGAGCGCCAAGGCCCCAGTCGAAAGCCACCCTCGTCGCGTCATGCCCACCTCATCGAATGGCTCGCCGCCGCCGGTCGAGCCCTGATCACTCGAAGATCCGCGCGAGCACCATCGTGATGTCGTCCTTGCGCGGCACCTCCCCGAAGAAGGTGTTCGCCGACTGCACCACGCTCTCGCGCATCTCCGCCGGGTCCAGCGTGGACGCCTTGCGGATGGCCGAGCGGAAGCGCTTCTCCCCGTACTCCTCGCCCTTGTCGTTCTCGCACTCGACGATGCCGTCCGTGTACCAGACGAGGACGTCGCCCTTCTGGAGGTCCATCTGCTTGGCCTGGTACTTCGACTCCACCATGTCGCCGAGGCGATTGCCGCGCGTCATGAGGATGCCGAACTCGCCCTTCTGGTCGACCTCGCGATACAGGTACGGGAAGTTGTGGCCCGCGTTCGCGTACGTGATCGTCCGCGCCTTCGGGTCGATGATCGACGCGAAGCACGTCATCACGAACTTGCGCTTGGCGCTCTCGTAGATCGCGCGGTTCAGGATCTCGAGCAGGTACGTCACCGTCAGCGTGTCGTTCGTCATCGCGCGCACGGTGTCGCAGGACGCCTTGGCCGCCGCGGTGATCATGGCGCTCGGCACGCCGTGGCCGGTCACGTCCGCGATGATGACGAGGAGCTTGCCGTCGGCGAGCTCGTGGAAGGTCCACCAGTCACCGCCGCACTGCGTGGCCGGCTGGAAGTAGCCCGCGAGCTTGACGAAGCCGCGATCGATCGTGTCCGAGGACGGCACGAGCGTGTCCTGGATCTGCCGGGCGACCTCGAGCTCCTTCTCGATGGTGGCCTTCTCGGCGGTCTCCCGGAGCAGCACGACGAGCCGGTCGGCCATGTAGTTGAAGTTCTCGCCGAGCAGACCAATCTCGTCGGAGGACATCACCTCGACGCGCGTGTCGAGGTCGCCGCGCGCGATCTGATCGGCGCGCTGCGCGAGCAGCTTGATGGGCTTGGCGATGCGGAGGCCCTGGAGCACCGCGACCAGCGTGCCGACGAGCACGAACAGGAGGCCGATGAGGATCGTGCGCGTGATCGCGCCGTTGTACTGGGCCTCCTTCTTCTTCTTGTTGTTCGCGAGCTCCTCGTCGAGGAACTTGAGCGAGTAGCCGACGCCGATGTAGCCGACGACCTTCGAATCCTGCGAGATCGGCCGGCCGACGAGCAGCACGTCCTCGCCGCCCATCTTGAGGCGATCCTTGACCACCTCGTTCGACTGACCCTTGACCGCCTGCCAGGCCGCGTCGGTGAGCTTCTGCTGGTTCTTGGCGGTGTCGGAGTGCGCGTAGACCGTCCCCTCCGGGTCGGCCACGAACACGAACGACACCTTGTTCGACGACTTCGCGATGCGAGGCACGACCTCCTGCAGCGAGGTGAACTCGTTGTCGCGCACGGCGCGGGACACCGAGCTCTCGAGCGTCGAGGCGACGAGCTTGCCGGAATCGGTCAGGCCCTTCTCGGTCTGGTCCTGGAGCTGCTTGGCCGTGTCGTCGAACACCGCCCCCAGGCTGATGATGTTCGCTACGCCGAAGAAGCCGACGACGATCACCGTCACCAGCGTCGACGCCAGAATCATCTTCATGCTGATCGAGGGCCCGCGTCGTCTCTCCATGGCTCCCCTGGGGCGGCTCCTGCGTCCTCGGCCGGCCCTTCGGCCGTCCGCTCCGGGACCCATCCGGGTCCCTCCGGAGGCTCTGCAAGCCTCTCCGGATCGCCTCATTGTAAGGATCGAGCGCGCGCGGGGTCAACCTGACTTCCCTGGGCACGGACCGGTCATCCCGGCTTGGCCGCCGGCCTTCCGCGGAGGTAAGCTCCCCGTCGATGGACGCCCTTTCCGCCTTCCTCGAGCGCTTCAAGCCGCTCGCCGACGTGTTCATGGACAGCTACTTCGTCGTGGACGCGCAGCGGAACATCGTGGAGTTCAACCGCGCCTTCTTCTCGATGCTGCCGCGCCAGGTCGCGCGCGGGCTCAAGGGCAAGAAGTGCTACGAGGTGCTCGAGCTCGAGATCTGCAAGGAGCGCTGCATCGCCGAGCAGTGCTGGCGCGACAAGCGCCACGTCCGCCTCGACGAGATCAACGGCCGCATCGCCACGGCCGAGCAGCCCGTCCGGTTCATCCTGTCCGCCATCCCGATCCTCGACGACGCCGGCAACCCGGTCGGGGCGCTCGAGATCCAGCGCAACGTGACCGACGAGGCGATGGTGCAGGTCAAGTACCAGGAGATGCTCGAGAGCGAGGCCCGCGAGCGCGAGCGCCTGGCCGCGCAGATCCGAACGCGCACCCGCGAGCTCCTCGAGACGAACCAGTCCCTGCTGCGCGCGCAGAAGGAGCTCCTCGCCTACAAGAAGGGCCTGATGCTCTGAAGAGACTTCAGGCTTCAGGCTTCAGGCTTCAGGCTTGGACCGGATGACCAACGGCCATCCGAATCACTGGAGCGATTCAGGCTCCGTCCGAGGCGAGCGCAGCGAGCCGCAAGGGCGTAGCGAGCAGAGCGAGCGAAGACGCAGGGAGGGGGCTGCGGCGGCCTTCCGAGGCCGCCGATCTAGGCCAGTCGTGAGACTTGCGTGGCGCGATCGATCGAGGAGGCCTTCGACGAGGAGGAGGTGCCGAAGACGGCGTAGACGAGCAGGCCGATCGCGACGACCAGCAGGCCGACGATGACGTAGACCGCCATCGACTTCTGCGCCTGCCCGCCGGAGGGTCGGTTGGGATCGTTGACCACCGCGACGGGCAGCGCGCCGGTCCCCTGGCCAGATTTGGTCCCGCCGCCCGTGAAGCCGGTGCGGGTCGAGCCGCCGCCGAACGCGGCGCCGGGGTTCGAGCTCGAGGTGCGACCGCTCGGGAGCGAGGGCACGCTCGGCAGCGACGCCTGCGTGGAGACGCCGGTCGTCGGTGGCCCTCCCGTCGCAGAGCCGACGCGCGATCGGATCTTGCGCTCGCCGTCCTGACCGCCCGGGTTCGTGAACTCGACGATGAGCGAGTGGAGCTTCGGGTCCGACGGCACCTTCTTGGCCGAGTTCACGAAGGCGAAGTACGACTCCTCCATGTCGTCGAAGTCCATGACGCCGTCGCACTCGTCGCACCGGCACAGCGGCGCCTTCGGCGGGTTCTGCCCGTGCATCTCGACGGTCTCGACGAGCAGGACCTTCTCGAGATCGCACTGCGGACAGAAGTACGGGGCGTAGAACGACTTGACGACCCCGGCGCCCGTGAAGTTGTTGACGAGGTTGATCTGCGCGACGATGGCCGGAGAGCACTCGACCATCACGACCTTGGCGCCGTTCTTCTCGAGGCGCGTCAGCCAGTTCACCCAGTCGCGAACGCCGCACGAGTTGATGCGGTCGATCTCGCCGAGACCGATGACGACGGTCGTCCCGCCCGGGATCTGTTCGACCAGCTCGCCGAGCTCGTTGTCCTCGTCGATGACGCCGGACAGCTTGACGAACGTGACGTCGTCCTTCTGGTTGATAGAAGCTGAGAACTTCTGATTCATGGGGTCCGTTCCGTGCCGGTCACCTGTCGCACCACCTCGCGAGACTCATCGAGCAGGCCGATGTTAGTCCGCACTTCCGGCCGGTGTCCAGCGAAGAGCCTTCGCCCGGTCGAGGGGCCACGATTTCCGGGCGGCCGGCACAGCCACCCTGGACGTCTCTAAGCACGGGGCGACTCCACGAGCGCCACACGCAAGCGGTGATATCCGTCGGACAGGTAGTACCGGACGAGGTCGGCCCCGCCCGGGACCGCGCCGAGCGCGACCGCGCTGCCCTCGCCCATGCGGCCGTCCCCCGGGCCGATCGCCGCGAGCTCGCCGCCGCCGAGGCGCACGAGCACCCGTGCCCCCGCCGCCACGTCGTCACAGGCAGCCAGGCCCGCGCGGTCCGCGGTGAGCGCCAGCGCCGCCGTGAGGCGCTCGGCGTCGATGGGTGGAGCCGCGCCGCCCGCCTGGTCCGACAACCTCCGGACCTGCTGCGCGACCTTGCGCGGCAGCGAGCGGGCGAAGTCCTGGGCCGACGGGGCGCGCGCGCCCTCGGGCTTGAAGAGCTCGGCCACGAGCGCCCACAGCTCCGCCCGCTGCTGCGCCGAAAGGCGCAGGACGAGGGAGTAGGCGCCGCGCAGCGGGTCCATCGCGCGTCCGAGCAGGAAGCGACGCTCGACCTCGGGCGCCCCCGCGAGCGCGCGGTCGATGACGATGACCGGCTTGGGCGGGATGTCGAGCGCGAGCACGCCGCCGGGGACGCCCCGCGCGAGGAGCACCTCCACGTCGAGGTCGAACATGCGCAGCGAGTCCTGCGCCACCACCTTGAGGCCCGGGTCGTCGCCCGGGCCGATCGGCTGCGGGTCCTCGCCCATGTACGACCCGGGGTAGAGCGCGGCGAGCTCGTTCCGGATCGCCGCCAGCATCTCGACGTGCGGGCTCCGCGCGTCCTCGTGCACGAGCGCCTCCGCGCGGACCACCTCGGTCAACGCGATTCGCCGCGCCATCATGGCCGCGCGCTGCGTGCGCAGGTTGCCGAGGTACGTCCGCTCGACCTCCTCGGCGTAGCCGAGCAGGTCGAGGACGGCGAGCACGCGCGCCACGCGGTCGCGCTCGTTCATCCGCTCGAAGATCGACACGAGCAGGCGATACGTGGGCGCGTGCCGCAGATCGCGCGCGACGACCTTGCCGAGCTCGCCGAGCGCGAGCCCCACGGACTCGGGTGACTGCGCGTAGGCCTCCGCCAGGGTCACGCAGTCGTCGGAGTCCGGCGGCGCGTGGCCGCTCGTGAGATCGATGAGCGTGCGCAGCGACTGCACCGCGGCGTTGCGGCTGCCCGAGGCGAGCTGGATCTGCGCGAGGCCCCGCAGCAGCGGGATCGCGGGGCTCATCCCGTCCTCGTCGTCCCCGCGCGCCTGCGCCGCGCGGACCGCCTCGTCGAGCGTCGCCTCCGCCTGCTGGGTGTCGCCCTGGCTCGCCGCGCGCCTCGCGAGCGCGAGCTGCGGCGGCGGGTACGCCGGATCGTACTCCGCAGCGCGGCGGTAGTTCGACGCGGCATGCGGGCCGTCGCCCTGCGCATCGAGGATGCGCCCGAGGTAGTAGAAGTACCGCGCCAGCTCCTCCGGGGACGACGCGTCCGGCTCGTTCGCGAGCTCGATCGCCTTGTCGATCGCCTGGCGCGCCTCGGGGAAGCGGCCGAGCACGTACTGCTCCTGCGCCAGCAGGTAGTAGGCCTCGCGATGCTCGGGCTGCTCCTCGAGCAGCCGCCGCAGCGCCGCGGCCGCCCCCTCGGAGTCGCCGAGGCCCTCGCTGCGCACCTGCGCAAGCTTGATGAACGCGTGCGCGCGGACCTCCGGCAGGCTCGCGCTCGAGCGCCCGATGACCTCGTTGAGCGAGTGCGTGGCCTCGCCGAAGCGACGCAGCAGGACCAGCAGATCGACGAGCGGCTCCGAGATGCTCGGATCGTCGGGATCGAGGCTGATGGCCTCGCGGAACGCCGCCTCCGCGCCGTCCACCTCGAACTGCGAGAGGCGCAGCGCGCCCTCGACCACGAGCGTGCGCGCGAGGCCCCGCGGATCGCCGCGGCGGTAGATCTTCTCGAGCTCGCGGAACGTGCCCTGGAAGTCGTAGGCGGACGGGTTCCTGCGGCAGAGCGACGCCAGCGAGTCGAGGGCCGACAGGTTCTCCGGGCGGATCTCGAGCGCGATGACGAAGCTCTCGGCCGCGCCGCGCGGGTCCCCCATCTTCTCCGCGACGACGCCCCGCTTCCGGTAGAACTCGCTCCGCTCGGAGGGCTCGCCCTCGCGCGTCGCCTTCTGCGCGAGCGCCTCCGCGACCGGTGCCGCGCGCACGAAGTCCCCGCGCGAGAAGAAGAGGTCGAAGAGCGCCCGGTTCGCCGGCATGCACTCCGGGTCGACCAGCAGCGCCTGCTCGAAGAAGTGGATCGCGCGCTCGCTCTCCTGCAGGCGCTCGCCGTAGATCTGGCCGATGTGCGCGTAGACGCCGGCCTGCTCCTTGGCCTCCTGCCAGAGCTTGACCTCGTGCTCCAGCGTGTCGATGACCTTCTTCCAGTCCTGACGCCGCAGGTAGAGGTCCCGCAGGCCGTGCACCGCCGGCAGGCACGACGACGAGGTCTTGATGGCCGCGTCGTAGTAGAGGATGGCGTCGTCGTCCCGGCTGAACTTCGCCTCCATGACCGAGCCGCACTTGAAGTACAGCAGCGCCTTCGCCTGGCGGTCGGTGGTCGCTCGGATCTGCTTGCGCGTGATGTCGATGAACTCGGCCCAGCGCTCGACCGACTCGTAGATGCGCGCGAGCGCGTCGAGGATCTCGCGGCTGCCGGGCCGGAGCTCGAGCAGCTTCTTGTAGTGGTCGAGCGCGAGATCGACGTCGCGCAGCCCCTCTTCCGCGAGGTTCGCGATGCGCTGGTGCAGCGGCGACTGCTCCTCGGGACCGGTCGCGAGGGCGAGCCGCGTCTTGAGCACGTCGATGAGCTTTCCGTGCTCGCGCGATCGCTCGTAGTGCCGCTCGAGCGCCTCGAGCGCCTCCATGCTCGCCGGATCGACCTCGAGCACGCGGGCATACAGGCGCGCCTGCTCCGCGCTGTCGCGGAGCTTCGTGCCCGCGACGCGCGCGGCCTTGCGGCCACTCTCGGCGCGCAGCGCGTCGCGATCCACGCCCGGCGTGGGCTTGGCCGGCTTCTCCGCGAGGAGCTCGAAGCGCCGCTCGAGCGCCTTGACGAGCCCCGCCCAGTCCTCCTGGTTGGTCAGGAGGGTCTCGAGCGCCTTCATCGCGCCCTCGTTCTCGGCGTCGACCTCCAGCACCTTGCCGTAGCTCGCGACCGCCTCCCCCGCGGCGCCGAGGTACTGCATCTGGAGCTGGCCCCGGCGCGCGTACAGATCGCCGAGCCGGTAGGCGCGGCTCTTGCCCCGCTCCACGGCCTCGATGGCGGACTGGTAGAGGTCCATCGCGTCGCGCCAGCGCTCGCGCTTGTAGCAGAGGCGCTCGAACGCCGTGAACACGGCGCGGTTCGAGGGATCGAGCCGGAACGCGTCGCGGTACGCCGCGAGCGCCGCGTCGAGGTCGCCGCGTTGCTCGGACATCTCGGCCTTGCGCAACGCGAGCTCCGCGCGCGTGGCGTCGTCGTCCACCGCGCTCGAGGTGCGATCGAGCGTCCGCTGCAGATCCTGGTCGCGGCCGAGCCGCGAGTAGACCTCGGCCACGGCGCGCAGGGCCGGCAGGTGCTTGTCGTCGAGCTTGAGCACGGCCTCGAAGGCCTTGGCGGCGTCCTCGAGCCGCGCCAGCGGCCCGCGCAGGAGCTCGCCGAGCTCGACGAGGAGCTCGAGCTGCCGCTTCGGGTCCTTGGCCGTCGGCAGCTCTCGATCGAGCGCCTCGGCGAGGTCGGCGTGGCGATCCGACATGCGGAGCAGCTTCTGCAGCGCGCGGATGGCGTGGGGATCGTCGGGCTCGGCCTCGTGCGCGCGAAGGTAGAGGCGCGCGGCCTCGTCGAGCCGGCGCAGGCGCTCCTCGTAGAGCTGCGCGGTCGTCCGCGCGGCCTTCGCGAGCTCCTTGGGCTCCTTGATCGCGTCGAGCATGCGCAGGCGAACCGGACCGAGCTCGTCCCAGCGCTCGAGCTTCTCGAGCGCGTCCCCGAGCGTGCGCAGGTTGCGCACCGTCGCGCCCTTCGGATCCTGCACCGCCCGCCCGTACGCGGCGGCCAGCGGCCCCCACTGGTTCTCCTTGCGCGCGATCCGTTCGAGGGTCGTGAGCGCGGCCGCCTGCGTGGGCTCGAGCGCCAGGAGCGACTCGAGCGCCGCGAGCGCCGTCGCGACGTCGCCCGAGTCACCGGCCAGCTTCGCGATGTCCTCGTAGGTCTTGATCCGCGCAGCGGGCTCTTCGAGGGCCACGAGGCGGTTCATCGCCGCGAGCTGCTCCGGCACGCGCTTGGCCTTCTTGTGCAGGCCGATGAGCGCGGTGATCGCCTGCACGGCGCCCTCGTCGAGCTCGAGCGCGCGCTCGAAGGCGCTCCGCGCGGCGGCGTCGTCCCCGAGATGCGCCGAGAAGAGCTCGCCGAGCTCGAGCAGGATCGCGGCCGCCCGCGGCGAGCCCTTGGCGCTCTCCACGGCGCGCTCGCGCAGCTCGACGGCGCGCTTCCAGTCCTTGTCCTGCTCGCAGAGGCGGGCGAGCTCGACGAGCGTCGTCGCGTCCTCGGGGTCGAGCTCGAGCGCCTGCTCGAGCGCCTTGCGCGCTTGCGCGACGTCGCCCAGCCGATCCTTGGCCACGCGCCCGAGCTCTCGCAGCAGGTTCGAGCGCGCGAGCGGCGTGGTCATCCGGTCGAGCTGCGCCTCGAGGGCCTTGGCGAGCTCCTTCCACCGCCCCGCCTTGCGGTGGATCGCCACCTCGATCGCCCGCGCTACGAGGTCGTCCGGCGCCTTCGCGGTCGCGGCCCCGAGGGACTCGGTCGCGCCCGCGACGTCCCCCATCGCCAGCCGCACCGCGCCCGCGGCGACCTGGAACGCCGCCGCCACGCGGGTGTCCGCGGCCTCGGTGGCCGCCTTGCCATACGCCTCCGCGAGGCCCTCCGCGTCGCCGGTCGCGCGGCACAGGCGCACGAGATCGTCGACGTCCGGGGCGCTCATCTCGCGCCGCGCCTTGAGCGCGTCGGCGGGCCGCCCCTCGGCCTCGCCGAGCAGCGACGCGAACGCCAGCATCGACTGCGCGATCGGCGAGCCGACGCGCAGCCGCGCCGCAGCCTCCAGCGCCGGCCCGAGCCCCGCGAGCGTGCCCCCACGCCCGAGACGGATGCGAAGGAGGGCACGGGTCGCGGCGACGTCGCGGTCGGCCGCCTCCGCGAGCTCGAGGAACGTCTGCTCGGCGCGCGCGCGGTCACCCGCCCTCGCCTCGAGCAACTCGGCCGCGCGGCGCAGGTAGGCGGCGCGCACCCCTGCCGGGTCGTCCCCTTCTCCCACCAGCGCCTGCAGCGTCTCGGCGGCCTCCGCCCACGCGCCCTGCTGGAGCTGCAGCCGTCGACGGAGCTGTCCCGTCAGGCGCGCGCCCATCGCCCCCGGGGCATCGCCCACGAGGAGCAGCGCATCGAGCGCCTCGGCGCCGCGCGCGGGCTCGATGATGACGGCGAGCTGGAAGGCCGCGGAGGCGCGCTCGGTCTCCGCGTCGCTCACGTCGGAGAGCGCGGCCAGACGCTCGCGCAGGAGCATCTCGCTGGTCTCGACGCTGGCGGTGCGCTTGTCTCCGTGGACCACGTCGAGCGCCTCGAGCGCGAGATCGAGGGCGTACAGCGTGCGCGCCAGGCGATCCCCACCGGTGGCCTCCCGGAGCTTCGCGAAGAAGGCCTTGTCGAGGAGCGACAGCACCTCGCGCGCCACGGTCCGGCGGCGGTTGCGCTCGATCTCGGGATCGGCATCGGCCGCCCCTTGCGCGTCGAGGAGCGCCCGCGCGTGCTCGAGCCGCAGGTCGAGGTCATCGGGCGGAGCCTTGCGCCCGAGCTCGGACAGCTCCTTCCACGTCCCCTTCCCCCCGAGCGCGATCCGCAGCACGTCCCGCGCGATCTCGAGGCGTGCCGCGTCCTCGGGCGCGTGCTCTCGCGCGGTCGTGGCCGCGCGAGCCGCGGCCACCGCGCGCTCGGCGTCGCCCAGCATCAGGAGCGAGACCGAGAGCTGCGCCTGCAGGCCCGCGAGCTTGGCCAGCGCCGGCTCGCTCTGGAGCTTGGCCAGCCCTGCGGTGTCGCGCCGCGACAGCAGCACCGCCGCCCGGAGCCGGGCCGCGAGCGGGTGGGCCGACGCCGCCGCATCGCAGAGGTAGCGCTCGGCCGCCTCGGCGTCCTCGAGCACGTCCCAGCAGAGCAGGCCGAGCCGGATCAGCAGATCGGCCTTGCGGACGGCGTCCTGCGTCGCCTCGGCCTCCTTGAGGAGGATGCCTGCGATCTCGACGAAGGGGCCTGCGTCGATCGTCGCCCGTGCGGCTCCGGACGGCGAGGCGGCCGGGGAGGCTCGCCCCGCGCCGGGCAGCGGCGGGGGACCGACCAGTGTCGGACGACCCTGAGCGCTCATGGCGGGACCGTCATCTTACCCGGGATCCGTCGCGGGCGAAGTGAGGGCGTCGATCCTTCGTCGACAATCGAGCATCACCTGAGTTCAGTCCTTGTAACATCTGTAAGGCACATCATCAAGCGAGAGATCTTTCGACGTTTATATACGTTATTCACGTACCCGAGCAAACAATTGGTAAGACCTCGGTTTCGAGCTATCCTGGAGACTGCTTGTCGACACGCGCCTTGTGCCTGAGTACCGACGTCGGGCTTCGCAGGAGCCTCCGCCGGGCGCTGGGCGCCGCGGGCGCCAGCGTCATCTTCTTCGACGGCTTCGGCCCGCTCGTGGCGGCCGCAGAGGCGGTCCGCCGCGGCGAGACGCTCACGGGAGACCTCGGCGAGCTGGTCGCCGGCGTGCACCTCGTGCTGGTGGACGAGCCACAGGCCACCTCCGTGTCCTTCGCCGACGCCGCCGGCGTGCTGGCCTGGCTGGGCAACCCCAAGGTCGTGCTCCTCGGGGACGCGCTCGGCCTCGACGCGTCGCTCGACATGCTGCGCCGCACCGACTGCGACCACGTCCTCGGCAGCGACGAGGGCCCCGACGGCGAGCGCGCCGTCGACGAGGGTGCGGTCCTCGTCACGAGCCTCAAGCTCCTGCGAGGAGACATCTTCGGGGTCGAGCGCTACCTGACGCACGGCGTGCAGGTGCACGAGCGCGAGATCCGCACGTACGACGAGAAGCGGACGGCCATCGGCGCGGTTGCCGACTACGCCAAGGATCTCGGCTGCCGCCGCCAGCTCATCGCGCGCATCGAATCCGTGACCGACGAGCTGCTCATGAACGCGCTCTACGACGCGCCGTTCCTGCGCACCGGCATCAACTACCGCGAGCACGCCATCCCGGGCGGAGGCGCGATCGGCCCCGGATCGGCGATGCTCCGCTACGCGTGCGACGGCCACTACCTCGGCGTCTCGGTGCAGGACGGCTACGGTGAGCTCCGCAAGGCGAGCATCCTCGACCACCTGGCGCGCGCGCGCGAGGAGAAGGGTGCACCGAGGCGCATCGAGGAGCCGAGCCAGACCGGTGGCGCGGGCCTCGGCCTCTACTTCATCTTGAACTCCGTGACCCGCTTCGTGGCCAACGTCCGCACGGGCGCCGCCACCGAGGTCATCGGCCTGTTCGACGTGCGAGGTCCCACCAAGGAGACCAACCAGCGGGCCCGCACGCTCAGCATCTTCGTGAACTGATCTACGATCGGACGCCTCGGAAGGCGTCCGCAGGCGGGGCGCGCCGCCCCGCCCCCCACCCCACCCGGCAAACCCGTGCCTGGGCCCCCCACCCTGCGTCTTCGCTCGCGTTGCTCGCTACGCCCTTGCGGCTCGCTGCGCTCGCCTCACCGGAGCACCGTCGTCCTCCAGGCCGGACGTGGACGTGGACGTGGACGTGGACGTGGACGTCTGTCCGCGCCAGCGTATGCTGCCCGACCATGAGTGCCTGCCTGTTCTGCCGGATCGTCGCGGGGGACGTGCCCGCCGAGCGTGTCCACGAGGACGATCGCGTGATCGCCTTTCGCGACATCTCGCCCAAGGCCCCGACCCACGTGCTGGTGATCCCGCGCCGTCACATCGCCTCGCTCGACGAGCTCACCGGCGCGGACGCGGATCTGATCGGCCACTTGATGGTGACCGCCGCGGCGGTCGCGCGTCAGACAGGCGTCGCGGCCACCGGCTATCGCGCGGTCATCAACACGGGGGCCGACGGCGGACAGTCGGTGGGCCACCTGCACCTGCACGTCCTCGGCGGGCGGGTGCTGACCTGGCCACCGGGCTGACGCGGCCGACGAGCGACTAGTGCTGCCCGTCAGAAGTGGACCGGCATTCAGACATGTGAGCGCTGTGCACGCCAGGTGGGGGCAGCACTCGCGCACGCGAAGCGTGCGCAAGACCAGCACCTAGAGCACCGATCATGTTGAACCGTGTGCTGCAACGCGGACTTGCGAGCTGTCATGCGAAGAGGCTTCAGGCTTCAGGCTTCGGGTCTCTGACCCGGATCCGGAGCCTGAAGCCCGAGGCCTGAAGCCCGAAGCCTTCAGCGACGGCGCTCGTCCACGGATCAGCGGGCCTGCGCAAGCCCGCATTCTCCAACGCAGTTCAACCCGTTCGGTGC
>CAZQJC010000200.1:0-77596 GCA_964593795.1 uncultured Myxococcales bacterium | reverse complement strand
CGGGGTCCCGCTCCTGGCAGTCGGCCAGCTTGCCGGGCAGCGAGAACGAGTCGAGCGCGCCCTTGCGCTGCACCATCTCGCGCGCCTTGCGCGCGGCATCCCGCGCACGTGCCGCGAGCACGGCCTTGGCCACGACCGCCTTGGCTTCGCGCGGGTGCTCCTCGAACCACTTGCCGAGCCGCTCGCTCACCACCGACTCGACGTAGCCCTTGACCTCCGAGGAGATCAGCTTGTCCTTGGTCTGGCTCGAGAACTTCGGATCGGGGTGCTTGACCGACACGACCGCGCACAGGCCCTCGCGGCTGTCGTCCCCCGAGAGCCCTTGCCCCTTGAGGTCCTTGAAGAGGTTGTTCTCCTTGCCGTAGTTGTTCAGCGTGCGCGTCAGCGCGGCGCGGAAGCCGGAGAGGTGCTCGCCGCCATCCTTGTTGCGGATGTTGTTGGTGAAGCAGAAGACCTGCTCCTGGAACGTGTCGTTCCACTGCACCGCGATCTCGACCTCTGTCCCTTCGACCTTGCCGGAAACGAAGATGGGCTCGGCGTGCACCTTCTCCTTGGCCGCGTTGAGATCCTGCACGAACGAGAAGATCCCGCCGGCGAACATGAACTCGTGCTGCTTGCCGCTGCCCTCATCGGCCAGCGTGATGACGAGGCCCTTGTTGAGGTACGAGAGCTCGCGGAGTCGCTGCGCGAGGACGTCGAACGAGAACTGCGTGATGCGAAAGACGTCGGGATCTGGCTTGAACGTGAGCTTGGTCCCCGTGCGCGGCGAGGCCCCGATCGCGCGCAGCTCCGTCGAGGGGTCGCCCTTGCGGTACTCCTGGTACCAGGTCTTGCCGTCCCGGTAGATCTCGAGCTTGAGCCACTCCGACAGGGCGTTCACCACGCTCACGCCGACACCGTGGAGGCCGCCGGAGACCTTGTAGCTGTTGTGGTCGAACTTGCCGCCCGCGTGCAGCACGGTCATCACGACCTCGGGCGTCGGTCGGTTCTCCGTCGGGTGCATGCCGACCGGGATCCCGCGGCCGTTGTCGATCACCGTGACCGAGCCGTCGATGTGGATCGCGACCTCTACCCGCGTGCAGTACCCGGCGAGCGCCTCGTCCACCGCGTTGTCGACGACCTCGTAGACCATGTGGTGCAGGCCCGTGCCATCGTCGGTGTCGCCGATGTACATGCCCGGGCGCTTGCGCACCGCCTCGAGGCCCTTGAGGACCTGGATCTTGTCGTCGCCGTAGTCGCTCGACGATGGCGTGGTGGGAGGACTTTCTTCAGTCACGGCTGGCTTTCCCGGGTGGCCCCCCGACGCTGTTCAGAGCGCTGCTGGTGGGCACCCGCGCAGGCGCGCCGAACTACCGGACATTACAGGCAGAACGGGCGAGCGATGGACCTTGTACGAGTATCACGCTCACCCCGGTCCCGCAACAAAAACCGACCGCCCGATGGAGCCCGCAACCACCTGGAACAGCGAGGGTTTTTCAGGCATCTCGAGGTGCTCCGGTCGCGTCGTGGTCACGAGGGTCTGGCACCCCACGGCGCGGACGTGCTCGAACAGCTGACGGCTCCTCTTCCGATCGAGCTCCGAGGAGACGTCGTCGAGCAGCAGCACGGGCGCATCACCGAGGGCCGCGCGGAGGCGGCGTATCTCGGCGATCTTCAGCGCGAGCACCACCGCGCGAGCCTGACCCTGCGAGGCGAACAGAGAGGCCGCGCGACCGTCGAGCGCGGCCTCCAGATCGTCCATGTGTGGGCCGACGGTGGTCACGCGACGCGCGACGTCCCTGGCACGTGCCGCCGCGAGGTTCGCCTGCAGCTCGTCTTGCGAGGCCGCAGCCGCGCGATAGGAGAGCTCGAGCTCGGACCCCGCACCGAGCTCCTCCCAGGCCGCCTGCGCGTGCGGGCGGAGCGCATCCAGCGTCCTCTGGCGACCACCGACGAGCCGCATCCCCAGACTCGCCAGGCGCTCGTCGTAGACCACGAGCAGGGCCTCCGCGTCTCGGGGGCGGTCGCGCAGCACCGCGTTCCGGCTGCGCAGGGTGCGCTGGTAGTCCACGAGCGCCGCGAGGTGATCAGGCGCCAGCGCGAACGTGGCGCGGTCCAGGAACTGCCGCCGGGCCGCCGGGCTTCCGCGCACGAGCGCGAGATGCTCCGGCGCGAAGAGAACCACCGAGAGCGCGCCGAACCAAGCTTGAGCTGAGCGAACGAGCTTGCCGTCCATGCGCGCCTGACGGCCTTGGGCGCGCAGGACGACCGCGAGCCTGGAATGGAGCCCCGCGCGCTCGGCCGTGGCCTCGAGCCTCGCCTCGGACGCGTCATGGGCGATGAGCTCATCGGTGCGGCTGGCCCGGAACGAGCGCAGCGTTCCGAGCACGTAGACCGCTTCGAGCAGGTTGGTCTTTCCCTGCCCGTTCTCGCCGTGCAGGACCGTGATCCCCGGATCGAACTCGAGCTCGACCCTCGCGAGATTCCTGAAGTGGGTCGCGGTCAGTCGCTCGAGCCGCAGGGATCTCAGGTCCTCATCGGCATGATGACACCGAGGTAGCTGCCGTCGGTGCGCTCGGCCTTGCCGCGCAGGATGCAGGGGTCGAGCTCTCCGCCAAGGGACATCTCGATCTCCGCGTCGCCCATGCGGATCAGCAGCTCGGTCAGATAGCGTGCGTTGAAGCTGATCGTGACCGCCTTGCCCCGGTAGTCGACCGCGATCTCCTCGCGCGCCTCGCCGAGGTCCGGGTTGTCGCTGACCAGCTCGAGCGCGTCGCCATCGAACCGGAGGCGCACCCCAGAGGTCTTTTCCGACGCCAGGATCGCCACGCGCTGCAGCGCCTCGACCAGCTTCGCACGATCCACCATCGCCTGGCGCTCGCTGGCCTTCGGGATGACCTGCTGGTAGGGCGGGAACTGCGCCTCGACCAGCTTGGCCGACAGGACCGCGTTTCCCACCTTCACGAAGGCGTAGGGTCTGTGGATTGCGAGCTCGCACTCGCCGCTCGCGGCATCGAGGGCCCGGGCGATCTCGGCGAGTCCCTTGCGCGGCAGGATGACGCCCTGGTCCAGCTTCGGGAAGCCCGGGAGCTTCCGCTCGATCTTGGAAAGCCGGTGCCCGTCCGTGGAGACCATCCGGAGGATCTCACCGTCGCTCTCGAGGAGCACACCGTTGAGGTGGTAGCGCGTCTCATCCGAGGACACGGAGAAGATCGTCTTGGCGATCATCTCGGAGAAGGCCTCGACGGGCAGCTTCGAGAACGTGACCTCGCGGTGGTTCGGCAGCTTCGGGAAGTCTCGATCTGCCAGGCCTACCAGCTTGTACTGGGCCCGACCGCTCTTGACCTCGGCCCACTGGTTCTCGGTTCGACGGATGCGCAGCTCGTCCTCGGGCGCGCTCCGTACGATGTCGAAGAGGTGGCGCGCTCCGAGCGTCAACCCACCCTCGGTCTCGACCTTGGCCTTGAGCTCTGCTGTCACGGACACGGTGAGGTCGGTCGCTGCCACGAGCAACGTTCCGTCGCCTTCTGTCCTGAGGAGCACGTTGGCGAGGATCGGCAACGTGCTCTTCCTGTCAGCGATGCCATGAGCGAGACCCAGGCCGCTGAGAAACTCGCTCTTCGAGATTCGAAACTCCATTGACCCCCCTCCGTGGCGGACGAAGTCTAGCGGGTACCCTGCCGAAGAGAAGAGAAGAGATATCTATACAGATAAGATCTTCCTCTTCTTCTTGCTGTGAACTGGTGGATGACTACCTCAACCGACTGTTTTCTCGAACGGAATGCCTGTGCAGAAGCGTCGGGGTTCGATGTGGGAGAGAGTGAGTGAATCGGACGTCAGGTGTGTCCACAGGCTAGGTGAACGCTAGATCGCAGGCTTTCCCACATAGTTGTACACAGGTCCCAGCGAACACACATCCGCCTAGCGACGAAGGCTCGCGAACAGAGATTCGATGCCGGGTGGTGGGTGCTCGGTCGAGATCGCGGCTCAGACTTCCTGGATGCGGCGCTCGATGGCCTCGAGCTCGTGGCGCAGGACGCGATTCGAGTCCACCTGCGCCGCGATCTTGTCGCGGGAGGCGAGGACGGTCGTGTGGTGCTTGCCGCCGAAGCCGCGCCCGATCTCGGGCAGGCTACAGCCCGTCAGCTTGCAGCAGAGGTACATCGCGACCGCGCGTGGCTTCGTGATCTGCGCGTGACGGCGAGGGCTCTTGAGGTCCGGCACCTTGCAGCCGAAGTACTCGGCGACGTGCTTGAGGACGGCGTCGATCGAGATGCGCTCGGTCTGGCGTACGGTGATCTCGCGGAGCCTGGACTCGGCGAGCTCTCGCGTGATGGGTCGGTCATCGACCGACGAGACCATCGCGAGCCGGATGAGAGCGCTCTCCATCTCGCGCACGCTGCGGCGGAAGGTGGCCGCGAGCAGCTGCAAGACCTCGTCGGGCAGGGTGATGTTCTCGAGCTCCGCCTTGCGCTTGAGGATGGCCACGCGGGTCTCGAAGTCGGGCAAGCCGACGTCGGCCTGCAGGCCCCAGGAGAAGCGCGAGCGGAGACGCTCGGGGATGTCCGGGATCTCGGACGGAGGCCGATCCGACGTAAGGACGATCTGTTTGTGGCCCTCGAAGAGGGCGTTGAACGTCCAGAAGAACTCGTTCTGCATGCCCTCCTTCCCCGCGAGGATCTGGATGTCATCGACGAGCAGGATGTCGGGCTCTTCGCGGTAGCGCCGGCGGAAGGCCTCCTCCGAGCGCGAGCGGAGGCTCGTGATGTAGTCGTTGAGGAACCGCTCGCAGGAGATGAAACAGATCCGGAAGCCCGGGCGGCTCTGGCGCAGCTCGTTGCAGATGGCGTGGAGCAGGTGCGTCTTGCCGAGGCCGCTTTCCCCGTAGATGAGGACGGGGTTGAAGCGCTCTGCCGGGCACTCGGCGACGCGGCGAGCGGCGGTGAAGGCGAGGCTGTTCGAGGGTCCGGGCACGAACGTGTCGAACACGTACCTCGGGTTGAGCACGCACCCGAGCGGAGCGAGCTCCTCGCTGGTCGATGGAGAGGGGATGGTGACCGCTGCGGTCAGTTCCCCGGCTCCCGTCTCACCGGGTAGGTGACGCGTGCCGTCCACCTCGAAGACGACGTCGTAATCCTGGTTGGTCGCAGCGCGCATCCGGTCGCGCAGCTGCGAGAGAAAGTGATCCTCGAGCCAGTCCTTGTGGAAGCGGCTCGGCACACGGACCACGATCCGGGTGCCCTCCTCGCGAAGGAGCTCGGCCGGTCGGATCCAAGCATCGAACGTATGCGGGCTGAGGTCGTGCTCGAGCGAGCGGACCGCAGTCTGCCAAACGCCAGTCATGAGCGAAGTCGTCCCCCCCCAGAGCCGCAACGGCAACCCTGGCCATCCGAACTGCGCTGTTAAGAAAACCGTCCCCTGGCGTCACGCCGTCGTGACGTACAGGTTCGATAGCAAAGCGTCAGAAACCTTGGCAAGGACCTTCCGTCCTCGGCGGGAGAACCGGGCCGGATCCGCGAGCATTTCGTGGGTGGAGGATGACAGGGGCCGGAGGCTCGACTCGAGCCCCCAAGCCGCGTGGTTCAGCAAGGTGCGGTAACTGTGGATGAATTCTGGATCCGCCGAGCCGAGGCGGGATCTCCGACGGAGTGCGTCGGACCGCGCGCGGAAGGTCCTCTGCCACAAGGCTCAGCGCATTTCATCCGGGGATCCGAATGGCTCCCGGGACACGGATCCGGTGGGCGCCGAACGGCCTCCGGTTCCTTCGATCGCGCCTTGACACCGGTGATGCCCCCTGGTATCCCACGAACCCTTTCCGGACCCGAGGTGTGGGTACCGGCCCAGTCGGAGGAGCTTCGTGAAGCGTACGTATCAGCCACACCGCAAGCGCCGTCAGCGCACGCACGGATTCCGCAAGCGGATGCGGACCAAGAACGGTCGCAAGGTGATCAAGCGTCGCCGCGCCAAGGGCCGCAAGCGCCTCGCGGTGACGAGCGCCAAGAAGTAGGCGCTCGAGGCGCGCCCTGCGCGCTGCGCCCGATGGCAGCAGACGCACGGTTCCCGCGCCAGGCACGCCTGCGAAAGCGGGCGCAGTTCCTGGAAGTCCAATCCGCCGGGCGGCGCGTCTCGAGTTTCCGGTTCATCATGCTCTCGTGCCGACGCGAGGACGATGGGGACGTGCGCCTCGGGATCACGGTGAGCCGCCGTGTCGGCAATGCCGTGCAGCGCAACCGCATCCGTCGCCTGGTGCGCGAAGCGTTCCGGAGGGAGCGCGCCGCGTGGCCAACGGGCCTCGACGTCGTGGTCGTCGCCCGCGCCGCAGCCAGGGACGCCACCCTGGGCGAGATCGCCGAGGAGCTGCGAGGCTTGCTGCGTCGGGTGCGAAGCACATGATACCGGGCCGGCTGCTCGTCCTTTTGCTGGTTCTTCTCGTCGAGATCTATCGGCGCCTGCTCTCACCGGTGCTGCATGCCCAGGGAGGCGGGTGTCGATTCCACCCGAGCTGTAGCGCGTACGCGCGTGAGGCGCTCCTGACCCACGGACCCTTGCGCGGCCTCGGCCTCGCGCTAAGAAGGCTCGGTCGTTGCCATCCCCTCGGTGGGTATGGCGAGGATCCCGTACCAGCACCAAAGGACGCCGCATGAAGTCGGAGACCCAGCGCGTCATCCTCACGATCGCCCTGTGTGGTGCGATCTACGTGATCTTCTCGAATTACTTCATGCCGGCGCCGGCGCCCGTGCCGCCAGCACCTACGCCTGCGGCCGCGCCTCGCGCTGCCGATGGGGGCGCGTCCGAACCGGTCAGGCCGAGTGCGGCTTCTGCGCCCACCGCGACGCCTTCCGGCCCCGTCGCGCCGCGCGTCGCCGAGGAGCGGGCGGTGCTCGAGACCGCCGCGATGCGGGTCGAGGTCTCCAGCCACGAAGGCGGTCTTTCCTCGGTCATCCTCAAGAACCGACAGTACGACGACCGGCCACGTGGCAAGCACGCCGTCCCGCTCGATCTCGTCTCGACGCACGCCAAGAAGAATCGGCCGCTGCGCACGAGCTTCCCGGGCAACGCGGTCGGGATCCCCGCCGAGCTCGAGATGAGGCCGGTCCGGACGACCGATCGCGAGGTCGTGTGGGCCTGGGAGAACGACCGCGTTCGCGTGGAGAAGAAGGTGAGCGCGCTCCCCGAGCAGTTCGCCCTCGGCCTCGAGGTCGTCGTGCGGAACAAGAGCGACGCGTCCGTGACGCTGCCGCTGCGCACCTCCCTGTACGGGCTCGCGACGGGGGAGTCGAGCTCGGGCGGGTTCATGCAACCGCCGCCGAACGTGCGGGCGGTGATGTGCCACGCCAAGGGCAAGCTCGAAGAGGCGCCGCCTGACAAGCTCGCAGAAGGTCCCTTCCAGCGGGCCGAGGAGCTGCACTGGGCAGGGCTCGGGGACAAGTACTTCATCGAGGCGCTGATCCCCGTTGGGGCGGGCAAGGCGCGTTGCGAGGGTGCGGTCGACAGGGAGAGCGGCGTCCTCGAGGCAGCCCTCGCAGAGTCGCTCACGCTCGGCGCCGGAGCGACGGAGACGCGGCGCTTCGTGGTGTTCACCGGACCGAAGATCGTCAGCGCCCTCGATGCGCTGCGGCCGGACGGACACGACCCGTTGCTCGGCGATGCCGTGAACTACGGGTGGCTCTCGCCGATCTCGCGCGCGCTCCTGCAGATGCTGCTGTTCTTCGAGCGCATGATCGGCAACTGGGGCATCGCGATCATCCTGCTCACGGTGCTGGTCAAGCTCGTCACGCTGCCCTTCACCCAGAAGAGCATGCGGTCGATGAAGGCGATGGCGAGGCTCAAGCCGGAGCTCGAGCGCCTCAAGAAGCAATTCGGCGACGACAAGGCGCGCCTCAACCAGGAGATGATGGCCCTCTACAAGCAGAAGGGCATCAATCCACTGGGGGGGTGCCTGCCCATGCTGATCCAGATGCCCGTCTGGTTCGCGCTCTACTCGACGCTCGGCAACGCCGTG
Organism: uncultured Myxococcales bacterium; assembly: GCA_964593795.1. Lineage (GTDB taxonomy): Bacteria > Myxococcota_A > Polyangia > JAHFDS01 > JAHFDS01 > JAHFDS01. The sequence continues at coordinate 69,615 of CAZQJC010000200.1, read as the reverse complement.
GAGCTGTACCACTCGCGGTTCCTGTGGCTCAACGATCTGACGCAGCCCGATCCGTTCTTCGTCATCCCGGTCGTGATGGGCGCGTTCATGTTCATCCAGCAGAAGACGGCGCCGCAGCCCGCCGATTCCGAGCAACAGAAGATGCTGCTCTACATCATGCCGGTGATGTTCACGTTCATGTCCCTGTGGTTCCCGGCTGGCTTGACGGTCTACATCCTCACCAATACCCTGCTCACGATGGCGCACCAGTTCTGGAACAACCGCAACGAGCCCAAGGCGCCCCGAGCGGCCAAGGCGAAGGCAGCCACATGAGCACGGCAGCGGAGACCCAGGCGGTCGAGGCGCTCGAGAAGTTGCTCCACCTGGCGGGCCTCGAGGCCAAGGTGACGGCGCGCGCCGAGGGGGAGCGGATCCTCCTCGAAGTGGCGGGACCCGATTCGGGGCTCGTGATCGGCAAGCAGGGCGCGACGCTGGAGGCCCTGCAGTTCCTGGTGAACAAGGTCGTCTATCGCGACGCGCTCGGGCCGGCCCCGATCGTGGTCGATGCCGAAGGCTACCGGGGTCGGCGGGCAGACTCGCTCCGGTCCCTGGCGCGCCGGCTCGCCGAGGACGCCAAGCGAAGCGGTCGTCGCATCTACATGGCGCCGATGAGCGCGAGCGACCGGCGTATCGTCCACATGGAGATCGCCGAGATCCCGGGCGTGAGCACGCAGAGCGAGGGTGAGGGGATGCAGCGTCGTCTCGTGATCATCCCCGACCCGGCTGGAGAGCTCGCGGACGACGAGGCGCTCTAGCGCACGTCCCGGCGAGGATGCTCCCGCGCGACGACACGATCGCGGCGATCGCCACCGCCGGCGGGGCGATCGGAATCGTTCGCGTGAGCGGCGCGCGGGCCGCCGCGATCGCCGAGGCCGTCCTCCGGGGCGCGCCGGCGCTGGAGAGTCACCGAGCGCGCCGGTGCATCGCGATCGATGCGCAGGGGGCGCGGGTGGACGAGGTGCTCGCGATCCTGATGCGAGCGCCGCGATCGTACACGGGCGAGGACGTGCTCGAGCTGCAGGGGCATGGCGGGAACGCCACCACCGAGCGGCTCCTGGCGCTCGTACAGGCTGCTGGCGCGAGGCCGGCGGAGCCAGGGGAGTTCACCCGTCGAGCGTTCGCGGCCGGGCGGCTGTCGCTCCTGCAGGCGGAGGCGGTGGCCGAGGTCATCGCCGCGCGCGGGGCGTCGGCCGCCCGCCTGGCCCAGGAGGGACTTGCGGGGACGCTGGACGCAGTGCTCGAAGGGATGGCCGCCGAGGTCCTGGGGGTGCTCGCTGAGGTCGTCGCCTTCGTGGACTTTCCGGAGGAGGATCTCGCGCCGCTCGACCGTTCGGCGCTCCAGGCGAGAGTCGACCTCGTCGCGGGCGGGCTCGCCGCCGCGGTGAAGCGGCACGAGGGTTATCGAGTGGGCCGTGACGGCGCCGAGGTGGCGATCGTGGGGCTGCCGAACGCCGGGAAGTCGAGCCTGTTCAATGCGCTGCTGGGCCGCGAGCGCGCGCTGGTGAGCGAACGCCCGGGGACCACGCGCGACGTGCTCGAGGCACAGGTCGTCTGGGAGGGCCAGCCGATCGTGCTGCTGGACACGGCCGGCGAGGGTGAACCCGCGGACGAGCTCGAGCGCCGGGGCATCGCGCTCGGAAGGGCGCGCGCGGAGGGCGCCGACCTGCGGCTCGTGCTGGTCGACGGGACGTGCGCGGTGACCGTCGAGGAAGCGCGCCTCGTGGACGCGCAGCGAGGGCCCCGCCTCGAGGTCCGGGCGAAGTGCGACTTGCCGATGGGCCGCGCGGCGAAGCCTGGCGACTTGGGGGTCTCGTCGCGCAGCGGCGAGGGGCTGGAGGGGTTGCGCCGGGCCGTGCTGGACGCCCTCGGGGTGGGTCGTCTCGGCGACGATGCGCTCGTGCCCCAGACGGCGAGGCAGCGGGACGCGATGGCGCGCGCGGCAACCGCGCTGGAGCAGGCTTCCGCGAGGCTGTCGGGTGGCGCGCCGCTGGAGCTCGTCGTGCTGGAGCTCGAGGTCGGCAGGAGCGCGCTGCTGGAGGTGCGCGGGATCGGCGCGACGGATGACGTCCTAGAAGTGGTCTTTCGAGAGTTCTGCATCGGCAAGTAGCCGGTCGAGGAGCCCGAAGGCGAACTCGGCGCCGTGCGGGAGCGTCGCAACGAAGGGTGGGGCTCCCCGGTCTCGGATGAGACTCTCGTTGTCCTGCTCCGACGCGTCGCGCTGCGGGCTCGTCTGGCTCAGCACGACGCCAGCCAGCGGAAGCCCACGACGCCGGATCTCCGCGAGGGTGAGGAGCGTGTGGTTCACCGTCCCGAGGGCGTTCTTCGCGACCACGATGAGCGGCAAGCCGAGGCTCGCGGCGACGTCGGCCGCCGAGAGGCCGTCGGGGAACGGACAGAGCAGGCCCCCTGCACCTTCGACGAGGAGCACATCCGCGTCGGCGGCGAGCCGGTCACAGGCCTCTCGAACGCGCTGCAGATCGAAGCGCCGCCTGCGCCGCTCACGGGCGACGGCGGGCGCGAGCGGCTCTCGGTAGCGGAACGGTGAGACGTCGTCGTGGTCGAGCGCGCGCCCACAGGCGTCCAGGAGCCTGCGAGCGTCGTCGGGGAGGTCGTCGTGCTCGACGCCGGTTTCCGCGGGCTTCTGGGCCGCGGCGCGCAGGCCGTTCGAGGCGGCGGACCGGAGGAGCGCCGCAGACACGAAGGTCTTGCCCACACCCGTATCGGTGCCGGTCACGAAGAAGGCGCGCATCCGCAGACCTCGTCGATGGCTCGCCTGGCGGTGGTGACGAGGCGTTCCAGTTGTGCTGAACTGATGGACAGTGGAGGCATGAGAACGACCACGTCGCCGAGGGGCCGCAGGATCACGCCGAGGTCGCGGGCGGCCCGGCAGACCCGCTGTCCCGTGCGTGCGCTGGCGGGGAAGAAGGGCGCTGCCGGACCCGGCTGGAGCTCCACGCCGACCATCATGCCTCGCTGACGAACCTCCCGCACGTTCGGGTGTCCGGAGAAGGCGCGCTGGAGGAGCTGCCGGAGGAGGTCGATGGAGGTGCGGACCCTGTCCAGGGTGCGTTCGCTCTCGAAGATCTCGAGGGAGGCGATGCCCGCGGCACACGCGAGGGGATTCCCGGTGAAGGTGTGGCCGTGGAAGAAGGTCCGGAATTCCCCGGGGCTGCCGAGGAAGGCCGCGAACACGTCCTCGGAGGCCAGCGTCGCCGCGAGCGGAAGGTAGCCGCCAGAGAGGCCCTTGGCGACGGCCATCAGGTCCGGGGACACGGATTCCTGCTCGCACGCGAAGAGGGTGCCGGTCCGGCCGAAGCCGGTCGCGACCTCGTCGGCGATCAGGAGGGCTCCGTGTTCCCGGCACAGCTGGGCCGCGCGAGCAAGGAACCCCGCGGGCTGCGTCCGCATCCCGGCGGCGCCCTGCATGAGGGGCTCGACGATCAGCGCCGCAATCTGACCGTTGTGCTGCAAGAAGGCCTGCTCGAGGGCCTTGCTTTCCGGAGGCACGTGAATGGCTGGGAAGAGGAGCGGGGCAAACGCTGCGTGGAAGACGTCCATCCCTCCGACGGATACGGCCCCGAGCGTGTCGCCGTGGTAGGCCTGCTCGAGGGCGATGAACCGGTTCCGGTTCGGCTGCCGCCGGTGCTGGTGGAACTGGAGCGCGATCTTGAGCGCCGCCTCCACGGCGGTGGAGCCGCTGTCGGAGTAGAAGACGCGGGTCAGCCCGGGTGGTGCCACCTTGCAGAGTCGCTCTGCCAGCCGGATGGCGGGCTCGTGGGTCAGGCCGAGCAGGGTGCTGTGGGCGACCTTGTCCAGCTGGGCACGGACGGCGGCGTCGATGTGGGGATGGCGGTGGCCGTGCACGTTGGCCCAGAGAGAGGAGACACCGTCCAGATAGCGACGGCCCGCGAGGTCGATGAGCTCGCAGCCCTCGGCCGCGGCGATGACGAGGGGCTCCTCGGCGAGCCAGGTCGCCATCGGGGTGAACGGGTGCCAGAGGTGCCGGTGGTCGAGAGAGCCTGGGTTCATCAGGGGACACTCCGGAGCTCGCCGAGCGCCGAGGCGAGCCTGTCGATGTCAGTGGTGGTGTGTGCGGCAGAGAGGCTCAGGCGCAAGCGCGAGGTGCCCGGCGGAACGGTGGGGGGACGGATTGGCAGGGCGAGGATCCCGCGGTCGGCGAGGAGCTCGGCGGCGCGGAGCGTGGCGGCAGGAGATCCCAGGCGAAGGGGCAGGATGGGCGCGTCCGACGCGGGGACCGGGTAACCGAGCGCCTCCAGGGCACGTGCGGCTTTGGCGCGGTGCTGCAAGAGGACGGCGCGCCGGTGATCGCCGTCGGAACCGGACGCGAGGTCCAGAGCGGCTGTGGCCGCGGCCGCGATGGCGGGCGGCAGGGCCGTCGTGAAGACAAAGGAACGGGCTCGGTTGCAGAGCCAGGCGACGAGGTCGGGCGAGCCGGCGACGAACGCACCGAAGGTACCGAAGGCCTTGCCGAGCGTCCCGACAAGGGCGTCCGGGACGATGTCCTCGTGCCGGCAGAGCCCCGCGCCGCGTGGGCCCAGGATGCCGAGGGCGTGGGCCTCGTCCACGACGAGGAGCGCACCGTGCTGGTCCGCGAGCGCGCGAATGGCGCGGAGCGGGGCGTGGTCACCGTCCATGCCAAAGAGAGACTCGGAGACGATGACGCGTCGTTGGCCCGGTACGAGGGCGAGAAGCTGGGCGAGGTGGTCCGGGCTGGCATGGTCGTAGACGTGGACGTCAGCGCGTGAGAGCCGGCAGCCGTCGATGATGCTGGCGTGGTTGAGGGCGTCGGAGAAGATGGCATCGCCTGGGCCGGCGATGGCCTGGAGCAAGCCGACGTTGGCGCAGTATCCGGTGTTGAAGAGGAGCGCATCCGGAAGGCCGACGAGGCCAGCGGCGGTCCGCTCGAGGGCACGGTGATGAGGGTGCGCTCCGGTCAGGAGGCGCGCCGCACCTGCACCCGCGCCCGTGGCGTTGGCGGCGTCAGCGAGGGCGGCGGCGATGCGTGGGTCGCGGGCGAAGCCGAGGTAGTCGTTGGAGGAGAAGTCGAGGCCGGAGCCCGGCGTGTCCCGCCGGCGGCGGAGGAGACCGCGCACGGCGAGATCGTCCAGGTCGGCGCGGAATCCGCGATCGGTCACGGCGTGGTTTTGGCGCGCTGGCTGTGGGCGGGGCAAGGGGAAAGTTCCGGGGGTTTCACGTGAAACACTGGCCGAGGGTTTCACGTGAAACAATCAGGAGCGGGCGAGGCGCCAGAGGACGCGGAGGGTCCCATCCGGAAGCTCGTACTCGTGGCGGGCGAAGCTGAATCCGGCGGGCGGCGATGGGTCTGACTCAGCCGGCGTCGTCATGGCGACGAGGACGCCCCCGGGCGCCACCAGCGGGGCCCCCCGACGAATCCACTCCAGCGGGGCGAACGTCGCGCGGGAGACCGCGTTCTGGGCCCGTGCCGCTGTTCGACTCCAGTCCTCCAGCCTGGCCGTCGTGATGGTCGCCTGCAGGTCGAGGGCTCTGGCGGCTGACCGGACGAAGGCGGTCTTCTTGTGGATCGACTCGAGCAGCGTGACCTCGAGGTCGGGTCGCACCAGAGCCAGGGGCAGGCCTGGAAAGCCGGCCCCGGTTCCCACGTCCACCAGGGTGCCCGGGACCAGATGGGGTGCCACGGCGAGCGAGTCGATGAGGTGGCGATCGACGACGCCCTGCATCTCCCGGATGGCGGTCAGGTTGACCCGGGTGTTCCAGTCGAGCAGCAGGCGGCCGAGCTCGAGCAGGCGGTCGGCGAGGGCAACCGAGAGCTCGATGCCCACGCGCCTGGCGCCCAAGGTCAGTCGATCCCGCAGCTCGACCATCGGAAGTGGGGGCGAGTATAGTGCCCCGCGCGATGGGCGCGACATCTTCGACCGGGTGATCGATGCGAGTGCTGGGGATCGAGAGCTCGTGTGACGAGACGGCAGCCGCCGTCGTCGAGGATGCGGGGGGCGCTTTCCTGGTGCGGAGCGATGTCGTCTCCTCCCAGGTGGAGCTTCATGCGGCCTACGGCGGGGTCGTGCCGGAGGTGGCCTCGCGCCACCACCTGACGAACGTGGCGCCTGTGGTGGCTGAGGCCCTCGCGCTGGGCGGAGCGAGCCTGCAGGACCTGGACGGCATCGCGGTCACGCGGGGACCGGGGCTCATCGGCGCGCTGCTGGTGGGCGTGCAGTTCGGCAAGGCGCTCGCGTTTGCGCGCGGACTGCCGCTCGTGGGCGTCAACCACCTCGAAGGGCACCTGACGTCGGTGTTCCTGAGGACGGCCGACACGGACAGCCTCGTGGTGCCGGGGTTTCCCCACGTCGCGCTGCTGTGCTCCGGAGGGCACACGGAGATCCACGAGGTGAGCGACTTCGGGCGGATGCAACTCCTCGGAGCGACCCGCGACGATGCGGCCGGAGAGGCGTTCGACAAGGGCGGCAAGATGCTCGGCCTCGGGTACCCGGGTGGGGTGCGGATCGAGGCGCTGGCGCAAGGCGGAGACCCGACGGCGATCCGGTTTCCCCGGTCGTTCCGTGGAGACTCTCTCGAGTTCTCGTTCTCGGGGCTCAAGACCGCCCTCGCGATCTGGCTTCGTGATCACGGCCGACCGGAGGGCAAGCTGCTGTCCGATCTCTGCGCGAGCTACCAGGCGGCCATCGTCGAGGTGCTGGTGGAGAAGGTCGTGCGGGCCGCGGAGCGGGTGCGCGCCCGGCAGATCGTGGTGGCCGGGGGCGTGGCGGCGAACCAGGCCCTCCGGCAGCGACTCGGCGAGGAGGCCGCGGTCGCGGGCTGCGAGCTGTTCTTCCCGCCGCTCGGGCATTGCACTGACAACGCGGCGATGATCGCGGCCGCGGGACTCGTCCGGCTGCGGCGGGGCGAGCGGTCCGGGCTCGACCTCAACGCCGATGCGAGCCTCGCGCTCGGATGAAGTACCCGAGCCCTCGCGAGCTGCTCGCCCGGCACGGCCTGCGGCCCAAGAAGAGCTGGGGACAGAACTTCCTGGTCGACGATCGGGTCTACGACGCGCTGGTCGAGGCGATTGCCGTGGGGCCGGGCGACACGGTGGTCGAGATCGGCGCGGGGCTCGGGACGCTCACCGCACGACTGGCCGCGACCGGCGCCAGTGTGATCGCGATCGAGCGCGATCGGGACATGGCGGCCGTGCTGCGAGCGGAGCTGCCGGCGGTGGAGCTGCGCGAGGAAAACGCGCTGCACCTGGAGCTAGGGCCCATCGCCGCGCGGGCGGGCGGCCCCGTCGCCGTGATCGGCAATCTCCCGTATCAGATCGGGAGCCCGATCGTGCTCCGGACGCTCGCGCAGCACCGGTCGGTCGCGCGCCTCGTGGTGATGCTCCAGCGCGAGGTCGCCGAGCGCATGGTGGCGAAGGCGGACACCGAGGCCTACGGAGCGCTGTCTGTGCTCTGCCAAATATTCGCTAAAGCAGATATGATTCGCAAGGTGCCTCCGTCGGCGTTCGTGCCGGCCCCGCGGGTCGAGAGCGCGATCGTGCGTCTCACGCCGGACGTGCCCGGGCCCGACGTGCTGCCGGACGTGGAGCGCTTCCGGCGCGTCGTCGACAAGGCGTTCCAGATGCGACGCAAGACGCTGCGGAACGCCCTCGCGGGGGTCGTCGACGCGCCGGCGTTTGCGCGCGCGGAGATCGATCCGGGGCGGCGGGGTGAGACGCTCACCGTGGCCGAGTTTGCGCGACTGGCGAGGGCCTGATGCCCGAGCTCCCGGAGGTCGAGACCACAGCGCGAGAGCTCGAGCGGCGGGTTCGTGGGCGCAAGGTCGTGGCGGTGGCGCTGTCGGGGGCGAGGCTCAGGCTCGCCCGCGCGGTCGACGCGGTGGGGGTCCGGCGCGCGGCGCTCGGGCGGCAGATCACGCGGGTGTGGCGGCGGGCCAAGTACCTCGTCATCGAGCTCGAGGAGCATGCGCTGCTCGTGCACCTCGGCATGAGCGGCCGGCTGCTGGTGCAGCCAGCATCGAGCGAGCGACCGCCGCACACGCACCTGGTCCTCGCGCTCTCGGGGCGGCCGGAGGAGGAGGTCCGGTTCATCGATCCGCGGCGGTTCGGCCTCGTGCGGCCTTACGAGCTCCGGGAGCTCGGCGCCTCGGAGGAGCTGCGGGAGCTCGGGCCCGAGCCCCTCGGCGACGCGCTGTCGGGCGAGGGTTTCTGGGAGGCGCTCCGGGCGACGCGCGGCGCGAGCATCAAGGCGGTGCTGCTCGATCAGCGGCAGCTCGCGGGTGTCGGGAACATCTACGCCTGCGAGGCGCTGTTCCTCGCGGGGGTGCACCCGGCGCTCGAGGCACGCCGGCTCTCGCGCTCCCGGGCCGAGGGGCTCCTCGAGGCGGTGCGCGTGGTGCTGCGGCGGGGGCTCGAGAACCGGGGCACCACGCTGCGGGACTACGCGGCGCCGGAGGGCAAGGGGGCGAACCAGCAGGCGCTCGAGGTGTTCGCGCGCGAGGGGCTGGCCTGTCCGCGCTGCGGCCGGCCCGTGCGGCGGATGATTCAGGCGGGGCGGTCGACCTACTTCTGTGCGGGGTGCCAGCGACGGGCGATCAGAGGCCCGGTAGCGTGAGCTGCGCTGCGGTGCTCCAGCTCCACCGCGCCTCCGGTGGGAGGCGGCCGTGGGCCTGCCGGTGCGCCTCGAGGAATCGGAGCGTCGGCGGGTTCACGTAGCCAGCGCCCGCGAGCGCACCGAAGCGCTTGCGGTAGCGCGCGGAGATGCAGGCGAAGAGCTCGTCGCGGCGCACCTTGGCGAGCACGCTCGCGGCCGCCACGGAGGCGTGGGCGTCCTCACCGTGGTCCAAAGCGCGGAGGTTGGGGTGCTCGGCGGACAGGGGGCCGAAGAGCCGGGCTCCGTCGCAGAGGACGCGGGTCGCGGAGGGGCCGATCACGGCGAGGATCTGGCGGGCGAGCGCGCGCTCGAGCGCGTTGAGCTCGCCGCGGCTGGCGTGGGCGTCGACGTCCTCGACGGAGGCGACGCGCAGGAGCGTCGCCTCGGCGTGCCGGAGGATCTTCGGCACGAGCTCGCTGCGCGCGGCGTGGGCGTCCGGTCCCGCGAAGCGCTTCGAGTCCGCGACGCCCGCCCGGGTGAGGCTCGCGGCGGCCCGCGGCGAGAGGACGACACCCGCGAGGACCATGGGCCCGAGCACCGGGCCCCGGCCGGCCTCGTCGATGCCGAGGGTCAGCATGGCTTCGCGTGGCGCGCGGCGGCTTCCGCGATGGCCGACAGAGGGCCCGTCTCGGCCCAGCCGACGGCGAGGGCCTCGGCGTGGGCCTGCCGAGCCGCTTGCTCGAGGGTGGTGCGCTCGGCCAGGGCGGCCGCATCGAGCGCCACGGACAGCGGGGTCCAGAGCTCGCCCTCGAGATCGAGGCCGAGGGCGCGTTCGAGCGCGCGCGCGATGGCGGCCTCGTCGAGCGCCAGCGAGGGAAGGACGCCGTCGAAGAAGCCGCCCAGGCGACCGCCGCGCAGCGTACCGCGGAAGAAAGCAGTGGCACGATCGAAGGCGGCCGCGGTGGGCGCCGCGAGCGCCCCGAGGGCAGGCGCGAGGCGCGCTCGGCTGGCGGCGAGCACTGCGGCGATCGCGTCCTCGAGCGAGTCGCGCAGGTAGTCCCGATCGGCGGGCGTGGCGCCGTGCCCTGAGAAGAGGCGACCCGGGCGGAGGAAGCCGAGGACCTCGCGCGCGGCGGAGGCGAGGGCGGTCTCGAGGTCGGCGACGAGGCGCCCGCGCTCCACGGGCAGCACGCGGGCGTGGAGCTCGGTGACGAGCGCCCCGAGCGCGCGCGCCTGGGCGCCGAGCGCGAGGACACGCTCGACGTGGCCGAGGCGGAGCTGCTCCGGGGCGATCCTTGCGGCGAGCGCGGAGGCTGCGAGGCGCTCGGCCGCGCGCGCCCGGACGATGTCGCGGCTCCGCGAGAAGAGGCGCGCCTCGAGGAGCGCGCGGAGCTCCTCGAGGTGGCCGCCGCCGGCCTGCGCGAGGCGCGCGGAGAACGGCTGCACGGCGGACACGCGGTCGCCGAGGGTCTTCTGCAGGTGCTCGAGCACCTCGGCGACCTCGGCGGCGTCCGCGCGATCGACCTTGTTGAGGACAGCGACGGTGCGAGCGCGGACGGAGGCCGAGAGCTGCCCGAGGATGGCGGCCTCGGAGCGCTTGCCCGCCTGATCGACCGAGAAGAGCCACACGATCGCGTCGGCCTCGTCGAGGAACTTGCGGGTCTGCGCCTCGTGCTCGGGCAGGAGGGAGTTGAGGCCGGGCGTGTCGATGACGTGCACGCGCTCGAGGACCGCGAGGGGCAAGGACCACTCGACGAAGCGAACCTGGGCGGAGCCGACGCGCTCGATCGTGGCGGCCACCTCGGAGAACGCCGCCTCGAGGCTGCGGTCGTCGGCGAGGTGGACGCGGGCGCGCCGCGTGGGGCCGAAGCGGAACACGTGCAACGTCGCCGTGGTGGGCGTGACCCCGGTCTCCGCGATCTCCTCGCCGAGCAGCGCGTTGACGAACGAGCTCTTGCCCACGTTGAACTCGCCGACGACAGCGAGAGCCATCGGGCGGTCGAGCTCGCGGCCGAGCGAATCGCAGAGCGGGGCGAGCGCGGGATGCGCGGCCGCACGGCGAAGGAGCGCCGGCAGATCGTCGGGCAGCACGTCGCCGGTCGCGGGACGCGCGAGGATGGCGCGCGCGACAGGGTCGTCGCCCGCGCGGGCGGCCCACGCGCCGGCGCGCTCGAGCTGGCCTGCTCGGAGCGCGGCGTCCATGCCTGCGCGGAAAGCGCGCTCGGGGGCGTGCTCGTCGAGGAGCTGGGCGAAGGCGTCGGCGGCGAGCGGCCAGCTCTCGGCCGCGGCGTGGAGCTCGGCGAGCTGGAGGCGCGCTGCACGATCGTCGGGATCGAGGCCGAGGGCACGCAGCACGGCCTCGTGGGCGCCCGCGAGATCGCCGCGGAGGCGCCGCGCGCGGGAGAGGCCGAGGAAGGCCGCGGCGTGGGAGGGGTCCGCGCTGGAGGCGCGCTCGAAGGCGGCCTGGGCCTGCGCGGGATCGTCGGCGGCGAGGGCGAGCTGCCCGACCTCCACGAGGAGGTCGGCGTCCCGCGGTGCCAGGGGCGTCCCCTCGAGGCGGCCCACCTGGCGGCGGGCGAGCACGAGCGCGGCGCGAGGCTGGCCGTCCTGGGCGAAGGCGCGCCACAGATCAGGCAGCGCCTCGTCGAGCGTGTCGGCCGCCTTGCGCAGCTCACGGATCGCGCGGGCGAGCTCTCCCCGGCGGAGCGCGAGCCGGCCGCGCTCCCAGGCCACGCGTGCCGCGAGCGGTCCCTGGGCTCCGCGTGCCGCGGTGACGAGCGCCTCGGCAGCGCGGGCGTCGTCGCCCTGCCGGGCGTGCAGGCGCGCGAGGGCGAAGGCCACGCGCGGGTGCTCGGGTGCCTCGGCGGCCGGCAGCGCGAGGGCGTCGCCAGCGGCCTCGAGGTCGCCTCCGTCGAGCGCCGTCTCCGCCTGCTCGAGGCGCTGGGCCGCCTGCGCGGACAGGCCCGGCTCGGCGAGGTGGCCGAGCGTCTGTCCTAGTCGGTCGAGGAAGCCCACAGCCCGTCGCGCAGCTCGCGCAGCGCCCGCTCGACCTCGGCGACCTCGGCGACCTCGGCGTCGACCTGGGCGCGGACGCCCTCCTCGTCCTGCGCCCCCGCGCGTCGATCCGCGAGCGCGCGCTCGAGCACCTCGGTGACGGCGCGGCGAAGGCGCAGGCCAGCCTCGATGATGAACGCGCCGAGCCGCGCGGCGAAGTCGTCGATCGCCTCGTCGAGCTTGGGGCCGATGGCGTCCGTGGCCTTGGCGACGGCCTCGGGGCCGAGCGACTTCGCCTGGTCCTTGATCTGCTTGCCGAGGCGCGCGCGCAGCACGGCCGCGACGATGGGCGTCGCCAGCGCGAGCAGGCCGCCCGCGAGCCCGCGCGCGAAGAACAGCAGCGTCGTGCCGAACGCGCCGAGCGCGAAGACGGAGGCGTCGTACTTGAGCGAATCGACCTGGAAGTCGACCTTGCCCACCTCGGGGCCGAGCTCGCGGGCGACCGCGCCGAGCGCGCGAGAGACCTCGTCGTTGGCGAGGGCGACGATCTCCTCGGCGAGCGCCTCGAGGCGCTTGGCCAGGCGATCGCCCTCCGCCTCGACCCACTCGCGCAGCTTCTCCTCGATGAACGGCGCGAGGTAGCGCTGGACGTCGTCGGCGTCCACGCCGTCGATCTCGATGGGGAGCACGCGCTGGAATCCGGTCGAGAACTCGTGGAGGTCGCCGCGCACGAGGGCCTTGGCGGCGCCGCACTCGTCCCGGATGCGCTGCTCGAACCCGCGGAGCTGCTTGACCGTGACCTCGAGCTCCTCGTTCAGGCGCGCGACCTTGGCCTCGAGGTCGGCGACCGCGAGCGCGGCGGTTCCGCGGCGGATGCCGAGCGCCTCGCGCAGGTAGGCTGCGGCGCGCAGGCCCCCCGAGATGGCGTGGTCGACGACGAGGCGCGGGCGGTCCTCGGCCAGGAGGCGGCCGATCTGCGCCTCGAGGGCGATGAAGCCATCCGGGTCCTCGCTCGAGTCTGCCGCGCGCAGGGCCTGGCCGCTGCCGATGGCCTCGAGGCGCCTTCGCGCGCTGATGGGGAAGAGGAGCGGGTCGGGGACGAGCGACTCGAGGTGGCGCCGCACGAACGTGAGCACCTCGGCGAGCTCGGCCGCGTCCAGGCGATCGGCCTTGTTGACGGCGAAGAGGAGCCGCTCGCGTGTCCCCCGCAGGACGCGCGCTGCGAGGAACTGACGCTCGCTCTCCGTCAGCGCCTGCGTCGCGTCGAGCACGACGAGCACGGCGTCGGCGCGCGGCAGGATGCCGTAGGTGATCTCCGCGCGCTGCTCGGACAGGTCGTTGACCCCGGGCGTGTCGACCAGCATCGTGCGCGCCTCGAGGATCGGCGCGGGCCAGCCGACGTCGAGCGTACCGTCCTCGCGGCGCGTCTTTTTCGGCTCGGAGGCGAAGCGCACGATCTGGAGCGTCTCGGTGGTCGGCGTGATGCCCGTCTCGAGCACCTGCGCGCCGAGGAGGGCATTGATGACCGTGCTCTTGCCACGGTTGAACTCGCCCACGACGACGAGCTGCACCTCGTCCTCGGCGAGCTTGCGGGACGTCGCGCCGCGGAGCTCGCTGGCCAGGCCCGTGACCCCGGCGCGCTCGGCCAGCGCGGCGAGGCGCTCGATGGTGGAGAGCGTGCTCGCGCGGGCCTTGGCGAGCGCTTCGGGGTTCATCGGATCACCCCGAGGAGCTCGGCGGTCTGCTTGTCGCACTCCTCGGCCGACAGGCCGCTCGTCTCGCCGAGCAAGCTCCGGTAGTAGGACGAGGCCGCGAACGTGCGGAGCGCGGCGAGGCGCTTGGGCAGGTACGGCTCGGCGGCCAGGAGCTCGGTCCAGCGGCCGACGGAGGCGCGCTGCTCGTCGAGCTGCTTCAGGTACTCCTCGACGTCGAGCGCGGCCGCGAGCTGGCTCGATCCGACCGCGAGCCGGACCATCGCGCGCTCGGCGAGGCCGAGGTCGCGCAGCACGCACAGGCCCGCACGGTCACAGGTGACCTCGGCCCTGCGCGCCCAGGCGCGTAGCGCGATCACCGCGGGCTTGACCACCCAGCGGACGAAGTACTGCGCCGCGTGGGAGAGGTGGTAGAGGGCGGTCGTGTAGAGGACGTGGTCGTTCTGCAGGTGGGCGCACTCGCGGCCGAGCACGAAGGCGAGCGCGTCGTCGGAGAACCCCTCGGCCAGGCCCGTCGACAGGACGACGATCGCGTCGTCGGGGGTGCCGAGCGTCTGCGCGGCCACGGACAGCTTGGGCGACACGTAGACCGAGGGCGGCGGCACGCGCAGCGCCTCGGCGGCGCGCGCGCAGGCCGCGTGGATACGGGGGAACTGCCGGTCGGAGACGCGGACGGCGGTCCCGAGGAGCTCGGCGCGCGAGACGCCGCGCCAGAGGCGCACGGTGGCCTCGATGGCCATCGTCACCGGGCGCAGGTGGCCGAGCGTGCGGCGAACCCGCAGGTCGCCGGAGAAGGCGTAGGCCTCGCCCTCGCGACGTCGCGCCTCGGTCTGGCTGCGGCGGCGGGCGACGTAGCGGCGGAACGACAGGTCGATCGCGGGGTCGCTCATCGGCTATTCGTCGCGCTCCTCTGTGGCTTCTTCGTCGTCGGCGGCCTCGGTTCGGTCGGCCTTGGCGCCGGAGAGGCGCCGCCGCCGCTCGGCCAGGGCGGCCTGGCGATCGGCCTGCCGCTGCTCGGCGCGGCTGAGCTGTCGCTGGGGCGTCCCGCCGGGGTCGTCGTTGTCCGGGTCCTCGGCGTCGGTGTCCTCCTCGTCGAGCAGCTCCGCGAGCAGCGGATCCTCCTCCTCGCCCTCGGCGATGCGGTTGTTCACGTCGGCGGTTCGATCCGGGCGCAGGCTCTCGCTCTGGCCGAACTCGGAGCCGACGGCCATCTGCGGCTGGCCGCTGGCGCATCCCCAGAGCAGCGCGACAAGGACGAGCGGACGCATGTGGAGAGTATAGCGCGAGGCGCGAGGCGCTCCAGGTGCCGGGGAGCGGCTCAGGACGCGGCGCGGCGGCCGTGCAGGACGAGCGCGCCGGCGCCGAGCAGCACCGCGAACCACAGCGTCGCGAGGCGGACGAGGAACGTGGCCGCCACCGCGACGGGCGTGGTGATGCCGGTGCCGAGCCGCACGAGCAGACCCGTCATCCCGGCCTCGGTGACGCCGAGGCCACCCGGCAGGAACGAGAGCGCGCCCGCGATCGTGGTGACGGCGTAGACGAACGTCGCCAGGGACAAGGAGGCGCTCGCACCGGGGAAGCCGCGCACGAGGAGCCAGAGCGACACGCACTCGCAGAACCAGGCCGCGACGGACAGGACGGTGGCGAGGGCGAGCGGCACCGGGCGGAGGAGCCTCCACGCGCTGTCGTACATCTCGTCGAGGCGCGCGCGGAAGCGCTCGGGCGCGAGGCGGAAGAGGGCGTGGGCCGCGCGGCGCGAGGACACGAGGACGAGCGCGAGCACCACGAGCCCCGCGCCGGCGATGACGCCGACCGCGCCCGTGCGATGCGTGGCGACGCCGGAGACGGCGAGGAGCGCGAGCGCGAGCAGGTCCGTCAGGCGCTCCGCGACCACGATCGGCGCGGTCCGCGCCACGGGGATGCCCTGGCGGTCCCGCAGCAGGAAGCTCTTGAGCACCTCGCCGAGCTTTCCGGGCGTGACCGTCAGCGAGAACCCCGACACGAACACGAGCGCGCTCTCCAACGGGGGGACGGACAGGTCGAGCACGGACAGGTAGAGCTGCCACTTGAAGAAGCGCAGCGTGTAGTTGAGGAGGGCCAGCGCCAGGGCCACGGCGAGCCAGCGCCACTCGAAGGACGCGAGCGCACCCTGGACGCGGCCCCAGTCGGCATAGGCCACGAAGCCGACGTAGACGGCGGCGCCGAGCGCGATGCCCAGCATGATCTTGCCGCGCCACGAGCGCGTGGCGGGTGCTGCAGCGGGAGGCTGAGGGATCATTCGCCGAGGGCCTTTTCGGCCTGCTCGTACCACGGGCTCGTGCGGGGGACGATCTTGAGGACGCGCCGGTAGGTCCTTTTCTGCTCCTCGCCCCGCTGGCGCCGGGCGTCGCGGCAGAGCTCCGCAGCGGCGTCCTCGAGGGCGGCGAGGACGCGGCGGGCTACGAGATCGCCGCGCCCGCCCACGCGGATCGCCGCGTTCGCCGACGAGAACGCCTGCTCGAGCTTGCCCGCCTCGAGGCTCGCCTTGGCGTCCTGATCGGCGATTCGCTGCAGGCGCGGCCGGAGCTCGCCGGAGAGCGCGCCCTGGGAGATCGAGAGCGCGCGGTCGCGGGCGAGGACGTCCTCGATCGCGCGGACGGCCTCGCCGAGGTCGCCCCGGTGCTGCGCGCTGTCCGCGCGCGCAAGGCCCGCGGCGATCCGGCGGATCTGATCGGCGAGCGTGGGTGGGCTCGCGGCGGCGGCGGCGGCGAAGTCCTTCTTGCGGTAGGCCTCGACGGCGTCGCCCCGGACGACCTCACCCGGCGGGGCCGTCCCCTCGGCCTCGTTGCGCGCCTGCTCGCGCTTGATCTCCGCCAGCATCGGGCTGACCTGTTCGTGCGTGCTCGCGATCGGCGGGATCGCGGCCAGGGCTCGGCGGGCCTCAGGCCAGGCGTGGCGATCCCGCGCCCGGCGCGCCTGCTCGAGGCTCGCGCGGCCGGCGAGCTCGGTCTCCGCGCGGGCGAGCCAGTGACGGACCCCCGGCGATCCCGGCGCGAGCGCGCTCGTCTTGAGGAGCTCGGCCCGCGCGTCCTCCCACCGCTCCGTCCGCACGAACGCGAGGGCGACGCCGAGCGAGACCTCGGCCCGCGCGAGCGCTCCGCCGCGCTCGCCGTCGCTGCTGCGGGTGGCGAGCCAGCTCGTCGCCATCGCGCCGAGGAGCGTCGCGCCCGCGATGACGCCCACGCGGCGGTACGACAGCTCGAAGAAGCTCTTCGGCGGGCTCGGCGCGGAGGGCGCGGAGGGGGCCACGGTGGCCCGCGGTGGCGGGATCGTCTTGCCACGCTCGGGCGGCCGGGGATCGTGGGCGGGTGCGCGAGCGCCCGAGCCGGGGGTGTCCCCGGCGGAAGGGGCGACGGACGCACGCCTAGGCGCCCGCCCCTGGACCTCGCCGTCGTCGCCGATGGGCGGTAGCGGCGGTCCGTCGGCGAGCTGGAAGCGGAGCACCGTCTGCCCGAGGGCCAGCAGGTCGCCGTGGCGCAGGCCCGCCTGGCCGACCTCCTTGCCATTGACGAGCGTGCCGTTGCCGCTCGAGCGGTCCTCGATCACGTACTCGAGGCCAGTCCAGCGGAGCTGTACGTGCTTGCGCGAGACCGCGACGTCGGCGAGCACGAGGTCATTTCCGAGGGCGCGGCCGATCGACAGCGAATCGGAGAGCTCGATCTCCTCGCCGCGGTCGTTGCCCTGGACCACCACGAGCTTGCCTGACATGCGCGGAGACGGCGTGCGGCTCGGTCGGGGCGGCGCGCTCGGGCGTGCGGATGGCCGCGAGATCGGCTCCCCCGAAGGCGCCCGGACGGGTTGCGCGGGAAAGGCGCCGGAGGTCCGCGGGCCCGGCGGCGCGCTCGGCCGTGCCGCGGGTGACTGGGCGCCGCTCGAGGTCCGCGCGGGCTGCGCGGGAAAGGCGCCGGAGGTCCGTGGCTGCGCGGGGAAGGCGTCGGAGGTGCGGGATCCCGTGGGCGCCGGCGGGGGCACCGCCGTGCGCACCGGCTGCGCGGCGAAGGCGCCGGAGGTCCGCGGCGAAGGGGGCGGCGGTGGCTGCGACGTGCGCCCAGGCGGCGGAGGGGGCTTCGGGGCCCGCGGCTGGCGATCCCGATCGAGCGCGAGCTCGACGGTGGGCACGTTGGCCCGTCCCGGCTGCGGCCGCGGTGCGGGTGCCGGCGCTGGGGTCGGTTCGAGGGGCTCGAGCGTCGGATCCGTGATGGGCAGCTCGGCCGTCGTGCGGGCCGGGCGGCCGGCCCCGGGGACGACGTCGGTGGTCGCGCCGGGTGGCGGCGGCGGAATCGCGGTGGCCCGCGGTGGCGGCGGCGTGGGCGCGTGCACGGGCGAGGCCGCGGGCAGCGTCAGGAGCGAGGGATCGGTCGGCGGCAGCGTGCGCGGTCCCGTCGGATCGAGGCCCGGTGGCAGCGTCTCCGGCTGCGGCCGCAGGTGGTCCTCGACCGGCAGCGTGCGCAGCGAGTCCGGCGGCGCCATCGAGGGATCGGTCGGCGGCCCCGTGAACGTCTCGTGCTGCGCCGGTGGTCGCGACCGCCGTGGTGGGGCGTCCGGCGGCGGCGCGCCGAGCGGCGAGGCCGGGAAGCCGCGGGCGTCGACCGGCGTCGGCGTCGCCTCGGCGAAGTCGTCGTGCGGGCGCGCGCTCGAATCGAGCTGGCGCGGGTCGACGACGGTCGAGTCGGCGGGCTCCGGGTCGAGCGGCGGACGGCCGCCGCCTCCGAGCTTGGACTCGCGCATCACCGACATCTTACTGCGGAGCGTGCCCGGGGCCGAACGTCCGCTATGCTGCGCCCTCCGGAGGTCATCCATGCGAGTTGCCGCACGTATCGCCGAGCTGCCCCCTTACCTGTTCGCCCGCATCGACGAGCTCAAGGCCGAGGCCCGAAAGAAGGGCGCCGACCTGATCGAGCTCGGCATCGGCGATCCCGACCTGCCGACCCCACCGCACGTGATCGCCGCCCTCGAGCGCGCCGCGCGGGACCCGAAGCACCACCAGTACCCCTCGTACGTGGGGATGGAGGCGTTCCGCCGGGCGGCCGCCGCGTTCTACGGCAAGCGCTTCGGCGTCACGCTCGACGCGGGCCGCGAGGTCGTCGCGCTCATCGGCTCGAAGGAGGGCATCGCGCACTTCCCGATGGCCGTGGTGGACCCCGGCGACGTCGTGCTCGTGCCCGACCCCGGCTATCCCGTCTACGAGACCTGGACCCGCTTCGTGGGCGGCGAGGTGCACAAGATGCCGCTGCGCCGCGAGCGCGGGTTCCTGCCGGACCTCGCGGCGATCCCCACCGACGTGGCGAAGCGCGCCAAGGTCATGTGGATCAACTACCCGAACAACCCGACGGCGGCCCTCGCCACGGACGCGTTCTACGCCGACGTCGTGGCCTTCGCGCGGTCGCACGACATCATCGTCGCCTCCGATCTCGCGTACTCGGAGATCTACTTCGGCGCGCCGCCGCGGTCGTTCCTCGAGACGCCAGGGGCGATGGACGTCGGCATCGAGTTCCACTCGCTGTCGAAGACGTACAACATGACGGGCTGGCGCGTCGGCTGGGCGGCCGGCAATGCGACGCTCGTCGGGGCGCTCGGCAAGGTCAAGACGCACACGGACTCGGGGTGCTTCGAGGCCATCCAGCTCGCGGGCGTGGCGGCGCTCGAGGGACCGCAGGACGTCGTCGCCGAGCTGCGCGCGACGTACCGCGCGCGCAGGGACGTGCTCTGCGGGGGCCTCGTGGCCGCCGGGTTCGACGTGGTCGTGCCGGAGGCGGCGTTCTACACGCTCGTGGCGTGCCCGCCGGGCGTGTCGAGCCTGGACTTCACGGCGCGCCTGCTCGCCGAGGCGCACGTGGTGGCGACGCCGGCCACCGGCTTCGGCGCGGCCGGCGAGGGCTTCGTGCGGCTGACGCTGTGCGCGCCGTCCGATCGCCTCGCCGAGGCGGTCAGGCGCATGAGCAAGGTCGCCGGGAGCTCGCGGTAACGCACGGCAACAATCGGATCCCCCGGCCGAGGCGCTGGGGTAGGCTTTCTGGCCCAGACGGGTCGAAGGAGCAAGCGGAAGATGGCGGATCTCGTGGTGCCCACGCTCGGAGAGTCGATCACCGAGGCGGTGATCGCGCGCTGGCTCAAGAACGTCGGTGACACGGTCGCCGCGGACGAGCCGCTCGTGGATCTCGAGACCGACAAGATCACCGTGGAGCTGCGCGCTCCGGCGGGAGGCGTGCTCGGCGAGCAGCGCTTCAAGGTCGGCGCGACGGTGCGGGTGGGGCAGGTGATCGGTCAAGTCGCGCAGAACGGTGCCGCCACCAGGGTGGCCCCGGCCGGGGCCGCGAAGCCGGCGGTCCCCGCGAGCCGTCCGCCCACGACGCCACCGCCCGCGCCGGCGGCGGCGGAAGCCAAGCCCTCCGTGCCGCCCGCGGCGAGCGCAGCGGTGACGATCTCGCCGCCCGCACCGCCCCCGGTCGCGTCCATGGACGCACGGCTGTCGCCGGCCCAGCGCAAGAGCCTCCGCGAGCACCCCGAGCTGGCCGCCACCGCCCCGTCGACGCCTGCGACGCCGGCCCCGATTCCCGCCCCCGGCGCGCGCGGCGCGCACGAGGAGGTCGTGCCGATGTCGCCGCTGCGGAAGCGCATCGCGGAGCGGCTCGTGCAAGCGCAGCACACGGCGGCGATCTTGACGACCTTCAACGAGGTCGACATGACGGCGGTGATGGCGCTGCGCAAGCAGTTCGGCGACGAATTCGCCAAGACGCATGGATGCAAGCTCGGGTTCATGTCGTTCTTCGTCAAGGCGGCCGTGGCGGCCTTGCAGAGGTTCCCGGGCCTGAACGCCGAGGTCCGCGGCGACGCCATCGTCTACAAGAAGCACTACGACATCGGCATCGCGGTCGGCGGCGGCAAGGGCCTCGTCGTGCCCGTGCTGCGGGGCGCGGACCGCCTCGGCTTCGCGGAGATCGAGCGTGGGATCACGGAGCTCGCGCAGAAGGCGTCCGACTCGAAGCTCACGCTCGAGGAGCTCTCGGGCGGCACGTTCTCGATCACGAACGGCGGGATCTACGGCTCGATGATGTCGACGCCGCTCCTGAACATGCCGCAGACGGGCATCCTCGGCATGCACAACATCGTCAAGCGCGCGGTCGTGGTCGGCGACGCGGTGGTGGTGCGGCCGATGATGTACCTCGCGGTGTCCTACGACCACCGGGTGGTGGACGGGCGCGAGGCGGTGCAGTTCCTGGTCTCGATCAAGGAGCGCCTCGAGTCACCCGATCGCCTGCTCTTCTCGCTCTGACCCTCCCGCCGTCAGTCCCTCGGCCAGCTCTGCATCATCGACTTGAGGTGGTAGTCCCGCTCCGCCGTGGGGACGCGCTGGCTGAGCTCCGCCGCCTGCTTGCGCGCCTCGTCGAAGCGGCCGAGCTCGGCGAGCGCCAGCATCGAGTAGAACGACGACAGGACGAAGAACGAGTCGCCGGGGTCCTGCGGGTGCTTCTTGCGGTACGCGGCGCAGAGCTCGAGCGCGCGCGCGTACTGGTGGTGATCGCGGACGGCGACCAGGCACGGCTGCCAGTCCAGCGAGCGCACGCGCACGTCGTTCGGGCTGGGCTGCGAGAGCACCTGCTGCCGCTCGAGATCGAGGTCGCTCAGGGCCTTGACGAGCGCCGCCTTGCCCTCCTCGCGCTTGCGCCGCTCCTCGATCATGAAGTTCATCATCGACTCGACGCTCTGGAAGTACGCGCCCGCGGGGTACTCCTTGAGGTGGCGCTCTCCTGCCTGCAGCGCGAGGTCGAGGTGCTTGAGCATGTGGTGCGCCTGGAAGATGTAGAAGCTCGCCATCTCGCGCACGTCCACGCCCGGCAGCTCGCTCTTCGGAGGGTCCTTGTAGATGCGCTCGGCGTCGGCGAGCAGGCGCTTCCACTGGAACGCGGTCATGCGGCTCGCGAGGAGCTGCATCGCGGCCTGCGCCCCGAGCTTGCTGTCGGCGCGCAGCCTGTCGAGCTCCTGGGCCTTCTCCTCGACCGCCTTCTCGCGCTTCTCGCGGTAGCCCTCCATGCGCTTCTCGAGCGCGGCGAGGTCGTCGACGGCGAAGGTGAACTTCGGATCGAGCGCGACGGCGCTCTTGAGGAACGCGCGCTTCTCGTCGCTCGAGCCCGCGCCGAGCGCGAGGGCGTAGAGGCGGAAGGCATCGAGGTTCTTCGTGGGCACCTTGCGCACCTCGGCGCGCTCCTCCTTGGAGACGGGCACGCGGTAGCGCGCGGTGAGCTGGTCGACGATCTTGTCCTCGAGCGCGAAGATCTGCTTGAGGGGCCCGGTGACCTTGGCGGCGTTCTCGACGACGCCCGTCTCGACGTCGACGAAGCGTGCGGTCAGGCGCGCGCTGCCGCCGGAGACCTGGTAGCCGCCCACGACGAGCAGGCGCGCCCCGACGAGCTTGCCGAGGTCGGCCGCGCGCGACTGCGGGTCGTCACCCTTCTGCAGCTTGAGCTCGGTGATCGCGCGCTCGACCTGCGTGCGCTCGACCACGCGAAAGCCGCGGATCCTGCGCAGATCGCTCGTCATGGCCTCGGCGATGCCGAGCGAGAGCCAGTCGAGCTGCGCCTCGCCGCTGGCGTTGCGAAAGGGCATGACGGCGACGGCCCGCGGCTTGTCGCCCGCGCCGTGCGCGGCCGGGGCGCGGAGGCCGAGGAGCACGAGCGCGAGCGGGAGGCTTCGCAGGGCGAGGGTCACGGCGGGGCTCCTCTCGGGGGGCGTGCGCGTCCCTGGAGCTCGCCGCGGAGGGCGACCGCGAGCTTGTCCTGGAGCTCGAACGCGCTCGCGGCAGCGCCGCGCACGGTGTGGGTGGCCAGGATCTCGCCGGACTCCACGTCGAGCAGGCGGCCGTCGAGGCGGAGCTCCCCGCCTGCCTGCTGGGCCGCGCCGACGACGACGAGCTCGGCGCCCTGCACCCGGCCGAGCCGCGCGCGTGTGGCGGGGTCCACGTACTTGCTCTGGCCGAAGTCGATCTCGCCGAGGTCCGCGGCGAGCTGCGCGCGCTCGATGAGCTTGATGCCGGCGACGCCGACGAGGGCCGTCGTGATGGTCTCGGCGAGGCCCTCGCCGAGGCCCGCGGGTGCGCCCGCGGCGACGCGGAACGGCAGGACCGCGATGCGCAGCGGCCCGGAGGTGTCGCGCACGTGCCCGGCCGCGCCGCTCGTGGTGACGGCCGCGCCCGCGCCGTGGTTCGCGCCGCGGGGTGCGCCGCGGAAGAGGAGCGCGGCCCCCGCGAGGACGACCACCGCCGCGGCGGATGCGGCGAGCAGGAGCGGTCGTCCGAGGGTGCGACGCCCTTGCACGTGCAGCGCGCGAGCGAGCTCGCTCGCATCGGCGAAGCGCGCCGCGGGATCGTGCGCGAGGCACCGGTCGATGGCCGCGCAGACCTCGGCGGGCAGGTCGAGCCGCAGCGTCCGCAGCCCAGGCGGCCGGCGTGTCTCGAGGGCGGCGCGCAGCTCGGGCAGCGTCTTCTCGTCGTAGGGCGGCCGTCCTGCGCCGAGGTGGAACAGCGTCGCACCGAGCGCGTAGACGTCCGACGCGGCGCTCGCGGGCTGCCCCTCCCAGAGCTCGGGCGCCATGTAGAGCGGCGTGCCGACGAGCGAGCCCGGCAGCGTACGCGTGAGCGAGCCGCCCGAGAGCACGATGGGGCCGCGTGAGTCGCGCCGGGGCGGCGCGGAGGGGCGGGACGCATCGTGCGTCGCGGCGAGCGCAGGGTCTGCGGGCCGCGCCGGCTCCGCGGGCTCGGCCGGCGCCTCGAGCGCGCCGGCTCCGAGCACGATCGATCCCGCGAGGAGGTCGCCGGTCTGCGACTTCGCGAGGCCGAAGTCGAGCAGCTTGACCACGCCGTCCTCGGTGAGGAAAGCGTTGGCCGGCTTGATGTCCCGGTGCAGCAGGCCCTTGTCGTGCGCCGCGGCGAGGCCGGCGGCGAGCCCGCGGGCGAGCGCCTCGAAGAGCGGGGCCGCGACCGGGCGCGCGAGGTCCGACAGGGGCTGCCCTCGGAGCAGCTCGGTGACCAGGAAGACGCGACCCTCGGCCTCGCCGACGCGGAAGACCTGGATCACGTTCGGGTGCGTGATCTGCGCGATGGCGCGCGCCTCGCGCACGAACCGGTCGCGCGTGCCCGCGTCGGGGTCCGTCGCCGAGATCAGCTTGATCGCGACGTCGCGCGCGAGGTTCCGATCGCGCGCCAGCCACACCGTGCCCATCGCGCCCTGACCCAGCACGCGCAGGAGCTCGTATTCCTCGAAGCGCTGGGGCTGGAGGCGCTCGGGGAGATCGGCCTCGGCCACCGCAGTAGGCTGCCACGGCCGGGGCGCCCGGCCAACCGAGACGGGAAGCCTCGGAGCAGCTCGTCTCGCACTGCCCTCGCGTTCAGGATGGCCCGTCGATCTCCTCGCGTGCCCGACGGCTGGTCTGCGCGGTATCTCGGTCGGGGTGGAGGGACTTGAACCCCCGACACCCTGCTCCCAAAACCGAGCCAGGCGCGTCGCAGACACTCGCCGACGGTGTCAGGGCTTCGCAAGTCGCTGCGATCGTTGATGGTGACTCCGCCAGGAGTGTCCAGGCATCCCAGCGTGTCGCTTCGCATCGTCAGGATTTTGCTGCTGCCATGCTGCTGGAGCAGGAGGGCCTGGGTGCGCTCGAGCAGCTGCTCACCGTGCGCGAGGTGGCGAGTCGGCTGAGGGTCTGCGCGGCGACGGTCTACTCACTCTGCGCACGAGGGGATCTGGTCCATGTGCGGATCGCGAACATGATCCGCGTCGCGCCTGCCGACCTTGCGGCATTTCTGAGAACGCGTCGCGCTCCGTAGGCGCGTGCGGCCAACGATGTCTCGAGCGCCTGCGCACGCGCCCTGGCCGGGAGCGCGCCGTCAGTGCTGCGGCGTCTGGCAGAACTTGCACTTCTTGGCCGAGATCGGGATATCGGACTGGCACTCGGGGCAGACCTTCGTCGCGGGGGCCGCAGGGGCCGCGGTCAGCTTGAGCCTGGAGCCGAGCTTGACCACGACGAGGAAGACGACCATCGCCACGATGAGGAAGTCGAGCGACACCCCGAGCAGGTGACCCACCTTGAACTTCAGCGGGGTCAGCGTGATCTCGCGCCAGTTCCCGCTCGGCGTCAGCGCGCCCACGAGGGGCATCACCAGATCCTCGACGAAGCCATTGACGATCTTGCCGAAGGCGCCGCCGATGACGACACCCACGGCCAGATCCAGCACGCTGCCCCGCTGGATGAAGGCCTTGAACTCGCTCCCGATCGACATCAACGCCCCTCCGTCACGAGGCTGAACTCCACCCGCCGGTTCCTTGCGCGGTCCTTCGCCGACTTGTTCGGTCCGAGCGGCCTGTCCGGGCCGTAGCCCTTCGCGCGCAGACTGTCGCCGGGGACGCCGCGCTCGACGAGCGCAGCCCTGACGGCCTCGGCTCGCTCCTGCGACAGCTTGACGTTCTTGTCATGGTCCCCCTTGTCGTCGGTATGACCGCTGACCTCGATGAGCAGCCCCGGGTGCTTCTTGAGCACCTCGGCGATGCGATCGAGGCTCGCCTTCGAACGCTTCGCCTTGATGCTCGCCTTGCCGTTGTCGAACACGACGCCCTCGACCTTGCCGACGGCCCTGGCGAGGTCTTCGGGGAGCTGGTCCGGACAGCCATCGGCATCCTCGAAGCCGTTCTTCGTCTCTGGCTGATCGGGGCACTTGTCCAGGCGATCGGCGAGACCGTCGCCGTCTCGATCCTGATCGGGGCAGCCGCCGTTGTCGCGTGGCCCGCTCTGCGTCGGGCACTTGTCGAGGCGGTTGACGAGGCCGTCACCGTCGTCGTCCTTGTCGGGGCAGCCGCCGTCGGAGCCGGGTTCGTTCGGGCAACGATCGGCCGAGTCGAGGACGCCGTCGCCGTCATTGTCGGGATCTGGGCAGCCGTCGTCGTCCTGGAAGCCGTCCTTGTCCTCGGCCTCGTTCGGACAGCGATCCTTGTCGTCGGCCACGCCGTCGCCATCGGTGTCTGCGGGGGGCGGCGGTACGGCCGGGGGCGGCGGCACCGGCCGGCCGAAGCGACCGTACAGGCCTGCCGCGAGCTCGAGCTCCGTGGTGATGGAGCCGTCGCGGGAGGGCAGCCAGACCGGGCGGCCACCGACGCGGATGCCCCAGTCGTTCCAGGGCTCGATCTTGAGGCCGACCCCCGCGTGGAACGACGGGTCGGTGTCGCTGCTGACCGCGGCGGTGTTGGACGAGGAGACGGTCTGAGCGCCGCCGCCGATCTCGACGAACGGCTTGTAGGGTCCGTCGGTCAGCGCGTAGAGCGCGTTCAGGCGCCAGGAGAAAGCCAGGACCTCGGCGAGCTTGTCGTGGGTCTCGCTCGGCACGAAGCCGAGCTCGGCCTCGAGCGCGAGGCGCGGCGTCGGCAGGTAGCCGAAGCGCACGCCCCACAGGAATGCGTCGTTGAAGCCGGTTGCGTCGGGGCTCGACTTGCCGCGGCCGAGCCGCGCGTTGTCCGAGAACAACCGCGCGCCGGCGAAGCCACCGAGCTCGAGGTCGGCGTGCTGCGGCTCGGCGAGCGCGCTGAACGGAGCGAGGACGAGCAGGAAGATGGGGAGGCCGAGGTATCGCATTGCGGGCCTCACAGGAAGTTCACCAGGAGACCGATCTCGGTCACCGTGTCCAGCTTCTCGACGAGCGGCACGAAGCCGGGCTCGAACTTGAAGGCGCCGATCGCGGGCAGCGCGGCCGGCACGTTGTCGTACTTGCCGGTGAAGCCAAAACGCACGTTGAGGTTCTTCCAGACCTGCGCCGTGAGCGCGACCTTGCCCGTCAGGCGGGTGTCCTCGAACGCGCTCGCCTTGCCGGTCGGCGTTGTCTCCTCGTTGAGGTTCATGAGGGCCTCGAACGACGTCGCGAGGTTCGTGCCGGCGGCGAGCGTCACGTTGTAGCCGAGGAACGCGCGCAGCGAGTGGATGCTGAGCGCCTTGGCCGCCGGGTTGACGTAGCTCTCGTAGGTGAAGTCGTAGCCGAGCTCCGACAGCGCCTCGTGGCGCTCGTCCTTGTATATCTGCCGGCTGTAGCCGGCCTGGCCGCCACCGAAGAAGTCCTTGCCGGCGGGCTCGTCGACCGCTGCCTGCCCGGAGGCGTAGATCGCGTTGTTGTCGGTGAGGAAGCGGTCGTAGCGGAGCTTGGCCCCGTAGGCCTTGGAGCTGACCACGCTCGGGCGCGAGATCTCGCTCGGCCCGATCACGCCGTCGCCGTTGGCGTCGGTCGCCACGCGATTCGCGGTGCGCGCATAGAGGGCGCCGAGGTTGAGCGAGAGCTTGTTCTTGCCATCGTTCCGCAGGGCATCGAAGCCCGTCGTGAAGGAGGTGTTCCGAGCGTTGCCAGTAGACTGCACGAAGCCGAGCTGACCGGTGAGCTTGAGCTCCACCTCCTTCTTCTCCTCGGCCTTCTTCTCGTGCTGGAACTTCGGATCGATCCCGGTGGTCGGTCCGACGGCGGCTGGTGGCGATGGCGCGGTCTGGCCGATGGCGGGTCCGGCCGTCGCGAGGAGCGCACCGACGGACATGAGCGTGAGCAAACGAGGCATGGGACGTCTCTCCAATCGTGCGGGTCCATCCCGCGGGAGGGGGCGTCAGCAAGGTCCACACCAGGGCTCTCCGGTCGTGCTTTCAAAGACGTGGCGCCGAGAAAGACGTTCCGGGGCGACCTGGTTTCGCTCAGAACCTGGTCACGCACGAAATGCTTTCGCGTGGTGGGCGTGGGGATCCGAGGATGCGGTGGAGACCGACGGGGACGTCGCAGGCGTCGTGCGGTAAGGCGAGGGTGCGCTGCGCGAGCGGGCTCGGCTGCGCCCGCTAGCCGCTCGCGAGCAACCCGTTCAGCAGCTCTCGGACCGCGCTCACGACGTCCTCCTCGCGCGCGCGCGCCTTGGTGAGGTGTCGGGTGACGCCGAGCGTGAGCGCCTCGCGGCTCGCCTCGTCGAGCTCGCGGCCCGTGTAGACGACGAGCGGGGTCGTCCGCGACGGCTCCTGCTGGAGCAGATCGATCACCTCGAACCCATCGGCGCCCGGGATGCCCACGTCGAGCACGATGAGGTCGGGCCTGGCCTCGCGCACCTGGGAGATCGCCTCGAGGCCGTTCGCGGCCTCCATGCAGTCGGTGCCGAGCTCGGACAGCAACCTGCGAAGGACGAGGCGGACGCTCGGATCGTCGTCCACGATCAGGACCCGGGGACGACCTGGTCGACGCACTGCAATCCGGAGCGCGTGCCGCAACCGACGCTCGTCGAAGGGCTTGGTGATCCAGTCGAGGAGCAGCGGCAACGTGTGCTCTCCCCCGACAGGATCGCGACCGCTGACGATCACCACCGGCGTCTCGGCCGTCCTTTCCCGAGCGCGGAGACGCGCGAGCAGATCGATTCCGCTACCGTCGGGAAGTGTGACATCGAGGATGATCACGTCGGGCAGCTCCAGCGCCAGCAAGGACTCCGCATCCGCGATCGTCGCCGCTCGACGGACCCGGTAGCCCTCCCGGGCGAGCGAGCGACGCAGGACGAAGGCCAGTTCCTCGTCGTCTTCGACGAGGAGCACCGAGTGCCGCGTCCCCGTGCCCTCGGGCGGCGTCTCGGTCGTGCGCTCGGTCTCGAAGTTCGGCGCGGGCAACTCGAACCAGAACGTGCTGCCGCGGCCGAGCTCGCTGTCGACCCCGATGCGTCCTCCGTGCGCCTGCACGAGCGCCTTGGAGATGGCGAGCCCGAGGCCCGTGCCGCCGGCGCCGCGGGTGGTCGAGCCGTCGAGCTGCTGGAAGCGCCCGAACAGCCGTGGCAGGTCGTGCTCCGCGATGCCGGGCCCCCGATCCTCCACCTCGATCCGCACGTGTCCCCGGGTGGCTACGGTACGGATGCGCACGTTTCCGCCCGCCCCCGAGAACTTGACGGCGTTCGAGACCAGGTTCGTCAGGACCTGCACGATGCGATCGGGATCCACCCGGGCGAGGAGCGGCCCGGTCGCGGTTTCCACCTCGAGCGCGACGTCCCTGCTGCTGCCGAGCGGGCGCAGGTTCTCGACGGTCTGGGTGACGAGGCCCCGCAGGTCCTCGTTCCGCACGTTGAGGATCATCCGCCCCGCGTCGATCTTCTCGAGGTCGAGGATGTCGTTGACGAGGCGCACCAGTCGCTCGGCGTTGTTGTGGGCGATCTGCAGGAGCTCCCGCATGAGCTCGGGCACGTCGCCGCCCGATTCCGCCACGATGAGCCCGAGCGCGCCGCGAATCGAGGTGAGCGGGGTGCGGAGCTCGTGCGAGACGGTCGAGATGAACTCGTCCTTCATCCGCTCGAGCGCCTTGCGCTCGCTCACGTCCCGCGCGATGCAGAGGAGCATGCGCCCGCTCGGGGCTCGCACCTCGGCCAGGGACACCTCGAGGGCGAGCGTGCGGCCGGACCGGTGGCGACCGCTAACGGCCTGCGCCGTCGCCCCGCTCGTCGCGCCGCGGCCGCCGATGCCCCCTAGGGAGAGCGCATCCGGCTCGGCCAGGAGGAGGCTCGCCGGGCGGCCGAGGATCTCCGAGGCAGGCCAGCCGAACAGCGTCTCCGCGGCCGCGTTGAACAGGAGGACGGCGCCAGCCGCGTCCGCGACCAGGATGGCGTCCCCAGCGGTGTCGAGGATGGCGCGGCTCGTGGCCTCGCGCTCCTCCAGCTTGGTGGAGGTCTCGAGGAGCTTGGCGGCCGCTGCCCGGCGATCGGTGACGTCCTCGAGCACGTAGCAGAACTTCGGTCGGGCGCCCTCCGGCACCGGCACCTTGCAGACGGTGCCCGAGAGGAGGCGCTGGCCGCCGGGGCCCTCGTGCACATACTCGAAGTGCACGGGATCGCCGGTCTCATCCGCTTGCCGGTAGCGCTCGATCCACGCTGCCATGACGTCGGGCCGAAGGCCCAGGGTGCTCTCACGCGCTTCGCGGAGCGCCTCGACGGTGCGCCCGAAGAACCGCGCGGCCGCGGCGTTGTCGCTCAGGTGGACGATGTCGTCGCCCTCGAGCCTGACCACGCCCATCATGAGCGGCATGGAGTCGTAGAAGGACCGCAGCACGGACTCGCTCGTGCGGAGCGCGAGCTCGGCGCGCTTGCGCGCGGTGATGTTCTCGAACGTGACGCCGACGGCGCGGTCCGGCAGCGCGAAGGCCCGCAGGGCGAAGACGCCGGGCGACACGCGCGTGTCGCCGTAGTCGAGGCTGTCGATCCCGAATGGCCGGCCGGTGCGGACCACCTCGGCGTAGGCCTGCGGCAGTTCGCTCGCCCGGACGTTCGGGAACGCGTCGTCGATCATCTTGCCGAGGACCTCGCTCCCGGCGACCCCGGTGAAGCCCGCGGCGGCGTCGTTGCAGGCCACCAGCCGCAGCGTACGGTCGTCCTCGAGGTCCTCGAGCCGGAAGACGTAAAGGCCCATCTGCATGTTCGCTGCCACATCCGCGTAAAGCCGGCGCTGGAGCTCTGCTTCGACGCGGTCGGTCACGTCGCGGAAGATGCCCCGGGTGTGGATCGCCCCGGTCGAGGTGCGACCCGAGTCGAGGCGACCCTCCAGGTGGATGCGGCGACCGTCTCGCGCCACGAAGGCGACCTCGAGGCGCGACCGGGCCTCACCGCGCGCCAGCGCCGCGAACGTCGCGCGGCAGGCCTCGCGTTGCTCGGGTGCGACGATCGAGAAGATCTCAAGCGCGGCGACCTCGTCGTCGGAGTAGCCGAGGGTCTCCTTCCACGCCCGGTTGACGAACACCAGGCGGCCGTCCTCGCGCACGCTCTGGATGAGATCCGAGGCGCTGTCGAGCAGGTCCTGCAGGCTGCGCTCGGCGCGCTTCGAGGCCTCGAGGGAGGCCTCGAGCGTCTTGTTGCGCCGCCCGATCTCGAGGTGCCTGGCGACCTGCCGGCCGAGCACCCGCATCGCCTGGCGCTGCTCGGGCGTCAGCTTGCGCGGGACGTGATCGATCACGCACAGCGTCCCGAGCCCGTGGCCGGTCTCGCTTCGCAGCGGGGCGCCAGCGTAGAAGCGCACGAAGGGGTCGGCGATGACGAGGGGGTTGTCGGCGAAGCGCTCGTCCTGGTGTGCGTCCTCGATCTCGAAGAGCTGCTGGCCGAGGATGGCGTGCGCGCAGAAGGCGACGTCGCGCGGGGTCTCGCTCGCCTCGAGCCCGTGCCGGGCTTTGAACCACTGGCGATCGGCGTCCACGAGGCTGACGAGCGCGATCGGCGTGCCGCAGATCTGTGCGGCCAGGTTCACCAGGTCGTCGAGCTCCGGGTCGGCCTGCGTGTCGAGCACCTCGAGCTGGCGCAGGGCCTTGAGCCGGTCGGCCTCGTCCGGGGGCAGCGGCGCGCTCTTCATGCGGGGGGGAGCCCCAGGATCTTCCGTATGTCACCCACCAGCGAGAGCGGATCGAACGGCTTCGAGACGACCCCGGCCGCGCCCAGCGAGAGATACCGTTCTACCTCCTGCCGCTGCACCTTTGCCGTCATGAAGATGACCGGGATGCTCGCCGTCTCGGCGTCCGCGCGGAGCAAGGCCAGCGTCGCCGGCCCGTCGAGCACGGGCATCATCACGTCGAGCAGGATCACGTCGGGCCTCTCGCGCCGCGCCGACTCGACCGCCTCCGTGCCGGACGCGCACACCACCACCTGCCAGCCCGCCCGGGCGCGTAGGCTCAGCTCACCGACCCGACGGATATCCGGCTCGTCGTCGACCAGGACCACCTTGCGAATCTCCATCTTGTCCATCCCTGGGTTCCCCCGCTGCAGAAATGCAGAATCGGTGCCGCCGAACAAGCCCGCGGAACGATAGGCCTGACGACGGAACCTGGTCGCCGCCGACCTGTTTGCGCTCAGCGGTCCTCGGTCCTGGTGCGGGGCCGGCCTGGTTTCGACGGCACGCCCTCGCGCACGGCGGCGATTCCGTGCCGCTTGAGCATCAGGAAGAGCGTCTTTCTGCCGAGCCCACTGAGCTCGGCGGCCCGCGTAATGTTGCCCTCGGTCAGCGCCAGGAGCCGCGTCGCGTACTGGATCTCGAAGCGATCCACGAGCGCCTGCTTCGCCTCGGCGAAGGGCTCGAGCGGGCCGTCCTCCGGCGAGGGCGACGGCTCGACCGCGTCGGCCGGCTCGCTCGGCGGCAGGAACTCGCTCGTGGCGAAGGGCAGATCGCTCGCGGACAGCAGGGATCGCGTGGCGAGGGCCACGGCATGCTGGATCGTGTTCTCCAGCTCGCGCACGTTCCCCGGCCAGTCGTGCTGCGTGAGCTTGGCGAGCGCCGCCGGGGTGAAGCCCCGCACCGGCAGCTCGAACTCGCGCGCGTAGCGCTCGAGGAAGTGCTCCGCGAGGATGGCGATATCCCCCCGCCGTTCGCGCAGCGGCGGAAGCTGGACCGGGACCACGTTGAGCCGGTAGTAGAGGTCCTCGCGGAAGCGATCTTCCGAGACCATCCTCGCCAGATCGCGGTTGGTGGCGCAGATGATGCGGACGTTCGCGCGGACGGTCTGGGTGCTCCCGAGAGGCCGGTACTCCTTGTCCTGGACGAAGCGCAGGAGCTTGGCCTGGGATGCGAGGGGGACGTCCCCGATCTCGTCGAGGAAGAGCGTGCCTCCCTCGGCCGCGGCGACGAGGCCCGGGGAGTCCGTGCGCGCGTCCGAGAAGGCGCCCTTCTTGTGGCCGAACAGCTCTCGCTCCCAGAGCCCTTCCGGGATCGCGGCGCTGTTGATCGCCACGAAGGGGCCCCTCTTGCGCTTCGATGCCTGGTGCACGGCCCGGGCGTAGACCTCCTTGCCCGTGCCGCTCTCCCCTTGCACGAGCACGGGCGCGTCGGTGCGCGCGACCGCACCCACGCGTCGCGCCAGGGCCAGCATGCCGGGGTCGGTGCCCAGCAAGAGCCCGCCGCCTAGGTCCGGGGGCGACAGCAGCGTCCG
Organism: uncultured Myxococcales bacterium; assembly: GCA_964593795.1. Taxonomy (GTDB): domain Bacteria; phylum Myxococcota_A; class Polyangia; order JAHFDS01; family JAHFDS01; genus JAHFDS01. Next base: position 37,318 of record CAZQJC010000200.1, on the reverse strand, counting down.
CAGCACCTCGACCTCGCGACCGAGCTCGAGGTGGTCACGCACCGCGTCGATCCGGGCGCGCACCATGGGCAGCGTCGCGGGCTTGTTGATGAAGTCGAGGGCCCCGGTCCGCATGAGCGAGACCGCCTTGTCGAGCGAGCGGTTGGCCGTGAGGAACACGACGGCGAGCCCGGGCACCTGCCGCTTGAGCTCGGCGTAGAGCTCGTCTCCTGGCTGGTCGGGCAGCGCGAGGTCGAGGAGCACCAGATCCGGCGGCGCCTCTGCGATGGCCGCGAGCGCGCCGGCGGCGGAGTGGGTGGAGCGGACCTGGTACGCCTCCGTCGCCAGCGCGGCCTCGACCAGCGCCGTTACGTCGGGGTCGTCATCGACCACCAGCACGCTCCAGACCTGCAACATCGCAACAGATGGTCGTCCTGCACGGCACGCGATGCAAGGCGCCCGCAACATGGTCGCACGTGACCGGGTTTCACCGGTCGTGCCCCGCGAGACCGCGATCAATGCAAACAGGACGGCGCCTTCTCCGTCGGTGAGCTAGGCGCGCGCGTCGCGCCCACTGACGAACGAACGCACGCGACAGCAGTCTCCCACGCGGCGGGCGCTGGTGCCTCAGAGCCGAGGTTTTCGCGCCGACAGTCGTGCGCACCGGCGAAACAGTGCGCGAGGGGACCAGGTTTGGCGCGCAGACCCTCGCAAGCCGGAGGATGCAGTCCCTGGTCCGGTTCGTGAAGAGGGTCGAGGCATGGGCGGCGAAGCGATGGGATCGACATGAGCCAGTGCTCGCTCTGCGAGGCGTCCATCAGCTCGCCGGCGCGCTTCTGCGACGGCTGCCTCGGAACGCTCGCCACGTCACAGACCCTGTTCAAGGTGGGTGACGTGGCGGCGATGCGCACCATCGCGGGCCCGGTGGCCTTGTTCGGCACTTCCCACCGCCTGCCTCGCGCGCCCACGCCGGCCCCGCCGAGCGAGCCCGCGCCGAGCGCGCTGTTCGGTGCGGCCTACCAGGTGATCCGCCCGCTCGGCCAGGGCGGGATGGGCCAGGTGTTCGAATGCCTCGACGTGGCGCTCGGGCGGCGCGTCGCCATCAAGTGCCTGCACCGCGAGATCCTGGCCGACCCGGCGCTGCGGAGCCGCTTCGTCCAGGAGGCCCGCACGCTGGCTGCGGTGAGGCACCCGTGTGTGCTCCCCGTCTTCCACTTCGGCGAGCACGAGGCCCGGCCCTTCTTCGTGACCGAGCTCGTGATCGGCACCGATCTCGCAGCCGCCATAGAGGGCGAGACGCTCGGCCTTGGAGCCGTCGTTCGCATCCTCGACGAGGCCGCTTCCGGCCTCGAGGCCCTCCACCGGGCCGGCGTCGTCCACTGCGACGTCAAGCCGTCGAATCTCCTCATCCGGTCCTCGGACGGGCAGACCCTCGTCGCGGACGCGGGGCTCGCGAGGGGCGCCGGCGCCGCGCCCGCGCGCGAGCTCATGGGCTACTCGGGAGGCGGCTCGGTCGGGTACTCGCCGCCTGAGCAACTCGACGGGTCGGAGCCGCCACACGCGGCCTGGGACGTCTTCAGCCTCGCCGCGACCGCCTACCACGCACTGTCAGGGCGGCCGCCATTTCCCTGGGCCACCGCCGCTGCGATCGCGAGCCCGTCCCGCCGAACGGTCCCGCCGATATCGAGCCTGCGGCCCGAGCTCACATCCTTCGACGCGCTCCTTGCGCGCGCGCTGTCTACCGATCGCAGGAAGCGGCTCCGCAGCATGTCCGAGCTGCGGCAGGGCCTGCGCGCGGCGCTTCGTGTCAGCCCTCGGCGGCCGGAGGTCGCGACGCCCGACTACGTGCTGGTTGCCGACGACGATCCCGACGTGCGGCGGCTCCTTGGCCTCTGCATCGAGCAGATCGCTCCCCATCTGGAGATCAGGTTCGCGGCCGACGGAGGCATCGCGCTGCGGCTCATCGAGGAGCAGCCTCCGACGCTCGCGTTCCTGGATGTGGACATGCCGGCCTGCAACGGGCTCGAGGTGCTGGCCGCGATGCGCGGCGGCAAGGCGACCGTGAGCACACCGGCGATCATCGTCTCCGCCCGGGCAGGGGAGAGCGAGCAAAGTATCCTGCTTCGGCTAGGGGCCTTCGGGTTCCTGAACAAGCCGCTCGATCCGAAGGTGGTGATGCGGCTCTTCTCCGCCGCGCTGGAGAAAGGTGTGGAGTGATGGAACCGCTGGCCCGGAGGATCCTCGTCATCGACGACGATCCTGACTTCGCCTATCTCGTGCGAACCCTGTTGCGCCGCGTGGTGACCGAGGTGGCGGTCGAGACGAGCGCCCCGGCGGGACTCGCGGCGGCACGAGCACATCGGCCCGACCTCATCCTGTGCGACGTGGACATGCCGAAGATGACCGGCTTCGAGCTGCGCCGGCAGCTCGTGGCCACGGAATCGCTCGCGAGCGTCCCCTTCGTCTTCATCTCGCGCCGCCACGGTGCGGCCGATCAGCTCCAGGGTCTGCGCCTCGGCGCGGCCGACTACCTCGCCAAGCCCATCGACCATGACGCGCTGCTCGCGCGCGTCATCTACCTGCTCGCACGGAGCACAGGGCCGAGCGTGGATGATCCCGAGCCGGATCGGCGCGGCGCTGCCGGCGGACGCCTGTCCCTCATGCCGCTCGCGGATCTGGTGCAGATGGTCGAGGCCGGTCACACGTCGGGCACGCTGGTCATCCAGGGGCCGCAGGTGTCGGGCCGCCTGTCCTTCCGCGACGGGCAGGTCGTCGCGGCGGAGGCTGGCGAGCACCTGGACGAGGACGCGGCGCTCCTGCTGCTCGGCGTCACCGACGGCGACTTCAGGCTCGAGCGCGCACCGATCGAACCCACCGGCAAGAGCATGCGTGTCGGTGGTCTGCTCATGGATGCGGCCTGGATCCAGGACGAGCTAGCGCAGCTCGGTGATGCCGCGCCGCGCGCCGACGACGCGATCCGGGTCGAGGATCCAGCCGCCGCGCGGACGCTGTTCCCAGACTCCGAGCCGTGGCGCACCTTCGTCGACGATCGGACCCGGAAGCCCGAGCGCGTGAGCAGGCTCGCCGAGGCCCTCGGGATCGGCACCTTGCGCGCGCGCGTGTTGCTGGGTCAGGCTGTCAAGAGGGGTGTCCTCGAGATCGTATGACCAAGCGACTCCGCGTCCTGCTGATCGACGACGATCCCGACTTCCACCGGGTGTTCCAGCTCGGCCTCGACCAGGTAGGCATGACGGCCTCGTCTGCCTTCGACGGCCCGACCGGGATCTCGGCCGCGCGCGTGCAGTCGCCGGACGCGATCGTGGTCGACGGTGTCATGCCCGGGACCTCGGGCGTGGAGGTCTGCCGGAGCCTGCGCGCGCTCCCCGCGCTCGAGGCCACCGTGCTCGTGTACCTCTCGGCGTACGCCGCGCGGGGAGAAACGGCCCAGTCCCTGTCCAGCCTCGGTGTGGAGCTCGTGCTCGCCAAGCCCATCGATCCGCGCGTGCTGGCGGCCAAGATCCAGCGCGCGGTGGCGCAGCGCGCCGCACGGGCCCTCACCGGGGGCACGGACTTCGCGCAGGCGATGGTCGAGCTGCAGGCAGACTACCTGGCGAACGCGCCCTCGAAGGTCGCGGCGCTCTACGAGGCGCTCGACAAGGCCGACGTGCCCACGGTCGGTCCGGGCGAGCTCGCGCGACTCGCGCACCGGCTCGCCGGCACCGCGGGCTCCTATGGCTTCCCGCGCGCCGGTGAGCTCGCAGCCAGGCTCGAGGCGACGTGCGAGGGTACGCCGCGCCTCGAGCCCGCAGCGCTCGCCGAGGCGCGCGCGCTGCTCGACCAGATCGCGCACGAGCTCCGGGGCCCCTCGAGGCCGCCTGGCTCGAGCCTGCTGCGCCCAGAGACCGGTGCGAGCCCGGTGGTCCGAGAGCGGCTGCTGCTCATCGACGACGACGACGACCTGCGCCGGCGCCTCGAGCTCGAGGCCCAGCGCAGCGGCGTCCATCTCTCCTGCTTCGCCACCGAGGAGGACGCTCGCGCGGCCATCGAGGCGGCTCGCCCCGACTGCGTCTTCGTCGACGTCCATCTCGGGGAGGACAGCGGCCACGACGTCATACGCCGCCTGCGCAGGAGCCCGGGCGGTGATGGGCTGCCGATCGTGACCATCTCGGGCGACGAGTCGCTGGCCAACCGGATGGGCAGCGTCGAGGCCGGCGCAGACGCCTACCTGCCAAAGCCCGTGCGCCTGTCCGACCTCGTGGGCGCGGCCGCTCGCCTCCTCGGTCGGCCGCGCCACGGCTCTCGCAAGGTGTTGCTGTTCGGCGACGCCACGCTCGGGGCCGACCTCGCGGGCGAGCTGTCCGAGCACTCGGTCGAGGTGGTCACGTGCACGGACTCGACTCGGCTCGTCGAGCTGCTGCTGCGGGAGCTGCCGGATCTCGTCTTGCTGTCCGCGACCGCAGACGCGCTCGGCGGAGAGCCTCTCTGTCGCCTCCTGCGGGCCGACGCGCGTTTCGACGATCTCCCGTTGGTCGTGCTGGCGCTGGGCCTCGAGCCCAACGAGCGCGTCGACCTGTTCCGCGCGGGCGCAGATGACTACCTGGCGCTGCCGCTCGTCAAGGAGGAGCTCGTGGCACGCGTGGTCTCGCGCCTCGAACGGAGCGAGCGAATCCGCGCGCTCGCGAGCCGGGATGCGCTCACGGGCCTGTTCAACCGTCGCTACCTGGACCAGCACCTGCCGCGAGAGCTCGCCGTCGCCGAGCGGTCAGGCTCGAGCCTCGCGGTCGTGCTCTTCGACGTCGATCACTTCAAGCGCGTCAACGATCGCTTCGGTCACTCGGCGGGCGACACGGTGCTGCGGGAGCTGGCGGGCGAGCTCGTCTCGCGCCTGCGCCGCACCGACATCTGCTGCCGCTACGGTGGAGAGGAGTTCGTGGTGATGATGCGCGACGTCGACGAGCGCACCTGTCAGATGCTCGTAGACCGCTTGCGCCAGGCGTTCGCCCGCCGCACCTGGGCCTTCGGGGGGCGGGGCTTCTCCGTGACGCTCTCCGCCGGGATCGCGCTCTATCCGATCGATGCGAGCTCACCCGAGGCCCTGCTCGTGGCCGCGGACCGCGCGCTCTATGCCGCCAAGGACGATGGCCGCGATCGCTCCGTCGTGACCTCGAGCCTGCGCCCCGTCCGCGGCTGAAGGCTCTTCGCGGCCGTCAGCGCGCCGAAGGACGGGAGCACGCGGGTCGATCCCGGGATAGGGTCCGCATCCAGCGCGCATCGAGCAGCACTACGACGCTGCAGGCACTTGCTTCCCCTCGCGGCTAGCCCTGCTGTCGCAGGCGCGCGATTTCCTTCTTGATCGCATCGAGCAGACGTCGCCCGGCCGGCGAGGCCTTGTCTCGCCATTCCCCCTCGAGCGGCTTCGTCGCCCGCGCGAAGTCGTCGCGGAGCTCCCTCGGCATCTCGCTCACGTGGACGCCCATGCCGGGCAGTGCCTCGAGAAGGTCGCGCTCGACGGCACGGATTCGCTGAATGTTCGCTCGGCTCACCGCGAGGTGTCCGTCGAAGAGGTTGTCTCTGAGGCGCGCTGGGATGCGCTGCCAGGCCTGCTCGGTCATGAGCATGATGCCGGGCTGGTACATGTGTCGCGACTGAGTGAGCTCCTTGATGTGGAGGTGCCAGCCGGCCGCAAACACCCACGTGAGGGCGGAATCGAAGGCCGTCACGGACCTTGCGGCCAGAGCCTCGGCGACGGACAGCTGTCCTATCGGTGTGGCGCGCACCCCCGCGAGCTCCCAGAGACGGGTGTGCAGCGGCGATGGCTGCGCGCGCATGTGGACGGCGCGTAGGTCCGCCATCGTGCGCAGCGGGATCTGGCTGCCGAGGTGCCGGAATCCCACGGTCGTGTGCGCGATCAGCCGATACCCACGCTGGGCGACCGTCTTCGCCAGCAGAGGCCAGAGCCGCTCCATGACCTCATCGACCTCGCGTCCATCTCGGAACAGGAAGGGGAGCTCGAACGCCGCAAGCTCTGGCACGATCGGGTGGACCGCGATGGCCGAACCGGCGAACATGTCGAGTCCGCCTCGGCGCAGCGAGTCGACCATCTGTCCTTCGTCGCCCATCATCCCGCCGGGCATGATCCGCACCTCGACGGCGCCCTTGCAGTTCCTGTGGGCCAGCCTGGCGATCGCGTGGCAGCCCTCGAGGTAGGGTGAGTCCTGCGGGGCCATGGTACCCATCCTCAGCGCGACGCTGGGTGCCTCCGCAGATGCGGCGCCTGGCAGCGATGTCGCGCTCGCGAGGATCGCGAGGACCGAGACGAGCCGCCTGGCTCGAGCTCGATCCAACTCAGCCTCCGAGTGCACTCTCATCGCCGGGCGCCGTGCATCGGGCCATCTTCTCATGGGCCGGTCCGAACATGGGGTGCCGCCAGTGTTGCGCACGGCGACGCTGGTGGAGGGGCATGAGCCCGTGCGAGCGTTGTCGTCGCGGCGCTGCTGCTCAGGTCCACGTTCGCGCCTGGGGCCTGCCTCCCTCGGCCCCTTCATGATGGGTTTCTATGCCCTCCCCGGCGGGCGCGCCACGCGCCGGGTGTGGCGGCTGACCCAGCCGCGACCTCCGGCAGTTCGTCAGATTTTCGTCAGATTGCGGAAGCAGGCTGTCCAGCGCCGACTGGTAGAGCGTGCCGGCGCGGCTCTTCGGGCAGGTCTGCGGGATGGCGTACGTCGATGGCCTGTGCCCCGTCCGCGGCTGAAGGCTCTTCGCCCTACGCGAGCTCGCCGAGCAAGGGCTCGATCAACTCGCGCGCGACGGCAAGTGTGCGGCGGCATCCGCAAAGGCTGCACACCTTCGTCCTACCGAGGTCGGCGAGCGATGCCACCAGCGCCAGCTCCTCCGAACAGTCACAGCCGTAGGGAAGCTGGAGTGACTCGACGTGCGCACCGGTCGTCATGCTCGTGATCATGGTGGCGGGCATGACGAATCCGTGGAAGGAGCAGCGGGCAAGCACGACGCGGCGACCGGGCGCGCGGGTGATCTCCTCGAGGAACAGGATCCACCGACTGATCCCCGTCGAGTTCATGGCCTCCACACTCGCCAGATCGACCAGCAAGTCGACCGATCCGATGCGGGGGATCAGGGACTCGAAGTTGGCCCGCTCGTCCACGCAGCCAGCAACCGACAGCCGAACGGTTCCGTCGTCGCCGGCAGGTTCCACGTCGAAGACGCAGCTGCTCGGCTGCCGAACCACCCTGGACCTTCGCACCGGCTGCGTTCTTCGAGTCACGGCAGGCTCCAGTCTATTACAGCCGGGCGCGACGCGCGCGGCCTCCGCCCCGCTCGTCTCGCCGAGCGAGCCGCTCTCGGGCGCCTTTGCGCGCCGCACCGCATGGTCCCTGTTGGGCATGCGGGGCGGCGGAGGCTCGGATGGGGCTTGTTGGCGGCGAGCGCGGGGCCCCTTCGGCGAGGAACGGCGCGAGCGGACATGGACATGCGGAGCTTCAGCGCTCGAAGGGCATCGCGGGGAATTCACCGGGGCCGGGAGCGTCCACACGCGCGGGGCGAGTCACGAGCCAGAGGGTCGTCGCGGCTCCCGCGAGCACCGCGCCCCCGGCCACCCAGAACCAGGTTCGACGATAGACGGGCACGTCCTCGGAGAGGGTGCTCGCCGGGGGCAAGAGCGCGGGAGCGGGTCGAGCATCCGGGGGGCGCAGCGCAGGCGGCGGTCCGAGCTTCGGGGCAGCCTGCGGCGCGGCCGGCTCCGGCTTCGGCGCAGCGTTCGCCACGGCGGCAGCGGGATCCTGGCCTCTCCGACGCAGCTCCTGTTCGACCTCTGCGAGTTGCTCGCGCGCCTGTTGCGCCTTCTTGCCCCGTGGATCCGCGTCGAGGTAGCGCATGTAGTACCCGCGCGCGCGGGAGAGCGCTGGCAGTTCGAGTGTCTGGTTGTAGAGGCCGCGGAAGCACTCCGCGATGTTGAAGAGCAGCCACGGCTTGCCGGTTCGCTCGTGCTCTCGGAGGAAGCCCTCCGCGGCTGGCCCGTAGCGCTGGGCCTTGTAGTGATCCACGGCCCGGGAGAGGTCGTCCTCGGCGGCTCCTGCCGAGGACGCTCCCAGGATCGTGCATAGCACCAGGGCGCCGATGCTTGCTGCTCGCAGCAAGGCGCGCACGATCAGTCTCCGATCACGATATCGGGCTTGTCCTCGAGCCGCCGCCGCGCGGGCGCGTTGCGATCCTGAGTCGACGACTTTGGACGGGCAGGGTTCAGCCGGCCGCGCTCCTTCTTGACCGACGCTCGCTTCGCGCCGGGGGCAGCGATCGCGGCGTCCGGCGCGTTCGATGCGGGCGGCGATGGGACGGCGGGCGCAGGGAGGCGCGGCTCAGGGATCGCCCGAACCTGGGGCGCCGCCGCGGTGGCTTCGGGCGCGCCGGGGACCATCGCGGTCGGTCGGGCCGACGGCCAGATGCCGACGGCTGCAGCTCCGATGCCGAGGGCCGCGATCACGAGGATCGCGTTGCGCGCCCTCAGGGGGCGGGTCGCGGCCACCTCCGCGGTCGTGGCCTGCGCCGTGGTTGGCCGGCTCGCGGGCGCCGAACCCGGAAGTGTCGCTGCGATCTCGATCTCGCGTGACGAGGCCGGCCGCCGCTGGGGGCGCATCGCCGGTCGCCGCTCGCTCGTGGTCTCGGCGCCGAAGTCGTCCGTCGCGCCCGGGGCGAGGCTCGCGAGCACCACGTCCATGCTCGCCTGGCGGCGCGCGGGATCCTTTTCGAGCATGCGCAGGATGGCAGCCTCGAGCCAGACCGGGATGGACGCCTCGATCTGGCGCGGCGGCACGGGCGCCTGCTGCATCTGCTGCACGATCACCGCGCCGAGGCCCTCCGCCCGGAACGGACGAACCCCCGTCAGGATCTCGTAGAGGATGATGCCGAACGAGTAGATGTCGCTGCGCTGGTCGAGCGCCCGGGCGCCCTCGCACTGCTCCGGGCTCATGTAGTAAGGCGTGCCCAGGGTCTGTCCGGTGCTGGTGCGGTGCGTGACCTCCTCGGGGTGCATGAGCTTGGCGATGCCGAAATCGAGGACCTTGACGTACTCGTGATCGCGCTCGCGCTCCTGCAGGAACAGGTTGTCAGGCTTCAGATCGCGGTGGATGACCCCCGAGCGATGCGCCTCGGCGAGGGCGCGCGCCGCCTGCCTCGCGAAGTGCAGCGCCCGCGGAGTGGAGAGCTTGCCCTCTCGTCTGAGCAGGTCGGCCAGGCTCTGCCCCTCGAGCCACTCCATGATGAGGAAGGGCCGCCCGTCCTCGGTGCGGCCGAAGTCGAGTACCTCCACGACGTGCTCCGAGCGGATCGAGTTCGCCGCGCGCGCCTCGGTGAAGAAGCGAGCGGCTGCGTCGTCGTCGGCCGAGAGGTCTTTGCGCAGCACCTTGACGGCGACCTTGCGGCCGATCGCCGGCTGCTCGGCGAGGTAGACGGCACCCCAGCCACCTGAACCGACCTGGCGCTGGATCACATAGCTGCCGACCCGCTGGCCAGGCTGCAGCTCCGGGCCACGCCTGGGCTGGCCATCTCCAGACGCCGCCACGCGACCATCATAGCCCGTCGCGGGGCATGTAGCGTGCGCCGCTGTTCTCTGGCTGGGTGGTGCGACCGCCCCACACCACGAGCACGTTGCCACACCAGACCCCGAGCGAGCTCGTGCGCTCCGAGGGTGCGTTCAGGGCGGACATCGCCCCCCACACGTCGAGGCCTGGGGCGTAGCGCGCGCCGGCAGCGCGGCTGGCGTTCCACGCGATGGCCTCCGTGCCCGTCCAGACGAGCTCGACCGTGCCCGAGGGAGGCGCATCGCTCGTGGCAACAGGGCGCCACACGTTCGAGGCGACGTCGTAGCGGCCGCCGCCCGAGAGCATCGACGCACCGGACGAGCCGCCGACGATCAGCACTTCGCTGCCCGTCCACGAGGCGCGGTGGCCCGCGCGAGGCGTCGGCGCGCTGGTGGCTGGCAGCGCGGTCCACACGTCCGTCGCCGGGTTGTACCGCGCGCCGTCGGGCAGGATCGTCGCGCCCGATCTGCCGCCCCAGAGGACGACGATGCTCCCCGTGGAGGTCATGGAGTGCCCCACGCGAGGCGAGGGTGCGCCGACCCCCGAGGTCGGCCGCCATCGATCTGCCACCGGATCGTAGCGCGAGCCTTCGCCCAGGGCCGGCTGCCCGACGCCTACGCCACCCCAGATCATCACCTCGCTTCCGGTCCAGGCGCCTGCGTGGGCTTGCCTGGCCTGGGGTGCAGTGTTCTGGTCCATTGCGCGCCAGGTGTCTGCGACCGGATCGTACCGGGCCCCATCTCCGCGAAGGCTGCCTCCCCAGACCACCACCTCGGAGCCGGTCCAGACCATGACCGGCTCCGTGCGCGGCGACGGGGCGCCCAGGTTGCTCATCCCGAGCCAGCGATCGGCGACGGGATCGTAGCGCCCACCGTCGCCAAGCAGGTCGGTGCTGAACCCGCCGAAGACCACCATCACGCGCCCGGTCCACACCGCGCCGTGCAGATACCGTGGCGCAGGAGCGTTGGCGCTCGCGGTCGCGCGCCACTCGTCCGGGCCCAGCGGGCCGCTGCCGCCGTCGACGGCGGGACCGTCGGATCGGGCGGCATCGGGAGCACCGCCATCGGACCTGCCTGCGTCGCTCGTCCCCGCGTCTCGCTGTGCGCCATCGGCGCTGGCATCCCTCCCCGAGGCGTCTCGCCGTGGTCCGTCGCCGGGAGCGTCGCGCGGGCCCCCGTCGCGAGGACCGTCGGCCGCCGCAGCGTCACGCGGCCCCACAGGACAGCCCGGCGCGGCGCCGAAGGCCAGCGTCACTCGCACGGACGCGGCGCGCCCCGCCGTGAGCACCGTGCTCGCGCAGCCGCGCGCGAGCCGCCGGGTCGGCGCGTCCTCCACGACGGTCGCCTGGACGAACGTCGAGCCCACGTGGCCATCCCTGAACGTCACCTGAAGCGCTCTCGGCGGATCGAGCGGAAATGCGCGCCCGTCCGCCCTCTCGAAGTGCAGCTCGCGTGGCGCGCCGCCGTCTTGCCCCAGCACGAGGTCGATCGCCCGAGCCGAGACGCCTGCGGGGCCGGCCACCTCCACGGTGAGGACGGCCGCAAAGGGGCCCGGGCAGGCCGCGCAGAGCGCGAGCAGGACGAGGGCTCGACGGGCCGCCACCGCTGGATCATAAGGCAAGCGTGAGCCGTCGCGGTCGGGGCTTCCGCTCTCGAGTCGGGTCAGACCACCGAGAGATGCCGCGGCGCGCCTGCCCCCCGAACCCGCAGCTTCGCGATCAGCTCGAGCAGGGCCAGCATGTCGACCGGCTTGTCGAGGCGCGGGTTCTTCACTTGCTCGAGGAACTCCCTCGCGCGCGCCGTGAAGGCGCCACCCGTCATGAAGACGAACCGATCCGCGAGCTCGGGCCACCGCTTCTGGACGCGCGCGTGGATCTCCATGCCGGTCAGGTCCGGCATCATGAGGTCGCACAGGACCACGTCGAAGCCCTGATCCTGCTCGAGGAGCGCCAGCGCCTGCGCGCCGCCGGAAGCGCTCTCGATGCGGTGAGGGGCCAGCCTCCGCTGCAGCGCCCGTACGATGGCCGGCTCGTCGTCCACGATGAGGATGCGCGCGGGCTCCACCGGCGCGCGGGCTTGCTCGCCCCGGACCGGCGCAGCGGCGCTCCGCGCCGCCGGCAACGACACAGAGACCGTGGTGCCCCGGCCGAGGCAACTCTGGACCTCGATCCGCCCACCGAGCCCTGTCACGATGCCGTGGCAGATCGAGAGCCCGAGGCCCGTTCCGATCCCCACCGGCTTGGTCGTGAAGAACGGATCGAAGATGCGCTCGAGGTGCTCTGGCGCGATCCCACAGCCGGTGTCGGACACCGCGATGATCACGCGGTCGCCTACGAGCGCGGTCGACAGGCGGATCTCGTGGTCCGCCGCGTGCCCCACGGGTATCGCGTGCGCCGCGTTGATGAGCAGGTTGACCACCACCTGACCGAGGCGGGTCTCGTTGACGAGGACTGGCGGCACCTCCCGAAGGAACGGCTCAGGCGCGCGCGATGGCGCAGCTCGTTCCAGGCGACGTTGATGCTCGCCTCGAGCACCCGGTGGATCTCCAAGGCCTTCTTCTCCTCGCTCTCCGGCCGCGCGAACATGCCGAGGTCGCGCACGATGCGGCGGACTCGCTCGGCGCCCTGCGCCGCCTCGGCGAGCGCATCGCGTACTTCCGCCGGAAGCGCACTCTCGCCCATCGCGTCAATCGACTCGCGCGCGCACGCGAGGTTCGCGGTCGCGTACGCGAGCGGGTTGTTGATCTCGTGCGCCACGCCGGCCGCCAGCGTGCCGACCGACGCGAGCCGCGCCGCGCGGACGAGCTGAGCCTGCAGCTGCTTGCACTGGGTGACGTCGCGAACGAGGAGCAATACCGACGGCTCGTCCTCGTAGTCCATCAGGAGAGCGTCGATCTCCACTTCGATCGCGGTCCCGTCCTGCCTGCGGAACCTCGACTCGTGTCGCCGCGCCCCGGCGGGTGCGAGGCTGCACCGGATACGCTGCGAGATGGTGCCGTCGTTCTCGCAGTCGGTCAGCTCGGACAGGCGCTTGCCAAGCAGCGCTTCCGCAGACGGATAGCCGACGAGGCGCACGAAGGCGGGTTGACGTAGACGAGGCGTTTGTCCCTGTAGACCGCGATGCCGTCAGGCGTCCCCTCGATGAGCTGCCGGAAGCGCTGCTCCGAGGCGAACGCGGAATCCTCGAGCCGGACCTGCTCGGACAGGTCCTCGACCGTGCCGACGTGGCGGAGGCCGCCCTCCGGATCGACCACGGCGGCTTGGCGCAGGAGAACCGGTCGGGCTCCCGCGGCTCCCAGGAGCTGCAGTCGCCGCACGTACGGGCGGCCGAGGTCGGCCGCGCGTGCGGTGCCACGGAGCACGACGGTGCGATCGTCCGGGTGCACGAGGTCGATGAACGAGGCCCCGACGAGCGCCTCCGCCGGTTGACCGAGCAGCGCCGCCATCCGCCGGTTCACCCTCCGGACGTGGCGCGCGCCATCGAGCTCGTGGCGCCCAGCGAGAGCTGGTCGAGCATGCCGATCAGGGACTGGGACTCCATGTCACGCGCCTCCCAGGAAGTGGTCGAGGAGGAGGCCGTCCTCCACCCGGTGCTCACCCGTCGTGATCCTGACGTCACCGCCCGAGCACTCGGCCACCACGCCCTTGATCGCCAGCTCGGCTGGCCGCGACGGGTGCCGGACGATGACGCGGACCTCGGCGCCCGGCCCGACGGGGCGCGGGCAGGCAACCGCGATGACTCCCTCGCTGACAATCTGGTCTCGCACCTGCCGCAGCTCGTCGGAGGACTTCGGCCGCAGGATGACCTCACACGCGGTCGATCGGCTCTCAGCGTCCGCGCGGGTCAGCCGGCGCACGAGCGCGTCCCAGCGCGCCTGCGGCTCTCCCGAGAGCGCGAACAGCTTGAGGCCGGCTCCCCGACCAGCCCGGACGGATGCGACCATAGCGTGGACCCTGAACGGTCCCTCGCCCCCGTCGTCCACCTCGAGCTGCAGGAGCGTGCGGACCGGCGGCGAGTCCTGGCCGAGCACGACGAACAGCCCCTTGCGGCTGACATCCTCGGCCACCACGGGTATCCGGGTACCGGCCCGAAGCCAGACGAGAGGCAGCCGAGTGGGGATGCGCCGCTGTGTGCGACGCTCGAGGTGCAGGGATCTGCGCCCCGGAGGGGCCGTCGGGCTCGCCTGGCTTCGCATGCCCCATCTTCAGAGCACACGGCGCGCCAGCTCGGGCGGCTAGGAGTGCGTTCCATGTCGGCCCCTTGGCACCCGCCCCGAGCGTGCGCACAGCGTGGGCACGGTGACGGCTCGGGATGCTGCTTTACGGCTGACTTCAGCCTCCCCGCTTCGGTGACCAGGATCCGAGCAGGAGCGGCTCGATCTCGGACGGGGCGCCCGGTCGGGCGAGCAGATAGCCCTGGACGAGATCGCAATTGAAGGAGAGCAGCCGCTCGCGCTGCACGTCGAGCTCGACGCCCTCGGCGATGGCCTCGAGGCCGAGGCTGTGCGCGAGCGTCACGATCGTGCGCACGATCGCCGTGGCCTCGCCCTCCTCGTCCAGATCCACCACGAACGAGCGGTCGATCTTGAGCGCGTTCATGGGGAAACGGTGGAGGTACGCGAGCGATGAGTAGCCGGTTCCGAAGTCGTCGATCGCCAGGCGGATGCCGAGGGCCCGCAGGTGCAGCATCATGGCACCCGCGAGCTGCGGATCCTGCATGAGCATGCTCTCGGTGAGCTCGATCTCGAGCGCTGCGGGCGGAAGGCCCGTCTCGGCGAGGACGCGCTCGACCTGCTCGACGAGGTCTCCCCGCGAGAATTCGTGGCTGGACAGGTTGACGCACACGCGAAGGTCGGGCACTCGCGCGCGCCACGCCTGCGCCTGGCGGCACGCGGCCCGTAGCACCTGCTCGCCGAGCTTGTGGATGAGACCGGCGTGCTCCGCGATCGGGATGAACTTCACCGGCGGGACCATTCCGCGCGTCGCGTGGTTCCAGCGCGCGAGGGCCTCGACGGCCACGACACGCCCGGAGCGGAGGTCGTAGATGGGCTGGTAGTGAGGGGTGATCTCGCCGCGCTCGAGCGCGACGCGGAGGTCCGCCTCGAGCGCCAGGCTCAAGGAGACGCGGCCGGACGAGCGGTCGGATGCCCCCTCGGCCTGCGCGAGCACCGCGAGCCGCTCGGACCAGCGCGAGGCAGGCTCGGCGAACCAGCGCAGGATCCGCGCGCGTGCCCGGGCCGCCACGGAGGGCGCCAGCACACCGTGCGTGCTGCCGCGTTCGAGCTGGTCGATGGCCTCTCCGAGCAGCTGCTGCGCCTCGGCGGTGGCCTGCACGTCGGACAGGATGTCCGCGAGGTAGAGAGCGCTCGAGAACCGCTCGAGAAGCGGCAGACCCTGGTCGGCCAGCCAGCGCCGTCCCGACTCGCGGATGAGGTCGACGGGGCGCAGGTGTGAGACGTCGGCCCGTGTCTCGGCGCCCTGGAACTCCGAGGCCGCAAGGAGGTCCTCCGCGCTCATGACGCGCAGCTCCATCGTGGTCGCGCGCGGCAGTCCGCCGATCGAGGTCGGCTCGATTCGCAGGCTGTGCTCGGTGCGGCCGACGCGGACCCAATCCCCGGTGGAGAGCGCTGTGGGTTCCGTGAGGCGTCGCTCGTTGACGAAGACCCCGTTCCGGCTCCCGAGGTCCTCGATCGTGACCGTGACGCCGTCGACCCGCAGCCGCGCGTGGCGCAGCGAGACCATCGGGTCATCGATCCGGACGTCGGCTTCGGGCGCACGGCCGATCACGAGGTCGCCCGTTCGGGGCAGGAGCACGTCGGTCGCCTGGTGACGCCAATACACGCGGACAGCCATCCATAGGCCTCTCAGGTTGGAAGCAGCTCGTACAGCTGCGCCGGGCCCAGCAGCTGACACAGGACACCACCGAACTCCAGGACGTCACCCGATCGAACGATCGCCGCGGCGGCCAGGCGATGCCCATTGATGCGCGTACCATTGGCGCTGCCGTTGTCGCGGACGTGCCACGCGCCAGCCTGGTGGAAGAAGTACGCGTGCAGCTTCGACACGGATTCCTGCTGGAGGACCACGTCGTTGTTCGCCGCGCGCCCGACGCTGATGCGGCCCTGCCATGGGCTGGCGTCGGACTTCGCCAGCCGGTGCACGCAGTACGCGCCCGGATCGGTGCGTACGAAGTCGGCGGGCCGCGCGTCGCCCCGGAGCTGGCCAGACACGTCGAAGACGCCGGTGGTCGCGTAGGTGCTCGCCGTCTTGAACGACATTGGCTTCCGCTCCCCGGCCTCCGCCCCGCGGAGCAGGAACGGGAACGCGAATGCGTCGACGAACGCCTGACGGGTCATCCGGGCGCGCTCCCTCGCGACATCCGTCACCAGCTCCCAGGGCATCGTCAGCCCCTCCGCTCGAGCGCCACCAAGAATACCCTTTCTACCCCAAGTGGCCCCTAGTCACAAGGCGTGAATTGCCGTATGTTAGTTCGCGGGATTTGTGATGAAAACTACAATATCGACGGCGCTGGCAGGTGGTTCAGCAGCGGAGGTCGTGCAGGAGATCGGGCGGGAGCTGCGCGCGGGCCTGGCCCAGGAGTCCCCGGCGCTCGTGATGGCCTTCGCGTCGACAGCCCAGCCGCTCGGCGAGGTCACGGCCGGGCTCTCGGCCGCTTTTCCTGGTGCCATCGTCCTCGGAGCATCGACCGCGGGCGAGTTCACCCAGGACAGGGACGCCAAGGGCTCGACGGCGGCGTTCGCGCTGGCGGGGGACTACCGTGTCTTCGCCGGCATGGGCGACGGCCTCAAGGCCGAGCCGGAGCGAGCCGTCGCGCGCGCCGTGGAGGGGCTGCCATCCTCGCTCCACGGCTATCCTCACCGCACTGCCCTGCTCCTGCTCGATCCGCTCGCAGGCAACGGAGAGGAGGCCACGCTCCTGGCCGCCGCGCATCTCGGGGCTGACGTTCGCCTCGCGGGCGGTGCGGCGGGTGACGACCTTCACATGAAGAGCACGCGCGTGGCGTGCGGTTCGCGCGCGGAGGGCGATGCGGTCGTTGTCGCGGTAGTCTTCTCGAAGAGCCCCCTAGGCGTGGGGGTCTGTCATGGACACCAACCGGTGTCGCCGCAGCTGCGCGTGACGCGCGCGGAAGGCAACGTGGTCCGTGAGATCGAGGGACGCCCGGCCTGGAACGTGTGGGTCGAGCAGACGGCGCACCTCGCGCGCCAGCACGGTTACGACCCCGCACACATGACGAGCGAGCAGGAGGGCGCGTACCTCTTGCGCTACGAGGCCGGCCTCGCGACGGGCAGCGAATACAAGATTCGAGCGCCCCTCTCACGTTCGTCCGACGGCGCCATCCACTTCGCCTGCGGCATCGCCGAGGGCTCGGTCATCCGGATCACCGAGAGCGTGGCCGAGCGCCAGGTCGATAGCGCGCGACAGGCCGCCCGACGCGCCCGCGCGCAGCTCGCTGGCCCGCCCGCCGGCGCACTGGTGTTCGACTGCATCTGCCGAAACCTCATCCTCGACCGGGACTTCCACCGGGCCGTGCGCGGGATGTCGGACGAGCTCGGAGGCGTGCCCCTGGCCGGCTTCGAGACCTACGGCGAGATCGCCCTCGACGCGGGCGACATGAGCGGTTTCCACAACACCACCAGCGTCGTGCTGGCCTTCCCGGAGAGCTGAGCCGCGGATGTCCGCGGGTCCCCTCACGCTCGCCGCCATCGCCGCGTTGCTCGCGCCTCACCTCGGTGGCGAGCGCAGCGTGGAGGTCGTGGAGCAGACGGCACGCCAGCTTCAGCTCGCGGGGCGCCTCCTCGACGTCGCCGAGGCCACGCGTATCCTGAGCACGCTCGCGGCAAGCCCCGGCATCGCCGGGTTCTCGGCGCGCTTTGCGCTCGGCCGCATGTTCCAGCCCGCGCCTCCACCTCGTGCAGCGCGTGAGCCCGCGCCTTCGACGACCCCGACGCCAGGCGTCTTGCGCGCCGTACCCGCCAAGACGCCGCCCCCCGGCACGATGCGAACCGTACCCGTGCCCGCAGCACGTCCGACGGGCGCCGCCTTCGATGCCGAGCGCCTGGCGGCTCTGTTCGAGAACGCCGTCGGAGCGGAGAAGGCCAAGACGACCGTGCTGGAGGCGCTGGAACGGCTCGCCCTCCCCACGAAGGGACTGACCGCCGACCAGGCCCTGTTGGTGCTCGACACGATCGCCATCTTTCCAGGCATCATCGGGGTGACGGCACGGTTCGCCCGTGTCCGGATCATGCTGCCAGCGCGCGTGGCTTGAGGCCGGGACGCCGATGGCGGAGCTGCTGCGGAACCCCTACTTCGTGGTCGAGCTCGAGGAGGCGCCGCGGCTCATCCTCCTGACGCGGACCTCGGAGCCCTTTGCCTCGGTCGCCGAGGCTGCCGCGCGGTGGCTGGAGGTGGTCGCGGCGCTCGACCGGGGCGGGCGTGGGGACCGTGCCCTGCTCACGGACCTGCGCCTCGGTCCGGCCCGCAACGATCCGGCGTTCGAGCAAGCCGTGCGGGCGATCCTCCCCGACGTCCACCGCGGCTTCCGAAAGAACGCGGTGCTGGTTCGACTCGCGGTCGGTGCCATGCAGATCCGTCGGCATGCACGTGAGGATGGGATCGAGCGACTCGTGACCGACAGCGAGGAGGCCGCCCTCGCCTACCTCCGGGGCGAGTAGGGCCGTTTCGTCGCGCCATGATGCCGCGGGAGAGAGCGGGCGCCCTCTCTGCAGCGCCGGGGCGCGACCCGGCGAGCGCAATCGAGCTCGCCGCGCTGCACCGAGAGCCGGATCGTTCCGAGGGCGTCCGGCAGCTCACCCTCTAACTTCTTCGAGAGTTGCACCAAGGCGTCCGCGAGCTCGTCCCCTGGAGGGGCCGCGACCCCGGCGTCCTGCCTGCCGGACCAGGCGCGAGTCGGCGGATCGACGAGCAGGTCGATCTCCACAGGCTTGGTGACGTAGCCGGAGCACCCGGCCGAGACGCACTTCTCCCGATCGCCCGACATCGCGTGCGCGGTGAGCGATCGGCAGGCCGTGACCTCCGCGGGCAGACCAGCACGTCGACAGCGAACGTGCCTCGGGAACCGCGCACAGTCGAGGCGCCGGCCGCGTCGACGGGGCCGCCAGGAGTGCCCGACGGGACAGCGGGCTACTGGTCGACGCCTGAGCATCGGCCTCGTGCGCGCGCCGAGAAGGCGCCCGCGTAGCGGACCGCGTGGAAGCCTGGCGGCGACACCGCCGTGCTACCGTCGCTCCGTGCAGGAGCACCTGCCGACGGACCCGACGATCGATCCCCGGCGCGTCGTCGCGGGGACGTCCGTCGCGCGAGCGCATCGCCTCTACTTCGGGCTCCGCATCGTCGGCGCGATCGGGATCTCGTGCACCGCTCTGCTGCACGCCCACGCGTCGGGACGACTTGGCCCGCGGGATCTCACGGTGCTCCTCTGCGCCACCGCGTGGCCCCCCGTGATGTGGGCGGCGATCGTCTTGGGCCGGCGGACCCGGGCGGCCGACCGCGTGGTGCTGCTCGACGCGCTGCCCGTCGCGCTCATCGCAGCGGTGGGTGGGCTCTCTCCCTACGGCGTGTTGATCGTCATCGGCCTCTTCAACGCGACCGCGGTGCTCGGCGCGCGCGGCCTCGCGAGCTCCATGCTCCTCGCCGGCGCAACGCTCGGAAGCAGCTTCGCCGGTGGGCTCTTGCTCGTCGAGCAGGCGTTCACGCACTGGTACGTGACGGGGAGCGCTGCCCTTTGGACGTATCTGTTCCTGCTCGGCGCCGCGCTCACGGCGCATCGAACGCGTCGCGAGCTCAAGGCAACCCGCGACGCGCTCGACCAGCTGCGGCGACAGCTGGAGCTTCGCGTCGAGGAGCGAACGGCCCAGCTTGCAGAGATCAACCGCGCCATTCGCCGCTTCGTGCCCTTCGAGTTCATCGCCTCACTCGGGCACACCGACGTGACCACGCTGAGGCTCGGCGACGCCATCTCGCGCGAGGTGACCATTCTGTTCGCGGACGTGCGCGGCTTCACGACGCGCGCGGAGCGCCTCGCCCCGGCCGAGACCTTCGCTTTCCTGAACGACCTGCTCGGCCGCCTCGGTCCCATCATCCGCCAGCACCACGGCTTCGTCGACAAGTACATCGGCGACGCCATCATGGCGCTGTTCCTCGAGGATCCCGCCGACGCGGTGCGCGCCGCCGTCGCGATGCAGCGCGCCTGCGCGGCCGCGGCGCGGGAAGCGCCCGGATCTCCTGCGGTCCAAATCGGTGTCGGAGTCCATCACGGAGCGGTCCGCATGGGGCTGATCGGCGAGGACGATCGCGTCGAGGCGACGGTCATCGCCGACGCGGTGAACACCTGTGCGAGGGTCGAAGCGCTGACGAGGGCCCTCGAAGCGTCCATCCTCGTGACGGCCGACGTGGCGCAGCGCCTGCCAGCCGATCTTCGAGACGATTCGCGAAGCCTGGGCCTGTCGCCAATCCGGGGGCGCGTGGGCCAGGTCGAGCTCTTCGAGCTCTTCGCCCACGAGGACGAGAAGCTCCGACAGCACAAGCGGCTCACACGACCCAGCCTGGCGCGTGCGATTGCATCGTTCGAGGCGGGCCAGCGGGCCGAAGCCGAGCCGCTGCTGCGAGAGCTGTGCGCTGCGGCGCCCGACGACCGCCCGCTCGCGTGGTGGGCGACACGGGCGAGCAACCCGTCGGAGCCGGTGTCATATCAGCGCGGCACCGCGTCGCCGAAGGCCGATCACTGAGGCAGAGCCCTGCTGGCCACACGGCCTCAGCGGTGACGCTGGAGTTCGATGGCGCGCATGGCCGCGGCGAGGAGCTCGCCGTCCCTCGGGCGTTGCGGCCTGTGACCCACTCGTCCCGGAGCGGGCTCACGGCAGATCTGAAGCCATTCAGCAGCGCACAGGGGCTTGGCTTCCGATGCTGCGGAATCCGACGACCGTGTGCGCTATCAGCCAGAAGCCGTGGCGCTCGAAGGCCTTCGTCAGCTCCGGCCACAGCCCCTCGATCACGGCGTCCGCCTCGGCGCCGTCGCGAAAGAGGAAGGGCAGCGACAGCGCAGCGATCTCGGGGACCACGGCCTCCGCGGCGGTCGCCGTCACGGCGGTGGCGGGCAGCCTGCAGGCTCGAACGTCGGCCACGAGGCTCGGCTCGTCGCCCGCGGCTCCGCCGCCGAACAGGTGGAACCGAACGCGGTCGCCGCTGTTCGCCTCGATGCGGCGCAGGTTGGCCAGCGCCGCCGCGTAGTAGGGCGAGCCTTCTGGCGTGATGGTGCCGACTCGCAATCGGGCCGGCTCCGCCTGGGCGACGGTCGCCAGGCACAGAAGCGCAGGGACCAGACCTCGCATGTCCCCATTGTCTCACGGTCCGCGGGCGCGCTTCGCCGCTGGAGGTGTAGCGGTCCGTGAAGCGGCGCGTGACATGATGGCCGGCGCGAACCCTGCGGCCGTGCAGCGCATCGTGCGGCGCTGCGACCCGCGCATCACGACCGACGTCTACGGCGCCACGCAACGCTATGATCGGGAGGTGGAGCCGCTCCGACCCGGTGCCATCCTCGGCGGCCAGCGGTTCGAGATCATCCGGGCCCTCGGCCGGGGCGGGATGGGCGTGGTCTACGAGGCCGAGGACCGGGAGCGGGGGGAGCGCGTCGCCCTCAAGACCCTGCGGGAGCCGAGCCCAGATACCATCTTCCGGCTCAAGCGGGAGTTCCGAGCGCTCGTCGACCTCAGTCACCCGAACCTGATCTCGCTCCACGATCTGTTCGTCTCGGGCGTCGAGTGCTTCTTCACGATGGAGCTGGTCGAGGGCGTGGACTTCCTGAGCTACGTCACGACTGCTCCATCCGCTCGTCTGCACCCAGATACGGT
The DNA here is from genome assembly GCA_964593795.1 of uncultured Myxococcales bacterium. GTDB lineage: Bacteria > Myxococcota_A > Polyangia > JAHFDS01 > JAHFDS01 > JAHFDS01. Next base: position 15,860 of record CAZQJC010000200.1, on the reverse strand, counting down.
GGAGCTCGCCGAGCGCTCGGAGCCAGACACGCGGTCCCTGGAAGTCGCGCCCGCCGCCCTGCGAGGTGCGGCGCTTGCCTGTGACGAGGCTCGCTTGCGGAGCCTGCTCCCGCAGCTGGCCCGAGGCCTCGTTGCCCTTCACGCCGCTGGCAAGACGCATCGCGACGTCAAGGCCTCGAACCTCCTCGTGACACCTCGGGGACGGCTGGTCCTGCTCGATTTCGGCCTCGTGGCTGACGCCGAGGAGGCGGGGCAGATGAGCCGGGATGGTCGGGTCGTTGGCACGGTGGCGTACATGGCACCCGAGCAGTGCCGAGGAGACCCGGTCACTCCCGCAGCCGACTGGTACGCCACGGGCGTCTTGCTCTACGAGGCGTTGACCGGGCGTGTGCCCTTCGCCGGCCCTGCCACCACGGTGCTGATGGAGAAGCAGCTTCGGGCGCCCGCGCCCCCGAGGGCGATCGTCCCTTCGGTGCCGGCGGACCTCGACGGCCTGTGCGAGGCGCTGCTCTCCAGAGACATCGACGATCGGCCGAGCGGAGCCGCGGTGCTCGAGCGGCTCGGTTGCCGCGCGGAGGTCGAGGACGCACGCCCGGGCTCCGTGGCACCGGGCGGCTCCATCCTCCTGGCTCCTTTCGCCGGTCGGGATCGCGAGCTGGGGCTCCTGCATGCTGGGCTCGCGATGCTGCGCGATCGCGGGGCTACTGTGGCCTTGGTCTGCGGCGCCTCCGGTATCGGAAAGAGCACCCTCGTGCACAGGTTCATCACGCTCGCGCGCGCCCAGCACCCCGACCTCGTCGTGCTCGAAGGGCGCTGCTACGAGCGCGAGACCATCTCCTACCAGGCACTCGACGCGCTGGTCGACCAGCTGAGCAGCTACTGGAGACGGCTCTCGCCCCGTGAGGCCGCGGAGCTCGTGCCGCGTGGGGCCGCGCTCCTGCCGACGCTGTTCCCGGTCCTCGGTCGGGTGCCTGCAATCGCGACCTCGATGCCGGCGCGCTCGGTCGGTGACCCGCAGGAGGTCCGGACGCTGGCCTTCGCCGCCCTGCGAGAGGCGCTCGGCCGGCTGGCCGACCGTCATCCGTTGCTGCTGTTTCTCGACGACCTGCAGTGGGCCGACGCGAACACCCCGGCCCTGCTAGCCGACCTCATGCGGTTCCCGAGCCCGCCCAGCCTGTTCCTCGTGCTCGCCAGCCGCCCCGAGGGTGCCGAGCGCCTGCATCAGCTCGTCGGGCGCATGGCAGCGGTCCCCCTCGAGGTCGCGGCTGCCCGAGATCGACGGGTTCGAGGTCTGCCGCCGCATCAAGGCCGATCGGGATCTCTCCCATGTCTGCGTCATCCTCGTGCACGCCGGCGCACTGGATCGCCCAGCGCTCGATCGACTAGGGGCATCCGGGTGCGACGACGTGCTCTGCTTGCCTGCCCCCGCGGATGAGCTCTACCGACACGCCGCCCACCTGCTGGGGCTCGCGGAACGCGGCCATCGCCGGGTCTCGGTGCACCTCGGCGTGCAGGTCCGTGGCGGCGCCCGGACCCTGGAGGGGTATCTGCTCAACGTGAGCCTGGATGGCGCGAAGATCGGCTTTCCGGAGCCGCTCGGCAAGACTCGGGACATCGAGATCCGTCTGGCGCGCGCCGCCGATTCCAAGGCCGTGATCGTTCGGGCCAGAGTGGTGTGGGAACGCGAGGCCGAGGATGGCTTCGGCGCCGTCGTGGGCGTCAAGGTCGTAGACACCACGCCGGAGACGCAGCGATTGCTGGCCGCGCTCGTGCTGTGGGAGGCCACGCTCGACGAGGACGGGGGAGATCTCGTGACCATCCAGGGCGAGCTGTGCGAGCACACCGACCTGAGCGAGCTGGCCCGACACCTGGCCGCTCGAAGCCGCGTCGATCTCGACCTATCAGGCGTCACACATATCAACTCCTGGGGTGTGCGGCTCTGGGTAGAGTTCGTCCAGGGGCTCCCAGCCGGCCTGTCCTATCGATTCGTCCGTGTCTCGATCCCGATGGCCATGCAGATGGCCATGCTCGCGCGCGCGGTGGGGCGCGGGGAGGTCCTGTCGGTGCTGGCGCCCTACGCCTGCCTCCGGTGCGAGCACACGGACGAGCGCATCCTGCAATGTGCCAGCCTCGCCCGCTCGGCCGAGCCACCGCGTTTCCGCTGCTCCAGATGCGGCGGCGCGCTCGCGTTCGACGACATCCCCGAGCGGTACTTCTCGTTCCTGCAGCACGGTTGACGAGGAGAGCTATCGAACGTACAGGATCGTTGGCAGGATCTCGCGAACGTGCGCGCGATCAGGCGCGCTCCGTCCAGTCGACGTGCCCAGATTCGGCGGGACCTCGGGCTCCCTGGTTCAGGAGAGCGCGCGGCGGACGCTCTGGTTGCGTTGCTGGGCGGGCCTTCATGCCCAGCGTTCGAACGTGGGGGGCTCGGCCCTTGGGGCTCGGCTGCGAAGGGCCACACCGACGCGCTGGGCACCGTTCGCGAGCAGATGGAGCACGCGCTCGTCGACTGGGTGCCGCGGACTGTGCTCCTGCGGGGCGCCTGCGCTTCGCTCTCGCTTTGTTTCGGCGCCCTGCGGGGCGCTGCCGGCCGCAGCCGGTTGGAACCGCGTCGACCGCACCCAACTGCGCCGCGCTCCCGGCGACGCGGAGGGGCGAGCGAGCACCTCCCCTGAAGTGCCTATGCAGGGCGTCCCTCCTCGCTCTCACTGCACCGGCCGACGACGGCCGCTGGCGCAGCCCACCTCTCCAACCTTGACGACGAGTTGCCGGGCTCGCGACCAGATGGACGTGAGATTGGGCTGCGGCGCGTCGGTCCTCCGATCAGGGCGCGGCTGGCGCGTGCGTGGGCGGGCGCGCCGCGCGAGACCTCATGCGCGCACCCTGGCTGCGCAGGAGGCGCCAGATCGTGGTCGTGTGGTGGCCGTACCGGCGCGCGATCGCGGCCAGGGTCGCGCCGCCCTCGTACGCCTGCTTGATGCGGGCGCGCCGCCACTTGGTCAGCGGCAACGGGCCCGACGTCTCGGTTGGCTGACGCACCGGCAGGCGGGCGCGTGCCGCGCGCCGCCTCGCCAGTGCCTCGGACTTGAGCTGCTCGTAGACGCCGGTGGCGTGCCGCCGCAGCCACGCCCGCATCGTCCGCACCTGGATGCGCAGGTGCGCCGCCATCTGCTCGATCGTGAGGCCGCGCCCGCGTAGCAGGTACACGAGCCCGATGCGGTCCTGGATCGCCAGCTCTTGCTTGGGCGTGCGCGCTCGCGTTCGCGGGTAGTGCAGGCCGCGCTTGGCCAGCCGGAAATGAACCGCCCGCTCGCTGATCGCGAACGCGAACGCCAGCGCGTCGGCACGGAGGCCCGCGGCGAACATGCTGGCCATCTGGTCGAGCTCCTCGCGCGGGATGAGGCGCGGCATCTACGCGCCCTGGTGTTGCCGGAGCAGGGCGAAGACACGCGCCCAGGCCCACTCGCAGCGTGCGATGGCGGCCTGGAAGAGCTCTGCGGCGCCGGGCTCGCCCTGGATGAAGCGCTGGCAGGCCGCGCTCACCTCGGCATCGAAGCGCTGCACGTCCGCCCAGACGCGCCACTCGAAGCGCTCGAGGACGCGCATCCCGGCTGCGGTCACGATGCCGTGCTGCGCGATCTGGGCACGCATGGACTGGCATGCGCTGGCGGCCTGCCTCCGGCGCCGCTCGATGGCGACCGCGGTCTGGCTAACGAGTGCAGCCTTGGCCCTGGCGGCCAGGCGCGCGGCGTTGATGGCGGACGTGTTCATGGGGTAGGTCGTCGTGCCACGGCGAGCCAGGCGCGGGTCGAACTGGCCCTGTGCGCCGGCAAGCTCGCGTCGCACGGCCGCGACGAGCTGGTGACTGACGCCGAGCCGCCGAGCGAGGTCACGGTCGCTGGCCCTGCAGGCGTCCTGGCTGGTGAGCAGGAGCCGGACGGCAGCGCGCTTGTCCGCGCGTCGTCGCCACACGCGTCCGACGCCAATCCCCCCCACGGCAGGTCTGCCTCGGTTCATGGCCTTCATCATCGCCTCCGGTCTGAGACCTACCGCGCGACCGCGTGCCGAGACCTGCGACCAGACCGCACCCTCGCGCTAGGTCCCGGACCCGTTCCGGATGACTCGGATCGCTAGTGCCTGGGCCAAAGCTGTTGGGGCGGGCGCTAGCGACTCGAGCCGTGGTGGAGCGCTCGTGGCTCCTACGGTCGCGATCGGAGGCTTGGCGGTGCGCCCAATCGTCAGTCGGACTGCCAGGGCTCGGAGGCTCCTGGTGGCGCCGTGTGAGCGCCGGCAAGCAGGCCAATCGAAATGGGCGCGATGCCGGGATTCCAAGAGCCACGGGGCCTGGAAAGACCCGTCACGAGCCGGCGCGCCAGGGAAGGCACCGGCCCGGCCAGGACGAGGTGCCCAAGGACGTGGTCGAGCCCGAGTCGAGCGAGATCGTCGGACGCGCTCGCTCGTGAACCAGATGCAAGGAGGCGACGATGACCGGACCCGAGTTCCTGACCCCGAACCAGGCCGCCGAGCTGCTGCAGCTCCCTCGACGCACCGTGCTCGAGCTCTGTCGCCGCGGTGAGCTCGGCGCGCGCAAGCTGGGCCGGACCTGGCGCATCCCGCGCGAGGGCATCGAGCGCGTGTTCGCCATGCCCGCTGAGGCGCAGCGGCCATGAAGCGGCGCGTGAGCGGCAGGGGTGCCCGGCGCAAGGGCCACGACTGGGAGCGCGAGGTCGCGTGCCTGTTCGCGGGCGTGTTCGGCCCCGCGGTGCGCCGCGGGCTCCAGTACCGAGATGGCGCAGACGCGACCGACGTGGTCGGCGTCCCCGGCTGGTGGATCGAGTGCAAGAAGGGCCGGCGACCGAATCCGATTCGTGCGCTTCGCCAGGCGATCGCCGCGACGGGGCAGAGCAAGCTGCGCCTTGTGGCGATCTGCCGCGAGGACGGCCGAGAGCCCACGGCGACGCTGCTGCTGGCCGATTTCGTCTTGCTGCTTCGCGAGGCGATGGGTGCGTGCGCCACGGATGGGTGCGCCAGTGCGTGATCACCGCCGCCGTCGAGATCGCGAAGCCGCCGCCAAGCCCGGACGGTCCGGACGCAGCCTCGAGCTTCCGTCCGGGAAATGGGGCCAACGATATTCGCTGTCTGGACGCAACCGGACGGTCCGGACGCAAGCTCCTTCTCTTGGGCGTCTAGAGAGAGAAGACAGAGAAGGACGACGAGAGAGCGCGGGAGAGAAGAGGGAGGAGAAGAGCAGACAAGCTTGCGTCCGGACCGTCCGCGTCGTCCACGTCATTGAAATCGCGGTGCTCATAGCCGGACGCGTCCCCGGACGCTGGACGCAAGCCTCTCGACCGGGTGCGCACCGAGGGCGTCGTCATGCGCGCTGACGAGGTCTTCTCGCGCCTGGAGAATGTCAGTCCCTCGGGCGACGGCTTCACGGCGCGCTGCCCCGCCCACGAGGACGAAGCGAACAGCCTGAGCGTCCGGGAGACCGAAGACCGAATCCTGGTGCACTGCTTCGCGGGTTGCCCGCCGCACGAGGTGGTCAAGGCGATGGGGCTCCGCATGCGGCACCTGTTCAAGACAACCTCGAGCCCGCGCGCGGCCACGCGCCCGGTCGAGGCGACGGCGTCCACGCGCACAGAGCCGTCCGCGACCGCCGCCCCAACGGCGTCCCTGGCGCACCGACCGGCCGGCATCACCGTGCGCGCCCTCGCCGCGCACAAGAGGCTCCCAATCGAGCTCCTGGATCGCCTCGGCGTGCACGACCTCCGCCTCGGCGGCGTCGGCATCCCGTACCACGACGAGAACGGCGAGGTGGCTCGCGTCCGGCGCCGCTCGGCGCTCGTCGCCAAGGAGGGTTCCTCGTGGCTCAAGGGTCCCGAGCCACCGCCGTACCTCTTGCCCCTCCTGCCGCTTGCGCGCAAGGCCGGGTACCTCGTGCTGGTCGAAGGCGAGACCGACGCGTGGACGCTCGTCCACCACCATTTCCCCGTGCTCGGCCTGCCCGGCGCCCAGCATGCGCGCAAGCTCGCCGCCCCGCACCTCGAGGGCGTTGCCAGGCTCTTCGTCGTGCGCGAGCCGGATCGCGGTGGCGAGATCTTCACGCAGGGCATCTTCCGCCGCCTGGCGGAGCTGGAGTGGAAGGGCGAAGCGCGCGAGGTCCGGCTCGAGGGCGCCAAGGACCCGAGCGAGCTCCACCTCCGCGATCCGGACACCTTTCGCGACGCCTTCGAGCGCGCGCTCGCGGCCGCGGCGCCGCTGGCGGCGCCCTCGGCGGACTCGCCAGCGCCAGAGCGCTCTGGAGCCACGCAGTCGACGCGCCTGGTGGCCCTGGCCGAGTGCGCGGACTACTTCCACACCCCGGACCGCGAGGCCTACGCCAGCTTCGTCGTCCACGGGCATCGCGAGACCTGGCCCGTGCGCTCGCGGACCTTCAAGCACTGGCTGACGCGACTCTTCTACGAGGCGGAGGGCGAGGCCGCCTCGAGCAACGTGCTCTCCGAGGCCACGAACCTCCTCGAGGCCCGCGCCGTCCTCGACGGGCCAGAAGCCCAGGTGTTCACCCGCGTGGCCGCGGTCGGGGACGGCGTGCTCCTCGATCTCTGTGACCCGCGCTGGCGCGTCGTGCAGGTCTCGCGCGAGGGCTGGGCGATCCTCGAACGGTCGCCCGTGTACTTCCGCCGCGCGAGCGGCATGCTCCCGCTACCCGAGCCGGTGCCCGGCGGCTCGCTCTCGGAGCTGCGCGCGTTCGTCAACGTCGGCGGCGATGCGGACTGGCTCTTGCTGGTCTCGTGGCTCCTCGGCGCGCTGCGGGGTCGCGGTCCGTTCCCGGCGCTGGCGCTCCACGGCGAGCAGGGCAGCGCGAAGTCCGTGACCGCGCGCGTGATGCGGGCGCTGGTGGACCCGAGCACGGCACCGCTGCGCGCCGAGCCCCAGGACGTGCGCGACCTCGTCATCGCCGCGACCAACAGCTGGGTCGTCGCGCTCGACAACCTCTCCCACATCCCCGACTGGCTCTCGGACGCGCTGTGCCGGCTCGCGACCGGCGGGGGCTTCAGCACGCGCGAGCTGTACTCGAACCGGGACGAGTGCCTCTTCGAGGTCCAGCGGCCCACGATCCTGACCGGCATCCCCGAGCCGACCGGCAAGGACGACCTGGCCGATCGGGCGCTGCTCATCGAGCTGCCGACGATTCCACCGGGGCGACGGTTGCTCGAGGCCCGCCTGTGGGAGGGGTTCGAGGCCGCGCGCGGCAAGATCCTGGGCGCCGCGCTCGATGTCGTGGTCAGGGGGCTCGTGCACGCGGCCTCCACAGCGGTGCCCGAGAATCTGCGCATGGCCGACTTCGCGCACTTCGTCGCCGCCGCAGTGCCGGCGCTCGGGATCCCCGGCCAGACCTTCATCGACGCCTACACCGCCAACCGCCGTGACGGCAGCGCGCTCGCGCTCGAGGCCTCGTCCGTGGCGAGCGCGGTCCGCCGCGTGGCCGCGATGGGCCGCTGGACTGGCAAGGCCTGCGATCTGCTGGACCTCATCTCCGGGATGGTCGACGAGGCGGTGCGTCGGCATCGCTCCTGGCCGCGCAATCCGCGCGCCCTCGCCGCGCAGCTCCGACAGCGTGCACCCAGCCTTCGCGCCTGCGGCGTGGACGTCACCTTCTCGCGAGACGCGGGGCCCCGGCGCGACCGGCTGATCACGATCGAGGCCGTCCCGACCGTCGCTCCGGTCGGCGCGACCGCACGATCGACCGCGCCGGAAGCAGCGCCCCGGGTCGTCGCTGAGACGCCATCGCATGGCGCCACGGCACCCGAAGCCGCTCTTGTCGGAGCCGTGGTGACACCCCCCACGGCTCCGGTCACCTATCAGCTCGTCGGCACCCGGGCGGCCTTCGACCACCTGATGCAGCGCCTGCTGCGCGCGGATGCCGTCGCGGTCGACACCGAGACGCGCCCCCGACGGGACGACCTGCCCGCCGACGGCCGCACGCGGAGGTACTGGGCGCTCACGGCCTCGCTCAATCAGCTCGTCGGGATCTCGTTCAGCTTCTCGCTCGACGGGGCACCGCTCGAGCACCACTACCTGCCGCTTCGCCACACGAGCGAGCCGCACCTCGCGCTCGATGACGTCCGTGGCGACCTGCAGCGGTTCTTCGAGGCGCCAATAATCCGCCGGATCTTCCACAACGCGAAGTTCGACATCAACGTGCTGCGCCAGGACGGGCTCGAAGTCGTCGGGCTGCCAGACGACACGCTCCTGCTCGCGAGCCTCATCGATCTGCACGCCCTCCCGAGAGTGGATGGCGCGACACCGGCCGAGGTACGGCACGAGCAGTACGTCCGCGAGCGGCCGCCGCTCGGCCTCAAGGAGCTCGCGCGGCGGTACATCACGCCAGACGCGACCGGGCACGAGACCGCTGTGGCGACGAGCCGCGCGGAGCGCGCCCGGGAGCTGGGCGTCAAGCGAGACGACGTCACTTACGACGAGGTGCCACTGGCCCTCTTGACCCCCTACGCCGCGACCGACGCGCGGTGGACGCACGAGCTCGCGGACATTCTTCTGCCGCGCCTCGACGATGCGCCACGCCGCGCGCTGTACCAGACGGAGCGCGAGCTCGTCCGGGTGCTGGGCGCGATGGAGCACGAAGGCGCGCTCGTGGATCGGGAGTTCCTCGAGAACGCCGCCGTCGAGTACGCAGTCCGGATCGAGGCCACGAGGCGTGCCGTCCATGCGGCCGCCGGCCGGAGCGACTTCGACCTCGACTCGAACCCGCAGCTCATCCGCGTGTTCGAGGCGGCTGGCGTGCCCGTGCCCACCGGCTCGAGTGGTCGCCCCGCGCTCACCAAGGAAGCGCTCGCGGCCCTGGCCCCGGTCCACCCGCTCGCGCGGGCGGTGGCCGAGTACCGGCGGGTCGCCAAGGTCAAGGGCACCTACATCGACTCTCTGCTCGGAAAGCTCGACGAGCGCGCCCGCGTTCACTGCACGTTCAACGCGCACGGCGCCCGCACGGGTCGCCTGTCGAGCGACGGCCCGAACCTGCAGAACATCCCGGCCGCGATGCGTGCGGCCTTCGTCCCGCCGGAGGGCCACGTGCTCGTGTGCATCGACATGAGCCAGGTCGAGCTCCGCATCGTGGCGCACTACAGCGCCGACCCGGTGCTCGTGGACGCCTTCGGAAGCGGCCAGGACGTCCACCGTCGCACCGCCGTCGAGGTCTTCGGCGACACCGCGGAGGCGGCCGAGATGAAGCGGCGCAGGAAGATCGCCAAGAACCTCAACTTCGCGATCTGCTACGGGGCCGGGGCGAGCCGACTGGCTGCGATGTCGGGCGAGAGCGTGGCGGCGTGCAAGGAGCACCTCGCGCGCTTCGATCGCGTGTACGCGCGGCTGGCCGCGTGGAAGCGAGAGGTCCTCGCGGCCGCCCACCGCGAGGGCCGCGTGACGAACCTCTACGGTCGCATGCGCTGGCTGCCCATCCTCACCGACGCGTCCATGCGCGGCGAGCCCGCCTACTGGCGAGCGGAACGCTGCGCCGTGAACACGCTCATCCAGGGCACGGCGGCCGACATGTTCAAGGAGACGATGGTGCGCATGGCGAGCCTGCTGCACGACCGGCGCGCGCGGACACGCATGGTGCTCAACGTCCACGACGAGCTCGTCTTCTACGTGCCCCACGACGAGCTCGATCTCGTCCCCGAGCTCAGGCACGTGATGGAGCAGCCTTCGATCGCCGACACCTTCCGCGTGCCACTCGTCGCCGACGTGTCGTGGTCGGCCACGAGCTGGCGCGACAAGGTGGACGGCCTGCCGGCTGCCAGCGCATCGGCCGCCACGAGGACCGGCCCGCGCGCGACCCTGCCGTCCCCTCTCATCGAAGCCGAGGCCGAACGTTCGATGACGAAGCGACCTCGGACGAGCTCGGTGCCGCGTGAGGCTGGCCACCAGGATCGCCGCGCTCCCGATCGTCTCCACCGGAGCGCAGGGACCACCTGTCCGACGCAGTCCCGATGGGACCCAGAAGTGCCAGCAGACCACCCCCTGCGGGCAAGACCTCGGAGAACGATGATGATCGACCAGAAGACCGACACCCTGCTCGACGAGTCTCTGTGGGATGCAAGGGACGTGGCCCGCTACTTCCGTGCGAGCCGTTCCTGGGTCTACCATCAGGCCGAGGCGGGGCTCTTGCCGCACCTTCGTGTGGGCGGCCTGCTGCGCTTCGATCCCAGGGCCGTGCGCGCCTTTGCCGAGGGCCAGCAGCGAGCGCCTCGGCTGATCTCGGGTCGCGGCTGACCGGAGAGGACGGAGACCAGGATGGCCAAGCCGTACCGCAAGAACGAACGCTGGTACATCCGCTATCGGGACGCTAGTGGTTGCTGGCGTGACAAGGCCACCACTGCGATCACGAAGACGGAGGCCAAGCTCCTCTGCCTCGAGCTCGAACGCCGCGAGGAGCGAATCCGCGAGGGCCTCGATGCGCCGAGGCCCGTCGATGGCGGCGGCACGCTCGGCGCGCTGCTCGTGTGGTGGATCGAGGAGTACCTCGCCGCTTCGCCGTCGTACGGTCGCTGCGTCGGCACGATCCGCAAACACCTCGTGGCCTCCGAGCTCGCGAGGCTGCGCCTGGTCGACGTCACGCCCGGCCGCATCGAGGCGTTCCTGCAGAAGAAGAGCCGCGAGGTCGGCCCGCAGACGCTCAACCACCTGCGCGGCTACCTGAGCCGCGCGTTCTCGGCGGCTCGGCGCACGGAGCGCTTCTCGCGACCGAACCCTGTCGCCAGCGTCCAGCGTCGCAAGGTGCCGCGCCGCGTGCCGGACTACCTGCGCGCGGAGGAGGCCGAGCGCCTGCTGCGCTTTCTTCCGCCCACGTGGACGGGCCTGTTCGCCACCGCGGTCTACACGGGGCTGCGCAAGGGCGAGCTGCTCGGGCTGCGCAAGGGCGACCTCGACCTCGAGCGCGGCCTGCTCACCGTGGCGCGCTCGTACGACCGCGAGACCACCAAGGGCGGGCACGCAGACGTCATCCCGCTCGCGACCGCGCTCGTGCCGTACCTCGAGGCCGCGATCGAGGCCTCGCCGTCCGACCTCGTGTTCCCCTCGGCAGACGGCACGATGCGCGGCGAGGGCGTTCAGCTCGAGCAGGTGCTGCGGCGCGCGCTCCGCCGCGCAGGCATCGTCACCGGCTACCGCCACGTCTGCCGGCGGAAGGGCTGCGGCCATGTCGAGCACGCGCCTGATGCGGACCTCCGCCGCTGCCCGCGTTGCCAGATGAAGCTGTGGCCAGTGGGCGAGGTGCGCCCGCTGCGCTTCCATCACCTGCGCCACACGACGGCGTCGCTGCTCATGATGGCGGGCGCGAACCCCGCGGCCGTGCAGCGGATCATGCGGCACAGCGACCCGCGCATCACGACCGAGGTCTACGGCCACCTCGCACCGGAATACCTTCGCGCCGAGGTCGATCGCCTCGCGTTCTCGACGCCACCCCCTCGGGCGGTGCCGACGCGAAAACCAAGCCCGTTTGCTGCTGGTTTGCTGCTGGCTCCTGGCGCGGAGCCGGAACGTGCGCCGGAGCACAGCACCGACCCCAGTGATTCCAGCGCGGTATCTCGGTCGGGGTGGAGGGATTTGAACCCCCGACACCCTGCTCCCAAAGCAGGTGCGCTACCAGGCTGCGCTACACCCCGAGTTGGATCTTTCTAGCACAGCCGCTCGAGCAGCGCGCGGACGCCCGCGAACGCCGCCCCCCGGTGGCTGATGCGGTTCTTCTCGGCCGCGGGGAGCTCGGCCATGTGCCGGCCGTCGGGCAGCACGAAGTACGGGTCGTAGCCGAAGCCGCCCTGGCCGCGCGGGGCGTGCCCGATGCGGCCCTCGCAGGTGCCGCGTGCGAGCTCGACGGGGCCGCCCCCCGGTCGCGCGAGCGCGACGACGCAGACGTACCTGGCCGTGCGCCGCTCGTCGGGCACGCCGGCGAGGCGCTCGAGCAGGAGCGCGTTGTTCCGCGCGTCGTCACAGGGCTCCCCCGCGAAGCGCGCCGAGCGCACGCCCGGGGCGCCGCCGAGCGCGTCCACCTCGATGCCGCTGTCGTCGGCGAGGGCGCACAGGCCCGTGCGCGCGGCCGTCTCGCGCGCCTTCTTGGCGGCGTTGTCCTCGAAGGTCGCGCCGTCCTCCTCGACCTCGAAGCCCGGCGCCACCTCGGAGAGCGCGACCACCTCGAGCGGCAAGCCGGCCGCCATCTGGCGCAGCTCGCCGAGCTTGTGGCGGTTGTTGGTCGCGACGACGAGCTTCATCGCAGCGCGGCGCGCTGGGCCTCGATGAGCCTGGCGCACCCCTTGGCGGCGAGCTCCGTCAGGGCGTCGAGCTCCGCCCTGTCGAACGTCCCGTGCTCGCCGGTGCCCTGCACCTCGACGAACTTGCCGCCCTCGGCCATGACGACGTTCATGTCCACGCCCGCCTCGGCGTCCTCGACGTAGCAGAGGTCGAGCAGGGCCCGGCCGCCGCACAGGCCCACCGACACCGCGGCGACGTGGGACAGGATCGGGTCCTCCTTGAGCACGCCCTTTTCCCGCAGGCGACGCACCGCGAGGCAGAGCGCGACGAAGCCGCCCGTGATCGCCGCGGTGCGCGTGCCGCCGTCGGCGTGCAGCACGTCGCAGTCGATCGTGATGGTGCGCGGCCCGAGCTTGTCGGTGCTCACGGCTGCGCGGAGCGCGCGGCCCACGAGGCGCTGGATCTCCTTCTCGCGCCCGCCGGGGTTCCTGCCGATGCGCGTGTTCGTCGAGCGGGGCAGCATCGCGTACTCGGCCGTGACCCAGCCGCGCGTCGGCTGCTGGGGCTTGGGCGGCATGAGGAACGGCGGGACGCGCTCCTCGACGGACGCGGCGCAGATGACCGCGGTCTCGCCGAAGCGGACGAGCACCGAGCCCTCGGCGTGCTTCTGCAGGCCGAGCTCGAACGACACGGGGCGGAGCGCGTCGGGCGCGCGGCCGTCGGAACGGGCGCTCATCGCGCCCCCTTGGGGGTCCTGGGCTTCACGGGGTCTCCTTGTTCTCGGTCGCTGGGCTTGCCGGCGCGCTCGGCCACCTCGGCGATCGCCTGCGCGACCGCCTCGGCCAGGTCGGCCTGCACCTTGGGGCGGAGGATCTCTCGACCCTCGACGGGGTGATCGATGAAGGCGAGCTCGGCGAGGACCGCCGGCGCGGTCGCGCCGCGCAGCACGTCGAGCGCCCCCGCGCGGATGCCGCGATCGAGCGACGCCCGGGGCACGCCGGAGGCCTCGGCGAGCGCCCCGCACACGCGCTGCTGGATGCCGCGCGCCGCTGCCCACGCCCGCACCCGCGCGTGGTCCTGGGCGTGCTCGGCGCGGACCTGCGCCGCCTCGGCTTCGGCGCCCGAGAGGCCGTCGGCCGCGCGAGCCCCCGCGCGGTGGACCTCGAGCGCCGCGCCGGCCGGGTCGAGCACGTAGGCCTCGGTGCCGCGCTGGGAGCGGTCCGGCGACGCATTGAAGTGCAGGCTCACGAAGAGGTCGGGGGCCCACCCGTTGGCGCGGCGCACGCGCTCGCGCAGCGTGAGCAGCGTGTCGCCCTTGCGGGTGAGCAGCACCTTGACGCCCCGCGCCTTGAGCCGCGCCTCGACGAGGCGCGTGACCACGAGGGTCAGCCGCTTCTCGTGCACCCGCGCCTCCACGCCGGCGGCGCCGAGGTTCGATCCCCCGTGCCCGGCGTCGAGGACGACGGTGAACGCGGCCAGCGCGGCGGCGAGCATCTCGGCAGGCTACGGTGCGGCGGCGCGCCCGGCAAGCGGTCGCGCTATCATCGAGCCCCATGCAGCCGGCCGAGCGGGTCAAGGCGTACTTCGAGCGAGAAGCGGTGCGCTTCGACGCGATCTACGAGGATCGCAAGCCGCTCCATCAGCGGCTCGTGGACAACGTGTTCCGCCGCGTCATCCGCAGGCGCTTCGAGCTCATCTGCGCCCTCGCGCCGCAGGCGGGGCCGTGGAGCGTGCTCGACGTCGGCTGCGGCCCCGGTCGCTACGCGCTCGCGCTCGCGGGGCGCGGCGCCATGCGAGTGGTGGGCGTCGACGTGTCGGCGCCGATGATCGAGCTCGCCCGCGCCGAGGCCGAGCGCGCCGGCGTCGCGCCACGGTGCAGCTTCCACGCGAGCGCGTACCTCGACTTCGTCTCCGACGAGCGCTTCGACGTCGTCGTCGCGACGGGCTACTTCGACTACCTGCCGGACCCCGAGCGACATCTCGCGCGCATGGTGGCGCAGTGCAAGGGGCGCATCTACGCGACCTTCCCGAAGCGCTGGGAGGTCCGCGTGCCGCTCCGCAAGCTGCGCTTCTTCTTCGAGCGGGGGTTCGTGCGCTTCTACGACGAGGGCGAGGTGCGCGCGCTCTTCGCGGGCGCCGGCGTCGCCCCCGAGCGCCTCGCGATCGTGGACCTCGGGCGCGACTACCTCGCCATCGCGCGGCCGTGACGCGCGTCCTGCACGTCATCACGCGGCTCATCCTGGGGGGCGCGCAGGAGAACACGCTCTACAGCGCGCTCGGGCAGCTCCGCTCGCCGGGCATGGAGGTCGCGCTGTGCTACGGCGCCGACGACGGCACGGAGGGCAGCCTGGTGCCGCGCGCGCAGGCGGCGGGCCTGCCCCTCGTCCACGAGCCGACGCTCGTGCGGCCCATCGCGCCGGCCGACGACGCGCGGTGCCTGGCGCGGCTCACGCGACTCATGCGCCAGGGCAGATATGATGTGGTGCACACGCACTCGTCGAAGGCGGGCATCCTCGGACGCATGGCGGCCAGGCTCGCGGGCACGCCCGTCGTGGTGCACACCTTCCACAGCCTCGTCTTCCACGAGTACCAGGAGCGCTGGAAGAACGCGCTCTACGTCGCGCTCGAGCGGCTGACCGCGCCGATGGCGGACGCGCTCGTGTCGGTCAACGACCGCACCACCGAGGGCCTGCTCGCCGCCGGGGTCGGCCGGCCCGAGCAGTACTCGACCATCTACAGCGGCATGGCGCTCGAGCAGTTCCTGGGGGTGCGCGAGCGCCTCTCCGTCGCCGAGGCGCGGAGGCGGCTCGGCCTCCCCGCCGACGTGCCGGTCGTGGGCAAGGTCGCGCGCCTGTTCCCGCTCAAGGGGCACGCCCAGTTCCTCGAGGCGGCGAGCGCGATCGCGCGCGCGGACCCGCGGGTGTGCTTCCTGCTCGTGGGCGGCGGGCCGCTCCGCGAGGAGCTCGTGGCCGACGCGGCCCGGCGCGGCCTCGGGGACCGCGTGGTCTTCGCGGGTGCGGTCGAGCCCGAGGCGGTGCCGGCGGCGATCCAGGCGATGGACGTCGTGGTGCACACCTCGCTGCGTGAGGGAATCGCGCGCGTGCTCCCGCAGGCGCTCGCCGTCGGAAAGCCCGTGGTGACGTTCGCGCTCGACGGCGCGCCGGAGGTGGTGCACCCGGGCGTCTCGGGCGAGCTCGTCGGCGCCGGGGACACGGCCGCCCTCGCCGCGCGGACGCTCGAGCTGCTCGCGGACCCCGGGCGTCGGGCGCGCTACGGCGAGGCCGGGCGGGCATTCGCGGCCGCGAACTTCGGGCTGCCCACGATGGTGGCGCGCATCAACGCGCTCTACGATCGGCTGCTGCGTCTCGAGGGGCGCCCCGCGCTCGATCCGGCCGCGCTCGCCGAGCGGTAGCCGGCTTCTAGTACCTTGACCGAGGCGTAGTGATTCGCGTCGGCGCGTTCGAGCCGAGCGCAGCGAGGCGCAAGGGCGTAGCGAGCGCAGCGAGCGAAGACGCAGGTTGGGGGGCCCGACCGGGCTTCGCCCGGGCGGGGGAAGGGCAGCGTGCCCTTCCTGGTGGCCGGCTTCCGAGCCGGCC
>CAZQJC010000199.1:0-32328 GCA_964593795.1 uncultured Myxococcales bacterium | reverse complement strand
AGCCGCCGCAGGCGGCTCGCGGCCAACAGCCGCGGGGAGGGGGAGGCGAGCCTGGGGGCGAGCCGACGCGGGGGAACACCGTTCCCCCGCAAGAAAACGCCTAAATGGCCGGTCGTGATCCCGAATCACGGCCGGTCATTTAGAGGTTCTTGTCGGGCCAGCGGCACAGGGCCGCGAGGCCGCACTCCGCGCACCTCGGCGAGCGCGCGAAGCAGACCCGCCGGCCGTGCCAGATGAGGCGGTGCGACAGCATCGTCCAGTGCTCCTTCGGGACGAGCGCCATGAGCGCCTGCTCGAGCGCGACCGGCTCCTCCTCGTGTGACAGGCCGATGCGCGAGGAGAGCCGGATGACGTGCGTGTCGGTGACGACGCCAGGCACGCCGAAGCACTCCCCGAGCACCACGTTGGCGGTCTTGCGCCCCACGCCGCGCAGCTCGACCAGCGCCTCCATCGAGCCGGGCACCTGCCCGCCGTGGCGGGCGACGATCGACTGCGCGCAGCTCACGATCGACTTGGCCTTCTGCCGGAAGAACCCCGTCGGGTGGATGATGCGCTCGACCTCGCCGAGATCCGCGGCGGCCAGCGCCGCCGGCGACGGGAACCGCGCGAAGAGCGCCGGGGTCACCGTGTTGACCATCTTGTCGGTCGACTGCGCGGAGAGGATCGTGGCGACGATGAGCTGGTAGGCGCTGGCGTGGTCGAGCTCGCAGTGCGCGTCGGGGTAGAGGCGCGCGAGGGCCGACACGATCTCGAGCGCCCAGGCGCGATCGGCCGCGCGCTTCGGATCGGCCGCCTGCGCCATCCTGGGACCGCCACGCGGCGGCTTGCGCGTCCCCGAGGGCGACTTCGCGCGTGTCGCTCGGGGCCTGGTCGTCTTGTCTGGCGTGGGGCGCCCCGGCGCGCGGGCCTTCTTCGTCGGCATCGCGGAAGCCTCGCGTGCACGGAGGCGCCGGTCAACCGCCCTGGGGGATCGTCAGGCGGTGCGGCGGGTGCTCCAGAGCTCGGCGAGCCTGCGCCGCGCGGGCCCGTCGGGGAGCCCGTCGTGGGCCGCCCAGAAGCGCGCCTTCTCGAGGATCTGCACCTGCTCGATGCGCTCGATCTCCGCCGCGAGCCGCTCGGCGTGATCCGGCCACTCGCTCGCGTGCTTGGCCACCATCCCGCGGAGCTGCTCGGTCCAAAGGAGCAGGTTCATCACGAGCCCCTCGTTGTAGAAGTGGCGGGGATTCCGCATGCAGCTACGGATGTACTCCGCGAGCCGCACGAGCGTGGACGTCGGGCGCGTCGGGTGCAGGCACCGCCGCGGCTCGACCTTGTCTCCGCGCGTGCAGGCGGCGATGCAGTCGAGCAGGTCGTCCGTGCGATCGTGGCGCACGAGGCAGATCCCCGCGCAGAGGGCGTGCGCGTGCAGCCGCTCGTCGAGCATGGTCGCAACGTGCTGCGCGGGCTGGCCGGCGAAGCTCCCGAGCACCCCGAGGTGAATCCGCAGGTTGGCGTTGCGGGTGATGCCCGCCTGGACGGCCTCGTCCCACAGGGCGCGCCAAGGCTCGGCGAGCGCGGGCCCTGCCCCGATGACGCAGCAGAAGAGCGGCGCCATCACGGTCTGCAGCACGACGAGTTGCTCGCGATCGAGGCTCGCGTGGTCCCTCGCGCGGTCGAGGAACCTCGCCGTCTGGTTCGCCCAGACGGCCGGGAGGCGCAGCGCGAACGAGCTCGACCGCTCCATGAGGAGCTCGCCGATCCGCACGTGCACGTCGGCGGAGTTGGGGTGCAGCCGCGCGAAGCCCGGGTGCGAGAAGACGTGCTCGAAGGCCTCGTCCTCGAGGCCGAGGACCGTCAGCGCCGCGAGCGCGCTCGTCAGCGCCCGCCCCGATCGTGCGTGCCGGCCCTGCCGGCTCCCGGGACCGTCCGGGCTCTTGCCGTGGAGCGCCGCGCGCAGGGACGCCACTCGCTCGTCGCTCTCCACGCACACGGTCCGGAACGCGTGGACGAGCAGCTCCGTGAGCTCGTCGCCGATCGGCTGTGCTGCCGTCATCCCTCCCGGACCCCCACGGGAGGGACGCTAGCTCGCCGTCGGCGTACGTACAATCACGGAGGGGGCGTCAATGGGGGGTCTCCCTCAGGGGCGCAGGAGCTGCTCCATGCGTCCCTCGGAGAACCCGATCATCGTCTGGCCGCCGATGTCGAAGGTGGGGACGCTGCCCCGCGGGTTGCGCGCGAGGAGGTCGCGGCGCGCGGCGGGGCTCTGGTCGATGTCGCGCTCGGCGTAGGTCACGTGCCGGGCATCGAGCCAGCGCTTCGCTCGACGGCAGACGCCGCACCACGAGGCGCTCCACATGGTCACGGCCGGTCGTGGCCGGTTGCCCTCGGCGCGCGCCTGGTTGGCCATGCGATCGTAGGTGCTCCGTGACTCCTCGAGCTCCGCCAGGCGCTTTCGCAGGAGCTCCTCGTGGGAGACACCCCCGTCGCTCGGCGTCCCCTCGAGGTGCAGGAAGGGCCGGCCGTCGCGCAGCTCCAGCGTTGCAGCGCCGGAGGGGGGCTCGCTCGGCGGCGCCGGCAGCGGCACGGGCACCGGCACGGGCTCGGACGCCCTGGCCGTGGTGGGCGGCTCGGGCCTCGACGCGGGCGCAGGCGGGACCGGGGTGCTCGCGGTCGCGGTCGCGGTGGGCTCGGGCGCAGGGGGGCGCGCGTCCCGGCCCGCGATGGCGCGGTGCACGAGCGCACCCGCCACGGCGGCGAGCACCACGAGCGCCACGGTGCGCATGACTCCATGGTAGCGCGCCGGCGGCACGCCATCTACGCTCGCGCCGGGAGGCGACCATGATCGGATACGTCACGCTCGGCACCAACGACCTCGCGCGCGCAGCCGCGTTCTACGACGCCATCGCCAAGGAGCTCGGCGTGGGTCGTATGATGGAGAACGACAAGTTCATCGCCTGGGGCAAGCCGGGTGGCGGTGCGGGCATCGGCCTGACGAAGCCCTTCGACGGCAAGCCCGCCACCGTGGGCAACGGCGTCATGGTCGCGTTCGAGTGCAGCTCGCCCGCCGACGTCGATCGCGTCTACGCCAGGGCGATCGCGCTCGGCGCGAACGACGAGGGCAAGCCCGGCCCGCGCGGCGAGGGTTTCTACGCCGGCTACTTCCGCGATCCCGACGGCAACAAGCTCAACGCCTTCTGCATGGGCTGATCTGCTACAGGCGCGCGACCACCGCGTCTCCCACGGCGCTCATGGTGGCCGCCTGGCCGTCCGGGGCAACGTCCATCGTGCGCGGCCCCTCGGCGAGCACCGTGCGCACGGCCGCCTCGATGCGTGCCGCGGCGTCGACGAGGCCCGCGTCGCCGCGCTGCCCGCCGAGCCACGCGAGCGCCTCCTTCACCGCGAGGATCGTCGCGATCGGGTTGAGCTGGTTCTTGCCCGTGAACTGCGGCGCGGAGCCGTGGATCGGCTCGAACATGGCGTGCCGCTCGCCGACGTTGCAGCCGACCGCCAGGCCCATGCCGCCTTGCAGCACGGACGCCAGGTCGGTCACGATGTCGCCGAACATATTCGTCGTCACGCATACGTCGTAGCGCTCGGGCGTGGTCATGAGCCACTGCGTGAACGAGTCGACGATGTTGGTCTCCTTCTCGACGTCGGGGTAGTCGCGGCCGACCTCGACGAAGACCTCGCGGAACAGGCGGCAGCCCTCGAGCACGTTGTCCTTGAGGATCGCGGTGACGCGTCGCTTGCCGTCGGCCGGCGCCCCCGCGCGCTGCCGCGCGAGCTCGAACGCCTTGCGGATGACGCGCTCCGAGCCGCGCCGCGTGATGATGCGCGTGTCCACGGCGACCTCGGCGCGCCCGCCCGGCGCGAGCGTGCCGCCTGCGTCGCAGTAGAGGTCCTCGGTGTTCTCGCGGACGATCACGAGGTCGACCTTCGCGCTCTCCCACGGATGCGCGAGCTTGCCGTGGATGCGCGTGCCGACGCCCGGGTAGAGCTTGACGGGCCGGACGTTGGCGAAGAGATCGAGGCGCGTGCGGTTGCCGATGACCGCCGACCAGCCGGCCATGCGCCCGTCGGTCATCGTGACGGGGCCAGGGCCGGTGGGCGAGGGCCAGCCGACGGCGCCGAGCAGGATGGCGTCGGCGGCGGCGCAGCGCGCCTCGCTGCCTTCGGGCCAGTCGCGCCCGTGGTCGAGGTAGTAGCGGCCGCCGCACGGGATCTCCTCGACGTCGAAGGTGGCGCCGGCGCGCGCCTCGACGGCGCGCAGGACGCGAAGGCCCTGGGCCATGACCTCGGGTCCGATGCCATCACCCGGGAGGACGACGATTCGATAGCGAGCCATGCGCGCAATCTAGCGCGCTCGGAAAAAGAAAGGAGCGCGCGGTGGATCGGGTCCACCGCGCGCTCCGGAGTCGTCTAGCGCTGGCTCAGGTCAGCAGCGGCCCGCGAGGTGCGCCTCGTCGGTGCACGCGGGCGGGGGCGGGGGCGGGGGCGGGTTGCGCGGGACCTTGCACACGAGGCCCGCGGGGCAGGCCTCACCGCCGACCACGCACTCGCGGACCTCGCGGGGGAAGCAGCGCCCACCGGCGCCGAAGGGGTTGTCGAGGCGGCACACGCCGTCGCCGCAACCCGCGTCCGAGGTGCACGAGCGGAGCTCGCCGTCGGGCAGGCAAAGGCCGTGCGGCGGGGGCGGAGGCGCACCCGCGCCACCCGTGCCACCGGGGCGGTCACCACCGGCACCGGCGCCACCCATCGGGCGGTCACCACCGGCGCCCGCGGCACCACCACCCGGAGGCGGCGGAGGGGGCGATCCCGTGGGGCGGCAGACGAGGTTGTTCGGGCAGCGCGGCGCGGCCGGGTCGCAGGCGACCTTCTCGCGCGGCGCGCAGCGGCCCTCGGTCGCACCCGCCTCCTTGTGGCAGACGAGGCCATCGGCGCAGGCCACGGTCTCGCTGCAGCGCGCGGGCTCGCCGTCCGGCATGCAGATGCCCGGGGGCGGCGCGGGCGGCGTGCGGCACACGAGGCCGTCCGGGCAGCGCGGCGCGGCGGGGTCGCAGGCGACCTTCTCGCGCGGCAGGCAGCGGCCCTCGGCGACGCCGTCCTTGTGGACGCAGGCGAGCCCAGGCGCGCAGCCCGCGTCATCGGCGCAGGCCGTCGGCTCGCCGTCCACGCCACAGACTCCGCCCGGCGGGTGATCGCCCGGGGGCTTCGGCGGGACCGGGCGGCACGCGAAGCCGTCGGGGCACGCGTTGGCCGCGCCCGGATCGCACGGACCGTCGGCCACGCAGAACGTCAGGACCTGGCCTTCCTTCTCCTTGCGGACGCAGTGCAGGCCGTCCGGGCAGGCACCACTGGCATCGCACGCCTGCAGATCGCGCGTCGGCTGGCAGCGGTTCTCCGGCGGAACCGGGCCGCCACACTCGCCGCGCAGCGCGCGCTCGCGATCGCAGTCGCCCGGGCGCGGCGGCGCGCTGCCGCACTCGCCGCGGGCCGCGCGCTCGCGGTCGCAGTCACCCTCGGGCTGGCGCGGGCCAGGCACCGGGCGGCAGCTCGTCCCGTCGGGGCAGGCCGCGGTGTGTGCCGCGTCGCCGCAGCGAGTCGGCGGCAACGCCGGGATGCACCAGCCCGCGTCGCCACCGCCGCTCGGCACGGCCGCGCACGCGAGGCCCGTCGGGCAGTCGTCGCCGCCCGAGGTCGCGCACGGCACGAGGCCGCCGAACGCCTCGGGCAGGCAGAACTTCGGGCGCTCGCGGTTCGACGCCTCCTGGTCGGTCTCCACGCCGCGCTGGTTCACCTCCGACAGAAAATCTGTCGTGGTGCTCTTGGTGTCTGCGCCGCATCCGAAGAGCGCGACGGCCGTACACGCAATCCATCCTGCTCGTTTCATTGACTCTCCTCCCAATCCCTCGGGCCAGTGGCCCGGTCTGGTTGTCGTCCCCGGTTTCAATGGATAGGTGCGCGGCCGGGCGGGAAGCTTCACGGTCGTCGATCTTTTTTTTCGAGGGGGCGATTGCGGGGCCGAGAGAGGGGAAATCAGACGCGGCAGGACAGGCAACCGCGCGCGTCCGCCGAGAATCCCTTCTGGCAGCGTCCCGGCGGGGGCGCGCAGCGGCCGGGATCCGGCAGGCACATCGTGCCGAGGCAATGGCGCTCGTCGAGCGTGTAGCCGAACGCGCAGCCGCGGCAGATGGGGCTGTCGCCGCCCGCCGCGCAGCGCTCTGCGAGGTTCGCGCAGATGGCAGGCGGCATCACCGTCGGCGGCGGCCGGCAGCCCACGATGCAGCCACGATCGTCGACGTTGAAGAGGTTGTTCGCGCAGGCCGGCACGGGCTCTGCGCATCCGGGGACCCCCATCGGCGGCGGCGGCTTGCAGCCCTTGACGCAGCCGAGCGGGTCGGTGACGTAGCCGCCGAAGCAGCGCTCGAGGGGTGGCCTGCAGCCGTCGGCCAGCCGGCACGCGAGCCCGACCGGGCACATGGGCATGCGCGGATCGCAGAGCTTCTTCTCGCGTGGGACGCAGCGCATCTCGGGACCGCAGACGAGGAAGTCGCTCATGCACTCGCGCGCCGGCTGACCCGGCGGAGCGCTGCACGCCGCGGGCTCGCCGTCCACGACACAGAGGCCCGCCGGCGTGCCCTTGGGCTCCGTGCAGCCCTTGACGCATTGATTGGCGTCGAGCTCTGCGCCGTAGAGGCAGCTCATCGGCGGCCCGGTCGGGCACACGGGCTGCGACTCCTTGGCCGCGAGGCACTCGAGGATGCAGCCCGCGCCGTCCACGCGGTAGCGGCCGGACTCGCAGCTCATCGGCACGGCGCTGCAGTCGAGCGCGACGTCACTGCCGCACGACGCGCAAAGGAGCGTCGCCAGGAGCCCCGCGCGAACCGCCGCCGCGAGCACCGGGTCCCGCACCGGCCTCACCGCTCGAGCGCGTCGAGGCGCTCGCGCGCCAGCTTGCCGATGTTGTCGTCGGCGTATCGCGCGGCGAGGTCCTCGAGCAGCGCGCGCTCGTCGAGCCCGCCGCCCGCGTGCCGTGCGATGTCCGCCAGCGCCGACCGCGCGAACTTCGCCCACGGCTCCGCGTCCTGCTTGATGACGGCGCGGTAGCGCTTGATCGCGCCCGCCACGTCGCCGTTCTTGCGCGCGAGGTCCGCCGCCCGCAGCGCGGCGTCCCCGTCGAAGGGGGCCCTGGCCTTGCGCACCTGCTTAGGTGCGTCGTCGAGGTCCGCCGGCGCCACCTTGTCGGGAGCGGGCGCTTGCTCGGTGAGCCCCCGCGCCGCCGCCCGCCGGGCGAGCTCGGCCTCGTCGCCCTCGGCCGCTGCTCGGATCTCCGTGAGCGCCGCGCCCTGGAGCGTGGTCGCGCGCCCGTCGTCGCTGATCTTGCCCGCCGCCGTGAGCGCGATGCGCTCGCCTGGGCCCAGCACCCGCCCGTCTGCGCCCGCCGCTGGCGAGACCCACACGCGGCCCTCGTGCACCTCGACGTGCGTGACCTCGCCCCGGCGCTCGACCGAGAACACCGTGCCGAGCACCATCACGCGCGCCTCGGGGGTCACCACCTCGAGGCGGTGGCCCACTCTCTGGGGCCGCACGACGAGCAGCGCACGACCGCGCGACAGGCGCATCGGCTGCGACGTCGTCGCGCTCTGCGCCGACGAATCGCGCTGGAGCAGCGCCACCGAGCCGTCGGGCAGCCGCAGCGCCTTCGGGCGGCCGCTCGCCTCGACCATCGGCGGCTCGGTCGCCACGGGCGCGGGCGCGGCCTTCTGGGCGATCTGCGGGGCCGGGGGCGCGTCCTTCGCGCCGCGGATCGTGGCCAGCCAGAAACCGACCGCGCCACACGCGACGAGCGGCAGGAGGCGCGCGATCCACCTGGGCCACACGGCCGGCATGCGTCCCCGCGCCCCGCCGTCGAGCGCGTCGAACACGCGCTCCTGCAGGCGCGCCACCCGCGCGGGCGGCAGCTGCACCGCCGCCAGCGGCTCGATCGCCGCGTGCGCCATGCGCGCGTCGATGACGCGGCCGCCGCAGTACGCGCACTCCGCCGCGTGCTGGAAGAACCGCCGGCCCTCGTCCGAGTGCGGATCGAGCGCCAGCGGATCGCGCACCTGGCGCTCGCACGCCGCGCGCTGCTGACCGCTCGCCCCGCCGAGCGGCGACATGGTCTGCCGCGCGTTCACGCGCCCTCCCGGACCGGCAGCGCACCGGCGCCGACGCCGAGCTGCCGCGCGCGCTCGGCGACGTTCTTGCGGGCGTGGTGCAGGCGCGTCCAGACGGTCTTGAGCGGCACGCCGGTGGCCTCCGCGATCTCGGTGCCCGACAGGCCCGCCACCTCGTAGAGCACGAGCACCTCGCGGTGCTTCTCGGACAGGCCCGCGAGCATGCGCTCGGCGTCCCTGGCCGCGTCGACCTGGCCGGCGGGGGAGACGCTCGTCTCCTCGCGCGCCTCGCCGAACGCCAGCCGGAACCAGCGGTCCCGCGCGGACTTGCGGCGGCGGCCGCGCACCACGTTGACGCAGATCTGGAAGAACCACGTCGAGAACGCGGAGCGGCCCTCGAAGCCCGGGAGCTGGCGGAAGACGATCACGAAGACGTCCTGGACCACGTCGTCGAGGTCCGCGTCGCGTACGCCGAGGCCACGGATGATCCGGGCCGCGTCCTGGGCGGCGAGCTGGAAGAGCCTGCCCTGCGCCACCCGCTCGGCTCGGCGGCAGCGCTCCAGCAGCTCTGGGTCCACTTCGCGCAGCAAATCACTTTGATCCTGCCCCATTCGTGCCTGGGCGGGGGCAAAGCTTCATGGACGGCAGGTTTTTTTTGTGACCCCGCTTGCCCTCAGTGATTTCGACCGGTTGTTCCCGGGCGAGCGCCATCCTGCGAATTCTGCGGCACCCCTGGATCTTGTGGGTCCACTCTGCTAGCTTCCGCGCCCGTTATGGCCGCCATCGAAAAAGTAAGGAACATCGGTATCTCCGCCCACATCGACTCGGGCAAGACGACCCTGACCGAGCGCATCCTCTTCTACACCGGCAAGATCCACAAGATCGAGGAAGTCCGGGGCAAGAGCGGTGTCGGCGCCAAGATGGACTCGATGGATCTCGAGCGCGAGAAGGGCATCACCATCCAGTCCGCGGCCACGTACTGCAACTGGTACATCGGCCAGGGCAAGGCGAACCAGGCCGCGCGCACGAAGAACGACGAGTTCGAGATCAACATCATCGACACGCCCGGACACGTCGATTTCACGATCGAGGTCGAGCGTGCGCTGCGCGTGCTCGACGGCGCGATCCTCGTCCTTTGCGGCGTGGCCGGCGTGCAGAGCCAGTCGCTCACGGTCGATCGCCAGATGCGCCGCTACAAGGTGCCGCGCATCGCGTTCGTCAACAAGATGGACCGCCAGGGCGCGAACGCGTTCCGCGTGGCGGAGCAGCTCCGCGACAAGCTCCACCACAAGCCGGTCATGATCAACATCCCGATCGGCGCCGAGGACAAGTTCGAGGGGGTCATCGACCTCATCGACATGAAGGCCTTCTATTACGACGGCCCCACCGGCGACGACGTGCGCGAGGAGCCCATCCCCGCGAACCTCGCCGACCTGGCCAAGGAGTACCGCGCCAAGATGATCGCCGGCGTGGCGGACTTCGACGACGCCATCGCCGAGAAGTTCCTGGCCGAAGAGGAGCCGACGCCCGCCGAGCTGCGCGCGGGCATCCGTCGCGCGACCATCGCGCTCAAGATCACGCCGGTGATGTGCGGCTCTGCCTACAAGAACAAGGGCGTGCAGCAGCTCCTCGACGGGGTCTGCCAGTACCTGCCGAACCCGACCGAGGTCACGAACGAGGCGCTCGACCAGCGCAAGGGCGAGGAGAAGATCGTCCTTCCGTGCGATCCGGCCAAGCCGTTCGTGGGCCTCGCGTTCAAGCTCGAGGACGGCCGCTTCGGCCAGCTCACCTACATGCGCATCTACCAGGGCAAGGTGACCAAGGGCGACTTCATCTTCAACTGCTCGGCCGGCGACAAGAAGGTCAAGGTCCCGCGCCTCGTGCGCATGCACTCGAACGAGATGAACGACATCGAGTCGGCCTCGGCGGGCGACATCGTGGCCCTGTTCGGCGTCGAGTGCGCGACCGGTGACACGTTCACCGACGGCCAGGTCAGCGTCACCATGACCTCGATGCACGTGCCGGACGCCGTCATCGACCTCGCGATCTGGCCCAAGGACAAGGGCACCGAGGCGAACTTCTCGAAGGCGCTCAACCGCTTCACGCGTGAGGACCCGACGTTCCGCGTGCGCCTCGACGAGGAGTCGGCGCAGACGATCATCTCGGGCATGGGCGAGCTCCACCTCGAGATCTACATCGAGCGCATGAAGCGCGAGTACGCGTGCGAGGTCGAGAGCGGCAAGCCGCAGGTGGCGTACCGCGAGGCCGTGCAGCGGCGCGGCGAGTACAGCTACACGCACAAGAAGCAGACCGGCGGCCGCGGCCAGTACGCGAAGATCGAGGGCTACATCGAGCCGCTGCCCGAGGATCGCGCCAACGAGGGCTACGTCTTCGAGAACGAGACGGTCGGTGGATCGATCCCGCGGGAGTTCATCCCGGCCTGCGACAAGGGCTTCCGCGAGGCCATCAAGGAGGGCTCGCTCATCGGCTTCCCGGTGACGGGTGTGCTCGTGGTGGTCAACGACGGCGCCTCGCACGCGGTCGACTCGAGCGAGCAGGCGTTCAAGACGGCGGCCATCATGGCCTTCCGCGAGGCGTACGAGCGGGCCAAGCCCATCGTGCTCGAGCCGATCATGAAGGTCGAGGTCAGCGCCCCGAGCGAGTTCCAGGGCTCGGTCATGGGCCTCATCAACCAGCGCCGCGGCGTCATCATCGGCAGCGAGAACAACGAGGGCTACCTCACCGGCACCGCGGACGTCCCCCTCGCCGAGATGTTCGGCTTCTCGACGGTCCTGCGCTCCGCGACGCAGGGCAAGGGCGAGTACTCGATGGAGTTCTCGAAGTACCAGCAGATGCCGAAGGGCGCGCAGGACGAGCTCATGGCCTCCTTCAAGGAGAAGAAGGCCAAGGAGCAGAAGTAGTCCGAGCCCACATCGATTCGCGGGTGCTCCGGTGCTTCGGTGGGCACCTCGAGCGACTCGCGGCTGAGCTGTGGTTCCCCAACTTCGTGCTCCGCGTGGGGCCCCGTGCCGGTCGCGCCTGCAGGCGCGCAACGCCAACTCACCACGCTTGCTTCGCTCGTGACACCTTGACCGTGCCGTTCGGCGTGTCGATCTGGCACGCTCCGGCACGGCGCGCTCTGCTCAACCAATAGAAATCACAGAGGCTGTCCTGGCATGTGTCATGCCTTAGGCATGGCCATGCGCATCGAATGGCGAGCACTGACGATCGGGCTCCTCCTGGCTGGCTGCGGCGGTGAGGTGGACGAGGGCCCCTGGCGGCCGGACGGGCGGGGACCGGCGGCGACCACGAGCGACGCCAAGAAGACCACCACCTTGCTGCCGATGGGGGGGCCGGCGCTGGCGGCGACCGAGCTCGTGGTGCGCGGGGAGGCGGTGTTCGCGGCGGTGCTGGACGGGGAGCGGCTCGACCGCGTGGTGGAGCTCGACGCGGCGGCGCCAGGCGCTGTGCGGACGGTGCGCGGTGGCTACGGCGAGCACGTGGGGGTGTGGGTCGGCGGGGACCGGCGGATCTTCGAGCTCTCGGCCTCGGGCCTCGTCGAGCTGCGCGACACGCAGGCCTACACGACGCCCGTGTGGTCCACCGAGTACCCCCGGGCGCCCGTCGCCATCACGTCGGCGTCCGGTCAGGCGCTCGTGGGCGACAGCGGCGGGCGGCTCCACGTCCTCGACCCGAGAACGGGCGCGGCGCGATCGTTCGACAGCGGGGCGGGGCGGCCGCTCGGACTGCTCGACCTCGGCGGCGGCGACCTCGCGGTGGTCACGGGCTCGAGCGCGTGCGAGGAGATCGGCGCGATCCAGATCGGCACGGTCGAGCTCGGGAGCGCGACGGGCAGCATGCGTGATCTCCGCAAGCTCGGCCTGACCCGCTGCCCGACCGGGCACGTCGCGGCGGACGCGGCGACGCTCTACTGGACCCAGGGCGACGGCACCGTGTGGAAGGTCGAGCGCGCCGGGGGCGCGCCCTCGCGGCTCGCTGCCGACCAGGAGGCGCCGATCGGCATCGCGGTGGACGAGACCTACGTGTACTGGACCGAGCTCGGCCACTACGAGTCGAGCGGGGACACGTTCGTGCTGCGCGGCGGGTCGATCAAGCGTGCGAAGAAGGTGGACGGCTCGATCGAGCGCATCCCGCTCGAGGGCATCGCGCCCTTCGCGGTGGCGGTCACGCCCACGCGCCTCGTGTGGTCGAGCGGCCGCGGCGGCGGCGTGTTCTCGATGCCGCGGTAGGTCGGTCCCTGAGAAGAGAAGGCCAGGGCCGCCAGGTTCGCCAGCCGGACGTCGCTGGGATGCCGCGGCGAGGTGCCGGCGGGACGCGTCCGGAGCAAGCGCGGTCAGGGCGCAGCGGCAGCCACCTGCCGGGCTGGCGGCCCTTGCGGCCCTGGCGTTCTCTGATCCGGGACACATGCGCATATGCGGGCGCCTTCGAGGCGGCCCGAACGCTTGCTAGGCGGGGGCTTCTCCGGGGACGAGCTCGAGGGTGCGCCGGCAGCGGTCGCGCACGAGATCGAGGCGCAGCGCCTTGCCGATCGGCCAGCGCGTGAGGAGGCGCCAGAGATCGTCGATCGAGCGCACGGGCTGCTCCGCGAGCGCCCAGACGAGGTCTCCCGCGCGCAGCCCCGCACGGGCCGCGGGCGCCCCGGCGTCCACGTGCAGCACCTCGACGACGCTCGGCGTGTCGAGCTCGAGCGCCCGGCCCAGCGCGCGATCGAGGGGGCGCGTCTGCCCGGCGATGCCAAGCCAGCTACGGCGAACGCGCCCGGTGGTCATGAGCTGACCGAGCACCCAGCTCGCCGTGTGCACGGGCACGCTGAACGAGATGCCCTGCGCCCCGTAGATCATCGCGGTGTTGATGCCGACGACGCGCGCGCCGGCGTCGCAGAGCGGCCCCCCCGAGTTGCCGGGGTTCAGGGCCACGTCGCTCTGGATGATGGCCTCCATGAGCCGGCCGCCCTGGGCGCGCATCGTCCGTCCGAGCGCCGAGACCACGCCGGCCGACACCGTCGAGGAGAAGCCGAGCGGATTGCCGATGGCGATGACGAGCTGGCCCACGCGGAGGCGCTCCGAGTCGCCGAGGGTGGCGTACGGCAGCGCGCTGCCCTCGACCTTGACCACCGCGAGGTCCGTCGGCGGATCGGCGCCGACGAGGTGGCCTTCGAGCGAGCGACCATCGGTGAGCGTGACGTCGAGGCGGCGCGTGCGCGCGACGTGCGCGTTCGTGAGCAGATAGCCGTCCGGGCTGAAGAGCACGCCCGACCCGGCGCCCGTCCGCCGTCCTGCGCGCGCCCCCGTGGTGATGCTCACGACGGCGGGCCCAGCGCGCTCTACCGCGCCGACCACGGCCCGCGAGTACGCATCGAGGGGTTCCTCGTTGTCGACCATCCTCGTCCTCCCGTGTCAGTGCACGCGCACGTGCTCCTGCTCGCGCTCGATCCGCAAGACGAGCAGGAGCACGCGGGTGCGTGAGCGGAGCCCTACAGCGTGACGACGCCCGTCCGGATGAGGTACGCGAGCCGCTCTCGCTGGTCGGGGCGCAGGACCGCGTGCAGCCGCTGGAGGGCGGTGATCACGGCCTGTCGCAGCCGCTCGGCGGTCGTGACGCGCGAGCCCGCCGCGTCCGCGGCCCGCACGGCATCGAACTCCGCGCTGGCCACCGCGTCTGCAAAAGCAGACAGCGAGCGGCGGTTGTCCACCTCGGCCTGGGCGCGCTCGGTCTTGAGCGCGTCGAGGATCTTGGCGAGCTCCGCGACCTGCGGCTCGTCGAGCTCGAGCTTGTGCGCGAGGAACCGCAGAGGGCGACGCACGCCGAAGGGGCTGCCCGCCTCCTCCCCCGCGGCGAAGGCTCCCTCACCTCCGCGGTGTCGGCCCCTCGGGCCGCAGGCGCCGGGGCCGCAGCCCACGCGCGCCTCGCAGTCGCCGTCGTCACGGTGCTTGTGCTGGAACCACCAATGCAGGATGCCTGGATGCATGCGAGCTCCTTCTCGCCCGGGGACTGGCCGCCGGACGGGGTTTGCTCCCCTGGCAGGGGAGGCTGCGGGTGGGCACGGCCTCACCCGATCTGGATACGGAGAGCTTGAGGCGCCCGGCCGCCCTGTCAAGGCACGGCCGCGAGACGGGCTACTTCCAGGTGTCCCAGACGTCCGGGGCGTAGCCCACGGTGGCGCGCTGTCCGCCATGGCGGACGATGGGTGTCCGCAAGAGCAGAGGGTCCGCGAGCAGGAGGCGCTCGAGCTCGGCCTCGCCCGGCCTGGCGTACTTGAGCCCGCGCTCGAGCCAGCGCTTGCCTCCGGTGTCGGCGAGGGCCGCAAGGCCCCCCGCGCGAGAGGCGACGGAGCGGAGCTCCCCCGCCGAGAGGCCCTTTTCCCCGAGGTCGACGAGGTGGAGCGGGATGCGCCGCTCCTTGAACCAGCGCTCTGCCTTGCGCGTGTCGGGGCACTTGCGCACACCGAAGATCTGGACCGGCTGCACCGCCTCCGAGTATAGAAGGCCCGCCATGTCGCGAGCCAAGACGATGATGCTGTGTGCCACCCTGGCGCTGGGTGCGTGCGCGAAGGGTGGGAGCGCTGGAGACCCCAAGGCCGAGGAGAAGAAGCCGGCCGAAGCCGCCAAGCCGCCGACCCCGGCCACCGGCACCGGAGGGTCGGATCCGGGCGCGCAGCCCGCGCCGCCCGACGTGGCCGCCGCGCCCGCGGACGCCGAGAAGACGCCGTCGGGACTGGCATCGAAGGTGATCAAGCCGGGCACCGGCAAGGAGCACCCTGGTGCGGCCGACAACGTCGAGGTCCACTACACGGGCTGGACGACGGACGGCAAGCAGTTCGATTCGAGCTACACGCACGGGGGACCCGCGCGCTTCCCGCTCAACCGCGTGATCAAGGGCTGGACCGAGGGCGTGCAGCTCATGGTCGTCGGCGAGAAGCGGCGCTTCTGGATCCCCGGTCCGCTCGCGTACGGCGACACGCCCTCGCGGCCCGGCGTGCCCGCGGGCATGCTGGTCTTCGACGTCGAGCTCCTCGCCTACAAGCCGGCGCCGAAGCCCCTTCCCGCGCCCACGGACGTCGCGGCGGCTCCCAAGGACGCCAAGAAGACCAAGTCGGGGCTCGCCTACAAGGTGCTCACCAAGGGCACCGGCAAGGTGCACCCGAAGGCGACGGACATGGTGCAGGTGCACTACTCGGGCTGGACGACCGACGGCAAGATGTTCGACTCGAGCGTGGTGCGCGGCCAGCCGACCTCGTTCCCGCTCAACGGCGTGATCAAGGGCTGGACCGAGGGGGTGCAGCTCATGGTCGAGGGCGAGAAGACGCGCTTCTGGATCCCGAAGGAGATGGCCTATAACGACCAGCCGGGCCGGCCTGCGGGCATGCTCGTGTTCGACGTCGAGCTGCTCAAGATCATGGCGCCCGGCGGCGATCCGGGCGCGAAGTAGACCTTCCTCGCGCCTACCTCGTGCTCTCGGGGTAGGTGATCACCAGGTACATCACCGCCTCGCCGTCGCCTGCGTTCCGGTAGGTGTGCGGCTGCCCCGCCTCGAACAGGATCGCGTCACCGGGTCCGAGCGCGTGCCTGGCGCCCGCCACGTCGATCTCGACGAGCCCTTCTGACACGACGAGGTTCTCCCGCGTGCCCGGCGCGTGCGGGTCGGCGTGCTCGACGCCGTGCGGGCGCATGCGGAGCTCGTAGAACTCCGTCCTGCGCGGGCCGTCGGTCGGGAAGAGCGCGCGCGAGCTGAACGCACCGTCCGAGCTGGTCAGGCGCCGCGCGGCGTGGACGCGCAGCACGGTCGTGTCCCGGCTCGCCTGGCCCTCGATCAGGGCCGAGAAGGGCACCTCGAGCGCGCGCGCGATCTTCCAGAGCACCTTGATCGTCGGCGTGCTCTTGCCGAGCTCGATCTGGTTGAGCATCGCGCGGCTCACGTCGGAGGCCGCGGCGAGGCGATCGAGCGACAGCCCACGGTCCGCGCGCAGGCGACGGAGCGCGGGGCCGACGTGGGGCTCGGCGGTCGTGATCGGCGTGGGACCCGGCGGCGCGGCCGGAGCTCGTGAGGGCGGACGCCGGGCCGTCATCCTGGACGCGCCCTGTGCGCCCCGGGCTTGTGGTCGCCGGGGGTTGGACATGGCCTCTGTTTTAGCAGAGGAACGTGATCACGCGAAGTGCGGCATGACCTCCTCGGCGAAGGTCCGGAGCGACTCCATGACGAGCTCGTGCGGGACCGTGCCCATCTGCATGACGAGGATGAGCTCGTCGACGCCGATGTCCACGAAGCGCGCCACGGTCTCGCGGGCAGAGGCGGGGTCACCGACGATCGAGGAGACAGGCGAGCCGGGTGCGTTGCGCAGGGCCATCGCGTCCTCGAGGTCGGTGTCGGAGAAGAAGTCGCGCGGCACGTCGAGCCTGCCCACCGGCCGCGTGCCCGAGAGGTAGTACTTGCCGAGGCTCTCGGCGAAGAAGCGTGCGCCGCGCAGGCCATACGCGGCGGCCTTGCGATCGTCGTGGAGCACGAGCGTCGCGGGCGTGCAGGCGAAGTGGTCGTTCTTCTGGCGGCCGACGGGGCGCGCCTGCGCGACCGCGGCGCGGTACTCGCGCACCTTGTCGGTGAGGTAGTCGTCGGAGCCGAACGCGAAGTTCAGCGCGCCGAGGCCGAGGCGGCCGACGGCGGCGGCAGAGTCCGGCTTGCTGCACGCGGCGAACATGGGCGGGTGCGGGTGCTGGAGCGGCTTGGGGACCACCTGCGTCGGCGGGATCTTGAAGAAGCGGCCCTCGTGAGAGAACACGTCGGACGACCACATGCGCGGGATCATCTCGACCGCCTCCAGCCACTGCTCGTGCAGCGTGGCGAGGTCGTTCTCGAACGCGTGCTGCTCGACGAGCGAGCTCGACTTGCCGGAGCCCCAGTTCACGCGGCCGCCCGACATGATGTCGAGCGTGGCGACGCGCTCGGCGATGCGGATGGGGTGGTTGTAGCGATGGGGCAGGAGCGTGACGCCGTGCCCGATGCGGATGCGCGAGGTCCGCGCGGCGACGAACGAGAGGAAGATCTCCGGCGCCGACGAGTGGGAGTACTCGTAAAGGCCGTGGTGCTCGACCTCCCAGACGCAGTGATAGCCGAGCTGGTCGGCGAGCACGCACTCCTCGAGGCAGTCGCGGAAGAGCTGGGCTTCGCGCTCGCGCGTGGGGTCGGCGATCTGCATCTCGTAGAAGACGGAGAACTTCATGGCTGTCCTTTCGGTGCGGCCTGGCCGCGGGGCGCGTCGGGCAGGGGGCGGGCGAGAAGGCCGAGGGCGGTGCCGACGACGCGTCCGCGCGGGCCGGGATCGGCGCTCGCGGCGCGCAGGGTGCCGACGATCCCGCCGAGCAGCATGATGGCCGTCGGCTCACCCTCGACGCGGAGCTTGCCCGTCATCTGGGCGGTGTTGAGATCGAGCCGGCCGCCCAGCAGATCGAGGAAGGCCTGGGCGCGGATCGATACGACCGCATCGGGCGGGCGGGGTGGCGCGCCGACGCGCAGGTGCCCGCGCTCGAGGACGAGCCCGACGTCGCCGCCGTCGGGGCCGAGGAGCGCGAGGTGGATGCGGATGGACGTGCGCTTGGCTTCCTCGGGCGGCTCTGCCCGGCCCGCCAGCGCGAGCAGCTTGAAGAAGACCCGTAGCCGCGGATGCAACCGGCGAGGGGCCGATCGCAGGTAGAGGTCGAGCACGTCGGCACCGCCGGCGGCGCGGGGGCGCCAGCCGAGCTCGTCGCGTGCGCGCGCGCACGACTGCAGCATCCGTACGCCCCCCGCGCGGCTCCAGCTCGGGTCGGTCTGGCCGATCCCGAGCTTGCCGAGGAGCGGGCCCGCGTGGCGGAGGAAGAGCCTCGCCACCGCGGGGATGCGCACGACACGCAGGGACCTTCCGGCCGCGAGCGCCTCGGCGTCGAGGGCGGGCTCGGCGCAGAGGTTGAAGGCGCCACGCGCACGCCGCTCGAGCGCACGCACCGTGGCGTCCGCGACGTCCTCGTCCCACACCCACGGGATCGGCGCGCCGAGGTCCACGAGCATGCGCCGGCGCAGGAGGTCCCCGAGCGCGTGCTCCATGTGCGTGCCGACCAGGATCCCCGGCCGGAGGCGGGAGATCGCGACCCCGGGGTGCTGCCGCTCGAGCTCGTCGAGGAGGGCCTCGACGTCGTACTTGGCGGCGGCGTACGGGAAGTCGTCCTGCCGCGTGCGCGGCTCGTCCTCCGTCATGGGCTCGGCGTGCCCGGGCACGACGCCGTACGCGGCGACGGACGAGCTGTACACGATGGTGGACACGGCGGCCGCGATCGCGGACGAGAGCACGTTGCGGCTGCCGCCGACGTTGATGTCGAAGAGCTCCTCGCGCGGCTTGCGCTGCGTGACGACGAACGCGAGGTGCACGAGCGCGTCTGCACCCCGGAGGACCTCGGCGACTGCGGGGGAGCGCACGTCGAGCGCGTGCGCCTCGAGCTTCTTGCAGGCCACGCGCGGCGGCTGCAGATCGATGGACGCGACGGACTTGACGGCGCGCATCGCGCAGAGGCGCCGCAGGACGAGCGTACCGAGCTGACCGGAGCCGCCGGTGACGACGACCCTCACGCGCGCGATCCCGCGACGCCGAGGCCGCTCCACACCGGGCGCGTCCAGCCGGGGATGAGCCCGAGCTCGGCGAGCAGGGCTCGCACCTTGTCGAGCGAGGCCGAGAGGTGCGCGCGCTCGTCGGCGTCGTCTCGCACCTCTGCCAGGACCGCGGCGGGGATGCGGTACTGCTCCGCGACGAAGGCCGGCACGCCGAGCATCAGGCGCGCCATCTGCCCGAGCACCACGGGCGCGAGGATCGAGAGGGTCGCGCGCTGGCGCACGCCGAGCCGTGGGGCGCGATCGCGCAGGTAGGCGCGGGCGAACGCGAGGTGGCGGGCCTCCTCGGTGACGTGGATCTGCATGATGCGACGGATGAGCGGGTGCAGCGCGCGATCGCCGCCGAGCACGGTGCGCTGCGCGTGATCGATGGGGTCCTCGCCGCCGAGGACGAACACGAAGAAGAGCTCGGGGAACGCGCGGGCGCGGCTGGCCACGCGCCCGGCCATGACGCGCTGGCGCTCGGCCAGGCCCGGGGCGGGCAGCCCGCTCCGCTTGACGAACTCCTGGAACATCAGGGTGTGCTGCGCCTCCTCGATGAGCTCGTGGTAGGCGTAGCGGCGCACGAAGGGATCGGCCTCGGTGAAGGCGAACTCGAGCAGGCCGCGGGAGAGCACGTTCTCGAACTGCCAGCCGGTCTCCATCGCGCACACCACGAGGTGGAGGCCCAGGCGCGCCTGCACCTCAGGTGCGAGCTGGCGGTACCAGCGCGTGCGCCCGAGGCCGCGGTTGTCGCCGACGATCCAGCGGGGATCGGCCGGGTCGATCTGGTTGTCTGGAGCGTCCCAGTCGATGTCGGCGTAGGCGTCGTGGTGCTTGTCGACGGACTTCTTGCAGAGGCGCGCGGTGAGCGCCGCGAGGGCCTCACCGCGGGGCGTGGCCTCCTCGGGGGCGATCGACGGGGTCATGGGATCTCCTTGCGGTCGGTGCGGCGGGGGGCGCTGCGGGCGCGGACGGCAGTGGGAACCGGCACGAGCCCGTCGGCGAGGGTCTGCAGCGTCGCGAGCAGCTCGCTGACCTGCGGTTCGTTGGTCCGGACGAGCTGGCCGAGCGCGAGGCCCTCGAGGAGCGAGAAGACGAACAGCGGCGCCAGGTCGAACAGCGGGCGATCGGCGCCCGGTCGCGGGAACAGCTCGTCGAACGTGCGGCGCACCGTGGCGACGAATCGGTCGGCCACGCCGGCGACGGCCTCGTGCAGCTCGGGGTCCGTGCGCGCCGCCACCACGAGCTCGAGCCAGGCGTGGAACGTGCTGCCGGAGACCATCTGCCATAGCAGACGGACGGCCTTGCCGCCCCGGCCGACCCCCGGCGGCAGGTCGGAGAACGCGCGCCGGAACTCGGCGTGGCGCCGCTCGAAGAGGCGCTCGACCGCGCTCGTCACGAGGGCGGCCTTGGTCGGGAAGTGGTGGAGCTGCGCGCCGCGAGAGACCCCGGCGCGATCGCAGATCTCGGTGGTGCTCGTGCGCGCGTAGCCGAGCTCGTCGAGGCACAGCAGCGTCGCGTCGAGGAGCTTGCCGCGCGTCTCGGCGCTGCGCTCCTCCTGGGTTCGACGGACGCGGCTCGGGGACATCTGCTCCCCACAGATAAGACCGAACAAAGAAACAGTCAAGACTGAATGTAAGTTGGGAGGCCCGCGGAGAACTTGCTCGTGCAGTCGGCAGGGGCTGTGGCTACCGTCGCGCGCCATGAGCCCTGTCGCCCTCCTCCTCCTCCTCCTCGGTGGTCTCGACGTCACGCGCGCGGTGGCCGGGATCGCGAAGGACCCCAAGGATGCCGCCGAGCTCCTGCGCGGCGCCCGGCAGGTCGCGGAGCGCTGGCGCCCGGAGGACGGCGATCAGGCGGCCTTCTCGCGCTTCCTGCGGGCGCAGTGGCTCGGTCGTGGCGCCGCGCGCGACGAGCTGTTCGCGCGCTACGACGCCGCGCTCGAGTCGATCCACGGCCACCTGCACGAGATCCGCATGGACCTCAACATGCGCGGCGAGCTCGACCTCGGGCCCATCCGGCCCTTCGACGAGCTCCTCGCCCAGTGGAGCCCGGCGGCGCACGCGTCCGAGGACATGTTCGGCAGCAAGATCGCGTTCGCGGCGCTGCTCCACCTGCCGCTGTCGACGCTGGACGAGCGGCTGCGCAGCGGCGGGAAGTGGTCGCGGCGACAGTGGGCCGAGGCGCGCATGGCGCAGCGCTTCTCGCGCCGCGTGCCCGCCGACGTCGAGGGGGTGGTCGCGCGCGCCTACTCGACCGCCGACGCGTACATCTCCTCGTACAACGTGCACCTGCACCACGTGCTCGGGCCGAAGGGCGAGCGCCTCTTCCCGGCCGGCCTCAAGCTCATCACGCACTGGGGCCTGCGCGACGAGATCCGCGGGCGCTACGCGGACCCTCAGGGCCTGCCGCGCCAGCGCCTCATCGCGAGCGTGATGGAGCACATCGTGCGGGGCACCATCCCGCGCGCCGTCGTCGACGATCCGCGCGTCGACTGGACGCCTTCCACGGGCGCCGCCCGGCTCGCCTCGCTCGGAAAGGGCGAGGTCGCGCCGGAGGGGCGCGCGCTGCCGAAGGACCTCGCCGCGCCCGAGGGGGCCGAGCGCTACGCGCAAATCGTCGAGATCTTCCGCGCCGTGCGCCGCATCGACCCGCACACGCCCGCGCTGCCGTCGCACATCCGGCGCAGCTTCGAGGAAGGCCGCGAGATGCCCGAGGCCGAGGTCAAGGCGCTCTTCGAGGCGGTCCTGTCGTCGCCGCTCGTGCCGCGCGTCGCGGCGCTCGTGGGCAAGCGCCTCGGCCGCAAGCTCGAGCCGTTCGACATCTGGTACCCCGGCCTCAAGCCGCGCCCGCGCATCAGCGAGGACGAGCTCGACGCCGTCGTCAAGAAGCGCTACCCGACGGTCGCCGCGTTCCAGGCAGACCTGCCGGGCATCCTGGGCCGCCTCGGCTTCGACGCCGGCACGGCCGCGTATCTCGCAGGGAAGATCGCGGTGGACCCGTCGCGCGGCGCGGGTCACGCGACCGGTGCCGAGCGCCGCGGCTCGCCGTCGCGCCTGCGTACGCGCATCCCGCCGGGCGGCATGAACTACAAGGGCTACAACATCGCGGTGCACGAGCTCGGCCACAATGTCGAGCAGACGTTCTCGCTCGATCGCATCGACCATTACGTCCTGCACGGCGTGCCGAACACGGCCTTCACGGAGGCGCTGGCGTTCGTGTTCCAGGCGCGCGACGTGGAGCTCCTCGGCCTCGGCAAGGCGCCACCGGAGGCAGAGCACCTCGCCGCGCTCAACGACTTCTGGGCCACCTTCGAGATCGCCGGCGTGGCGCTCGTGGACATCGGCATGTGGCACTGGCTCTACGATCACCCCGACGCGACACCCGTGCAGCTCCGCGAGGCGACGATGCAGATCGCGCGCGACGTGTGGAACCGCTACTACGCGCCGGTCTTCGGCGTCCGCGACGTGCTGCTCCTCGGCATCTACTCGCACATGGTCGACGCGGGCCTCTACCTGCCCGACTACCCGCTCGGACATCTGATCGCGTTCCAGATCGAGGCCTTCCTGCGCGGCAAGAGCCTCGCGCGGGAGATGGAGCGCATGTGCAAGCAGGGCCTGCTCACGCCCGACGCGTGGATGCGCGGCGCCGTGGGCGCGCCGGTCTCCGCCGAGCCGATGCTGCGCGCGGCCGAGCGCGCGCTCTCGGCGCTCGGTGGCTAGAGCGTCCGCCCCCGGGGAAATCCCTCGCGGCAGCGTCGCGATCGCCGCCTTCTATTTTGCGTTCATCGGGGCGCTCGGCCTCTACGCGCCGTACTTCCCGATCTACCTGCGCGAGTCGGGCCTGGCGCCGCACCATGTCGCCGAGGTGATGGCGCTCTCACCGCTTGCGGGGCTCGTCACGCCGCCGCTCGTCGCCGCGCTCGCCGACCTCGTGCGCGCGCGCGAGTGGCTCCTGCGCCTCTCGAGCCTGGCCGCCGCGATCACGTTCCTCGGCTTCTTCGCGGCCGGTCGGAGCTTGCCCGTCGTCATCGCCACGGCGTCCCTCTTCGCGCTCGCGCGCATGCCGCTCTGGGCGCTCACGGACTCCGCCGCGCTCGACGCCGCCGCGCGCGAGGGCGGGAGCTACGGTCGCATCCGCGTGTGGGGCTCCATCGGGTTCCTGCTCGCGGTCCTCGGCGGTGGCGCCTTGCTCGAGCGGGCCGGTGCGACGACCGTCATGAAGGCCGCCGCGGGCGGGCTGTTCGTGGCCGCCGCGGTGGCGTGGATCGTGCCGCGTCCGCCGAGACCGCCGCGCCGGGCGAACCTCGACGACGTGCGCGCCTTGCTCCGCGACCGCCCGCTCGCGTGGGTGCTCGGCGCGATGGCGCTCGGTCAGCTCGGCTTCTCCGCGCACGACAGCTGCCTCTCGCTCCACTACGAATCGCTCGGCCTGTCGCCGCAGGCGATCGGCGCCCTCTGGGCCATCGGTGTGCTCGCGGAGATCGTCCTGCTCGCCAAGAGCGCGCGCCTCATCGCCCGCTTCGGCGGCGAGCGGCTGTTCGCGATCTCCCTCGGCGTCGCGACGGCGCGCTGGGGCCTCATGGCCGTCGTGCGCGATCCGATCGCGCTCGGATTCCTCGCCAGCACGCACGCGATCTCGTTCGGGCTCTACTACGTGTCCGCGGTGGCGCTCGTGCACGAGCGCGCGACCGACGAGACGCGGACCGCGG
Organism: uncultured Myxococcales bacterium; assembly: GCA_964593795.1. GTDB lineage: Bacteria > Myxococcota_A > Polyangia > JAHFDS01 > JAHFDS01 > JAHFDS01. Next base: position 8,847 of record CAZQJC010000199.1, on the reverse strand, counting down.
CCCAGGGCCTGTTCGCCGCGGCCTCGGCGGCGGGCTCCGCGATCGGCATGCCGATCATGGGCGCGCTCTTCGAGCGCCACGGCGGCGGGGCGATGTTCTCGCTCGCGTCGGTGGCGGCGCTCCTCGGCGCGGCGTGCGCGATCGGTCACCTGCGCTCGGCGCGCGCGTCCCGACGGCGCTAGCCATGACCGCGCCCTCGTCCGACACCGTGGTAGCGTCGACGTCCATGGACCAGCTGTGGGCCGAGCTCCAGCGCCATCACACCCTGGGCCTCGCCGGCTTCTCCCTGGTGGCCGCCCTCGTCGTGCAGCGCGCGGCCCGCGACGAGCGCCGCGGTCTCATCGGGTCGTTCGTCCTGCTCGGTGTGCATCTCGTGGCCGTCGGCCTCGCGGCCGCGCTCGGGCCGCAGCACGCGCTCCATGGCGACGCGAGCGTCCTCGCGCTGGGGTCCGCGGGCCTGGCCTTCGTGTGGCTCGCGGGCAGCCTGTTCTTCGGCCGGCTCCTGCCGCTCGTGGGCGTCAAGACGCCGCGGATCTTGCGGGACGTCCTCCTGGCCGTCGCGTCGATCATCGTCCTAATCAGCGTCGCGCGGCGCGCGGGCCTGAACGTCTCCGGCATCATCGCCACGTCCGCCGTCGCGACGGCGGTGATCGGCTTCGCGCTCCAGGACACGCTCGGCAACGTGATGGGAGGGCTCGCGCTGCAGCTCGATCGCTCCATCGCGGTCGGCGAGTGGATCCGCATGGGCGACACCTTCGGACGCGTCGTCGAGATCAGCTGGCGCCACACCGCGGTCGAGACGCCGAACGGCGAGACGGTGCTCGTGCCGAACGCGCTCCTCGGCAAGAGCCAGGTCACCGTGGTCGGACGCCGCCGCGGCAGGGCAGGGCAGTGGCGCCGTCGCATCGAGTTCCGCGCCAGCTTCAAGGTGTCGCCCACGCAGGTGATCGAGGCCGTCGAGGCGTCGCTGCGCGCGCAGCTCCCGAGCGTCTCGGCCGAGCACCCGCCGAGCTGCACGTGCATCGAGCTCGGCGAGAACTTCGCGCGCTACCAGGTGCGCTACTGGCTGACGGAGCTCGGCCGCTTCGTGTCGATCGATGGCCTCGTCCGTACCCGCATCTACTTCGCGCTCGCGCGGCTCGGGGCGCTGTGGACGCCCCCGACGCCGCTGCGCGTGCAGGAGGAGACCGAGGCGGATCGCCAGAGCGAGAAGCAGACGGAGCGCAACCGTCGCGCGGCGGTGCTCGCGTCCGTCGAGCTCTTCGCCGACCTGCCGTGGGACGATCTGCTCATCCTGGCGGACGAGCTGCGCCCCATGCCGTTCGCGCGCGGCGAGGTGGTCATGCAGGAGGGCGCGGACGGTCACTCCGTCTACGTGCTCGCGTCGGGCAAGGTCGCGGTCAAGCTCACGGTCGGCGACGCCAAGGAGAAGGTGGCCGAGCTGGCGGCGCCGAGTTTCTTCGGTGAGATGTCGCTCCTGACGGGCGCGCCCCGCGCCGCCACCGTCGTCGCGCAGACCGAGCTCGAGTGCTACGAGCTCGACAAGCTCGGCTTCCAGCGCCTCGTGCAGCGCAACGAGGTGGCCGAGGCGGTCGCGGCCGCGGTCGCGCGACGCCAGCTCGAGCTGCAGCAGGCGCGCGATTCGGCCGAGGGCGATCCCGAGGCCACGTTCGCGGCCGCCCAGGGTGCGCTCGTCGCCCGGATCCGCCGCTTCTTCGGGCTCGACGGCGCAAGGCGCTGATTCCACGCGTGTTCGTGGGGCCGGGAACCTCCGGCGCGGCGACCTCGTCCAACCTCCCAGACGCGGGCAAGACGCCCGGAACCGGAGGAACGACGATGACGAAGCTCACCTGGACCCACTTCGTGCTCACGGGCGCCCTGATGGCCGCCGGCTGCGGCGGCGACGGCAAGACGGCGGGCGGCGCCGGCCAGTCGCAGGACGACGCGATCGCGCAGCAGTCCGACGAGCTGTCGGTCGAGAGCGGCGCCTCGGTCGACGAGGTCAACGGCCTCGTGGACCTCGCGGAGGGGGACCTCTCGTTCCTCGCGCTCTCCGAGCAGGCGGGCGCAGGCGGCGTGCTCTACGACGGCGCGGGCGGCGCGGGTGGTGCGGGCGGCGCGGCCGGGCCGCGCGGCAACGGCGACCTCGGTCGTCCGGGCCTCCGGCCCGCGGAGGCGCGCTTCGACTTCGCGCGGGCGGTGCGCCTCGCGGCGCGCGCGCAGAACGGCCTGCCCTGCATGCCGGCGCCGACGATCGAGAAGCAGATGACGACCAGCGCCTGCGCGAGCATCGGCGACCGCGGCCAGTTCGCGAAGAGCGTCAAGGTGACCTTCGCCGGCTGCACCTTCGCGGGCGGCGGCAAGCTCGACGGCACGATCACCATCGACGCCAGCAAGGAGCTCGCGGCGGGCAGCGCGTGCGGCCCGATGGCGCAGGTCGAGACGTCGCACGCCATCACGATCGCGGGCCTCTCGTACACGTGGCCGACGGGGGCGAAGCACACCATCGACGGCAGCGCGACGGCCAAGGGCACGCGCGGCGGCGGTGCGACGCCATCGCGCGAGTGGTCGGTGACCGAGTCCCGGAAGCGCACGAAGGCCGACGGCACGCCGGTCCTCGACCAGAAGCTGACCGGCTCGGGCAAGACGGAGATCGCCCCGTACATGAACGCGCTCAGCCTGCTCCACAACGGCATGTTCACCTCCGAGATGCACCTCGTCGGCATCACGGCGACCAGCACGACGACGAACCTGCGCCTCGTGCGCGACTGCTGCTACCCCGTCGAGGGCACGGTCGACGTCACGGTGACCAAGGAGATGCAGACCAAGCAGCACAAGGTCGAGTGGGGCCCGGCGTGCGGCGCGCGCAAGGTCAACGGCACGGCCGACGACCTGCCGATGTGCCTGTAGTCGCCGCCTGAGACCGCGAGCCTCGGAGGCGCCCTCGCAGCGATGCGGGGGCGCCTTTTTCTTTGCGGCGCAGCGGGCTCGAGTGGGGCCCCGCCTGCGGGGACGTCGCCATCGACGGCGACGCGAGCTCCCTGCCGGCCTGCCTGTAGACCTACTCCCCTTCGGGCTTGCGCAGGCCGTGGGCCTCGATCCAGCGGTAGATCTGCCGCCGATCGCGGCCGAGGCGCTTGGCGGTCGCGCGCACGCTGCCCGTCTCTGCGAGCAGCGCCTCGAGCTCGGCCTTGCTCGGCGTCGGGGGCTTGGGCGCCGCGGGCACGCCGGGCGGTTCGGGTGGCTCCGCCGAGCGCGCGTCCGCTCGGCGCGGCTCGGTGAGCCAGCTCGGCAGATCCGAGAGCGCCACGGTTGCGCCGTCCGCGACCGCGCTGCCGAGCTCGTGGATGAGCCGGTCGACGCCGCGCAGGTTGTCCGGCCAGCTGCACACGAGCAGCGCCTCGGCGGCCTCGGACGACAGTATCCACGGCGCGGCGCGCCGGCTGCGCCCCTCCATCCAGCGATGGTGCAGGCGCGTGACCCAACCCAGCAGATCCGCGCGGCGCTCGCGCAGCGGCGGCACGCGCACCTCCCACAGCGCGAGGCGCGCGTAGAGGTCGCGACGGAAGCGCCCCGCCTCCACCTCGACCGACAGATCGCGGTTGGTCGCGGCGACGACGCGCACGTCCACGCGCACGGGCTGCGCCGCGCCGACCGCGTGCACCTCGCCGGTCTGGATCGCGCGCAGGAGCTTCGGCTGCAGATCGAGCGGCAGCTCGCCGACCTCGTCGAGGAACAGCGTGCCCCCCTGCGCAGCGCGGAAGAGGCCCGGCTGCGTGTCGGTCGCGCCCGTGAACGACCCCTTGGCGTGGCCGAAGAGCTGGCTCTCGACCAGCTCGCGCGAGAGCGCCGCGCAGTTGACGGCGACCAGGCGCCCCGACCGCCCCGACAGGCGGTGCAGCTCCGCGGTCACGAGCTCCTTGCCCGTGCCGGTCTCGCCCACGACGAGCACGGGCGACGGATCGCGCGCGGCGCGGGCGACCTGGGCGCGCACGTGGCACGTCGCGGCGGCGTCGCCGGGGATCGCCTCGCGATCCACGCCTGGCGCGTCGGCGGCCTGCAGGCGCTTGCCGGTCTCGAAGACCGCCAGCACCTGCCCGAGGCGCAGGACGCTGCCGTCGCCGATCGGCGCGCGCCCCCCCGAGACGAGCGGAGCGCCGTCGATCGCGGTGCCGTTGTGGCTGCCGAGGTCGGCCGCGACCCAGCCGCGTCGCGCGGGCTCCCACTCGAGCGCGAGGTGCGAGCGCGAGACGGTGGGGTGCGTGATGGGGACCGTGGGGCTGCCCTCGGGGTTCCGGCCGAGCACCACGCGCGGCCCCTCGATCCGGGCGGCGCCGCACAGCTCGGGCGGGTGCACGACCACGAGCCGCGCGGCGTCGGCGACGGCGCGCGAAGGCGCCATCACCGGCCGCGTGACGGTGCGATCGTCGCTCACGCCGCGGATGGTAACACCGCCCGCGGTGGTCATCACGGGCCGAGGGGGCTACAACCTGCCCGGTGGGCACCGCGAGCCGCTTGCCTGACGTCCCGGCCCCCGGCGAGGCGATCCCGCCCTGCTGCGCCTCCCGGATCGGCCCGGCCGTCGTGCCGCCCCTCGAGGCGCGCCCCGGCGACCTCGAGCGCGAGGCCGCGCGCCGCACCGCGGGCCTGCTCGACGATCCCTTCGACGCGCACGTGCACCTCTTCCCCGAGGGCTTCTACCAGGCGCTCTGGCGCTGGTTCGACGCGCACGCGTGGTCCATCCGCTTCCGCGGCGACGCCGAGGCCGTGCTCGCGCACCTCGCGGCGCACGGCACGCGGCGCCTCCTGGCGATGGTGTTCTCGCACCGCCCGGGCGCGGCCCGCTTCCTCAACGCGTGGCTCGGTGAGCTCGCGCGGGCCCACCCCGGCGTCGTCGCCGTCGGCACCGTCCTGCCGGGCGAGCCCGACGCGCTGGCCATCGCCCGCGAGGCGATCGACCTGCACGGCCTTCGCGGCATCAAGCTGCACTGCCACGTCCAGAAGCTGGCGATCGACGATCCGCGCGCGCTGGAGATCCTCACTGCATGCGCCGAGATGGGCGTCCCCGCGGTCGTGCACGCGGGCCGCGAGCCCAGCTCTGCGGCCTACGGCGTCGACACGCGCAGGCTGTGCGGGGCCGCGCGGACGCGCCGGGTGCTCGAGCGCCTGCCCGGCTTGCGGCTCGTCGTCCCGCACGTCGGCGCCGACGAGTTCGACGCCTACCTGGGCCTGCTCGCGGAGCATCCGGGCCTGTGGCTCGACACGGCGATGAGCTGCGCCGAGTACTTCGACGATCGCCCGGCCCTAGGGGCCATCGAGGCGCACGCCGACCGCATCCTCTATGGCACGGACTTCCCCATCGTCCCGTACGAGGCGGACCGCGAGCTCCGGGCCCTCGCCCGAGGCCTCGCATCGGACCGGGCCCTCGGCCTCATCCTCCGCGACAACGCCGCCCGCCTCTGGGGCGCCTGATTCAGGCCCTGACCTGGGGTCAGCTCGAGTTCTCGGGTTCGTCGGCTTGGTCTCTTCCTCCGGGCGCGCCGGGCGCGGGGGAGTCGTCGGCAAGAAGGACGCGAGCGCAGCGAGTCGCAAGGGGTGGGGGCCCGCGAGGCTGTGCGAGCGGGGAGGGGATGCTCGGCATCCCCTCTGCGGCGGCCCTCCAAAGCCGCCGATCGCAAACGAGTGCGCCCGCATACGTCATTGCAGAGGAGAGTCCTCCGTCATGACGGACAACGCCCGGGCCGCTCGTTTGTGGCTGCTTTCGGTACGAATTTGCGTATGTTGCGCAGGCTTTGAGGGAGCGCAGCCACACCCCCGTGCTCGTGCACGAGGAGACCGTGCCGCCGGGTAGCCCGGCGACGCCCTCGACTGCCCACGCGCAGGGACTGGCGCTCCCACCGGGCACGGCCCTCGGGCGGTACGTGATCTCGAAGCCGCTCGGCGCGGGTGGCATGGGCGTCGTCTACGCCGCCTACGATCCCGAGCTCGATCGCAAGATGGCGCTCAAGCTGCTGCGTCCGGAGCTGGGCTCCGACGCGCCGAACCGCACGCGCCTTCTCCGAGAGGCGCAGGCGATGGCTCGCCTGCAGCACCCGAACGTCGTCGCGGTGCACGACGTCGGGACCTTCGGCGATCAGGTCTTCGTCGCGATGGAGTTCATCGCGGGCATGGCCCTCGACGAGTGGCTCACCACCGCGAAGCGCCCGTGGCGTGAGGTGCTCCACGTCCTCGTGCAGGCCGGCAAGGGCCTCGCTGCCGCGCACCAGGTCGGCCTGGTTCATCGCGACTTCAAGCCCGGCAACGTGATGATCGGCGACGACCACCGCGTGCGTGTGATGGACTTCGGCCTCGCACGCGCCACGACCGACCCGGAGCACGACCCCGAGACGCTGCGCATCAAGACACCGCCCGCCAAGTCCGTCGGGTCTGTCGGCCCGCTCGGGCGCGAGCCCACGCACCCGCTCCTCACGCACCCCGGCGACGTCGTCGGGACGCCGGCGTACATGGCGCCCGAGCAGCTCCTCGGGCGCTCGACGGATGCGAGGAGCGATCAGTTCAGCTTCGCGGTGACGCTCTACGAGGCCCTGTTCGGCGAGCGGCCTTGGAAGGGCGAGCACCAGGACGACCTCGCGCGCGAGATGTCCGAGAAGAAGCAGCCCACGCCCCCCGCAGGATCGGGCGTGCCCGCGTACATCCGGCGCGTCGTGCTGCGTGCGCTCGCGCTCCAGCCGGCGCACCGCTACCCGTCGATGGAGGCGCTGACCGAGGAGCTCGAGCAGCGGCCCCGTCGCGCGCGCGCGCGGCGCCTCGGGATCGTGGCCGCAGTGGGCGTGGTGGGCCTCGGCGCCCTCACCGTGGGCCTCGCGCAGCGACGCGACTCGCTCCTCTGTCGGGGGGCGGAGCGCAAGCTCACCGGCACCTGGGATCCGCAGCGGCGCGAGGAAGTCCACCGCGCGTTCGTGGCGACGGGGGTGCCGTACGCCGAGGACGCGTTCCGCCGCGTGGTGCACGCGCTCGACGCCTATGGCGTCCGCTGGGCGGAGGCCCACACGGAGGCCTGCGAGGCGACGCAGCTCCGAGGCGAGCAGTCGCAGGAGGCGCTCGATCTCCGCATCCAGTGCCTCGAAGGGGACCTCGGCGAGGTGCGGTCGCTGACGCGCCTCTTCGCCGCCGCCGATCCGAAGGTCGTCGAGCGCGCGGTCTCGGCCGTCAGCGCCCTGCAGGACGTGCGCGCGTGCGCCGATGTGCGGCGCTTGCGCTCCGGGTTGCCCATCCCACCCGGGCGCAAGGACGCGGTCGGCGCGGTGCGAGCGCGCCTGGCGGAGGCCAAGGCGAACTTCGACGCGGGGCGGTATCCGGAGGCGCTCGCCATCGCGCGACCCGCCCTCGAGGACGTGCGGCGCGTCGGCTACCGGCCCGCGGAGGCGGAGACGCTGCTCCGCATCGGCAAGGTCCTCGACGCCCGCGGCGAGCCGAAGGAGGCCGTCAAGAGCCTGCGCGACGCGTACCTCGCGGGCGCGGCCTCCGGCTACGACGAGATCGCCGCGCGCGCTGCCACGGACCTCGTCAAGGTCGCGGGCTTCCAGCTCGGCAGCTCGGCCGACGGGCGCTTCTGGGCCGAGCTCGCGCGAGCCTCGCTCGATCGCATGGGCGGCAACGACCCCATCGACGCGGAGCTGCAGCTCCAGCGCGGCACGCTCGCGTGGTGGGAGGGGCACTACGACGAGGCGCTCGGCCACGTCGAGACCGCGCTCAGCCGCTTCCAGCGCTTGCACGGCCCGTCGCACATCGACGTCGCGCGCGCGTCGAACAACCTCGGCATCGTCCGGTTCGCGCAGGGCAAGCTGCCCGAGGCGCTCGCCGCCTATCGGTTCGCGCACGAGGTCCGCGAGCGGACGCACGGACCGGACCACCCCGAGGTCGCCGCCGCGCTCTCGAACCTCGCGAACGCCGAGCGCCTGGTGGAGGAGTACGACTCCGCGGTCAAGCACCTGCAACGCGCCATCGAGATCCGCGAGCGCGCGCTCGGTCCGCAGAGCCCGTTCGTCGCCGACAGCCTCGGGCAGCTCTCGGGCATCCTGTGGTCCAAGGGCGAGTTCGAGGAGGCGCTCGCGATGTCGAGGCGCGCCCTGGGCATCCACGAGCGCGCTTTCGGCCCCGACAAGCCGCAGGTCGCGGCGGTGCACAACAACCTCGCCATCATCCTCGGCTACCTCAAGCGCTACGACGAGGCGCGCACAGAGGTGGAGCGCGCGATCCAGATCCGCCGCCGCGTGTTCGGCGGGAACCACCCGCTCCTCGCGTTGTCGCTCGACAACCTCGGCTGGGTGCTCTGGCGTCAGAACAAGTTCGCCGAGGCGCGCGATCGCTTCGAGGACGCGCTCGCCATCTTCACCGCCAACAAGGACACCACCTCCACGGAGCTCGCCGACACGCTGCTCGGCCTCGGCGAGACGCTGATCGAGCTCGGCAAGTTCGCGGACGCTCGCGAGCGGCTCGAGCGCGCGCTGGCCATCGGCGAGAGCAAGATGAGCAAGCGCGACGTCGCGCGGGTGCGCTGCGCGCTGGCGCGGGCGCTGGCCGCGACCGGAGGCGACCGGGCGCTCGCGCGCAAGGTGGTGAGCGAGGCGCTGGCGGTGTTCGAGCGCTACGGCCCAGCGGGGGCGGACGACGCCGAGCGCGCGCGGAGATGGCTCAAGAAGGAGGCCCGCTAGTGCCGCTCGTCAATAGTGTGACCGTATTCGGTTCGGGGCGAAGACCCGCGCCCGTCGTGCACGCGGCACTCGCGAGCGCGGAGCGCGAGCAAACGAGATACCTAGTGCTGCCCGTGACCCAGCAGAATCCAGC
>CAZQJC010000198.1:0-20178 GCA_964593795.1 uncultured Myxococcales bacterium | reverse complement strand
AGCCGGCGGCGCTGGTGGAGCCGGCGGCGCTGGTGGAGCCGGCGGCACGGGCGGGACGGGGGGTTGATCATGAACAGCATCCAGACTCCCCAGGGGCAGCTCGTGAAGAGGTGGAAGATGGCTCGCACGCTCCGCTCGCTCGGGTTTCTGCTGGTGGCGCTCGCGCTCCTCGGCGTCGGTACGCCGAGGGCCTTCGCGGCCTCCAACAAGGGAACCATCTCGGGCATCGTCAAGGACAAGGACACCGGTCAGCCCATCGCCGGTGTCACCGTCGTCGCGCAGGGCCCGCAGGGCGAGCTCGCCGAGGTCACGGACGACAAGGGCAACTACACGATTACCGAGGTCCCGGTTGGCAAGTACCTCGTCGTCTTCTTCGTGCCGGGCGGCAACGCCCCCAAGCTCAAGAAGGAGGCGCAGGTCGGCGCCGACGCGACCGTCCGCGTCAACGCGTCCTTCAGCCAGAAGGAAGAGGACTCGAAGAAGACCGAGAAGGTCATCGAGGTCATCGAGAAGGCGCCCTCGGTGGACATCGGCTCCACCAAGCGCGGCACGAAGTTCGACAAGGAGTACATGACCAAGGTTCCGCAGCGCGGTCGTGACTTCGAGTCGCTCATCGAGAACACCCCCGGTGCCTCCGGCGACGACAACGGCGTCTCGCTCGGCGGCGCGCAGTCGGTCGAGAACAACTACGTCATCGACGGCGTCAACGTGACGGGCATCGGCTTCGGCACGCTGGGCACCTCGCTCAACGTCGACTTCATCCAGGAGGTCGAGGTCATCACCGGCGGCTACAACGCCGAGTACGGCCGGGCCACCGGCGGCATCGTCAACGTCACCACCAAGTCCGGCTCGAACGAGTTCCACGCCAGCGTCTCGGCGCACTACACCCCGGGCTGGGGCCGCGCGACCGCCGACGAGATCGTGACCAAGGGCGGCTCGCTCGTGACCCGCCGCTCGCCGCAGGCAGGCGACTACGACCTGCAGCTCTTCGCGGACATCTCCGGACCCATCGTCAAGGACAAGGTCTTCTTCTACGCCGGCGTCTCGCCGATCTTCACGCGTGACACCATCTCGCGCTCGGTCCGCACGATCTCCGACCGCTACGACAACGCGGCCTGCAAGAGCAGCAAGGACATCGCGACCGACATCGACAGCGAGCAGGCCCTCAACTGCTTCATGGACGCGAACGGCGACTTCGGTCGTGCCGGCCTGACCTACCAGGTCGAGGCCGACCCGATGAATCCCGGCCGTAACCGCATCAAGACGCGCAAGGTCGGCAACCTGAACCTGCCGGTCCTCGGCGGCGATGGCCAGCAGGACTTCATCGACGGCGCGTACATGAACGACTCCACGGGGGCCAAGAAGCTCTTCCAGCAGTCGAACCAGGCCTTCCAGTTCAACACCAAGCTGTCGTTCGTGCTCTCGCCCGAGCACAACTTCGACATCTCGTACTTCGGAAACCCCGAGCAGGCGCGTGGCCAGCGCCTCGGCGGTACCCCGACGCCCTTCCAGACGACGGGCGGCTCGCACGACGCCAACCTCAAGTGGATCTCGAAGCTCTTCGAGAAGAAGCTGCAGATCGAGGTCATCGGCTCGTATCACCGCGAGCGCGCCATCACCCAGGCCTTCAACGGCGAGGGTGAGTCGGCCCTCATCTCCTGGCTCGCGGGCGCGAACGGTCGTAACCCTGTCGATGGCAAGACCATCGCCGGCGGTGCGCGTACCCTCGATCCCCGCCCCGGCATCGGCTTCGCGGGCGAGACGGACCGCTACGGCTACGACAACCTCGCGCCCTGCATCGACGACACGACCGGTCAGCTGCGCGACGCCAACGGCAGCCCGATCGATCCGTACCCGCTGGTCCAGAACTGCCCGGTCCTCGGCTACTCGCAGGGCGGCCTCGGCCTCCTCGAGCGGACGATCGCGCAGCGCTACGCGGGCCGCCTCGTCACCCGCTACCTCGGCCTCAAGGCTGCCGGTATCCACGACTTCAAGGGCGGCTGGGACCCGGAGTACACGTCGTTCGACGACATCAAGCGCTACACGGGCGGCGGCTTCCTCCAGGTCCGCTCGGCGAACGTGCGCCTCAACAGCTATACCGTCGCGCGCCCGAACCCGCTCACGGGTGAGGAGCAGTTCGTCAACGCGCCCTTCCGCGCCCAGACCTCCACGATCAACCACGCCTTCTTCGTGCAGGATCAGTGGCAGGCCATCCCGGGTCAGCTCACCTTCAACCTCGGCGTCCGCTTCGAGCGCCAGGACATCCGGGACCTGAACGGCAACAGCGGCCTCGTCGTCAGCTGGAACACGGCGCCCCGCCTCGGCTTCATCTACGACCCGACGGGCGAGGGCCGCTCCAAGCTCTACGGCTCGTTCGCCCGCTTCTACGAGTCCATCCCGATGGACATCAACAACCGCTCCTTCGGCCGCGAAGGCACGCGTCTGTCGGTCTACCCGCCCTCGGGTCCCTCGGCCTGCTCGGGTCTGCGTGACTCGGGCGGCAACTTCGCCGACGGCGCCGCCCTCGGCTCGGTCGACTGCAGCCGTGGCGTTCCCACGACGGTCGCGGTGCTCGGCGGCCGCAACGCGGTTCCGATGCCGGACCTCGCCGGTCAGTACAACGACGAGATGACGATCGGCGGCGAGTACGAGGTCATCGAGGATCTCGCGCTCGGTCTGTCCTTCACCCGTCGCTACCTCGGCAGCATCATCGAGGACGCGTCGGTCGACAACGCCGCCCAGTACTACATCGTCAACCCGGGCGAGACGGTCACCGACGAGCAGGTGAACAAGATCAAGGATCAGGCCCGCGCCGCCGAGCAGGCGTCGCGCACCTTCCGCGCGCAGGGTGACCTCGTGCGCGCGAACGACGCCCAGGCCCGCTACGAGGCGCTCGCCCAGTTCGCGGCCGTCGCCAAGCGTTTCGGCACCTTCCAGAAGGCGGAGCGCGACTTCTACCAGATCACCGGGCTCGCCCGTAAGCGCTTCTCGCGCAACTGGCAGGTCCAGTCGAGCTACACGTTCTCGCGCAGCATCGGCAACTACGGCGGTCTCTTCTCCGCCGAGACGGGCCAGCTCGACCCGAACATCACCTCGCAGTTCGACCTGCCGGACCTCCTCGCGAACCGCGTCGGTCCGCTTGGCTCCGATCGGCCGCACGCGCTCAAGATCGACGGCTCCTACGAGTTCAAGATCGGCACCGGCTCGCTCATCACCGGCACGTCGTTCCGCGTGAACTCGGGTGTCCCGCAGAACGCGCTCGGTGCGCACAACCTGTACGGCTTCGACGAGTCCTACGTGCTGCCCCGCGGCACGGTCGATCGCCTGCCGGTGACCTGGCGCGCGGACATCCAGCTCACCTACCAGCAGGAGCTGGCCAAGAACATGCGGTCGCAGCTCTACCTGCAGTTCTTCAACATCTTCAACAACCAGAGCGAGGTCCAGCGCGACGACCGGTACACCTTTGACTCGGTGAACCCGATCATCAACGGCAACCAGTCCGACCTGCGCCACCTGCGCACGGCCGACAGCGAAGGAACGCTGGCGACCGCCAACCCGAACTGGCGAAACAAGGTCGTGCTGCAGACGCCCTTCTTCATGCGCGTCGGCCTGCGGCTCGAGTTCTGATCCCCGTGCTGATCTCACCAGTGACAGGAGCCACAGCGATGTTTCGTTGCACGAAAAGCTTGAGCCTCCTCGCGGCCGCCTTGCTCGCCCTTGGATGTGGTGAGAAGGACAGCTCCGATGGCGCCGGCTTCTACGGGATCACCGAGGGTCACCTCGATATTTCGAAGCTCAAGTACACGGGCGCGGGCGAGGTCATCGCCCTGTCCGAGTACTCCGCGAGCCAGTGTCTGGCCCGGCGTACCGCGTACGTGACGGGTGCGGGGCCGACGATGAGCCTGTCGCTCGAGAAGGTCTGCGACTTCGTGGCGCAGTATCGAGGCGACGGCAAGTTCGAGACGTTCGACAAGCTCTGTCCGCTCGCGCTCAACAAGGTCGCCGATCCGGATACCTCGGGCGGCCTCGAGCGCATCGGCAACCTGTCCCTGTGCTTCGGCAAGCAGACCGGTACGGCCAAGGACGGCAGCCTCCAGATCACGATGCAGGGCTCGGTCGTGCTCGACTTCATCCTCGACACACCTCAGCGGGACTGTGGCGTGGCGATGGGGACGGCTGCGGCGGATCCCTCTGCGCCCTCGGCCGAATGCGAGGAGTTCGAGCGCATCGACATCGGCCTGCCGCCCACGCAGGTGATGGGTGGCAAGCCGTTCATCGAGAGCGGCTTGTGGGTCTGCTACCCCAACAAGACGGCCGCGGACCCGATGGCCAAGGGCGGCAAGTGCCGCAAGAAGATCACCTCGCAGCTCGAGCAGCGCGACGCCATCACCGAGGAGGTGCTCACCCAGACCTGCGACACGCTCGACGAGCGCCTCATCGTGGGCACCGTGGAGCTCACGATCGGCAAGGCCAAGGACGGGCTGGCGTTCTTCCCGGACTGCAACGTGGACTCCACCGTCGAGCTCATCCCGCAGAGCGAGAGCTGCAAGGAGGATGGTGATTGCCCCGGCCCCAAGGGGGCCGTTCGCAAGTGCAATCCTCCGATGGCGGCCATGACCATGACGCCGGTCGAGTACTGCCGGACGCACTCGGACTGCCAGTGCGCCCGCACCGCCGCGCCCGCCTGTGGGCCTGCGCGTGAGCAGGACAAGTGCGGTCAGCTCAGGCCCAACTGCAAGCCGACGCCGACCGCAACGTGCGACAGTCTGAGCAAGCCAGGTACGGATCCGCAGGACAGCCGTTGCCCGAACGATCCGGAGCTCGGCGGCAACTCGCCTTGCGAGCCCGACGTGACGCCGCAGGACTGCACGATGGACGACAGCGTGTGCGGCGATCGCGACTGCGTCGACGATCCGAGCCCGGTCCCGCAGGTCTGCAAGACCAAGGCGGGCATGGTGACCGACGTCGAGTGCAACCGCGACGAGTGCATGCCGGCCGACGACTGCTTCACCTGCGTGGATGACCCGAAGCACAAGAAGCCGAGGTTCTGCGTCGATCGGTACCGCTGCCGGGTTCGCACCGTGCCGGTCAGCGACGGCTGCGGCTGCTTCAACGACACCTGCGTCGAATTCACCGCCTGCCGCTGATCGCCTGAAGCTTCGGGGACTCATCCCGCGCTTCCCCGGTTCTCTTCCTCCCTTCGACTCCACCCGACGTGCCGCCGCGCAACCGCGGCGAGGCGTGGACGGTATTCCGTCCAGCTGAACGGCCCACCGGCCAGCGGTGGACGGCATACCGTCCGCCCGCGCGCGCAGGGCGCACAACTCCGCAGAATCTGAGGTCACGGGACACGGCACGACGGTTGCTCAACGCAGCCTTGTGACCGCTCGAGTTCACTCGGCCAGTGTCGTCGGTGTAGAGGGTTGCGCCATCGAGGTCGAGGTCGTTGCGTCGCTCGGGTTGCCTGGCTACCACCTCGTGGGCCTGCCGACACCGTCGGTCCAGGAGGGGCGCGTCCGGATCCGCGCTGCGCTCACCTCGTCGGGGTTCCAGCTCCCTCCGCGCAAGGTGACCGTCAACCTGGCGCCAGCCGATCAGCGCAAGGACGGCGCGGCCTTCGATCTGCCGATTGCGCTCGGTGTCCTGGCCGCGTACGGCGAGCTCGCCTCGGAGACGCTCGCCGACCGGCTCTTCGTCGGGGAGCTCTCGCTGGACGGCAGGCTGCGGCCCGTGCGCGGCGCCCTGCCCACGGCCGCGTTCGCCGTGCGAGTGGGACGGCGGGAGATCATCGTTCCACAGGAGAACCGGGCCGAGGCCGCCCTCGTCGCTCCGGGCCGGGTGGTCGCCGCGAGCACCCTCGGAGAGGTCGTCGAGTACCTGCGGGCCGGCACAAGGCCGGTGGTGACTCCAGTGCTGTCCCCTCAGCCATCGTGCGATGCGGACCTGCCCGACCTGGCAGAGGTTCGCGGGCAGTTGCTGGCCAAGACGGCGCTCGTGGTGGCCGCGGCCGGTGGGCACCACCTGCTCCTCCTCGGTCCTCCGGGGGCCGGAAAGTCGATGCTCGCGCGCCGTCTGCCCGGTCTCCTGCCGGAGCTGGGCGTCGAGCAGGCAATCGAGACCCTGGCCGTGTACTCGGTCGCGGGTGCCCTCAAGGACGTCCGTTTCCCGCCGCATCCTCCCTTCAGGGCGCCGCACCACACGATCAGCTCGGCGGGCCTGGTCGGTGGCGGATCGAACGTGCGTCCCGGCGAGATCACGCTCGCGCACAACGGCGTGCTCTTCCTCGACGAGCTGCCGCAGTTCAGCCGCGGGGCAATCGATGCCCTGCGGGAGCCGCTCGAGGAAGGCCGCCTGACGATCGCCCGTGCTCGCGGGGCGGTCATGTTTCCCGCGCGCTTCCAGCTCGTCGCCGCGGCCAACCCATGCCCCTGCGGCTACTACGGCAGCGAGCAGCGCACCTGTCGCTGCTCGATCGAGACCGTGGGCAGGTATCGCGCCCGCGTCTCCGGTCCGATCCTCGATCGAATCGATCTTCACGTGCAGGTCGAGCAGCCCACGTTCGAGGAGCTTCGCGCCCCGGCCGGCCCGGGGGAGACGGCCCCTGCGCGTGCGGCCGTGCTCGAGGCGCGGGAGCGGCAAGCGCGCCGCTTGCGTGGCACCGGGGTGGGATCGAACGGGCAACTGACTGCGCGCCTCCTGTCCGAGCACTGCCGGATCCCGGCGAGGTCGGAGGCGCTGCTGGGGCGCGAGGTCCGGCGGGGTGCCCTCGGTGCGCGGGCGGTGTCGCGCGTCCTGCGCGTGGCACGGACGATCGCGGACCTCCGCGGAGGGGACGCCATCGTGCACGACGACGTCATCGAGGCCGTCGCGATGAGACGGCTCGACGCGACTCCCGGGCCTGCGGGCCTGCTCGACAGCTATGCCCCGCCGAGCTCGTTGCTCGCGGGAACGAACCCGGGCCACCAGCCTGGAGAGAGGACAGCGTGATGACGAAGCTCAAGGAGAAGCTCAAGGCGATCGGGACCGCGGTCGCCGCCATCGAGAAGCAGTTCGGCAAGGGGGCGATCATGCCGCTCGGCGGCGTCAAGGTCGGCGAGCTTCCGGTCATCTCGACCGGATCCCTCGGGCTCGATCTGGCCCTCGGCGTGGGTGGCATCCCGCGTGGGCGCGTGGTCGAGATCTACGGGCCAGAGTCGAGCGGCAAGACCACCCTCACCCTGCAGACGATCGCGGAGGCCCAGCGGGCGGGGGGCGTGTGCGCGTTCATCGACGCCGAGCACGCGCTCGACATCAGCTACGCCAAGCGCCTCGGCGTGCGGCTCGAGGAGCTCCTCGTGTCCCAGCCCGACTGCGGTGAGCAGGCGCTGGAGATCGCCGATCAGCTCGTCAGGTCGGGAGCCGTCGACCTCATCGTCATCGACTCGGTGGCGGCCCTGACGCCGCGATCCGAGATCGAGGGTGAGATGGGCGAGTCGCACATGGGGCTCCAGGCGCGCCTGATGAGCCAGGCTCTGCGGAAGCTGACGGCGCTGACGAACAAGCAGGGGGCGACGGTCATCTTCATCAATCAGATGTGTTCACCAGTCCAAAGCGCGAAACGGCCGCGGCGACGAGCACTTGCGCCTCGATCTCGGTCGCTCCGAGCCGGACGACGTGCTCTCCGCCGGGTACTAGGGCCTGCACGAATTCCTGCCGGACCTTCGGCGACGCTTCCGCAAGGAGGTCCTTCAGGCCGGCCGCGGAAGCGACGAGTTGCTTGAGCCCCGCCTCGTCCGCGCGAGCTGCCTCGACCTGGCGCTTCGCCGTCTCGACCTGCCGCACGAGCATCCGCCGTTCACGCTCCGCGTCCTGAAGGTGCTGCGCGAAGAGGTTGTCGGGGATGAGCCCGCGCCGGTGCGCGTCCATGATGTTGGAGCAGCCGTGCTCGTGCTGCGCGAGCTTCCTCTCGAACTGCTTGAGGTCGGACTCCCAGAGGTCGTGCTGCTCGCCCGCGTCGCTTCGGCGAGCCATCAGCGCCCGCTCGAGGTGATCGGGGCGAAGGAGCAGGTCCGTGACGGCCGTCCAGAGCTTGCCGTCGACCTCGCTCACGCGGCGCATCGGCAGCTTGCACGGCGCCTTGCCGCGCGGCGGCCGCCGCCGGTGCCCGCACATGTAGTACGCGACGCGGTCCTTGCCCCAGCCCGTCGAGTTGATGCCGATGCGCGCCCCGCAGAGCGCGCATGCGGCGATGCCCTCGCAGAGGTAGATGTGCTTGGTCCGGCGGAGGCCTCGGCGCTTGAACCTAGTGAGGGCTGCCTGCGCCGCGTGCCACAGCTCGTCGTCGACGATCGGCGGCACCTTGATCGCCAGCGACTTGCGCTTGTCGGCCCTCCACTCGCCCCGGTACGTCGACGCCACGGCGATCTGCCAGATGCGCTCGCGGATCCAGCGACCGCCGCGCGGCCGCACGAGGCCGCGCTGGTCGAAGTCCAAGGAGATGGCCTCGGAGGACTCGCCGCGGGAGATACGCCGGTAGATCTCGCGGACCAGCTCGGCCTCACCGGGGTGCACGGACCACTCGCCGGTCGCCTTGCTGTAGCGGTAGCCGTACGGCGTGGGGCCCGAGGGCTTCCTGCCCTTCAGGATCGCCTCGTACTTGCCGCGCACGGTCCGCTCGCGTCGCTTGCGGTTCTCCTCGGCTGCGAAGAAGCCGCCGAGAGAGGAGAGGAGGTCGCCGATCGAGGAACGGAGGTCGAGGACCTGGCCTGTGGACGAGATGGCGAGCCGGACGCCGGCGCGCTGGAAGGCCCCGAGCACCTGGCCGCGCTCCGTGATGTCCTCGGAACGCGTCAGGCGGTCGAGGTCGACGACAGCGACGATGTCGAACTGGCCGAGCGCGGCGTCGGCGAGGAGGCGCTGGAACGCGAGCCGCTCCTCGAGCTTGCCCGCCTTGGCGGACCGGCCGTCGTCGACGTAGTGCCGGGGCGGTTGCGTGAGCTCCCAGCCCATGCGTTCGATGAAGAGCGGGAGCTCGCGGAGCTGCGAGTCGATGGTGTGGCGCTCCCGCTGGGCCTGGGACGAGACGCGGCAGTAGCAGACGGCGCGCATGGGCCGAGTCTACGTGCGCGGATCTCGCACGCAAGGGGGAAGGCCGCCCGTCATCGGCGGTCCGTCGACATGGGAGGCGCGACGCCAGTGCTTTTCCAGCCTTCGACCCCTTCCAGAGTCACGGTGAGGCTGATCGCAGCAAACAGGAGATCGTCGAACGTCAGGAACTGGATGTCGCGGGGGAGGGTGCGCTTCAGGTTGCGGAGGTGTTCTGGGTCGTTTCCGCGGTCGCGACCTGCGATCACCACCCACCGGATCGCTCCAACCTCATCGGGGTCCACGCCCATCTCCCTGATGACCACGTTGCGATCGTCGAGCAATACGCCCATCCAGCTGCGAATCTGGTCGAACGGGGTCTGCAACTCGGCGCTCATGCCGCCGTCCTTCTTGAGCAGCTGGGTGCTTGGCCGCTCGATCTCGACGAGCACCAGCTCCTTGCTCGCCGTGAGGAGCGCGAAGTCGCAATGGAAGCGCGTGAGGATCGGCGCCTTGCTCAGGACCCGCCTCGGGCTGAACGGTTGCAGCAGGACCTCGTTGGCGCGGAGGAACGCGTGCACCTCCTCCTCGGGCGGGTCACGATCCAAGAGGTCCCAGAAGTCAGTGCAAGTGCGCTTGAGAGCTGCCAGCCGATGGAGCGACGTGGTGTCGAACATGCCGGCCGGAAGGGCTGCGGGCGGATGCCGCAGGAAGCCGTGGAGGTTGTCTCGGATGCTCGCGAGGTCGAAGACCGACTTGCCGCACTTGCACGTGCGCGACGCGGGCAGCGCCTTGTTCCAGAGAGCGCCCTCGGCTTCGAGCTGCGGGTCCCGCTCGAGAGCCGCATAGACCTTGAAGCTGTCCTTGCACTGCTTGCAGCCAATCTGGAGCTGAACCCCGGTCATCGAGCGAGGGTTCCGACGGATGGTGTCGATCTCGTCCTGGGTCAACGGTGGCGCGACCAGCTGCTCGAATAGGATGGTCCCGATCACCATCTCGACCTCGCCGTCGCGGAGGACAAGCGGGTAGCTGCCCGGCACATCCACCGTCGCGCCGTCGCGCAGCCGGCCGACGACCGTCTGCCATCCCAGCTGTCGGGACGCGCTGGCATCGATGCGGACGTTGAAGACCTCGTCCACACCGTTGGGGCGCATGAGCCGCACCACCGCCTGCGGACAGCTCCCTGGATTGAAGATCGCGAACACGACGCTCAGTCCGTCAAGGGGAACGGGGTAGATGAACGACGGCACCGTGCTCGACAGTCCGACGAGGGTTGAGGGTTCCTGCGGGAGGCTCGTCGCGTGGCACACGCCCAGGAACGCGATGCGGGGAGCACCGAACATGGAGGTCCGCTCGTTCGGATGGGTGGATTCGCTCAACGCCGCCTTCCTTGCCTGGCAGGGAGCGTATCAGGAGCAGGTTCCGAGGGTCGCAGCTCAGCCGCGGCGATCAGTTCGCGAAGTAGTTCGGCGACGCGTGCGAGGGCGGCGCGATCGTCGACATCGGCATGGCGGACGCGGACGGCTGCGGACGCCGCACCCAGTGATGCGCCGCCAAGCAGCGGCTGCCGCAAGGCGTTGCCCCTCGCCATCGTCCTAGCCCGTCGCTTCCGCCCTGGCGCCCTTGCGCTCGCGCCGCTCCGCCGCCGCGGGAGCCACGCCCAGGAACTCCCGGAGCGCCGCGACGTCCTCTGGCGCGAGGCGCAGCTCGACGATCGGAGCGGTCCGTTCGATCGGGATGAGCAGCAGCTCGATTCTGTCCTCGTCGAGCCGCAGGGTCATGCACCGATGCTCGGTGCTGCCATTCGGAACCACCGTCAGGGACTTCTTCGACATCCTTTCGCCTCGGTCCCGCGCTCCGTGGTGCGGTGCGCGCGGGCGTCGTCTGGCTCCTCCCGTGGCTGGGTGGGCTGATCTGCGAGATCGTGCTCATCACGATCGGCGCCTTCTGCATGGCGACGGACGCGGTGCATCACCTCGACACGCTCGCTCGACCGGCCGTCGTGGTAGCTGGCGGTGATCGCGCCGAAGCGGACGCGGAAGCGCCGCGCCAGCTCGTCGAGCAAGGCGGCCGTCGGCACGCCGCGGAGGTCGCGCGGCTCGTCAGGCACGCTCACGCATCCTCCGCTGCCGTGAGTGCGGGACCCGCTGGCCTCGGGCCGGGCATGCTGGGAAGTACGAAAGCAGGGGGCCGGGCGGACGACGCGGATGGACGTCTGCCGCACGCGCTCGCCGTGGCTCGCGTGGTCTCGCCGTCCCTCGCTCGCTCTCGCGCCGAAGGCGCCCTGGAGGAGGGGAGACCCCGTCGGCCGCGCGCGGACCCGCTTGGGGCGGACTCCCGGCCCGCGTGTCCGCCGGCCCCCTGGTGGCCCGGTGCTCGGTTGGCGCCCTTCAGTGCCACGCGTGAACTCCGAACCCGAGCCGGCCGACCTTCCCGTACCAGTCGGCGGCCTCGCGCACGCGCGCGAGCGCCTCCCCGAACGAGGAGTGCTTCTGCCAGTCCCAGGTCTTCCGCTGCTCGCTCCAGCGGCCGCTCCAGCCCGCGCCCCTCGGCTTCGCGTCCCTGCCGCGGTGCTCGGCCTCGAGCTTGGCGGCGGCCTCTAGGAGCCTCGTGCCGAGGGCGGCCGCCCCTTGGCAGTCGCAGTCGGCGTAGAGGCGCTCCGCGATGTCGTCAAGGCCCAGCGCGGCCAGCTCGCGCGCGGCGACTTGCCCGCGGAGCCAGCAGCAGGAGGCCAGGATGCCGAGCGGGAGGTCGTGTTCCGAGAAGGGGCACTGGTCCTTGGGGGCGTGGGTGAAGCCTGGCGGGAACGTCGTCCTGCCCTGGTGCTTGTCGCAGGGGCAGGCCTTCGGAAGGAGGTCGAGGCCCATAGTGGTGGCGTGGTTATCGAGTAGCGCTCTCGGGCCGAGAGCCGCCGCCGTTTGGGGCCGCGCGTGGTCGGTCGCGGCGCGCCTGGCGCCGGGCCACATCGTTGCGCCGCCGGCTCCGGCGGCGCGGTTCACGTCATGGATGACTCCCGTCGCAACGGCCGGCCGCGGGGGCCGCGTCGCAGAAGAGGCGATGGGCGGGGCGGACGCCGCTGACGGACTTGCGTCGTGCGCGTGCGCGGCTCGCGAGATCTCGGGACCCCTCGCGACCGTCGGCGCTCCTTGCGCCTTGGCGAGGGAGGGACGTCGTCGGCCGCGCCGCTCCGCGCGGGCGCACCCCCGGCCCGCGGGTCCGCCCGCCCACCGGTGGTCCGGGAGGACATTGGCGTCCGTGCTCACTCCACCCACGCGCTGACTCCGAATCCGAGCTTGCCGACGAGCGCGTACCAGCCTGCGGCGGTTCGCAGGCGGGAGACGATGTCCTTGCGGCCCTCGCGGCGGCCGATCGGCGTGACCACGAAGCGCCCGCCCGCCGAAGCCGCCCGATCTGCCGCGAGCGAGACCTGCTCCGCGAAGGCGAGCGCCTCCGCGCAGGTCAGGTCGTCGCGGAAGCGCGCGGACAGGTCATGGAGCCCGAGCGCGAAGGCCGCGTGCGCGGCGGCCTTGCCCCAGAGCACGCAGCAGACGTCGCCGCCGTGGGGCGCGTTCAGCCTCTCGAACGGGCAGGGCGCGTTGCGTTCGTGGACAGTTGTGTCGACGGGCCGCCCGCGGTGGTTGGGACAGCCGCAGCGGACGGGGGAGTTGTAGAAGAAGGTGCTCATGGCGTTGGGGTTAGGGAGTTCTCTCGGGCCGAGAGTGCCCTCCGCGCCGGAGCGGGTGAGGGGTGGAGCTTCGTGGGGACGCCGGTCCTCGCCGGGCCACATCGTGGCGCCGCCCGCTCGGGCGGCGCGGTTCACATCATCGTGGTTGCCTCCTCGCACGGGTGCCCGCCGGTCGCCCCTCGTCGAGGCGCGGGAGACCGAGAGCGGGGACGGTGCCGCGGACCCGCCCCCGGGCAGCCCTCGCTCCCGGCCACCGACGCTCTCGCAGTGGGAGGCAGTGGTGTCGGTGGGCAGGACGGTCCCGAACATCCTCATCTGGGTGTCCTTGCCGCCTGGCCGAAAGCGTCCGTGATTGCCTCGGCGAGCGTGGCCGTCGCATCGTCGCCAAGGCGCCAGGCGATCTCGGGCCGGATGATCGCCTCTCCCGACACGATGCAGATGCGCGGCGCCGTCCTCGGGAAGTCCACGGAGACCGTCACGAGGGCGACGCCCTCCCGCGCCACGACGCGCACGCGTACCACGGCGCCATCGAGGCCTTCGCTCTCGACGTCGGCGTCGAGCAGCCGGGAGAGGCACCGAAGGTCGGCGTACCTGCGACGCCAGAACCCGGCGAGCCGGCGGGATCGGGTGGCGAGCGGCGGGACGAAGTCGGAGGGGCTCATCGCCGATCACCTTCCCAAACCATTCGCGCCAGCGACATTGAGCGCGACGCCCATGCCGGCAAGCCGGCGCAGAGCCACGAGATCTCGCCCGCGGAGCTGCCGTTGCGGCAGCGCCACATCGTTACGCCACCTCCGCGGCGAGCAGAGTGCGCCCAGCGACCCCCTCGAGGGCGTCGCGCGGGGCGCGGAGCGGCGTCGCGTACGGCGCCTCGACGAACGCGTCCAGGTCGCCGAACGCGAGGAGCGAGCCCGCACCCTCCGCGGCGGCCGCGCTCGCGAGGCGCGCAATCCTGCGCTCGCCGCGCGCGAGGACGAGCACCGTCCACGGCCAGGCGAGGCCGAGGCACGAGGCCCGGGCGCCCGCGATCGCCACGAGGGTGCGTACCTTGTGGCCCGCGAAGTGGCGGGCGCGCTCGGTGCTCCGGTCGAGCTCGAGCACGAGCCGCCGCTCGACGCCGCCGACCTGGAGGGCCACCAGGGCGTCGGGCAGGTAGGCCGGCGGCGCGAGGCCGGCGGCGCGGCGGAAGTCCGGGTCGGCGAGGAAGAGCGTCACCTGGGCGCGGGCGGCAGGCGCCTCGGCGACGAGCACGGCCCGCACGTCGTTGACGGCCAGCAGGTGGTCGAGGTCCTTGCGCTGGACGCCGCGGGCGAGGTGGAGGCCGGCCGTCGCGTACCCGCCTCCTTCGAGCGCCTCGCGGCCGCGCTCGGAGAGGGCGTAGATGTTGGGGCGCTCCTGGGCGAGCACGAAGACCGAGACCAGGCCGAGGGCGAGGAGCTTCCGCAGGCGCCGGCTCGCCGTCTTCGGGTCTCCGAAGAAGATGTCCGCGAGCTGGTGCGTGGTCGCGAGCTTCATCCGCCCGATGGCGTAGAGCAGCTCGAGGTCGCGATCCGTCACGCGGTAGCCGCGCGCCTCCGGCCGCTCGTCCCGGCTCATCCGGAGCTCGCCCATCACCGCCTCACCCGGGGGTTCGCGACGGCGAGGCCGCATTCGGCGCAGCTCACGTACCCGGCCTCGGCGCCGCAATGCTCGCAGAACCAGGCGGAGGATTCGGTCGCCGCGCCGCACCTCCCGCACCGGAAGACGCCGTACGCCTCGACCGCGTGGCCCCGGCTGCACCGGTGGATCGGCCGGAGCGCGAGCGAGGTCAAGAACCAGGACCGCGCGAAGCCGAGGAGCGCCCAGGCGAGGACGACGAGGCCCGCGGCCCAGCCCACGAGGACGAAGGCGGCCCCGGCGACGAGGAGCCGGAGCCAATTGCCCTTGCCCTTCACGGCATCCTCCCGCGCGAGCGCGCGGCGTGGAGCGCCACCACGTTGGGCAAGGGCTCCGCGTCCCCGGACGCTCCGGCCCGCGCCGGGCGCCTTGGGCGCTCCTCGGCCAAGAGCCGCGTGACGGCGGCGTCCTCGATCCGGCGGGCCCGCGCCTCGAGCTCGGACCTGGGCACGCCGACGGCGCCGCGCTGGACCGCCTCCCGGACCTGCTCGGGGATGCGCGCCCAGGCCATCGGGTCGAAGGGCGGCGTCTCGATGACCCTCGGCAGGAAGGGCGCCATGCGCTCGGCCACGAGGAAGTGCCGCGCGGGGAGCGAGCCCAGCTCGGAGATCCGGGAGCGCAGTTCCTCCGCGTGGCCGAGGAACCTCGGGGAGTCGCCCGGCGGCTCGCCGGGCAGCCGCGGCCGCGGCATGCGCCCCGTCGAGGGCAGCCACTCGGTCGCGGTCCGGGCGTCCGCCTCGCCGCTCCGGCCGAGGATGCGGATGCGGACGTTGGTGTCGAGGACGGCGCGCAGCTCCGCCGGGAGCTGGTGCGCGCCCTGGTGGACCGACCAGAGGCCGAGCCCGAAGCTCCGGCCGGTCGTGACGATGCGCTCGACGTGCGGGAAGACGCCGGGGCCGGCCTCCTGGATCTCGTCGCAGAAGACGGCCGTGGCGCCCTCCACCTTGCGGTCCGGCGCGAAGGCCGCCCAGGCGAGCCGCGTCATCGCGACGGTCGCGAGGGTGCGCTTGGCGTCCTCGGCGCCGAGCGGCGCCCCGCCGAAGTCGAGGATGGTGATCGCGCCGGGCGCGTACGCCCGCCGGCAGTCGAACATGCCCGGGCCTGCGCACGCGGCCTTGAGCGACTCGCAGCGCAGGAGGGCGTCGAGCCGGGCGATCACGCCGTCCAGGGTCTGCGCCTTCTCGCGGATGAGCCGCCCGCGGACGTACAGCCGCGCCTCGGCGAGCGAGGATCGCTCGGCGAGCTCGCCGAGCCGCTTCGGCCCGGCGTACAGGAGCGCGCGCAGCTCGAGCAGCGACAGCCCCTGCTCGATCGCGAGCGCGACGAGAAACGTCGTTGCGCTCTCCTGACGCACGCCGAGCGCGGCCGAAGCCCCCTCGAGCGCCTCCGCGACCCCATGGGCCTGGGTCAGGAGCCCCGCGCTCGGCTCGCGCCGGAGCACCTGCCACTCCGGGAGGTGCCGGGGCGAGAAGAAGCGCAGCACGTGGAGCCGCTCGAGGAACCGCGGGGCCTCGGCTGGATGCCGCATCGCCACCTCTGCGGCCGCGCGGAGGGCCAGGTCGGCCAGCTCGCCCTTGAGGTCGACGAGCACGATCGAGATCGGCTCGTTCGACACGATGCGGATGAGGAACTCGTGGAGGATGCCGCCGACCAGGCGGCTCTTCCCCGAGCCGGTCGCGGCCGTTAGCCAGCAGAACTGGCCGGGAATCTCGGTGGCCGGCACTCGGTACTCGGTCTCGCCGTGTCGGCCGAGGAGGAATCCCCGCAGCCGCTTCCGCATCACGGCCTCGAAGCGCTCGCGGTCGGCGGCCTCGGGCGCCGCGCGCCGGGCGAGCTCCCGCCGGTCGGCTTCCCGAGCGAGGGTGCGCACGCGGGCCGGGGCGAGGGCCAGCCTGAGGAAGCTCCTCCGCATGCTCAAGCCCCCTCCCGCGGCGCAATTCTCTTGCGCTCGACGCCGCGGATTCGCTCGCGCTCGAGGCGCGCCTGGCTCGGCTTCAGGCGCGGGCGGAGCGTCCGCTGGACGAGCCACGCCGCGAGGGACGACCAGCCGAGGACGAGGACGCCCCAGGGCAGGTCCGGGAACGCGACGTCGCCCAGCGATCCGGCCAGGAGGCACAGAGCGAGCGGCGAGGCGAGGTACAGGACGAACGCCCACACGCTGGCCTGGATGAAGCGGCCGGCGAGATCCGGCCGCTGGAGCAGGTACGCCCAGCCGGCGGCGAGCAGCAGGAGGGCGAGGAGGACCATCATGGGGTGGCCCCCGCCACGGTGAGGTCCCCCGGCCGGATCGAGCGAGGGTGGAAGTCGCAGGCCTCGGTCAATGCGACCCCTGGGGCACCCATCGCAGCGAACGCCTTGGCCCAGGCGGCTCGAAGAGCCTCGGACTTGTCCGGAGTCCACGGCTGCATGCCCGCGACCGTGCGGTCGTGAACCCCGCAGACCGTCACGACGACGCCGGACAGGTCCCCCAGGAGCCCCGTCTTTCGCAGGATCTTGACCCACTGATCGGGGCCCGGAACGGACCGCTCAAAGTTGGCCACCGCGCTGACTTCCCTCATGTCCGAGACGATGACGAGCTCCTGATGCAGCGCCCGTCGCTCCTGGAGCACACGGCCCGCCTTCCAGACGGCCGCCGCGACCGCCGACTGCTCGACGACGGGCGGAAGCTTGAGCGCCATGAACCGATCGAGCTGGGCATGGTTGAAGCGCCGGCGTTTCTCGCGCATGCCGGCGCCCCACTGATCCGGGAGCACGATCTCGATCAGCGCCCGGACATCGTGGAGGGACGCACCGAGCGAGCGGACCTCGAAACGGCTGGCGCCGGGTGGGTTCCGGTCGAGGAACGAGGCGCCCGCGAGCGCAACAACCTCCTCAGAGCAATCGGCGCTCGAGGAGCGGTCGCATACCATGACGGTGTGCTGGGGCGGGGGAGGCGGCCGCCGGTCGCACCCCACCGCGAGCAGTGCGGTCATGAGCACGCTACGCATCGGGATGCCCCTCACCGTGGTTCCGGGATTGGGGGGGCGCGGGCGGGCGGCGGGTCTGGTCGTCGTCGTCCCTGCGGCCGGCGAGCCAGCGCCCGAAGGCCCATGCACGCCGGGCATCAGCCTTGAGGGCAGTGACCTCCCGGGCGTGGCGCGTTGGTGCGTGTGTGAGCTCTTCCTGCTCCTGCGCAAGGTCGCGACGCCGGCCCTCGTTCTCGGCGAGGTCTTCGGCGAGCTGCGCCTGGCGCGCCGCAGTGCGTCGGACCTGGCGAGTGAGCGCCACGTGTTCGACACGCGCCGGATCTGTCCAGTACTCGGTGAGCTTGTGCTTCGCGATGCCCGAGACGATCGCCGAGGCGATCGGCAACACGAACCCGAAGATCGCTAGCAACATCGACGTGTCAGGGTCGGCACTCGCTCGCAGCGCGGCGAGCCACACGGCTACGATGATGAGCACGAAGCCGCAGATGATGCGGGCGAGCGGCCGCCGGCCTGTGACGCCGACGCCGAGGCCCGCGGTCAGGATCGAGATGAGGAGCGCGACGGCGTACGCCCTGAACACCTGCTGGCTGGACGCGTACTGGAGGTCCCAGCCCTTGGAATCAGCGTACGCATCGCTCACGAACGACGTGTCACCGACGAGGAGGATGAGCGCGAGCGCGATCCAGGCCAGCACGATCGCCGGGCTCGGTGGGCGCAGTTTGGCCAACCGATCCTGCAAGGTCTTGAGCAGGCCCCGTGACTCTTCTGCATCGAAGAGGAGCCGATCGCGATCTTGGTCGGCGCTGACCTGCTCGTCCTCGAGCACCTGCGCCATCGGACGCTCGCCATCGGCACCCAGATGGCGCTGGGTGGCAGCCAGGCCCGCCTCGACGCGCGCCTCTACGTCATCGAGGCGCTGCCCCATGACGCCGGCCATGAGGGCGCGGATGCGCTCGCGCGGGCGGAGAGTGAGTGCGCGGTTCACCGCATTCCTCCAGCGATCAGATGTCTCGTGTAGAAGCTCAAGGTCACCACGTTCACCTCCTGATTTCGCTCGGCCTGAGGAGTCGGACTGTGAAGGTTGGTCGCCCGATCATCGGACGACCACTTCGAGAATGAACTTAGGAGCGCGTGCGTGATGCGCAAGACATCTTGCGGTCAGTTGGTCAATGGATGCCCGTGAGATTCATTCGACGGAAATGATCCGGGGGCGCCCGGGCTCATCCGGAGCGACCCCCGCAATGCAATGGGAACGCTTGCGCGTGCTACGCCGCTTGGGCGTCAATGATGAGCGCGCTGAGTGGAACCGTGTAAAGGCCGTGAGCGCAGGGCGAAATCGGAAGACGATATCGGGTGCGAAGCTGCCAGGCGAAGGTCGCAATCGCGCGCCTGTGGGCCATCATCGGGTCCTGTCTCCACGCCCAGAGTTCGACGGCGAGCTCGCGAATACTGACCCCTTCCCCGACTCGAGCGAGCAAAGCGCGGAGCAGAATCCACTCGGTGAGTTGCAAGGGGTACATGTCGCCTTCCCTGAGGACGACGCCGACTTCCATGTCAACCGCGAGTGGCGAGCCGTCGAGCCCACGCAGCCAAAGTAGGCAATCGCGCCCATCTCCCGACCCGCTGCCGCTACTGGTGGCGGAGCCTCGCAAGTCGCGCTCCAAGCCAAGGGCACGTAGCAGGCGCCGCCTGCGTCGGTGAAGTTCACGATCCTCCTGGTTGGCGACTTGACGCGATGCGTCATTCGTGCTAATATGACGACTGTTCGCTCTCATCTTCGCGCTCTCCTCGCTGAGCCGGCCGTCTGGGGACACCCACCAAGGGAGGTGGGGCTCGGGCGCCGTGCTCTCCACGGTCTGCTCGACACTGGCTGCTACCAGTGTCGGGACCGGGTCCCGCCTCCCCCCTCTATTCCTAGAAGGGGGGTCTTCTTTTCGCCCGGTTGGGACCCCGGCCGGGCGGACAGATTCGGTCTGGATGACCGTCACGCGGCAAATGTGAGTTCGCGAAAGAGCAAGAAACAGTGCAAGGATTGGAGGTGCCTGCCTCAGGAAGCTGCAAATCGTGGGGCAAGAAAGGGACGTCGAGTTGACTATAAGGGCAAGAGCGCGGGGCCCACAGAAGTCAGCCAAAGAGCCAGGTGCGCTGGGTCGGGCGATACTGGAGTTCGCCACGCGGAAGGCACTGACGATTGAGGGCCTTGCTGAGCGGTGTGGGCTTGATGTGAGAACCGTCAGAAACCACATCTACGGTCGCAGGAGCCCACAGAAGGCAACGCGTCACAAACTGGCCAAGGGGCTCGGAGTTCGGGTCGAAGACCTAACCGTGGCAATGGGACCCGAACCCGGAAATGGCGCTGTCGCGGTTTCGGCCGGGGACTCATCCGCGCCAACACGTCCGGATCTTCCGGCACCGCTACTGCTGCTGATCGCCACCCTGAGGGAGCAGATTTCCGCGGCGGCCCCAGACTGGGAACTGGTTGGTCGTTCGTGCTGCGACCTGTACACTGCATTGATTTCCCTTCCCCTTCCAGGGCTTGGTCGAAGGGCGACAAGCGACCTGGAGTTTGATCTTCTGATGGCGGGTCTGGTCCTGCGCGAAGCACAAGAGCGCGAGATCGATGCGCCGGTGTGTTCGGGTCAGAGCAAGAAGGTCACGAAGAAGAGGTATGTTCAGATGATCGTCGTCGCGATTTCTGACGCCCTCCCCATTCTCCGCGCGGGGGGCGTCCAGAGATCGCTCCATTGAGTTGGGTCGCGAGGTAGCGCTGAGTCCTGAGAGAGCTCAGTGTTGCCTTCTCTCTCCTTG
>CAZQJC010000197.1:0-3047 GCA_964593795.1 uncultured Myxococcales bacterium | reverse complement strand
GCTGCTCCTCGCGCTGCGAGCCGGCGCGCGCCCCCTGTCGCCGCAGCGCCCCGAGCGGGCGCGGATCGTCGACGAGGCCGAGCCGGCATCACATCATCGGTCCCTGCTCGCGCCATCCCCCGCGTCGCAGCGCTAGCCACGTGAGCGTGAGGGTGAGCGTGAGCGTGAGCGTGAGCGACGGGGCGGCGGGGCGGCGGGGCGGCGCTTTTTTGAGGCGTCTACCTTCGATCGACCCTCACGCTCACCCCAAGTTGATCACCACGGCGCGTCAAGCCGCGATTCGCTGGCACTTCGCATGGTAGCGTAGATACATCGACAATCGGATCGTCGGGCCATTGCGGCGGCAATCACGTCGCTGTTGACATCGCGCGGTCCGCATGGGTAGATACATGCGCCGTGCACATCCGCGTCGTCCGCACCACCTCTACCAGCGGCATCGTCCGCGAGTACCCGCAGCTCGTCGAGAGCTACCGCCGCGAGTCCGACGGCATGCCCGCCCATCGCGTCATCAGGAGCCTCATCGACATGACGCCGGTCGAGATCGACAACCTCCGCGCCGCCCTGGCCGCCGGTCGGGCCGGCAAGCGGGTGGTCGTCGCTCCCGCGGTGGCCCCGGAGGGGCCGGTTCGGCCCGTCGCCAACCTGCGCTACCTCGACCTGGCCGTGCTCCGCGCGCTGTGGGAGCAGTGGGGGCTCGATGAGGTGCTCGACACTGTTTCGCCGTCGCCCGAGCGCGACGTGCCCCTGTCACGTGTCGTGTGTGCTCTGGTGCTGCAGCGCTGCGCGGACCCGGGTTCCAAGCTCTACGCCACGCGCTGGGTGCCCCGCACGGCGCTGCCCGAGCTTGTGGGCTTCGCGCCGTCGAGCTTCAACAACACGCGCGTGCACCGCGCTCTGGACGCGCTGGAGCAGTGCACCCCGTCGCTGCAAGCGCGGCTCGTGGAGCGCTATCAGCAGCGCGAGGGCTCCTTTGCCACGCTGTTCCTCGACGTGACCGACACCTGGTTTGTCGGGCACGGGCCGACGCTGGCCCAGCGCGCCAAGACGAAAGAGGGACGGGTGGAGCGCAAGATCGGCATCGTCCTTCTGTGCAACGAGCGCGGCTATCCGCTGCGCTGGGACGTCGTGGCGGGGCGCACCAACGACGTGCTGTGCATGGGGGCCATGCTGCGCGCCGTGGCGGGGCTGCGCTGGTCGGCGCGCGTGCCGGTGGTGTGCGACCGGGCGATGGGCCGCACGGCGCAGCTGCGCGAGATGCTCGCAGCGAATCTGCACTTCGTCACCGCGCTGACCTCGACGGAGTACGACGCGTACGTGCCCGAGCGGATCCCCTGGGCCGCGGTGTCCGACGTCACGCCGTCGGAGCAGGCGGCCGACGACCCGGCGATGCACGAAGCGGCCGTGGCGCAGGCGCGCAAGCAGGCGCTCGCAGCGGGGCTCACGCAGGTCGAGGACAACCTGCTGGTCCTCGATGCCGGGGTGGTCACTCGAGTGGGCACCGAGCCGCAGGCGCCAGGCAGCGAAGCATCGACGGACAACGATGTCGCCGCGCGCGCGATGCAGTGCTGCCGCGCCATCGAGGAGGACCTGGCAACGGGCCGCTTCTCCTCGGCAGCCGCGGCCGGAGCGGCGCGCGGCCTGGCCAAGTCGCTGACCGACAAGTATCGCCTGTTGCGGGCGCTGCCCGACGACGTGCAGCTCCAGATCGTCGACGGCAAGGCGGCGGGTCGAACGCTGGTGGAGCTGCTGCGCATCGCGCACATCAAGGACGTCGAGGCGCAGCGAGACGCCTTCGCGCACCTGCTCGCCACGCGCCCCACGGCGCGGCACAGGGCGCGGCGGGGCACGCCGGCCTCGTCGCAGGCGCACGACGGCGGCGAGGTCCCCGTGCGCGTGCGGGCCGTCATCTATTTCAATCCCCATCGCTTCGTCGACGAGCGCCTGCGCGCCCAGGCGCTGCTCGCCCGGGTGGCGCGCTTCGTCGAGCAGCTCAACGCGTCACTGGCCAGCCCTCGCAGCCGCATGCAGCCGCCGCAGATCCTGTCGGCCGTCGACCGCGAGCTGCGCAAGGAGGATCTCGTCGAGACCTTCGCCGCCCAGGTCTTCACCGACTCGAGCGCTGGGCGTGCTCGCCACCGCGTCGTGCTCACCCTGGACGAGGCAAAGTGGCAACGGTGCCGCCGCACCGACGGCTTCTCGGTGGTCGTCGCGCATCCGGAGCTGCCCCAGGACGGCGCGGCGCTGTGCCTGCTGTACCGCGCCAAGGACGCCGTCGAGAAGGACTTCCAGACCATCAAGAGCCTCGTCGAGCTGCGCCCGGTCCGCCATCGCGACGACGCCAAGGTCCGTGCCCACGTCACCCTGTGCATGCTCGC
Source organism: uncultured Myxococcales bacterium (assembly GCA_964593795.1). Taxonomy (GTDB): domain Bacteria; phylum Myxococcota_A; class Polyangia; order JAHFDS01; family JAHFDS01; genus JAHFDS01. The sequence continues at coordinate 672 of CAZQJC010000197.1, read as the reverse complement.
GCTGCTGCTCGAGCGCACTCTCGGCCACCAGCTCGATGGGCTGCACAGCGCCCCCGCCGCCCTCGAGCTACTCGAGCCCGCGCGTCTCAATCGCTTCGCGACCGACACCAACACCTCGAGCGCCTACCTCATCACCCAGACCGACGAGGAACAGGCCGCGATCCTCCGCCGTATGCGCCTCGCCCACCTCGCTCTCGACGAGGAACTGCTCGCCCGAATCACCCCGCGCTAGCCTGTTGTACCTACAGCGCTGCGCTAACCCCGCCAGGGACAGGTGTTTCCGATGGGGGGTGGTCAACTTGGGGCTCACGCTCACGCTCACGCTCACGTAGCTACCTGGGGTCGTTGGGCGGCAGTGCGCGGAACGAGCGTGCGTGGGAGACGGGACGGGGGGGCGGCGTTGACAGGCAGGAGGGCCGAACTTACGGTCTTTCGCAACGCGTGAGGCATGGTGCCCACGCTCTTTGAACCCCGCTGGGAGCGCATCGCCCCGGCGAGAGGAGGAAGCAAATGCATCCCGGAATGATGTACTGGTGGAACAACGCGCGTCGCGCGGCGGCCGAGTGCGGCCAGTGGGCGGGCCAGCACGGCCACGGCGGGCCCGGCGGCGGCGGCGAGCGCGGCTGGGGGCACCACCCCGGCTGGGGCTTCTCGGCGGGCAGCCACGACGGC
>CAZQJC010000196.1:0-4274 GCA_964593795.1 uncultured Myxococcales bacterium | reverse complement strand
GCCCGTTCGCGGGCCTTCCGCCAGTCCAAGGCCCGCGAACGGGCCGACCCAGGAGACGGTGACAAGGGATGATGCAGGCGAGGAGGCCCTGCGGCGCTCATGACAGCGCGCAAGCGCGCAACCCGCGTCAGCCGCGGCGCGCTGGCAGGAGCGACGCCAGCCGACGCAGCAACCTGCGCGGCGGATCGCGCTGCGAAGAAGCAGGAGTGACGCCGCGACAATATATGTGCATGAACGGATATGATCTACGAGGTGCTCAGCCCGAGCCCGGTTGAGCGGAGCATCCGGCGACGACAGCGGCGAGACCCGAAGCCTCGGTTCAAGCCCGATCGCACCGCCCAGCTCGATGTCGTGGCGGGCTGCCCCCACCTGCAGGTTCCTGTCGATCACCTGGCCCGCGTGGTCGCCGATTTCGTGGCCAGCTCAGCTGGGAGGTATTCCCATCAACCCTCTGAAGCCCGAAGCCTCCTTCAGGGGCGGCCTGAGCCGCGGCGCAGCTCGGTGAGCTTGCCGAATTTTTCCTCGCCGAGGAGCGCCTTAGCGTCCTTGTCGGCCTGGTCCCGCAGGGCCGCGACGCCGGGGCCAAGCTCGGTCTGGGGCTTCTCGCCCGCGCGCACCGAGGCGACGAGCGCGCGGCGGTCCGCCTGCAGCTTGCTCAGGATCTCGCCGAGCTTGCCGGCCTCCGCCTCGGACAGCTTGAGCGCGCCGACGGCCTTCTCGTAGACCTCGTTCTCGCGCTGCTCGCGGCGATCGAGCCGCTCCTCGCGCTGGCTCGCGCGCGCCCTGTCCATCTCGGCCTGCACGAACCGCGAGAGCTGCTCGCGCGCACCCGGCGACGACAGCACCTCGGGGAGCGGCACCTCCGCCGCCGCGGCGGGCGCGGGGGCGCGGCCGGCGCTCGCTCGCGTCGCGATCCCGGCCAGCGTGGGGCGCGTCGGGCGCGCGGTCGCCTCGGGCTCGGGTGTGGCGGCCGCGACCTCGGGCTCCACCGCGCTCGCCGCGAGGCGCTGCTCGAGCTCCGCGACGCGCCCCGACAGCCGGCGCACCTGGAGCCCCTCGACGAGCACCCCGGCCGCGAGCACCGCGACGAGGACGCCGGCGAGGCTCCTCACGGCACCACCCCCGGCGGCGGCGTGACGGTCTGCGGGGCCGCCGGACACAGGCCCTCCTTGGCGCGGTCGAGGGTGCAGCGCGGGCGTGCGACGCAGGACATCGAGTCCACGCACCGGAGCACCACGCGGCTCGGCTCGCCGTCGCGGCCCGCGTAGCCGATCTCGAAGTCGAGGAGCGCGATGAGGTCGGAGCCGAGGACGCCGTCCACGACCGAGACCCGGTTGCCCGCCTGCTGCCGCGCCGCCACCAGGAACGGCGCGTCGTCCGGGACCACCGCGATGCGCGCCGAGGGCGCGAGCTCCGCGTGCGCCGCGATCGTTCGCGGGAGATCCTTGACGCCGTGCAGCGCGAGCTGCGTGAGCGACCGCGCCCGCGCGAGCTCGCGGCAGGAGTCGATGTTGGGATCGGTCTCCGACACGTCGCTCGTGAACACGTCGCGCGCGACCAGCGCCACCATCGGCAGCGTCACCCACCCGACGACCTGGACGGGCGCGGCCTGGCGACCCTCGATCCGGGTCGACTTCTCGGTGACGCCGGGCATGTAGATGACGTCGTCCGCCGCGGCGGGCTCGAGCATCACCATGCGCGGCGAGGCCTCCGCCGCCACCGTGGACGCGAGCCGGTCGTACGTCGAGCGCGCGATCATGCTCACCGGCGCCCCGCTCGACACGATCAGCATCGCGGGCGAGCCCGTCCCGAGGTCCTCGCCCAGATCCTTCGGCGGCGCCCCGAGGACGACGTCGCCGCTCGGGTCGTAGGGGGTCGGGGCGAGGCAGGTGCGCACCGCGACCATCGAGGCCGGGAACAGGCGGCGCACGCCGTCGGAGCCGAGCAGGTCCCCTCCGCCGCTCGGGTTGACCGTGATGACGACGCTGCCGTCGGCCGCGAGCTGCTCGCTGTGCTCGAACAGGTCCTCGTAGAGCTGCACGGTGGCCTCGCCGTTCGGTCCCTCGCGAGCGAAGCGCACCGCGTAGCGCGACAGCACGTCGCCCCCGAGGACCCCGCCGAGCGTCATCGCGCCCGCGCCGACGCCGACGCGTCCCGGTGGCGTGCACCAGTACCGGAAGTTGCCGCCGAACTCGAGCGCGAGGCGCGCGATGCGGCCGTCCCCGGTGGAGATGCGCAGCGGCTGCACGGCGACGCAGCGCGGGTCGGCCTCGTCCATCGGCCCCGGCGCCGCGGCCTGCGGCCAGATGGCGGTCAGCGGGCAGGCCGTGTCGACCACGAGCGGGAACTGCGCGCCGACGTCGTCCTTGTTCTTGCCGAGCTGCGCCATGACGATCGGCACGGTCATGCCGGTGCCGCCCCTGACGGGGATCGGGAACGTGGGGTCCCCGCGGATGACGAGATCCTCGGGCGAGCAGGCGAGGAGCCCCAGCGCGAGCGCGGCGAGTCGGTGATTCATTCGCATGAGCGAATGCGACGAAGGGCCTGCTCAGCCTGCCTTGTTCTGCTCGGAGAGCTTCTTCTTCATCTTCTTGAGCAGGCCGTCGAAGCCCTCCTTGTCGATGGTCTTGTTGAACTCCTTCTTGTAGTTCCGCACGAGGCTCACGTCCTCGGTGATGACGTCCCAGACCAGCCAGCGCCCGTTCTGCTTCGACATCTTGTAGTCGATCGCCATGTCCTCGGAGCGTCCCTTGCGCTCGACCTTGATGGTCGAGTGCACCGTGGCGTCGTCGCCCGACACGTCCTCGCCCTTGTACGCGACCTCGTAGTTCACGTTCGAGCTGATCTGCTTGACGTAGTTCGACTCGATGAGGTCCCGCAGGACCTCGACGAACTCCTTCTGCTGCTCTCCGGAGATCTTGGTCCAGTGGCTGGCCAGCGCTTTCTGGGCGAGCACGCCGTAGTCGATGAAGCCATTGACGATCTTCTTGATCTCGGCGCGCAGGACCTTCTCCTCGGGGCTGCCCGGGGCCGCCTTCTTCTTGAGCAGCTTGCGCACGTCGTCGTTCGACTTCTTGAGCGTGGCGAGCGCACCGCTCGGCGCGGCGGAGGCGGGGCTTGCGCTCGAGGCGAGGGCGATCGTGAGGGCGAGGCAGGACAGCAGCTTCATGGGCGGCAGTATAGCCAGACCGCCGGCGGGTGCACCCCGCGGGTGCGCGCCGCTACGCCCGCGGCGCGCCGGCCTGCCGCGCCCCGACGTGCTTGCTACACTCGGAGGGTCGTGCAGGGCCGCCTCGCCGAGAACCCGTTCTACGTCCTCGGCCTCGGGCCCGACGCCACGCGCGCCGAGGTGGAGCGGCAGGGGCAGAAGCTGCTCGCGCTCCTCGAGATCGGCCACTCGGGCGCGCAGCGCTACGACACGCCGGTCGGCCCGAGGCCGCGCACGCCGGAGGCCGTCCGCACGGCGCTCGCCGAGCTGCGCGATCCCGCCCGGCGCCTGGTGCACGAGCTCGGCGCCCAGCTCCCGGCGGCCGAGGTCTGCGAGCTCGACGACGACGAGGCGTTCCTCGCGGAGCTCGGCGCGCCGTGGCCCGACGCGCGTCGCGCGCTCGGCTGGCGGGCGGGCGGCACGTGAGCCCCTTGCCCATCGTGCTCCTCGCCAGGCTCATCGGCGCGGCGGTGCGCGAGACCCAGCGCGCGCGGGCGCGCGGCGACGATCCCGTGGCCGGCGTGCAGCGCCTCGCGAACGACCTCTTCGACGCCTACTTCCGGCTCCTCTATCCGCTGCTCGTGGTCGGAGGCTTCTGCGGCTCGCTCGGGCGCACGCTCGAGGACGCCAACGTCGGCAGCGCGCTGGCCCTCGGGATCACGGCCTGGCTCCTGTTCGGCTATGCGGCGGCGCGCGTCGTCGCGGTGCCGCTCGGCTGGGTCCGCACCGCGTACGCGCTCGCCTTGCCGGCGCCGCTCGCCTTCTGGAGCGATCGCAAGGGCGGAGCGGCGCTCGTGGGGGCGTGGGCGCTGTGCCGCCAGCGCACGCCCGACGGCAGGGCCGCGGACTGGCTCCGGCGCCGGCTCTCGGCCAAGCGCCTGCGGGGCGCGGGCACGGCCGCGGCGGGCCTCCTCGCGGCGGCGCACGGGGACGACGACGGCGCGCGCGCGCTCCTCGAGCGGGTGGGGGACTTCCCGAAGACGCCGCGCCTCGCGCGCACGATGGCGCGCGAGTGGCTGGCCGCGCTGGCCGCGGAGCGCGGGCAGTGGGGCGAGCTCGCGGCGCT
>CAZQJC010000195.1:0-42819 GCA_964593795.1 uncultured Myxococcales bacterium | reverse complement strand
TTCGGGTCTCTGACCCGGATCCGGAGCCTGAAGCCCGAGGCCTGAAGCCCGAAGCCTTCAGCGACGGCGCTCGTCCACGGATCAGCGGGCCTGCGCAAGCCCGCATTCTCCAACGCAGTTCAACCCGTTCGGTGCTCTAGCGGCCTCCGAGGAGGGTTCCAGCAGCCCGCTACCGCTTGCGCCGGGTCCAGGCTCAGGGAGGAAGATCGTCGGGCCGGACCGCCGCTCGGCCATGATCGGGGGATGAGCGGCGAGTGCGACGTCGTCCTGATCGGCGCCGGGATCATGAGCGCGACCCTCGGCACGCTGCTCCGGCAGCTCGAGCCGTCGCTGCGCATCCAGGCGTTCGAGCGCCTCGATCGCGCCGCCGCCGAGAGCTCGGACGCGTGGAACAACGCGGGGACCGGGCACTCGGGGTACTGCGAGCTCAACTACACGCCACCTGCCGCCGACGGCAGCGTCGACTGCGGCAAGGCGGTGCGCATCGCGTCGCAGTTCGCGACCAGCCTCGAGCTCTGGCGCTCGCTGGTGGCCCGCGGCGAGCTGCCGGCGTCACGGTCGTTCGTCCGGCGCGTGCCGCACCTGAGCTTCGTCGAGGGGGAGCGCGAGGTCGCGTTCCTGCGCGCCCGCGCGCACCAGCTCGCGGCGTCACCGGGGTTCGCCGGGCTCGAGCACACCGAGGACCCCGCGCAGATCGCCGGCTGGGCGCCGCTCGTGATGGACGGGCGCGACCGCGGCACCGCGGTGGCGGCCACGCGCGTGGCGCACGGCACCGACGTCAACTTCGGCGCGCTCACGCGCGGCATGCTGGACGCGCTCGCCCGGCGTCCCGGCTTCACCCTGCACCTGCAGCACGAGGTCCGCGACCTGCGCCGCGAGGGCGATGGCTGGCGCGTCGACGTCCGCGAGCTCACGACCGGAGAGGACCGCTCCGTGCGCTCGCGCTTCGTGTTCATCGGCGCGGGCGGCTACTCGCTCAAGCTGCTCGAGCTCACCGGCATCCCGGAGGCCGCGGGCTACGGCGCGTTCCCCGTGAGCGGGCAGTGGCTCCGGTGCACGAGCCCCGCCGTGATCGCGCGCCACCACGCCAAGGTCTACGGCCAGGCCGAGGTCGGCGCGCCGCCGATGTCGGTGCCCCACCTCGACACCCGCTGGATCGGCGAGACGCAGGAGCTCCTCTTCGGGCCCTACGCGGGGTTCACCACCCGCTTCCTCAAGGAGGGCTCGGCGCTCGATCTCCTGGGCTCGATCGGGATCCGCAACCTGCGCACGGTGGTCGGCGCCGGCCTCGACAACCTCGACCTGACCCGCTACCTCGTCGGCGAGTCCATGCTGACGCGCGAGGAGCGCATCGAGCGCCTGCGCCGCTTCGTCCCGCGCGCCGAGGACGGCGACTGGGACGTGCAGGTCGCCGGCCTGCGGGTGCAGATCATCAAGAGCGACGGCCACGGCGGCGGTGAGCTCCGCTTCGGCACCGAGGTCGTGACCGGCGCCGACGGCACCGTCGCGGCCCTGCTCGGCGCCTCCCCGGGCGCGTCGACCGCGGCGTCGATCATGCTCGAGCTCCTCGCCCGCTGCTTCCCCGCCGAGTGGGCCTCCCCCACGTGGCGCGCTCGCCTCGCCGAGCTGCTCCCCTCGCGCGGCGACCTCGCGTGATCCGCCCCGGCGTCTACCGGAACGAGCCCGCCCGCACCACCTCGACGCGATCGCCGTCGCGCGGGATCGCGCCGTCGGCGGGCAAGCGAACCGTGGCGCAGCCGGCCTCCGCGGGCTCGACCACGCGCGCGGTCGCGGCGAGCTCCTCGCCGCAGCGCGGGGGCACGTTCTTGACGTTGCTCGGCCGGCACCGCGGGCGGTGGAGCCGCAGCTCGTCGCCAGGTGAGAGGGCTCCCTCGGTGAGGCACATCCGCACGACGCGGCTCACGTCACGCACGGTGGGACCGGTGGGGGCAGGCGTCGTCGGGGCGCACGCGGTCAGCGTGGCCAGGGCCATCCATGCACGAATGCTCATGACTCGTCCTCCTCGCGCGCACGCAGCCGTGCGGCGCGGTCGTCAACCTCGGATCGGGTGGGCAGATGACGGGCGGACGGTCAGATCAGAAGAGCGCGCACGAGCAGGAAGATGGGCACGCGAGCGCGCCCCATCGGGGCGACGACAGGGGCCTCGAGCCTCGCCGGAGCCGGCGGAGGTGGCTCGATCGCGCACGCGACCACGACCACGCGGGGCGCAGGCGCCTGCGGATCCCCGCGGACGGGACGGACGCCATGCTCCGCCTCGGTGTCGCACTGCGCATCGTGGTCGCCCTCGAACGAGGCCGCGACCTGCGGCACGAACAGGAACCACAGCGCGATCGCGAGGGCGAAGGTCCGCTGGAGCACGTCACTCCTACGTAGCATCCGTGCCCCCGAGGTCAAGGGTCGGTTCGTGCCCTCGGGGCCCCTGTCGCGGCGCGACGGCCCCGGCGCGCCCGATCGGCGCCCCCACCCTCGGGCGCCAGCACGCGACCTCGCCGTCCCGGCGCGTGCAAGCGCGCGAAGGGACGATGCTCCGGACGGCTGCCGGCGCCCGGCGCTCCACCCAGCGACGGGCATCGCTCTTGCGTGAGCGGATGACATGCTCCTGCCGGAAGCCCGCATCGAGCTCCTGCACCAGCACGACACCATCAAGGGCCTCGTGGCCCGGGTGCGCGAGGAGCTGGCCCGCGTGAAGGCCGGCGGGCTGTCGCTCGCGGATCTCCGCGCCAGCCTGCGCGCCCTCGACAGCGCGCTGACGGATCACAACCAGCGCGAGGAGCGCCTGTTCTGCGCCGATCTGCGCGGGCGCGTCCATGGCGGCTCGCGCCTCGCCCGCATGAGCATCCGCCACCAGCAGGAGCACGACCACCTCCAGCACGCGCTCGCCCGGGCCTCGCTGACGCGGAACACCCCCGCGGGCCTCGGCACCGTCCAGCGCCTGCTCGACCACGTGCTCGATCACATCCACGGCGAGGAGCAGGAGCTCTACCGCGGCCTCGCGGAGTCCGAGAGCGCGGCCTGAGCCCGGCGCGCGCGCGGCGGCGTCCGCCGGAAGCGGCCTCTATCCGGAGGTTGAGCTCGCCCGACTGGGCTCGACGACGAACAGCGAGAAGAGTGGCGCCACGCCTCCGAGGTAGGATGTCGCAGGGAGGCCAGGACGGGTGAGCACGGACGGATTCGATTCGGCGGACGCGCAGTTCCTCCTCAAGGCGCTGCCGACCGGGCACCTGCTCGGGGAGCGCTACCGGATCGAACAAGCCCTCGGCGCGGGCGGTGGCGGCGGGGTGTTCGCCGCGCACGACGTACGCGCCGACGTCGCGATCGCGATCAAGGTCCTGCACCCTTCGCTGGCCGCCCGGCCGCAGATCGTGCGGCGCTTCCGGCGCGAGGCCGACGTCGCGCTCCGGGTCCGTCACCCGAGCCTGATCGAGGTGCTCGACTTCGGCGAGTCGGCGGGCCTGCATTACATGGTGCTCGAGCGCCTCGAGGGCGAGGACCTCGATACGGCCCTGCTCCGCACGGCCGGCCAGGGGCGCGATCAGCTCGCCATCGACGTGCTGGTCGCCGCGCTGTCGGCGCTGTGGATCGTGCACGAGGCCGGCATCGTGCACCGTGACTTCAAGCCGTCGAACCTCTTCCTGTGGCGCCGAGGCGACGCCTCGGGCATCAAGCTGCTCGACTTCGGCATCGCGCAGGACTTCGAGGACGATCAGCACCTGACGCAGACCGGCGAGGTCCTGGGCACGCCCCTTTACATGTCGCCCGAGCAGGCCCTCGGCGAGCTCGCCGACGGTCGCGCCGACCTCTACGCCGCCGCGTGCGTGGGGTTCGAGCTGCTCTGCGGGAAGCCGCCCTTCGACAAGGGCTCGCCGTACCTCACCATGCTCGCGCACATGGAGGATCCGCCGCCGCGTCCCCGCGACGTGCGCCCTGCCCTTCCCGCGAGCATGGAGGCGTTCCTCTTGCGCGGCCTCGAGAAGGACCGCTCCGTCCGCTTCGTGAGCGCGGAGGAGATGCTCGAGGCGCTGTGCCTCGCGGCGCCCGAGCTCGGCGTCCGGTGCCCGGCCTTCGCGACGCTCGCCGACTCGGTGCGGACCGCCGTCCGCGGCCTCCCCGAGACGCCCGACGAGGCCGTCGAGGACGGCACGGTGGTCGACTTCGCGCACCGGGCGCGCGGCGCCGCGGCCCCGAAGCGCGACACGGTGCCCGCCCCCTCCGCACCCGCACCCGCACCGGTGGCCGGACTCGCGCCGGCCGCCCAGGCGCTCGCGCCGGCCGCGCGTGCCACGCCCGTGCCGGTCCCCGGCCGGCGGGTCCGCGTGGTCGCCACGCTTGCCGCCGTCGTCGTCAGCGCCGCGATCGTCGCCGCGGTGGCCCTGCGCTAGGGCTGCGCTAGGGCCCGATGCTGATCGGTTAGCGCCAAGCGGTCGACATCGTTCACGTTCGGCCACGGCCACTGTCACGGCCACCGTCACGGCCACGGCCACGGGCACGGCCACGGCCACCGCCACCGTCGGTGAGGGTGAGTCCGAGTCCGTGTCCGTGTCGGTGGCCGAATCCGAGTCCGTGTCGGCGGCCGAGTCCGAGTCCGGGACGGCGGCCGTGCCCGTGGCGAAGCCACGGCGACCGGAGCCGTCGTGGCCGAGCCGCGTGTCAAGGTCGTGGGTGGGTGAGCCGCCAGGCCATCGCGGCGGCACGGTCGGCCAGGCGGTCAGCCTCAAGCGTGTCCGCGTCAGGCACGTAGCCGAGCGCGACCGCGACGGCAAGGTGGGTGCGCACAGCAGCGCTGCCGCCGGCGACGTTGTAGGGGTAGAGCCGATCGCGACCTTGGCGATGCGCGCCTTCCGCGAAGTTCGCCGGGACGGCCGCCACGGCGTCTGCGAGCTGCTGCGCGAGCTTCGCGTTGTGTCGCTTGATCCGTGGCAACAGCTTGCCGACGGACCGCACCAGCTGCAGAGCCACCTCGAGCGCTTCGAACCTTGCCATCGCGTCCTCCTTGGTTGCGGCCCGGCGCCGGGCCTTCTCGCCCGACGGGGAGGCCCGGCGCTGGGTCGCGCCGAGGTCGGTGCGCGAGGTCGATACGTGCGAGGAGGCGGTGCTGCGTGCGTGCCAGCGCGAGGACGCGGCGATGATCTGGCTGCGCTGGCGCGTGCGCAGCTCGCCGACGCAGCAACCGGATGTTGCGCCGCGGCGCCGAGGGATCACGATGCGGCGATCTCGCGGAGGAGATCGATGCGCCTTGCCGATGCCGTCACGATCACGAGCGTCTTCACGCCGCGCAGCTTCCGCGCGATCGTCGCGCCGCGCCGGCGCGCCATCCCCGCGTGATGCGTGCTGGCGCCGAGCCTTGACAGCCGCGCCCGCGTGATTACCAGTTTCTTGGATTTCGTCTCAGGACACGAAGGAGGGTGATCCATGAGGCTCAGCAAGCGACTGCTCGCTCCCGTGATCGCGTCCGTGTTGCTCGCCAGTCCGGCCGTCGCCGGGCTCACTTCACCGGCTCCGGCGCCAGCGCCGGCACCGGTCGACCTCTCCGAGCCGATCCGGTTCCTGGGTGTTTCGATCTGCGTCGGGGTCTCTCTCTCTCCGCTGCGGTGCGACGTCGTCCTCCCGGCTCCGACCTTGGCCGACGCGAGCCGGGACCTCGGACTCGGTGCCATCCCCTCGCCGGTCCCGGAGCTCTGGGAAGGGCTCCGGGGGATCGGCCAGACCCTCCGTGCCTGGGGCATGGATCTCGGGCAGCGGCACCTCGCGAGTGGCCACGAACCGGGCGGTTCGTAGCGGGAATACAACCAGCTTTCCGGCTGTTCCGAGTTGGGAGGATTCTGGGATGACCGAGAAGGTTCAGGGGAGCCAGGGCTCCCAGGGCACCAAGCGGTACATGACCCTTGCGGAGGCGGCGTCGGTGTGGCGGACGCTGGCTGCTCGACGGCTCTCCGCGTCGAACCCGGCCCAGGCGAGCGGTGGGTCATGAGCAGCGGGGCCGAGGCGTCGATCCTGGTCGCCGGCGAAGGTGCGGTCGTCGAGCGGATCGAGCGCGCCCTCTCCGCGACCGGTCGCCCGTTCGTGCGCGGCAAGCTGTCCGCTGACGACGACGAGCCCAGCTTGTTCGAGCAGGCGTTCACGCACCGCGTCGGGTGCGTGGTGGCCGTCGAGGACCTGCACGGGACAGCGTGCTCGCCGGAGGAGCCGCTGCTGGCGGAGGCGATCCGTGCGGGGCGAGCCCCCGGCGTCTCGCGCCTCGTCGTCGTGACGTCGCGCCGGCACGACGATCCGCTCCTCACCGCCGTCCGCCGGTCGGGGACACCGTACGTCATCGTGCAGGCGCCGGGGAAGGCGGTCGACGACGCGGTGCTCGACCTCGAGGGCCGCCGGATCCTGGTGCCCGCGGACGCGGCGGTCCGGCTGCGCGCCACGCCGATAGGAACGCTGGTCGACCAGACGATGCGCGCGCTGACCGATGACGAGCTGCAAGGGCGAACGCTGGTCCTGCCGATCGCTGACGCCGACGAATGGACGCGGCTGCTCGCGGCGCGTGGTGCGCACCCGCGTACCGTCGCGCCGTGGAGGGCGCGCGTCGGGCGCTGGCTCGGCCAGATGGATCTCGCGTCGCTCTCCACGCATGCGCCTGCCTCGCTCGGCGGCGCGCCGTCCTGAAGAGGAGCTAGCCCATGCCGATCTACGAGTATCAGTGCGAGTCGTGCGGAGCCCGCGATGAGCTCTTGCAGCGGATGTCGGACCCACCGGCGACGGAGTGCCAGCGCTGTCATGGCGCGCTACGCCGCCTGATCTCGGCGACCAGCTTCCAGCTCAAGGGCTCCGGTTGGTACCTCACCGACTACGCACGCAAGGCAGCCCCAGCCCCGTCGGGGCAAGACAAGGGCAAGCACGCAGCCTGACCGGGAGGTGAAGCATGTGGTGGGAATGCAGCGAGTGCGGCGGACATGTCGAGAGAGCGCATCCGCCTGCCGTGTGCCGTGACTGTGGCATCGCCGGCGCGCTGTTCGTGGAGGCCGAGCACGGCCTCGAGCGGGACCCGGAGCTGGAAGGCCTCCGGGACGTATGGCTGCAGGCGGGGCTGCAACGCCAGGTCCAGCCGTCTGCACGGTAGACCCAAGCAGACCTACCTCCGATGGGGCTCCCCGTCGGGGACCAGCGGCACGCGCAACCTGAACGTGGTGCCCACGCCCACCTCCGAGTCGACCTCGAGCTTGCCGCCCATCTCCTCGGCGCACATCCGCACCATCGCGAGCCCGATGCCGAATCCACCACGACGGGTCGACTTGAACTCCGAGAAGAGGCGCGACCGACGCTCGGCCTCGATTCCGCGACCTTCATCTCTGACGGCGAGGACCGCCTCGCTGCCAGACCTCTGCAGCGTCAGCCAGACGCGGCCTGTCCGGCCGTCCATGGCCTGACCGGCGTTCTGCAGCAGGTTCTCGACGAGGCGCTCGGCGTCGTCGGGATGGCCGAGGACGCGCATCGGCACTGGCGGCACCGTCACGAGGAGCTCGACGCCTTCGGGCAGAAGTGCGGCGCTGCGAAAGCGCTCCGCCGCCGTGCTCGCGAGGCCACCCAGGTCCAGCGGCACCTTGGGCGGCCGGTCCCCACGGAACCCCTTGGCGAGCGCCTCCATTCGCTCGATGAAGCGGCCCACGCGAGATAGCTCGCGATCGATCTGCGGCACCACCTGCCGCGCGAGCTTCGAGGCGCCTTCGTCGTTCACGAGCATCTGGCCGAGCCCTTGAACGGCGACCAGCGGCGTCCGGAGATCATGGGCCAGACCGGCCCCGACGCGGGCCACGATCGCGAGGCGTTCCGTGTCCCGCGCCTCCGCGAGCACGCGCGCCAGCTGCGCGCTCATGGCATCGACGGCCTCGGCCAGCTCACGCAGGTCCTCGGGCCCCTCGAGCTCGACCGGGGGTGGCGGTCGGCCCGTGGAGAGGTGCTCGGCGAGCCCGCGCGCGTGATCGACCAGCGTGCCGAGCGGAGCGGTCGTCCTGCGCGCCAGCTCGACCGCCAGCCCGCCCGCAAGCGCCGCGACCACCACCACGAGCGCCGCAACCGTCCAGGTGAGCTTCCTGGCGAGCGCGAACGCCTCGGAGGCCGGGCGCTCGATCGATACGGTCCACCCCAGGTCGGGGATGGGCTCGGCGACGACCACCAGGTCGGGCGCCGCCGGGCCCGGTGCGGCACCGCGATTGCTCGATCGGGCAAGCAAGGCAGCTTGCTCGCGCGGATCGCCATGGCCGAGCTCTATGCCCCCCTCACCGAGCAGACGCGCCCGCCCGCGAGCGCCCACGCGGATCTCGGTGACGGCGGCCCAGGTCTCCGAGAGGCGCACGGTCGCCACGAGGAAGGCGCGGAGCTTGCCCTCGAACCGGACGGGCTGCGCGAGGCGCACCTCGGCCTCGAGGGCCTCACCGACGTAGGGCCGGTCGTACGCCGGTCCCTTGCGTGCGCGCTCCAGCAGTGCTCCAGGCACGCTGGGAACGGTGGCCTCGTCGAGGCGAGAGGACACGATCGGCGTGCCATCGACACCGAGGAGGTCGAGGGCGGCGAACTCGCGCCCACCGAGCTGGAGATCACGCACGACGCGTCTGAGGTGCCGAGGCTCGAAGGTCGGGGTGCTGGCGAGCGCGTTCGCCAGGATCCCGAGGGACCTGCGATATCCGTCCAGGATGGCATGCACCTGGCGCGCGCCCTGGCGGGCGAGCTCCCGGCCCTGGACCTGCGCCTCGCTGAGCGCCGATTCGCGGGCGGCGAGCGTCGCGATTCCCCCGAGCACGAGGAGCGGGAGCGTCGAGCAGAGAAGGGCCAGCCACGCCAATCGTCCAGCGAGCCGTCGCGGGCTCAGGGCGTGCGGGCGTGCCCCAGAGCCGGGGCTCATGGGGCGGGATCGCAGAGATGCACGCGATCGAGGTAGCCGAGGGGGCTCTGCGGACCGACCGTGACGCCGCAGACCTCCGGTGCAGCCGCGCTCCGGATGACCGCGCGGTAGAGCGCGATCTCGCGCTCTGCCGGCGGCTCGTCGTCGTCCGGGCCGAGGATCCGCTCGAGCGTGAGGTGGGCGTCCTCGTCTCCGAAGGTCACCCCCACGTCTTCAGGCGGCATCCCGACGAGACGGACGCCGATGCCCACACGCGACAGGTCGGACTCGACGGCCCGCGCGACGCCCTCGAACTCCGAGAACGACCGGGGGAATCCGAGCACCATCATCGCGAGCGGCGCGCCGCCGGGCTCGTAGCCCAGGATGCTCCGTGCCCGCGGCCTGTCTGCGGGCTCGGCCTCCCAGGGCGGGCGCCTCGAGCGGAGGGGGATCGAACCGTCCCCGAGCCGCTCGACGATCGCGAGCCTGTCGATGGCCAGGGCGGTTGCTCGACGAAGGGCCGGCGGCAGCCGTGACCTCGGGGACCAGCGAAGCATGGCCACCCGGTTGCTCGGGAAGGTCCATCGCCGGATCCACGTGTATCGCGCGAGCGCCGCGTAGGCCTCTGCGGAGATGAACGGCACCAGATCGACTTCGGCGGCGAGGAGCCGCTTCCAGAGCTCGTCCGTCGTGGCGTAGCCGCGGACCTCGATGCGCGCGTAAGGGGTCGAGGAGGCATCGAGGGCTTCGAACACGACCGTCGGCGACCTCGCTGCCAGACGATAGGGCCCGGCGCCCACCGCGCTGCCATCGGATGCGAGCTTGGTGATGGGCAACTCGAGGACCGCTTGCAGGACGGGATCCTGGGGCTCGGCGTCGAGCTCGATGCAATCGCCCGCGGCTCGGGCGGAGCGCGCCAATCGAACGAGGGCGGGGCTCGTCAATGCGTGCGAGGCCGGGGAATGCTGGAGGGAGCGCACGACCTCCTCCGGCAGCAGCGGCTCTCCATCCTGGAAGCGCGCGCCCTGGAAGCACGCGATCGAAGTGCCGGGCCGGCCGCCGGGCCGCAATTCGGTCAGCAAGAGTCGCTCGAGCCGCCCGTCAGGGCCCATTCGCGCCAGGCCAGGGAAGGCGAGGACCTTGGCGGGCTCGAGGACACCGTTCACCTCGAGGAGGTCGGCCGGGTTGAGGGGGCCGGGGACGCCGATGCGCAGCGTTCGCTTCACCGGGGTCGGCAGGAGAATGGCTGCACTCGCGCCGGTCGCCGCCATCGCCACGAAGGCCACCAGCACCAGCCTGTGCGAGCCGCTCACCGCGCCTCGACGTTACCACGGGGCGCAGCTCCGGCAGGCGCGCGTGCGCCACGCGCGATGCGGTCCTACCAGATCATGGTAGAGCACATCATGGGCCCATTGGGCTTGCCCGGCTTGCGTCCCTTGTTGACCACGCGCTTTGCAACCTTGGTGTTCTTCATGTCCCTGCCTCCTTGAAAGCGGCGCCCCATGCGCCGCGTCTACACGACGACTGGCAACCGGCGACGAGCCGGCTGACGGACTGGCCGGGCCGCCTCCTGCAGCCGTGCCATCAACTGCACGCGCTCTGCCTCCGGCAGCGTCGCGGCGAAGGCGCGCTGCGCCCCGCCCTCCGCCACCTGGTCGTAGTAGCGAGCCTCGCAGTTCAGACCCGCGGCGCGCCCCTCGGCCACCCAGCGATTGGCCAGGCACCCGCCGGCACAGGTCGAGCGCCAACCGCACCCGCCGCACTCGGAGATCGGGTCGTCGGGCCGCGACTTCGCCCGCTGCACGGGCACGATGCCCTGCCTGACGTCGCCGATCGCCCAGTCCGGATGGCCCACGAATCCCGGGCATTCGAAGAGGAGCCCGGCCGGGTCCACCGCGAAGTGGTTCTCGTTGTGGATGCCGCACGGGCCCACGTCGAGGAGCGAGGTCGCCTCGTATCCCGCCTCGCGGATGGCGTCGCGCAGCCACAACCGCGCCCCGCCATTCGACTCCGCCCACGTCCCGCCGCACGCGCCCGCCAGCGGCGAGTCCGAGGTCTGCAGCGCCGGCTTCCACGCGACGCGCAGCACGTCCTCGCCCGTGAAGCCCGCCCGACGCAGCGCGCCGAGGAGCCGCGGGAAGCCTTCGATGGTCGCGTCCGTGTAGTTGCCGGCGATCGAGAGCCGGACCCGCCCGCGCACCGCAACGAGGTTCCGCCAGACCGCGTCGAAGGTGTCCTGGCCGCGCTTGGCGGGCCGGGTCAGTCCGTGCGTCGCGGCGTCGCCGTCGAGCGTCACCTGGATCGCCGACAACCCGAGCGGCAGCAGACGGTCCACGATCGCCGGGGTCAGGAGCGACCCGTTGGTGATGAGCGCGAAGCTGAACTCGGCGCCGGCTGCGCGGGCCGCATCCTGGGACGCCCGGGCCAGCCGCTCGACCAGATCCGGGTGCAGGAGCGGCTCCCCGCCGAGCACGTTGAAGTGGAGCCTGTCCGCGCCTGTCTCGCGGACGCGCTGTCCGCACCAGGCCGCGAGCGCGTCCGCGGTCTCATCCCGCATGACGTCACCCGCCAGATAGGCGTCCTGATAGCAATAGGTGCAGCCGAAGTTGCACGCGAAGCTCGTCGAGACGGAAACCGACAGCACCTTCGTCGACTCCCGACGCATCTGGTACCAGGCCCGGAAATCGCGCTCCTCCTCCTGCCGCGACTCGACCAGCAGGCCCACGTCGGGATCTGCCAGCGCCTCGACCAGGTCCGCGATGGCATCCGGGCACTGGGTCTCGGCGGGGCACTCGAGCCAGCGCTCGAGCGAGCGGAGCTCGTCGTCCTCGAGCGCGACGGTGGCCTCCGTGCGGATCGCGTAGAGCAGGGTCATGCCGGGAGCGGGGAACCCAGGGACGCGCAACGAGAAGGCCGAGAGCTCCATGCCTCGGCTGCTTCAGCAATGGCAGAGCCAGCGACTCGCCGCACTTGCGCCGCGATCGAAGATGCGAATTTCCGCCAGTACAAATCGTCACGGAAATCCGCTACTTCACCTCCGGGCAAGGGTCGCGAATCCACCCGAAAATCCCGTGGCCCCGGCCACGGATTTTGGGAACCTGGACGCGAGACGGCTGGCAGGAAGTCGCGAGGCGGAGAACGGCTACAGCAGGCCGAACTTTTCGAGGCGGTAGCGGAAGGTGGACAGCGCGACGCCCAATGACCTGGCGGCCTGCGCCTGGTTGTCGTCGTGCTCGCGCATGGCGCGCGTCAGCATGCTGCGCTCGAACGCCTCGAGCGCAGCGTCGAGGCCGCCCAGCGTCCCGTCCTTCGCGGCCGCTTCGGCGAACTCTCCGATGCGGTACTCGGCGGGCAGGTCGGCCACCTCGACCACGGGATCCTTGACCAGGACGGCCATCCGCTCGATGACGTTCTCGAGCTCCCGGATGTTCCCCGGCCACTGGTACGCGGCGAGCGCACCCACGGCGGCGGGCGTGAAGGAGAAGGCCGGTCGGCCGACGACGGCGGCGTGCTTCTTGGCGAGCGCCTCGACGAGCGCCGGCAGGTCCCCGACGCGCTCGCGGAGCGGCGGCAGCCGGATGGGGACGACGTTCAGCCGGTAGTAGAGATCCTCGCGGAACTTCCCCTTCTTGACGGCCGCCTCCAGGTTCCTGTTCGTCGCCGCGATGATGCGGACGTCGATCTCGACGGGCGCTCCGCCGCCCACCCGGTCGATGACCCGCTCCTGGATCGCCCGCAAGAGCTTGACCTGGAGCCCCTTCTCGAGCTCCCCGACCTCGTCGAGGAAGAGCGTCCCGCCGTCCGCCTCCTCGAACCTGCCGAGCTGCCGCGACGCGGCTCCGGTGAACGCCCCCTTCTCGTGACCGAAGAGGCCACTCTCGAGCAGGCCCTTCGGCACGGCCGCGACGTTGATGGCCACGAAGGGCTCGGCGGCCCTCGGCGAGCGACGGTGGATGCGGCGCGCGATCAGCTCCTTGCCCGTGCCGCTCTCGCCGAGGATGAGCACGGTCGAGCGCGACTCCGCGGCGGAGTCCACGGTGGCGAGCACGCTCCGCATGGGCTCCTCATCGCTGCCGACGAACGTGCCCTCTCCCTTGGCCGCCTCGGCCCGCAAGCGGGTCAGCTCGCGCCGCTCCCGCTGGCGCTCCAGCGCGCGCTCGAGCAGCACGTGGGCATTGCCGAGGCTGTCGAACTCCTTCGTCGTGTAGTCGAACGCGCCGGCCCGGACGGCTCGCACGACCGTGGAGACCGAGCGGTCGACCGAGCAGATGATGACCTCCAGGTCGGGGTGGAGGCGCTTGGCCGGCTCGATGAGGGAGATGCCGTCCATCCCCTGCCCGAGGCCGATATCGAAGAACCCCACGTCCACGCGGTTCCTGCCCAGGATCTCGAGCGCCCGCTCCGCGTTCGTGGCGGTCAGCACGCGAGCATGGCGGTCGAGCAGGGAGCTGAGGATGGTCAGGAGCGACGCCTCGTCCTCCACGATGAGGACCGTGGGTCGGCGTGAGCGACGGTCGGAGGCTGGGGCGCTTCCCGGGAATTCCATCGCGGCCAAGCCTACAGGCCTTCGTCTGAGCCGGTCCAGCCGGCGCGGCCAGTCCCTCCCCTGGGCGCCCCTCAGTTCACGATGATCGCGGTGACCTCGCCGAGTCCGAAGGCCAGTCCCACTCCGATGAGGATGATGAGGTAGGTCTTGAGCATGTTGCCTCCGCATCCGAGCGGAGCAAGCGGCAGACCAGCGCACCACGCCACGGATCCGCGCGATTGCGAGCGACCTCGACCGTGCGCACGGCGGCGCACGGTCTTCCGCACGGGCGCACGCGTCACGCACGACGTGGAACTCCCGATGATCACGCGGCCGACAATGACGTGACGCTGGCGCATCGGGTGCACTGCGACGATGCATGCGCTCATTGCTGGCTCTGTTGCTCTCGATCTCGGGGTGCGCCACCGTCGAACCGTGCAGTGACGTGGACGTCCGCACGCGGATCACGACGTTCGAGTGGATGCGCCCGGTCTCCGGTCTGACCGTGCTGCTCCACAATCCGCGGGACCGTGCGCTCTCCGCGACGCTCGACTGCACCACGTGCGACGGCGCCTTTCGCCAGCGCGTGAACCTCGGGCCCCACGAGCACATGCCCGTGCTCCTGGCCAAGGCGTCCGACGGCTGCGAGTGCAACCTGGAGCACGACGAGGTGATGCCATGAAGCCGCGGCGGCTGGAGGCCCTGGCGGTCCTGATGTGCCTTTGCGGCTGTGGAGCGGAGACGGCCTCCCCGGACGTCGTGCCGGTCGTGGCGGAACGCCCGGAAGAAGCCCGCGCCTTCGCGATCGTGCGCGAGGCCTTCGACCGCGGCATGGGGATGCAAGGGCTCCTCGACAGCGCGCCTCCCGTGCGCTGGTCGTTCCAGGTCTGCCCGAAGCGGGCCGCCGACGGCACGCTCAAGACCGCCGTCGTCGACGAAGCGGGCCGCTGCTACTCCGGCCTCGCCTACCCGGGCTGCGATCTCCGCGTGGCCTGGCGCGGAAGCTTCTCCACGAGCGCGTACGCGCACGAGATCATGCACTGTCTGCTGGACCGCGCCGGGCGCTCCGATCCGGAGCACGTCAATGAGCCCGCCGCCTGGGTCCTGGTCGAGGACACCGACCGGGCGCTGGCGCAATCGGGCCTCTGATCTCCGGTAACCCAGGACAGCGCAGCCCCGCAGGCGCGCCGGATCCGGACGCATCCGGATTCGACGCGCTTCGGCGCGCTTGCTCCCCTGGCGGTCGCCACGACGGGCGACCGCACCGCCCTCCTTCGACCCGGACCACTCGCACCGAGCCAGCGCCGTGCGCTCGGCGTGCGCACTCCTCGTCGCGGGGGCAACGCTCCGAAATGATGCGAGGTTGCTGCGGCTGGCCGCCGGCACGGCGCGTGCTCCAGCCAGGTGCATGCCTCTCATCGCCTTGCTCGACCAGCTCTCCATGGGCGCCTACGAGCTCGACGGCGCGCGCATCGTGCGGCACGCGAACCGGCGGTTGTCGGCGCTCCTCGGCCGGCCCGCGGAGGCGCTCGTCGGGTTGCCGTTCATCGACCTCGTGCCCCCGGAGGAGCGCACCGCCGTCCTCCGCGGGAGCGCGCGCGCGGCCGCGCTCGGCCGCCCGTACGTGCGCCGGCTCCGGCTCGAGGGGCCCGCGGGCCCACGGCCGATCCTCCTGCGTGAGGTCGCGCTCGCCGATGACGCGGGTGGGATCCGACACGTCGGCACGATCGAGGACCTGTCGGAGCAACAGCGGCTCGAGGACTCCGTGGGCGCGTCCGAGCAGCTCTTCCAGCAGCTCATCGAGGAGTCGCCCGACGGCATCGCGGTCTACACCGACGCGCGGCTCGTCTACGTCAACCCGGCGCTCGTGCGCCTCGTCGGCTATCCCTCCGCGGAGGCCCTGCTCGGCAAGCGCCTGTCCGAGCTCGTCGACTGCGAGAATGACAGCACCATCTCCCAGCGCATCCGACGGACCCTCGCGCCGGGCGCGTCGCGGCGACACGAGGAGCGATTCCGCAGGCTGGACGGGACGCCGATCGACGTGGAGCTGAACGCCCTGCAGACCGACTACCGGGGCGCGCCGTCGATGCTGCTCATCGTCCGCGACGTCACCGAGCGCAAGCAGATGCAGGCGCAGCTCATCCGCGCCGAGCGCCTCGCGTCGGTCGGCACGCTGGCGGCCGGCGTGGCCCACGAGATCAACAACCCGCTCGCGTACGCCATCGCCAACCTCGACTTCGTGCGCGAGTCCATCGACGCGATGGGCGAGAGCGCCCTGCCGGCGGAGCTGCGCGACGCGCTCTCCGAGGCGGCTCAGGGCGCCGAGCGGGTCCGGCGCATCGTGCGCGACCTCGGGATGTTCGCGCGGCCGGAGAGCGAGGAGAAGAAGCCCGTGGAGGTCCACGGGGTGCTCGAGGCGAGCATCAACGTCGCGTGGAACCAGCTCCGCCACCGCGCGCACCTGCGCCGGGACTACGGCGCGGTGTCGCCGGTCCTGGCCAACGAGGTCCGGCTCGGCCAGGTGGTGGTGAACCTCCTCATCAACGCCGCCCACGCGATCCCCGTCGGGCACGCCTCGGCCAACGAGGTCCGCCTCTCGACGTCGCAGGTGGGTGAACGCGTGGTCATCGAGGTGTCGGACACGGGCGGCGGCATCGCGCCCGAGCACCTCGAGCGCATCTTCGACCCGTTCTTCACGACCAAGCCCGTCGGGATCGGGACGGGGCTCGGGCTCTCGATCTGCCACGGCATCATCACCTCGCTGGGCGGGCGGATCGAGGTCAGGAGCTGCCTCGGCAGAGGCACCACGGTCTCCGTGTCGCTGCCCGCGGCGCGGGGCGCGACGGCGCCGCAAGACGGCAAGCGCGCCGCCGCGCCGGTCGAGCCCGCCCGCATCCTCATCGTGGACGACGAGCCGGCGATCGTACGGGCGCTGCAGCGACGGCTGGCCCCGCACCGCGTCGAGAGCGCGCTCGGCGGGCGGCCGGCCCTGGAGCTCCTCGAGCGGGACCGGGGCTTCGACGTCGTGCTCTGCGACCTCATGATGCCGGACCTCACGGGGATGGATCTCCACGCGCTGGTGCAGCAGCGCTGGCCCGAGCTCGCCGAGCGGTTCGTGTTCATGACCGGCGGCGCCTTCACCGCGCGCGCGAGAGAGTTCCTCGAGCAGGTCAAGGCGCCACGCCTCGACAAGCCGGTCGACATGCGGGCCCTGCTCGAGCTGATCGAGCGCCTGCGGGTCCGGGCACCGGGCGCGCGGCGACACCTGTCAGCGGTCTGACCCCACGGCGGACGAAGGAGACGACGATGACCCGAGCCAGCGACATGACGACCTCCGGTCCAGTGCGGCAGATCCTGCTGGTCGACGACGAGGTGATGATCCTGCGTGCCCTCGAGCGCGGCCTGCGCGGCCAGT
Organism: uncultured Myxococcales bacterium; assembly: GCA_964593795.1. Lineage (GTDB taxonomy): Bacteria > Myxococcota_A > Polyangia > JAHFDS01 > JAHFDS01 > JAHFDS01. The sequence continues at coordinate 25,995 of CAZQJC010000195.1, read as the reverse complement.
TCGGCGTGACGACGGCGCTGGGCCCGCGGCAGGCGCTCGAGCACCTGACCGCCCGCCGCTTCGACGCCGTGGTGTCGGACGAGCGCATGCCGGAGCGCTCCGGCAGCGACCTCCTGCGCGAGATCCGCGAGCGCTGGCCGGAGACCATCCGCGTGCTCATGACGGGCTACACGAACATCGAGACGACGATCGAGGCCGTCAACCGCGCCCACATCGCGGCGTTCCTCAAGAAGCCCCTCCGGCCCGCGGAGATCGCACACGCGCTCGAGGACGCGTTCGCCGCCCAGACGACGGAGGTGCAGCGGCACACGCTGACGACGGAGCTCGAGCGCAAGAACCGAGAGCTCGAGCGCGCGCTGCGCCTCCTGCAGATGACGGACGACGAGCAGAAGCGCACGCTGGCCCGGACCAACCTGCGGCTCGTCGAGGCGGCGCACCGGGACGCGCTCACGGGCCTGCCCAACCGCCGCGGCTTCCTGCATCGCGTCGCGTGCGCGCTTCGCCAGGCGGGCCCCGGCGCGACGTACGCGGTGCTGTTCGCCGACGTGGACCGCTTCAAGGCCTACAATGATCGATTCGGGCACGGCGCCGGCGACCTCCTGCTCAAGGGCGTCGCGCGCACGCTCGAGCAGACGCTGCGCGCGGAGGGCGGCGACCTCGTCGGCCGCCTCGGCGGGGAAGAGTTCGTGGTGCTGGTGCCTGGGGTCGGGCGCGGGCCGGCGGTGTCGATCGCCGAGCGCCTCCGGCGCGCCGTCGGGGCGACCACCGCGGCGACCGTGAGCATCGGCGTGGCGATGGGCCCGGAGCACGGCCTGCGCCTGGCGGACGTCATGGCCGCGGCGGATTCGGCGATGTACCGCGCCAAGCAGCACGGGCGCGATCGCGTGGAGGCGGCGCCTCAGGCGTTCGTGCATCGCGCACCCCTCGCCGAGGAGGCGCGGCCCGCGTCGGCGTGATCTTCGCTCCGACGTGCTCGTGCTCGTCCGGACGGCAACGCATCGATCACTTGCGCGGTCGCGTGCGCGAAGGCTCGCGCGCCGATCGGTCGCGTGATCGAACATCGCGATGGCGACGCGAGCGTGGATCATCGCTGAGCAGCACCTCGCGCCTACGACGCGGAGCGGAGCGCGACCGGCGACATCGCGGGCATCTCTCTCGAGCGAAAGCGCTCACGGGCGAGCTCGATGCGGGCCTCGGCGAGCTCTCGGTCGCGCTCCCGGAGGGACCACTCGAGGCGGCGAGCCAGGTTGGCGTGGGCCTTCTGCCCCCGCTCCCGCTCGACGGACTGCCGGGCACGATGGAGCGCCGCGAGGAGGTGGTCGGGCAGGCAGATGTCGGGCAGGTAGTCGAAGACGCCATGGTGGATGGCCGCCAGCACGTCCGAGATGTCGAGGTCCGCGCCGAGGAGGATCACCCTGCGCTCCTGGTCTCCACGGAGGGTGCGGAGGAGGTCGAGGCCGCTCGCATCGGGCAGCACGGCATCGCTCACGACGACGTCGATCGCCCGCGAGTCGAGGCGGACCACGGCCTCGGCGGCGCTGCCGGCATGCAGGACGGCGAACCCATGCTTCTCGAGGAGGGCGCCGCGCTCGCATCGCAAAGGGAACGAGGACGAGACGAGCAACACCCTGATCACCTCGACCCTGACCGTCTTCAGCTCACTCATGGTCGTTCGACAGTGCAACCGATGGACCCGGGCGCGCGACCTCGGAAGTCGCGAGCTTGCACGCCGGTGCCGCCCTCGGGGGACGTGCGCGCGCAGTGCGCGCTCGACCGTGGGAGGCCTCGGGGCGAGCCGTGCGCACGCGTGCGCCTCGCGGCACACCTCCGCACGCGCCTGCAGGGACGCGAAATCCCGAGGCGCGTCCCTGGCGCTCGTCCTGCAGAGCCTGGAGTCATGCCTTCATCCAGCCAAGAAACGGTCCTCGTGGTCGACGACGATCCGCTGGTGCGCCGGGCGCTCGGGCGCGAGCTCGGCCAGGTCTACCGAGTGACGCAGGCCGGCAGCGTGTCCGAGGCGCTCGCGCACCTCCGCGAGGACACGTCCATCTGTGCGGTCGTCTCGGACTTCGACATGGGCGCCGAGACCGGCCTCGACCTGCTCGACGAGGTGCGGCGGGTGGCCCCGCTCTGCGCGCGCATCATCGTCTCCGGCAAGGCGGTGCCACGGCGGATGGATCTCTGCGACGTGATCGTCGAGAAGCCGTGGCGCCCCGGCTCCCTCAAGGAGGCGGTCCAGGACGTCTGGATCCGGCTCTGAGGCGATCTCGTGCGCGCACGGTCGCGACGGCGTGCGCACCCTCGGACGGTCCCCGCACGCAGGCGATTTCGACGAGCTCCCCGTGGCATGGAGCTCGCATCCCCCGGAAGACAGGAGAGACACCATGAACTTCGCCGGATTGACGCTCCTCATCGCTGATCCAAACGACGTCCTTCGCCACGCCGTGCGACGCGCCGCCGAACGGCGCGGGCTCCTGGTCGAGGAGGCGAAGGACGCGGTGGACGCCATCGCGCGACTGCACTCGTACGCCATCGATCTGATGCTCGTGGAGCTCGACCTCCCGCTCCTCGACGGCCTCGAGGTCAGTCGGGTGGCGCAGGCCCTCGTGCCCGAGATGCCGATCCTGATGCGCGTGGGCCGTGACATCGACAGCACGACGCTGCGGGCGGCCATCGACGCCGGCGTCGCCGACTGCGTCGCTCGCACGTGCCCCATCGACCTGCTGGTCGAGCGCCTCCAGGCGCTCATCGACACGGCGAGGCCAGCCACCGAGAGCGGCGAGTGGCGGGCGATGGCGATCGACGAGCTGACGACCCAGTCGATGGCCGTGGTGCGCTCCTGACGCCAGGCCTCGCCGGCCCAACCTGCGCCAGCTCATCGCGGGGGCCGTGGTAGCTTCGAACGCCTGGCCCGGCCGCGGGCCGGCGCCGGAGGGAGGCACGCCTTGAGCTCTCGAATCCTCGCCGAGGTGTCCGAAGCGATCGTCGCCGGTAGGGACGTGGAGCCCGCCGTCGTCCATGCGATCGGACGCTCGCTCGAGCCGGCCTGCGTGGAGCGCGCCGCCCTCTTCCTGGTCAATCCCGGCGCTCCCCCCCGTTGGACCGCCATCAAGGGACAATCGGCCGCATGGCCGCGGATCGACGCGCTCGTCCGAGCCCACGGCCAGGCCTCCTCGGTGCTGCTCGACCGCGCGCGTGCCCCGGACGCTGGCGAGCTCCTCGACGCCTTCGGGGCCGAGGCCCTCCTGCTGGTCCCCCTCCTTCGCGCCGGCGCGCCGATCGGGGCCGTCGTGGTGTCGCCCGGGCCCTCCGGCACGTTCGACGCCGCGGCCCGCGAGCTCCTCGAGGGCGCCGCGCCCTCGGTCGCGCTCGCGGTGGCTCTCGGCAAGACGCTCGCCAGGGGTTCGAGCGCCGAATGGCAGGCGCTGGTCGAACAATCCCCCGACCTCATCCTGCTCGTCGACGCGCAGGGGACCGTCCGCTTCCTCAACCGGCCGAGCCCCCGCTTCCCGGCGCTCTGCGTCGGAAGGACGTGGCCGCATTACTCGACGGGAGAGACGGCCGACCGGATCCGGGACGCCCTCGCGCGCGCCTTCGCGACCGGGGAGCACTCGAGCCTCGATGCGACGGTCCAGGCCCCCGACGGCGCGGCGGCCAGCTTCGAGCTCAACATCGGACCGATCCGTCGCGAGGGTCAGATCGTGAACGCGGTGGTGATCGCGCGCGACGTGACCCTCAAGAAGCAGACCGAGAGCCAGTTGCTCATCGCCGATCGGCTGGTGACCGTGGGCACCCTCGCCTCCGGCGTGGCCCACGAGATCAACAACCCCCTCGCGACCGTCATCGCGAACCTGGATCTGGCGCAAGGTGAGGTGAGCGCGCTGCCTCCCGAGCACCTGTCGCCCGATCTGCGGGACGAGCTGGCCGACGCGCGGGAGGCGGCCGAGCGCGTGCGGCTCATCGTCCGAGATCTGCGCATGTTCTCGCGCCCCGAGGAGGAGCGTCGAGGGCCGATCGACCTGCGGAGCGTGCTCGAGGGGACGCTGCGGATGGCGTGGCACGAGATCAGACACCGCGCGCGGCTCGTCAAGCTGCTCGACCGGGTGCCCCCGGTCGAGGGCAACGAGTCGCGGCTGGGACAGGTCTTCCTGAACCTCGTGATGAACGCCGCGCAGTCGATCCCCGAGGGGCACGCCGCGGAGAACGAGATCCGCGTGACGCTGCGGATGGACGACGCCGGAAGGGTCGTGGCGGAGGTCACGGACACCGGCTGCGGGATGTCCGCCGAGGCGCAGACGCGGATCTTCACCCCGTTCTTCACCACCAAGGAGCGCGCGATGGGGACCGGCCTCGGCCTCACCATCAGCCAGCGCATCGTGACCGCGCTGGGCGGTGAGCTCCGCTTCTCCAGCCGCGAGGGCGTCGGATCGACGTTCACGGTGATCCTTCCGGCCCTGACGGAGGAGCGGCAGGACCAGGCGGCGACCAAGTCCGGACCGATCCCGGTCGCGGGCCGGCTCCTCATCGTGGACGACGATCCGAGCGTCTCGAAGGCGCTCGAGCGCGCGCTGCGCGAACAGGGCAGCATCGATGTGCTGCACCAGGGCGCCGACGTCGTCGCGCGCATGACGGCCGGGGAGCGATGGGACGTCATCCTGTGCGATCTCATGATGCCGCAGATGAGCGGGATGGAGCTCCACGAGGCGGTCCGGCGCATCGACGCCGACCAGGCAAGCCGCATGGTGTTCATCACCGGAGGCGCCTTCACGGCGCGAGGTCGCGAGTTCCTCGATCGGGTGCCGAACCCGTGCCTCGAGAAGCCCTTCGATCCGGTGGCCCTGCGTAAGCTGGTCCGCGACATCCTGCGCGGCCGCCGCTGACGGCGATCAGCCGCCGCGATCGCGGAGCCGCCGCAGGAGCGCAAAGCGCGAGATCCCGAGGGCCGCGGCCGCACGAGCCTTGTTGCCCGCCTGCGCCTCGAGCGCCGCGTCGATGGCCGCATCGTCGATCTCGGCAGCGCGCCGGGTCGCGACCGGCGCCCTCGCCGTGCCCTGGGCGCCCGGGAGCGCCAGGTCCTCGGGGCGGATCCACGTTCCGCTCGCCACGATCGCCGCCCGCTCGAGCAGGTTCCGCAGCTCGCGCACGTTGCCTGGGAACTCGTAGCCTGCCAGCGCGGCCAGCGCGTCCTCCGAGACGCCCTCCAGGTCGCGCCCGAGCGACCGTCGCAGCTGCTGCACGAAGTGCTCGCACAGGATGGGCAGGTCGCTCGCCCGCTCGCTCAGCGCCGGCAACGTGATCGGGAAGACGTTGATGCGATAGTAGAGGTCGCGCCGAAAGCGGCCCGCTGCGACCTCCTCCTCGAGATCACGGTTGGTCGCCGCGATGACGCGGGCGTCGAACCGCAGCGCCTGGGAGCCGCCCACGCGCCGGTACTCGCGCTGCTCGAGCACGCGAAGGAGCTTGGCCTGGAGCTCGAGCGGCATGTCGCCGATCTCGTCGAGGAAAAGCGTGCCGCCCTGCGACAGCTCGAACACGCCGAGGCGCTGCCGCTCGGCGCCCGTGAAGGCGCCGCGCTCGTGACCGAAGAACTCGCTCTCGAGCAGCTCGCGCGGGATGGCGGCGCAGTTGACCGCGACGAAGGGCCGATCTGCGCGATCCGACCGCGCGTGGACGGCGCCGGCGACCAGCTCCTTGCCGCTGCCGTTCTCGCCGAGGACGAGGACCGGTGTCGCGGGCGTGCGGGCGACCTGCTCGATCAGCTCGCGCACCCGCCGCATCGACGCGTGCTCGCCGATGAGGGCGCGCTCGGACCCCGCCGCCCGCGTGACCAGCGCCTCCGCGCGGCGCCGCACGTCCACGACCCCGAGCGCCCGGCGCAGCTTCACCTCGATCTCCGGGACCCCGGCCGCCTTGGCCAGGTAGTCGAAGGCCCCGGATCGCATGGCGTCCACGGCGCTCTCCACCGTCGGGTCGCCCGTCAGCACGATGCCGAGCAGGTGGGGATCCTGGGTGCGCAAGCGACGCAGGGTCTCGATCCCATCGATGCCCGGCATCCGGAGATCGGTCATGACGACGTCACACGACCACCTGGCCCGCAGCTCCACCGCGGCCTCGCCGCTGCTCGCAAGCGCGACCTCGCAGCCCTCGCGCCGGCAAATCCGCTCGAGCGTGCGCGCAAACCCCACGTCGTCGTCGACGACCATCACCCTGGCTCCCACGGAGTCATCCTCTCTCTCTGGAACATTTCGTCAATGGGTGGTGCCCGCACGGAGGCACCTCAGCGCACGAGCGCGCGCAGGGTGGCCTTGACCGCCTTGAAGTCGAGCGGCTTGTCGAGCCGCGGATTGGAGACCTCGTCGAGGAACTCGCGCGCGCGAGCCGTGAAGGCGCCGCCGGTCATGAAGATCATGCGCCCGGCGAGCGAAGACCCCGTCCGCACGAGCTCCGCGTGCAGATCCATCCCGGTCATCTCGGGCATCATGAGGTCGCACAGGATGGCGTCGTAGCGCTCGCCGCTCGAAAGGAGGCCGAGGGCCTCACGCGCCCCCTTGACGACGACCACGTCATGCTCGGACGAGAGCGCGCGCCGGATGGCCGAGCCCATGAGCGGTTCGTCGTCGACGACCAGCACGCGCGCCTTGCCACCGGGGACGGAGGCTGCGGGCGCGGTGAGGGTGCGCGCCTGATCGCTCACGCTGGCGGGGAGGCTCGTGCGGAAGACGGTGCCGACGCCGACGCGGGTCTCGAGGGTGATCTGACCGCCGAGGGCGGTGATGATGCGGTGGCAGATCGCGAGGCCGAGCCCCGTCCCGACGCCGATGGGCTTGGTGCTGAAGAACGGATCGAAGATCCGCGGCAACGCCGACTCCGGGATGCCGCATCCGGTGTCCCGCACCTCGACCACGACGCCACCGTCGGCTCCCCGCCGCGTGACGATCCGGATCTCGTTGTCCTCCGCGGCGCCTTCCTCGATCGACTGCGTCGCATTGACGATGAGGTTCAGGAAGACCTGGCCCAGCCGGGCCTCGTTGCCGTCCACCGGCGGGACGTCCCCATAGTCCTTGACCAGACGCGCGCGGTGGCGAATCTCGTTCCAGGCCATTCGCAACGAGGACTCCAGCACCCGCTGCACGTCCACCGGGCCCCGGGCCTCCTCGTCCGACCGCGAGAACACCTTGAGGTCGCGCACGATGAGCCGGATGCGCTCGGCGCATTCCTGCGCGTCTTGCAGCGGCGGCAGGAGCTCGTGCTTCTGCTGCGCGATCAGATCCTGGGTCGCGAAGTCGAGGTTGGCGATGAGCGCCGCGAGCGGGTTGTTGATCTCGTGGGCCACGCCGGCCGCGAGCGTTCCCACGGAGGCCATGCGGTCGGCGATGAGGAGCTGGTTCTGCATCTTGGTGCGCTCGATCCGGAGCGCGGCATCGCGGAGCTCCCGCTCCACCGCTGGCACGAGCCGGGCGAACTGCCCCTTGGCCATGAAGTCGTGGGCGCCGGCGCGCATCGCCGCGACCGCAGTCTCCTCGCCGATGCTGTCGGAGACGATGATGAAGGGCAGGTCGATCCTGTGCTGCTCGAGCAGCGCGAGCGCTGCCGGAGCGCTGAAGGCAGGCATGGAGTAGTCCGAGATGATGAGATCCCACTCCTGTCGCGCCAGCGCCGCGGCCATGGCCTCGGCCGTGTCCACGCGCTCGAAGGACACGTCGAACCCGCCACGCTGCAGGTGAAGCACCACGAGCCGCGCGTCCCGCTCGACGTCCTCCACGAGGAGCAGCCGGAGCGGGCGCTTCATCGGCCAGGCCTGCCGAGCGGGGCCGTCTCGTTGAGGACGAGCCAGTAGAGCCCGAGCTGCCGCACCGCCTCGGTGAACTGCACGAAGTCGACCGGCTTGCGCACGTAGCTGTTGGCGCCGAGGCTGTAGCTGCGCACGAGGTCCTGTTCCTCGTTGGAGGAGGTGAGGACGACCACGGGAAGCAGCCTCGTCTGTTCACTGGCCCGCATGACCCTGAGGACCTCGAGCCCGTCGACCTTGGGCAGCTTGAGATCGAGCAGCACCACCTGCGGCAGGGAATCCTGGACACGATCCGCGTGCGCGCCGCGCGCGAACAGGTAGTCGAGCGCTTCCACGCCGTCGCGGGCCACCACGACGGGGTTGAGCACGTTGCTCTTCTTGAGCGCGCGCAAGGTCAGCTTCTCGTCCTTGGGGTTGTCCTCGACGAGGAGGATGATCCGGTTGTTCATGCGTCGCTCTCCATGTCACCCAGGGTGAAGTAGACGGTCGCGCCTCGGCCGACCTCTCCCTCGGCCCACGCTCGCCCACCGTGGCGTCGGATGATGCGCTGCACGGTCGCGAGCCCGATCCCCGTGCCCTCGAACTCGCCGGCGCCGTGGAGGCGCTGGAAGGCGCCGAAGAGCTTGCCCGCGAAGGCCATGTCGAATCCGGCGCCGTTGTCGCGGACGAAGTACACGCACCGCCCGTCCTGCCCGGGGCTCGCCCCGACCTCGATCCGCGCGTGCTCGCGCCGCGCGGTGAACTTCCACGCGTTCCCGAGCAGGTTGTCGTAGACGACGGCGAGGAGGCGGCGATCGCCGGTTCCGAGCATCCCCTCCTGGAGGACGACGTCGACGGCGCGCTCGGGGTGGGTCCTGCGCAGGCGCGCGATGGTCCGCTGCGCGAGGTCGCTGAGCACGACTCGCTCGAGCTGGAGCTCGCTGCGTGTGACCCGGGACAGCGTCAGGAGGCCGTCGATGAGCTGCCCCATCTGCTGCGCGGACTCGCGCACGTAGCGCAGGAACTCCTGACCTTCCTCGTCCAGCCGATCGGCGTGGTCCTCGAGCAGCGCCTGGGAGAAGCCGTCCAGGCTGCGCAGCGGCGCGCGCAGGTCGTGCGCCACGGAGTAGCTGAACGCCTCGAGCTCGCGGTTCGCCGCCTCCGCCTCGTCGCGCGCGCGCTCGAGCTCGGCGGCCCATCTGCGGCGGATGCGGGCCAGGCTCACGTGGGCCTGGACGCGAGCCACCAGCTCACGCGCGGCGAACGGCTTGACGAGGTAATCGTCGGCGCCGGAGCCGACGCCGTCGACCACCGAAGACTCGTCCGCTCGCGCAGACAGGACGATGACCGGCACCTCGCGCGTGGACGGCGTCTCGCGCAGCGCTCGCAGCAAGCCGAAGCCATCGAGGCGCGGCATCATGACGTCCGTGAGGACGAGGTCGGGCCGCTCCCGCATCGCCGCCTCGAGCGCCGCCTGGCCGTCCGGTGCGGTCTCGACCGCGTACTGCGGCGTCAGCAGGCTCGCGATGTAGTCGCGCAGATCGGCATTGTCGTCGACCACCAGGATGCGCGCGCTCGGTTCACCCTGCCGCGCACACGGTGCGACCTCTTCGGTCGGGAGCACGCCCGTCCAGCGCAGCGCCTCCTCGACGAACGGGTTTGCCGTCCCTGTCGGGCGGGGTGCCGACGGCTCCGCGCGGACGCGATCCGCCGCGAGGTGGGCAGTCCCGCGCGGGATGCTGACGGTGAAGGAGGTGCCTCGACCCGGTTCGCTGTCCACTCCGACCCTGCCTCCGTGCAGGCGCACCAGCTCGTGCACGAGCGCGAGCCCGATCCCCGAGCCCTCGTGGGTGCGCGACCTCGCGCCCTGCACTCGCCGGAATCGCTCGAAGAGGTGGGGCAGCTCCTCGGCCGGGATGCCCGTGCCCGTATCGCTCACGCGGAGCTCGGCGCGATCGCCGAGCCAGCCCATGGAGACCCGTATCGATCCCTCGAAGGTGAACTTGAGCGCGTTCGACAGCAGGTTGAGGACGATGCGCTCCCACATGTCCCGATCGACGTGAACGAGCTCGGGCAGGGGCTCGCAGCGCACGTCGAAGACCAGGCCGGCGCGCTCGATGGCCGAGCGGAAGGAGCTCGAGAGGTCGGTCGTCAGCGCGGCGAGGTCGCAGGGCTCGTACGACGCCTGCATGCGGCCCGCCTCGATCCTCGCGAAGTCGAGCAGCGTGTTGACGAGCTTCATCAGGCGAAGGGCGTTCCGATGGACCATCTTGAGCGCCTCGCCGCCGAGCGATCCCTCGGGCGAGGACAAGGCGTCCTCCGCTGGGCCGAGCATGAGGGTGAGCGGCGTGCGGAGCTCGTGGCTGACGTTCGAGAAGAACGTCGTCTTGGCGCGGTCGATCTCGTCGAGCGCCTGAAGGCGCTTCTTCTCGGCCCCCTGGGCGCGCGCATTGGCCACGACGCTCATGACCTGGTCGGCGGCGGCTCTGAAGAACCGGCGATAGCGCTCGTCGAGGGCCCGGTGCGGGCTGATGCCCGCGACCAGCCAACCACGCGGCGACGCCTCTCCTGGCGGCCTGAGCGGCAAGACGATCGCGCGCGAAGGGCGCGCGCCCCCCCGCCCCTCCGGGAGCGTGCCGAAGCACGCGAGGTCATCGAGAACCACCTCGGTCGCGCTCGGCGGCACCCCGCCGGGTGGCCAGCGGCAGCCGCCCGGATCCACGCACCCGCTCGCGGCGCACATCCTCGGCGAGCTGGCCCCTTCATCGAGGGAGTAGATCAGGGCGAAGGGGACATCGAGCTCGTTTGCCGCGAGGACCTCGACCGCGATCCGCTGCGCGGCTTCCTCGGAGCCGGCTGCGGAGGCGCGGGCGACCAGGTCGTGCAGCATCCGGATCTGACGCTCGCCCTGGACCTTCTCCGTGGTCTCCTGAACCGTATTGAGGATGCCCCCGACGCGGCCGTCGTCGTCTGGGACCGGGCTGTAGGAGAACGTGAAGTACGTCTCCTCGGCCATGGTCCCGCTGTGGATGAAGAGCTGGAGGTCCTCGGTCCAGGTCGCCGGACCTCCGTCCTGCACGCTCCGGGCGAGCGGGCCCGCGACGTCCCAGACCTCGGCCCAGACCCTCTCCGCCGGTGCGCCCAGCGACGCCGGATGCTTGTCCCTGAGGATCGGCCGGTAGGCGTCGTTGTAGAGGTGCAGCAGGTCTGGTCCCCACCAGAGGAGCATGGGGAACCTGCTTCCCAGCACCACGCCGAGCATGGTCTTGAGGCTCCGAGGCCACAACGCGGGGGGACCCAGGCCGGTCTTCGACCAGTCCGTCGCGCGGATCAGCGCGCCCATCGCTCCTCCGCCTTCGAGCCAGTCCATCGTCGCCAACCCCCGACTGATTCTCCGGGAACCGGCTCGCGCAGGTCAATGAATTCAACGACTTGTGCGGATTTCCGTTAGTTCTCGGGGCAACGAAAAATGGTGAGCCAGGCCGCTGGCTTCATCCTCACCGTTTCGGTGACCAGGCCTGGAGCAGGAGCGGCTCGATCTCGGACGGGGAGCCCGGTCGGGCGAGCAGATAGCCCTGGACGAGATCGCAGTTGAAGGAGAGCAGGCGCCCACGCGTCAGCGCGCGAGCGCGCGCGGAATGCTGCGTTCGAGCTGGCCGAGCGCCTCGTCGATCACGTGGTGTGCCTGGTCGGTGCAGATGGCCTGCTCGAGCGCGCGCGCCGCCGTGCCCACGTCGGCGTGACCGAACATCCCAGCGCCTCCCGCGAGCTTGTGCGCGACCCGGCGCGCGCAATCGAGCTCGCCGCGCTGCACCGATAGCCGGATCGTTCCGAGGGCGTCCGGCAGCTCGCCCTCGAACTGCTTCGAGAGCTGCTCCAGGGCGGCCCCGAGCTCGTCCCCCTCGGGGGCAGCGGCCGCTGCGCCCTGCTCTTTGGCCGGCAGGAGCCGGCGGATCTCGGCCGCGAGCAGGTCGATCTCGACGGGCTTGGTGACATAGCCGGAGCAGCCGGCAGCCACGCACTTTTCCCGATCGCCCGACATCGCGTGCGCGGTGAGCGCCACGATCGGCAAGCCATGACCCGCGGCGCGCAAGGTGCGCGTGGCCTCGTAGCCGTCCATCGTCGGCATCTGCATGTCCATGAGCGCGATGTGGAAGCGATCGGAAGAACCTGCCGCCGCGCTGATCCGTTCGACGGCGATGGAGCCGTCGCCGACGCAGACCACGCTGGCGCCACGGCCTTCGAGGTGGAGCCTGAGCAGGCGAGCGGCATCGACGAAGTCCTCGGCCAGCAAGATCCGAACGCCATCCAGGCGCACCTGGGCCCGCGCCTCCGGGCCACTCGAGGCGCGCACGTGAGCGCTGGGGTCGCTCGTCACCCTCAGCTCTTCCCTGGTCGCCGGCAGCCGCAGCGAGAACGTGCTGCCGTGGCCGGGCTCGCTCTGCGCCTCGAGCTCACCGCCGAGCAGGCGCGCGAGGCGGCGGGAGATCGCCAGGCCGAGGCCGGTACCGCCGTGCTTGCGCTGGGTCGACGCGTCCTCCTGCGTGAAGGGCTCGAACAGGCGCTCGATGCGGTCCGGGGCGATGCCTACCCCCGTGTCGACCACGTCGAGCTGCAAGGGCAAGGGCGCGCCCTCGTCGATGGAGGCGCGCAGGATCACGCTGCCGCGTTGCGAGAACTTGACGGCGTTGCCGACGAGGTTGATCAGGATCTGTCGGATGCGGAACGGGTCGCTCTCGATCGTCACCGGGAGCCACGACGCGTACTCCACGCGCAGCTCGAGCTGATTCTTGGCCGCTTGCACGCGCATGACCGACGCCACGTCCTCCACGATCTGCGCGAGCGAGACCGGTTGCCGGTCGACCAGCAGCTGGCCGGCCTCGATCTTGGAGAGGTCGAGGACCTGGTTGACCACCTCGATGAGGTGCGTGGCGTTGCGCCGGAGCACCGAGACGATGTCGCGTCGCTCCTCGAACCCGAGGCTCGGGTTCACCAGCAGATCGCCGTAGCCGATGACCGCACCGAGCGGGGTCCGCAGCTCGTGGCTCATGTTGGCCAGGAACTGGCTGCGCGCCTCCGCAGCGTCGTCGGCTCGCTGCTTGGCGGCCCGCAGCGCCTGGAAGTCGGCGTCGCGCGCGCGGGCGCTCGTCCACTGCAGGGCCTGGAGCACGCCAAAGGCAGACGTGCACGTGATCGCCTCGAGGAGAGCGGCCGGAGACGAGAGGTCCACCGAGCTCCAGAAGACGCCCGCAGCGGCCACGGATGCTGCGAGCCCGCTCACGCCGAGGGCGATCCGCTCTGCCGGTAGGAGCACCAAGGACGGAAGCACCGCGAGGATGAACGGCACCGCGATCACGAGCGCCGGGTCCGCCACCCGCGCCACGAGCAGCGTGGTGGCCGATGCAGCGACGGTGAGCCAGACCCTGGCGAACAGGTGGTGCCCTCGCGACATCGCGATCAGCCCCACGCCCATGAGCAGGGGCAGCGTCGCACCCGCCATCGACGACGCGTGGAGGCCCTTCATCCCCCCGATGGTGCAGATCGCCAGAGCCGCGGCGGCACCGAGCACGAAGGCGGCATTGGCGGTGACGATACGCGTGGCGAGCTCGGGTGGGGTGTCCGGCCGGACCCCGATCCTCCGCAGCCAGGTGCAACAGCGGTTCACGAGCTGCTTGCTGACCAACGATTCGCGCCCCATGTCAGCTCTCCTTCGGGCTCGTGGAGGCCCAGCTCGACCAGAGGCGCCGCGCTGTCGCGGCGAGCGCACGCGGGTCGAACGGCTTTCCGATGACGCCGATCACGCCAAGGCGCTCGAGCGAGGAGGGGTCGAGGGTGTCCGGCGTGCTCGCGGTCAGAAGCACCACCGGGATGCCGGCGGTCCTTCCGTCGGCGCGCCACTGCGCCAGCACCTCGAAGCCATCCATGCCCGGCATCTGCACGTCGAGGAGCAGGAGATCGGGAGGATCCCGCCGCGCCAGCTCGAGCGCCTCGGCCCCGGAGGCCGAGCAGGAGACGCGCGTGCCGGGGATCTGCCGCAGACAGATCCCCGCGAGCGCCCGAAGCGCGTCGTCGTCGTCTACCAGGGCCAGATGGTCGAGCGGCATGGGTCCCTCCTGACCTCTCGCTTCAGCACCGCGCGGGCCAGGCTGCACACGAGCAAGTCCGTGGGCTTGGCATGCCCCCACACGGTGCGCAGGCGTGCGCGCACGGTCCGCCTCGGTGCGCACACCGTGCACACCTCGGCTGCGTCGGCCGGGTCGACGGTCAGATCGCACGCACGTTGTTCGGCGCGGTGCGGGCTGGGCGCATGAACGGCCGAAAATGCGCGTCTGACGGCGTCCATGTCGGGCGACCGAGGTCGACTCTGGAGAAGCCATTCGACCTGGACGGCCTGCGCGCCATCCTCCGGGAGCGACTGCGCGCCAGCCGCTGACGATGGGGCGCCCTCAGGCCCTCGCAGTGTGTGTGGCGAGGAGGGCGTTGTGGGCTCGATCCTGCTCCGCCAGCAATGCGAAGAAGCGCCGGATGCTCGGGTTGGCGTTCTGGGCGATCACCTGCGCGTGCGTCGCCCCGAGCTGCTCCTCGAGATCGACCATCGTGCGGTGCGCCGTGGCCAGGTCGATGACGTCGGCACCGAGGATCCTGGCGAGGAAGCCCTCCGCATCGGTCAGCATGCGGCCGAGCGCCTTCTGGTCGAGCCGGACGTCCCTGAACTCCTGCGAGGACGCGCGATACTGGGAGAACAACGAACGTACGCGCAAGGCGTGCTGGATCTCCTCGGCCTCCAGCCGCTCGAACAGCGCCGCCTCGGCCGGCAGGGCCCGAAAGCGATTGGCGAGCGCCCTGTAGATCTGGGCGCACACCTGCTCGATTCGCTCCGCCGTCCGGAAGCCCTGGTAGTTGCCCATGCGCACTCCCTTCTGTGGGTGATTGGCGGACCGGAACCGGCGTCAGCTCGGTGCCGCCCTCCGTGCCATCCCGGGTGAATCGTCGTGCGCAGAACGAGCCAGAGCCCTCCCCTGTCTTCTCAAACCCTTGCGCCCATCGCGCGCGCCCGGCTGCTGTGCGCACGGCGTGCGCACGCCGGGTGGGCGCCCTGCACACGCTCGAGGAAGCTGGTCTTTCTTCCGGCACCATAGCTGCACTGGTGCCGCATTGGTTGACGCTGGAGGTCCCTGATGTATCCGGCACACAGTCCCCGGTTCTTCCTCACCCTGATGGTCGGGATCGCGTTCACGATGACCGTCGCGCACGCGCTGGCGGTCCTCGTCAATCGATAAGGGGAAGCGCCCGGCAGCGCGTCAAGGGGCCACGTGGACTCCGCGGGGCGGAGGCGTGGCGACGGATTCGTGCAGGCGCATACGAGGTCGGGTTCGTCCGATGGCGCCCCCTGCCCCGCGACCCGGGACGCGAGCTATGCGCTTGCTGCAGAAATGACTCGACGCTGAAGGCGAGCGTCGGGTTGTGCTGGCCGCGGCCTTGGCGGATCATGCGCACGTGGAGCTCCATCCTCCGTCGATCGCGCCCTGGGCGGTGCTCGACGCGCTGCCGCAGAGCCTGGCCATCGTCGATGGCGCTGGCGCCGTGCGCTGGCGGAACGCGGCGTGGGCCCGGCTCGACCCGGCCGACCGCTTCGCCTGCGGCGCCCGCTTCGACGAGGCGTGCGAGCGCTTCTTCGACCCCGGCCCCGCGCGCGGGGCGCTGCTCCGCGGGATCGGCGAGGTGCGCTCGGGCCAGAGCCAGCTCATGGAGCTCGAGTGCGGCGCGGGGAGCAGCGTGCTCGGCCTGTCGGCCGTCCCGCTCGAAGTCGACGGCGCGCGCGGGCTCGTCGTGGAGGCGCGCGACGTGACGGCGAGGAGCGACGCCGACGCCGCGGTGCGCGAGAGCGAGGCGCGCTATCGCACCCTGGTCGACGGCTCGCCGGACATCGTCTTCATCACCGACGCGTCGTCGCGCATGATCTACGCGAACCACGCGCTCGAGGAGCAGACCGGCTACACGGCGGCCGACTTCCAGATGCGGCAGCAGGACAACGACCTCTTGCACCCCGACGACGCGCCGCGTGTCGCGCAGTTCATCGCCGACTTCGTCGCGACCGATCGCCGCATCTCCGATCGCCTGGAGAACCGCTTCGTCTCCAGGCGTGGCGAGACGCTCTGGTACTCCTCGGTGCTCTCGAAGACCGTCTTCCATGGTCAGCCGGCGCTGCAGTTCGTCGTCCAGAACGTCACCGAATCCAAGCGCCGCGAGCTGGAGGCGCAGCGGAGCGCGCGGCGGCTCACGATCCTCACGGAGGTGTCCCAGGCGCTCGCCGGGGCGCGCCTCGACTCGACCGCGGTGCGCCAGGTCATCGTCCGCACGGTCAGCGAGGTGACCGCGAGCGCGTGCGGGCTGCGACTGCTCTCCGAGGACGGCCAGTGGCTCGACGTCGTGGCGGTGCATCACCGCGACCCCGAGGCCTCCGCGCTCGCGCAGCAGCTCATGGCGACGGAGCCGCGGCAGCCCGTAAAGGGCTACTACCGCGAGCTGGTCGAGTCCAAGCGCCCCGTCGTGCTCCCCGAGATCTCGCTCGAGCAGCTGCGCGCGACGGCCCCACCGGCCTACTGGCCGCACCTCGAGCGCTTCCGTTTCACGTCGCTCCTGGTCGTCCCGCTCCTGATCGAGGACCGCGTGATCGGCTCGTTCGCGATCGCGGGCGATCGACCGCTCGACGACGAGGATCGCCAGCTGGTCGTCGAGATCGCGGAGCGCGCGGCGCTCGCGATCGAGAGCGCTCGGCGCTACGAGCACGAGCAGCGCGCGGTGCGCGTGCGCGACGAGTTCGTCGCCGTCGCCTCGCACGAGCTGCGCACGCCGCTCACCTCCTTGCAGTTCGCCGTGCAGGCGACGCTGCGGCTCGCGCGCCAGGGCACCGAGATCTCCCCGGCGTTCATCGACATGCTGACGACGGCCGAGCGGCAGACGCGCCGCCTGCGCCGCCTGGTCGACCTGCTCCTCGACGTGGCGCGCCTCGACGCCGACCGCCTCGAGGTCGTGCGCGCGCCGGTCGACCTGGCGGCGATCGCGCGGGACGTCGTCTCGACCTTCCAGCACGAGGCGCTCGCCGCAGGCTGCGCGCTCACGCTGCATGCCGGCGCGCCGGTCACGGGCCTGTGGGACGCCGGCCGCCTCGAGCAGATCCTCTCGAACCTGCTCGCGAACGCGATCAAGTACGGCGCGCGCCGCCCGATCGAGGTCACGGTCGACGAAGCGGCCGGGCGCGCGCGCCTGGTCGTCCGCGATCACGGCATCGGCATCCCGCTCGATCGCCAGCCCCGGATCTTCGAGCGCTTCGAGCGCGCCGTCCCCCGCGAGCACTACGGCGGCTTCGGTCTCGGCCTCTACATCGTGCGGCTCATCGTGGAGGCGCTCGGCGGTACGGTCGGCGTGCACAGCGCCCCCGACGCCGGCAGCACCTTCACCGTCGAGCTCCCGCAGGCGCCTCCGCCGCCTCCGTGAGTCGTCGCGGCGCTCGTCCAGCGACTGCAGGACCGCCAGCTCCTGCGGCACCTCGGGCCCGAGCGTCAGGTCGCGGTCACAGCCGGTCAGTTGCCTCCTATGGTGGATCCTCGGTCAGCGCGAGTGCAGACACGGCCTCCCTCAGGCGGGAGTGAGCGCGTACTCGAAGAGGAGCTGCTGGGCCGCCTTGTCGACCGGGCCGGGGCCGAGCGCGCGCTCCCGGATGCCGGGCAGGCTCGCGGCGTCGGGTCACCCGCTCAAGTCGAGAGTGGCTCGGGGGGGTCAGCGCGGCCAGTGCGGGATGAGGACGTGCTGGACGAGCCACACCGGATTCGAGAACGCGATCCGCGCGATGCACTTCCCCTGGTGAAGCGGGAGCGCCGAGCCCGTGCACTTGGCCGGATCGGTCTCCTTGGGTCGGGTCCGGACGAAGGCGCGAAAGAACATGCGGTCGGGCGCGGCGGGCGAGACGATCGTGCGCGGCTCTTCGAGCCGTCCGACCCTGAACGAGTCGGCAGAGAGCAGGAATCGCAGCGTGCCGCCATAGCTGCCCCCGGTCGAGGCGAACGAGCGCGACAGGCTGTCGAGCTGGCCGGCCCGCGGGTCGCGCCAGTAGCCGTCCCCCATGACCGTGACGCCCCCGGAGGCGCCGACGACGCCGTTCGGCAAGTAGGAGCGGGAGCCCGCCGTGGATTGCGGATCCTCCGGACGCCGGACGCCGTGATCGGGCGCGGCGTACACGGCGCTCGCGCCGAGCGCGGTCGAGTGCGCCCCGACGTAGAGGTCGACGCGCTCGACGGGGCCGAACTCGGGCGTGGACTTCCACTCGACCAGCACCGGGATGAGGCCACTCTGGTTCGCGTAGATCGTCACCTCCTGATCCAGGACGTCGCCCATCATGGTGTCACCCTCGTCGATGACGCCGCTTGCGTTGCGATCGATGGCGATGCGCACGGCAGGGCCGTCCGTCACCGCGAAGTGACCGTTCTGCAGCGCCCCGGTGATCTGCGTCTGGGTGAACGGCTGGGCCGAGGGCCCGGCCGTCGCCGCGAGCGGGGGGCCGGCGGGTGAGCCCGCCTGCACCAGGTTTCGCGGCTTGCCGATCGCCGTGTCGGTGACGGCGCTGACGCCGTCGAGCGCGCCCTCGCGCCGGAAGTTCAGATCGCCGTGCGCATCGGAGCCGCCGGCCATGAACCAGCGACGCGGCTGGTTCTGCGCCAGCCACGGCAGCGTGCTCGTCCGGCGCGCGTCGAGGCCCCAGAGGTTGACGTCGTCCCACGCCCGCGTGCCGTGGTGCAGCGACCCGTAGATCTCCGGGATCGGCGGCGACTCGCCCCAGATCCCCGCCATGGTGTAGAGCGTGCTGCCGCCGAGCTCGCCGGAGCGCGGCCGCTGCGTCTCCGTGCGCAGGCGGACGTCCTCGTTCCAGAGCTGCAGCCCGACCACGTGGGGGCTCGCGAAGGCGTCGGCGAGCTGAGCGTGCGAGTAGGGGATGAGGTCCGGTCCGAGGCGCCCGAGCCCGCGACCGGTCGATCCGGCCAGCGGGTGGGCGAGGAAGGCCAGGCCCTTTCCGGCGGTCGCGTAGTCGTCGCGCATCACGGCGCCGAGGCGCCGCGTGGCGCCGCCGTAGAGGGACGTCCGGCTCGAGACGAACGCGTCGCGCTGGCCGGGCGTCGGCAGGTGGAGCAGGTGCTGCCGCGCCACCTCCAGCTCGCCGATGCCCTGGACGTCCTTGATGAGCCAGCGTGACTCGCCCGGGATCTGCTGGAGCAGATCGATGCCCGCGCCGTTCGGGCAGACGCGGATGTCGGCGTACTCCTCCAGCGACGACATCTCCTCGGGCAGGTCGGCGCACGCGGACAGGTAGTTGTACGTCCGGCCGTTGCCGAACCGGATCAGGCTGGGCGGGAGCTCCGTGCCGTCGATCTCCGGCACCACGTCGACCTCGCCCCCGAGGAAGAGCTGCGGCGCGAAGTTCGTCGAGGACAGGCGGCCGGCCATCGGGCCCCAGAGCGCATCCCGGTTCGCCTCCGCCACGACGTCGAACGCCCACCGGAATCGCTCGAGGCTCATGTCTCGAAGCGCGTCGAACAGCGGTTGCTTCCAGAGGTCCTTGGCGTACAGCGACAGGTGCCCGCCGAGGAGGGGAAATCCGAACCCGATGTCGAGGCGGACGTTGCGCACCGCCGTGGCCTGCGCGCTGTCCGACGCGTGATCGGTCGCGAACACGAAGTCGAGCCCGAGCCCGCGCATGGCCTGGATCACGCCCCGGTACGAGTACGCGGACTCGCCCTCGTTGTCCGTGCCCTGGGAGTGATAGTGCAGATCGCCATACGCCCAGTCGGCGCCGAACTTCGGCAGGGGCGCCTCGCCGAGGTGAACGCGCAGGCCCCACTTGGGCATGGGCCACACCCCGTCGCCTTGCACGGCGGAGCCCGTCCAGTTGACCTCGAGCTCCACGTCCTTGCCGGGCGTGACCTGCCGCGGCCGGTAGAAGTACGTGGCGTGCCACTCGCTCGTGTCGTCCACGCGGGCCATGCCCGAGCAGTCCTCGCCGCGCGTCCGGTTGCACACGCGCCGGAGCGGCGCGTACGTGCTGCCGACCGGCCAGTTCGGCACCGTTCGCTCGACCTCGTGGAGCTCCGAGAACGGCACGTCCGTCGTCACGGTCGCGCCCGTGTCCCCGTCGCGCTCGGTGATGCGCAGCGAGAGGAAGTCGCGCACCTGGTAGTAGGTGCGGCCGTAGACCGAGTAGAGGTTCTCGTCGTGGATGCTGATCTGGATCGGGATGGGCGGGTACTCCCAGCCCGTGCAGAAGCGCGGCGTGTAGCGCGAGAAGCCGCAGGGGTAGCGCACCGGGCGCGGCTCCATCCGCCAGGGCGCGTCGACGGCCTCGTCGCGCAGGGCCGCGTTTCCTGCGATGGCGTGCCCCTCGGCGCCGATGGGGGCGGGGGCTTGCTCCACGCCGCACCCGAGGTGCAGGGCGGCGAGGAGGACCGCGGCGGAGCGGAATCCAAGGTTCGAGGGGGTCATGGCTAGTACCACACGAGGTTGATGCCGTAGCTGAGAGCACGGAGCGACATGGGACACCTCCTTGGGTGACCCGGTGCCAGAGCACCTCCCGTACCAGCGCGCCGGGGCCGCGATCGCCACGATCAGCCCGAGAATCCAGCGCGAACCGCGCGGAATCACGCGCCCGGGCGGGTCGCGCGAACGACACATGGTTCGAAACAGTGTCGCCCGCCCCGTCAGCTGGCGGGGTCGCGCGGCACGCCGCCCGCGTGCATGGACATCGTCCGCGCCTCGGGCGCTCGCTGCAGGCTCGCCGCGCGCGCGAGGACGGCCTCGGGCAGCCGGCCCGCCACCGCCAGCGCCAGATCGCGCGCCAGCTCTCCGGCCTGCTGGTAGCGCTGCCCGGGCTGCTTGGCCAGCGCCACGGCCAGCACGGCGTCGATCCCGAGGGGCAGCTCGCGCAGCGAGCTCGGCGGCGGTGGGTGGAGGTGCAGGGCCTCGTAGATGGCGGCCGAGGGGCTGCGCGTGCTCAGCGCGATCTCGAAGTATCCCCCGGCCACGAACGCGAAGAGGTACGTCCCGAGGATCGACGCGAGCGCAGCCGCCCGGTAGCCAGGCACGGCGTAGACGGCGCCGAGCTCGCCGTCGAACAGCGCCGCCGGTCGCAGGACGCCGAGCTCGTCGAGCGCGAAGGCGCCGACGTGCAGGCTCACCGCGGCCACGAAGGCGCAGAGCCCGGTCCAGTAGTCGAAGCCGGCCCGGTAGATCATGAGCAGCGCCACGGCGCCGGAGATGAAGTAGCTGGAGACGGTGCCCGTCACCTGGATCCACACCATCACGCTGACGAGCTCGAGCAGCGCCGCGACCAGGAGCGCGAGGCGATACCGTGGGCCCGGTCGTCGGAGCCAGGCGATCGAGAGCCCGAGATCGAGGGCCAGGATGGACAGGTTGGTGACCGCGAAGCCGGTGAGCACGTCCGGTCGCACGTGCGGCGCGCCGCGCAGCCCGAAGAGGAGCATCGCGTCGAGCGCCATCGCCACGCAGATCACGGTGGCGCGAAACGCGAACGCGGAGCGAGCCTGCGCCTCCCCGAACACCGCGGTCCCGGGCGGGGGAGCGCACAGTCGCCAGAACCTCGCGAGCACGCCCAGAGCGTACAATGGTGCCATCCGCGCCGCGCCGGCGTCCCCGGTCGCGCGCAGATTGGGCGTGACGAGCATGGAGACCCTGTCGATGGCGGTGGCGTCGAGGCGAGCGGACCGCCTGGTCCCCACGCCTCAGCTCTTCCTGCTGCTCGAAGGCGCGCGGCCCCTCTCGGGGTCGACCCGCCACCTCCTCGGCGGCGTCAGCCAGGTCGAGCTCGGACGCGGGACGTCGCGCGCCTGGCGGCGGCAGGGCCGCGAGCTCCGGCTGAGCGTGCCGGACCTCCGGATGTCGTCGGTTCACGCGCGGCTGGTGCTCGAGCCGAGCGGCTGGCACCTCGAGGACGCGGGATCGAAGAACGGCGTCCTGCTCGAGGGCGAGCCCGTCGCGCGGAGGGCGCTCGAGGACGGGGCCGTCTTCCAGCTCGGACACACGCTCTTCCTGTTCCGGAGCGAGCTGCCCGCCGAGGCCTCGGGGGCCGAGGACGTGGACGGCAGCGAGCTGCGCGCACCGGCCAAGGGGCTCGAGACGCTGGACTTCCAGCTCGCCGCGCCCTTCGAGCGGCTCGGCCGCGCGGCGCTATCGACCGTGCCGATCCTGCTCGGTGGACCGACCGGCTCGGGCAAGGAGGTGGTCGCTCGTGCGGCCCACGCGCTCAGCGGACGCCCGGGCGCCTTCGTCGCGGTCAACTGCGGCGCGATCCCGGCGCCGCTCGTCGAGTCGCAGCTGTTCGGACACCGCAAGGGCGCCTTCACGGGAGCCACCCGCGACGAGCCGGGCCTCGTGCGCGCCGCCGATCGAGGCACCCTGTTCCTCGACGAGATCGGAGACCTTCCCCTGCCGTCCCAGGCGGCGTTGCTGCGTGTCCTGCAGGAGCACGAGGTGCAGCCGGTCGGCAGCGCGCAGGTGCTCGAGGTCGACCTGCGGTGCATCGCGGCGACGCACCGCAACCTGCCGCAGGCCGTGGCGCGCGGAGAGTTCCGCGCGGACCTGCTGGCCCGGCTCAGCGGATTCGAGCTCGAGCTGCCCGCGCTCTCGGCTCGGCGGCACGACCTCGGCCTGCTGGTCGCGACCCTGCTCGCCGGCTGCCCGGGCGGCGACCGCGCCTCGATCGAACCGGACGCGCTGCGCACGCTGGCGCGTCACGCCTGGCCGAGCAACGTGCGCGAGCTGGAGCAGTGCATCACGACCGCGGCCGCCCTGGCTGCCGGCGCGTCCATCGAGCTCGAGCACCTGCCGCGGGCGCTGCGCGAGCCCCAGGGAGACTCGCCGGTGCGGGGCGCCGACGGCGATCTCGCGGCGAAGCTCGAGGCCCTCCTGACCGAGCACGAGGGCAACGTCGCCGCGGTCGCGCGCGCCCTGGGCAAGGCGCCAACCCAGATCCGACGCTGGATGGCTCGCCACGGCCTCGAGTGCGCCGCGTTCCGTCGGCAGCGGTGAACACCCCCCAGTGGCGATCTCGGCCAGAGGATGGAAAGGTAGACTACTCGTGGAGCGTCCGACCGAGGCGGCCGAGGGCATCGTCGCCGTGCGCCGAAAGGTCGCGCTCTGGTTCGCCGTGGTCGCGTCGTTGCTGGGGGCCGCCGGGGTGCTCGGCTTCGTCGGCCTGCGCGCCGAGATCTCGCGCCTCGCCCGCGGCGCGGAGGACGCCGCGGTCGCGAGCGTCGTCGAGCAGCTCGAGACGGCGGACGCGCTCTACGAGCGGCTCACCGTGGCCTCGCGCAACGTCCTCGAGGCGGAGTGTCTGCGTCTCGGCGCGCCCGGCGTGAGCGGCACCGTCACGGTAGCCGGCCGCGTCGTGCCGGGGTTGACGTTCGGCGGCCGGCCCGTCGCGCTCGACGGCGCCATCGTGGACTCGGTGCGCGAGCGCATGGGCGGTACGGCCACGCTGTTCGTGCGAGCCGGCGACACGTTCGTCCGCGTCGCCACGAACGTGATCCGGCGCGACGGCAGCCGCGCCATCGGCACCGTGCTCGATCCCGATGGGCCCGCGATCCGGGCGCTCCGGGACGGTCGCGCCTTCACCGGCGTGGTCGACATCCTCGGCGAGGCCTACTTCACGAGCTACGCGCCCATCCGCGGTCCGGACGGGGGCCTGCTCGGGGCGTACTACACGGGGTACAAGATCGAGACCCTCGCGGGCCTGAGCGCGGCGATCGGCAAGGTGCGCATCCTCGACCACGGGTTCGTCGCGCTGCTCGACCGCCACGGCAAGCCGCTCCTGTCCTCGGGCCACGCCGCCGAGCTGGTGGCGCGCGCCGGCGCCGCGACGCTCGAGCGGCCCCCCGGCACGTCGATCGAGGTCGATCGCCACCGCGTCCGCCGCCAGCCCTTCGGGCGGTGGGGCCTGCACATCCTGTCCTCCACGCACGTCCCCGACCTCAGCGCGCGCACGCTGCGGCTCGTCTGGGGGGTCCTCGGTATCATCGGCGTGGTCGTGATCCTCGTCCTCGTCGCGTCGTATGCGTTCGCCGGGCGCCTGGCGCGAGCGCTCGCGGGAGCGCGCCGCCACGAGGAGGAGGCGCGGCTGGCGTCGGTGGAGGCGCGCGCCGCGCAGGCCGCCGCCGAGGCCGCCCGGGCGGTCGCGCTGCATGCGCGCGACGAGGCCGAGAGCGCGAGCCGCACGAAGAGCGCGTTCCTCGCGAACATGAGCCACGAGCTCCGCACGCCGCTCAACGCCATCCTCGGTTACGGCGAGATGCTCGTGGAGGAGCTCCAGGAGTCGGGTCAGACCGCGCTCCTGCCGGACCTGCACAAGATCCAGAGCGCGGGCCGGCACCTGCTCAAGCTCATCAACGACGTGCTCGACCTGTCGCGCATCGAGGCCGGCAAGATGACCACCTTCGTCGAGACGTTCCGGATCGGGGCGCTCCTCGACGAGGTCGCCGCCACGGCGCGGCCGATCTTCGCCAAGAACGAGAACACCCTGGTCGTCGAGGCGGCAGACGACCTCGGCGAGATGCGCAGCGATCTGCAGAAGGTGCGGCAGACGCTGCTCAACCTGCTCGCCAACGCGACCAAGTTCACCGAGCGCGGGACGGTCACGCTGCGCGCCGCCCGGGCCGGCGACCGGATCGTGTTCGAGGTCGAGGACACCGGGATCGGCATGACCGAGGAGCAGGTGGGCCGTCTGTTCCAGCCGTTCGTGCAGGCCGACGCCAGCACCACGCGCAAGTACGGCGGTACGGGCCTCGGCCTCGCGATCAGCCGCCGCTTCTGCCAGCTGCTCGGCGGAGACCTCACCGTGCAGAGCCAGCTCGGCGCCGGCTCGACGTTCATCGCCGCGGTCGCCGCCTGCCTCGGGCCGACCGACGCCGAGCGCGGGGACGACGGGCCGACCGGCTGAGAAGGTGTTTACATATTAGGCAGTCGCCGGCGGGACGGCGATCCGCCTGAGCAGCAGCCTGGCCTCGGTGAGCCAAATCCAGGATTCCGCGACGTCGAGGCGGCGATCCTGGTCCTTCGCCATCCTGCGGGGGCGCTCGACCCAGGAGTGCGTGCGCTCGACGACCCAACGCTTGGGCAGGATCGCGAAAGGCCTCGCGGGGGTGGTGAACAGCGCGAGCTGTGCGTCGCTCCAGGCACCCGCTGCAGAAGGGCGGCGCACGACCTCGACGTCGAGCTCGTGCTCGCTTCGGATGCGGTCGGCGCAGGCGCCGCCGTAGGCTGAATCGACATAGAGCTTCGCCAGGCTCGGGTACTTTTCGACGGCGCGAGCGATGAGTGGATGTGCGCCATCGCGGTCCTGCACGCCGGCCGGCAACACGCTGACGGCGAGCAGTAGCCCGAGCACGTCCACGGCCAGGTGACGCTTGCGTCCCTTGACCTTCTTCCCGGCGTCGAACCCCTTGGCCCCCCCCTGCGGAGAGGTCTTCACCGACTGCGAGTCGATCACGACTGCAGTCGGCTTGGCATCTCGGCCCTCGCGCTCGCGCCACATTCCGCGCAGGCGATCGTGCATCGCCTCGAAGAGCTTCTTCTCGGTCCAGCGCCGGAAGTGCGCGTAGACGTCCTGCCACGGCGGCAGGTCCTTGGGCAGCATGCGCCAGGGGCAGCCGGAGCGAACGACGTAGCAGATGGCGTCGACCATCCTGCGCCGTGGATACTTAGGCGGCTTGCCGGGGCCCTGCACTTCGAACAGATCGGCGACGATCTCCCACTCGGCGTCCGTGAGTGAGGCGGGGTAGCGATTGGCGCCGCCCGGGTCGCGGTGGCGATCCGTGTAGCCGTAGGCCGGGCCCTTGGCCTCGCCTCCCCGGTCCACGGCGGCACTGGTCGCCTGCTCGAGCCGACGTGCCGTCTCCTTGCGCGACTCCCGGCGGCCGCGCTTGATACGCGCCTGCTTCAGGTACGCGTAGAGCGTGTCCCGCGACACCGCCACCGTGGTCCTTGCCGCCAGCAGCCGGCGTAGATCGTCGATCGTCGCGTTCGGCTGGTCTTGCCGGTGGCCACCTGGTCCGGCGTGAGCTTGCGCCTGGCGACGAGGCCGTCGAGGCAGGCCGCGCATTCGAGGGCGGAACCGCGAGCGATGTCGAGGAAGCGGCAGCGGTCGGCAGCGGATCGCTTGCCGTTGC
>CAZQJC010000194.1:0-30248 GCA_964593795.1 uncultured Myxococcales bacterium | reverse complement strand
CGGGCTTCAGGCCTCGGGCTTCAGGCTCCGGATCCGGGTCAGAGACCCGAAGCCTGAAGCCTGGAGCCTGAAGCCTCTTCGCATGACAGCTCGCAAGTCCGCGTTGCAGCACACGGTTCAACATGATCGGTGCTCTAGTGGCCGGCTCGCTGCGCTCGGCTCGGTGCGAGTGAGGGGCGAGGCATCAGCGCGCGAAGCGCGCCACGCGCGCGACGAACCCGCCGTCTCCGAGCTCGGCGCACAGCGCCTCGAGCGCCGGGCGATCGGCCCCGCGCCACGCGAGCGCCTCCGGCTCCGTCACGCCGAGCGGCACGTCGGTGCGCAGCGTCGCGAGCGTCCGGTAGAGGCGCGCGGCCTCGCGGTGCGTGCGCAGGCTCTCGGCGAGCGCCGCGCTCCCGCGGAGCGCCACGCTCCACGCCGCAGGATCGTCGGGGATCGCGTCGAGCGACCGGTAACACGCGAGCGCGACCGACGCCGCCTTCTTGCCCCAGCGCGGCAGCCCCGGGATGCCGTCGGCGGAGTCGCCGACGAGCGCCAGCCAGTCGGGGATCGACGCCGGCGCGACGCCGAACTTTTCGAGCACGCCCGCCTCGTCGATCACGTTGCCCTTGAGCCGCTCGACGCACACGACGCGCGTGCCCGACACGCACTGCGCGAGGTCCTTGTCTGGCGAGCAGATGCGGACCTGCTCCACCTCGTCGCGCCCCGCGAGCCACGCGGCGGCGGCGGCGAGCGCGTCGTCCGCCTCGAACTCCACCATCGGCCACACGACGAGCCCGAGCGCCCGCGCGGCGCGCTCCGCGAGCGGGAACTGGCCGAAGAGCGCCGGATCCATGCCCTCGCCCGTCTTGTAGCCCGCGAAGAGCTGGTTCCTGAACGACTCGATGACGTGATCGAACGCCACGCCCACGTGCGTCGCGCCGTCGCGCGTGAGGAGCGCGAGCAGCGTGCGCAGCAGGCCCCGCGTCGCGCCCACCTCGCGGCCGTCGGGCGCGGTCGCGGAGGGTGCCCCGTAGTAGCAGCGGAACAGCTCGTACGTGCCGTCGACGAGATCGACCTTCATGTGCCGGGTCGAGCATACCCGCGCCGCCGGATCCGGTCGCAACTGCGTCGCCGCGGGCGTAGGGTCATCTCATGTCGCGCCCCGGCTCCGAGGTGCCGCACCTGCTGCACTTCCGCGTCTCGCACTACAACGAGAAGGTGCGCTGGGCCCTCGATCACAAGGGCTGGCCCCACACGCGCCGGGCGCTCGTGCCTGGCTTCCACATCCCGCCCGTGCGCTGGCGGACCGGCCAGAACAAGGTGCCGGTGCTCGTGCTCGGCGGCAAGGCCCTCTGCGGATCGAGCCGGATCCTCGAGGAGATCGAGCGCCAGCGCCCCGAGCGGCCGCTCTTCCCCGAGGACCCTGTGCTGCGCGAGCGGGCGCGCCGCCTCGAGGCCTTCTTCGACGACGAGGTGGCGCCGGACCTGCGCCGGCTCTTCTGGTCCACGTACCTCGACCGCCCGGCCGACTGCGCGCGCATGGCCACGGACGGCTTCTCGCCCCTGACGCGCACCCTGTGGCGGCTGTGCCTGTTCTGGATGCGCCCGCTCTTCCGCGCGAACATGGGCGTCGATCGCGCGCACATCGAGCGCGCCCGCGCGCGCCTCGGCGAGTACGTGGACCGCATCGAGGCCGAGATCGGCCCGCACGGCTACCTCGTGGGCGATCGCTTCGGCGTCGCCGACCTCGCCGTCGCGTCGGTCATGACCGCGATCCTGCGGCCGCCCGAGTTCCCGTACGCGCTCCCCGAGCCGTGGCCCGAGCCCCTCGTCGCGCTGCGCGCGAGCATCGCGGACCGCCCCGGCTGTCGCTGGGTCATGGACATCTACAGCCGGCACCGCGGCACGTCCGCGGAGATCCCGCGATGACGCCCCCGCGCGTGGACACGCCGCGCCTCGTCCTGCGCGGCCACCGCCCCGAGGATCTCGCGCCTTGCGCCGCGATGTGGGGCGATCCGCAGGTCACGCGCCACATCGGCGGTCGCCCGTCGTCCGAGGAGGAGGTCTGGAGCCGCATCCTCCGCTACGCCGGCCACTGGGCGCTCTTCGGGTTCGGCTTCTGGGCGATCGAGGACCGCGCGTCGGGGCGCTTCGTCGGCGACGTCGGGCTCGCGGACTTCAAGCGCGAGGGCCTCCCGTCGTTCGACGGGGCGCCCGAGGTCGGCTGGGCGCTCGCGCCCTGGGCGCACGGGCGCGGCCTCGCGACCGAGGCCGTCACCGCGGCGCTGGCGTGGCACGAGGCGCGCACGGGTCACCTCCGCACCGTCTGCATGATCGATCCCGGCAATGCGCCGTCGATCCGCGTGGCCGAGAAGGCCGGCTTCCGCCCGTGGCGGCCCGCCGTCTACAAGGGGCAGCCCACGCTGCTCTTCGAGCGACCCTGACGCGGCTCAGGGGCAGGCGAGGGTGCGCTCGCTGCGCGGGTACCCGGCGAAGATCACGCCGAGGCGCCTGATGCCGGCCTGCATGAAGCCCGCGTTGATGTAGGAGTCGCTCACGCGCGAGAGGCACGACGCGCCGGGCGAGGCCTGGTAGAGCGCCATCGTGGGCTCGATGACGCCGTCGAGGTTCGCGAAGGGCAGGTCGATCGCCGCGAGGTCGGCGAGCTGCAGGTCCACCGGATCGAGCCGATAGAGCGGCGACTCGTCCATGAACGACGACGGCGGCGCGTCGGCGAGCTCGGTCAGCGTGATGAGCGTGGGCTGGGCGACCGCGCGCGCCGGGAAGCGCACGCGCGCAGAGATACCCGCGGCCTCGACGGGCAGCTCGAGGGTGCCGCCCTCGGGCCCGATCATCGCCGAGACGGACCTCCCGTTGCCGGCGTTGCAGCGGATCGAGCGGCCCGGCCCCGGGCGGCGCGTGCAGGGGCAGGTGCACGTGCTCGGAGCGGGCTGCCCGAAGCCGGGATCCACGCATCCGTCCGCCGGCAGGGTGACGGGCGCGCAGGCCTGCGCGGGGACTCCGAGCAAGCTGCTGCTCGGCGCAAGGCTGCCGGCCTGGCCGGCGCCACCGGCCGAGCCCGCTCCGCCGCTGGAGCCGGCCAGGTTGGTGCCACCGGTCCCGGCGGTGCCCGACGAAGACCCCGGGAGCTGGTCGGAGCCGCAGGCGAGGAGGAGGAAGGGAAATGCTGCAATCAGGATCTTGTTCGAGCGCATGGCTCCCGGTGCACTGCACGTTCGCTGCCATGTCCGCTCGTCAGGAAATCAATGCATTGCAGCCGCGTCGTGCCAGCACGCGTGCCACGCGTGCCGCCTGCCGCGAGCAATCGTTGCCTTCAGCCCTTGATGGTCAGGAGCGGCCACAGGCGCGATCCGTCAATGACTCTCAGTTGGCGTGGACGCGCAGGACGACCGCGCTGACGTTGTCGCGTGAGCCGCCGGCAATGGCGCCCGCGACGAGCGCACGGCACAGCTCGTCTGCAGCCGCGGGTGTCCCGAGGATGGTGGCGATGGCCGCATCGGACAGCCCCTCGAAGAGGCCGTCGGTGCACAGCAGGAAGGTGTCGCCCGGTCGGACCGAGTGCGGGCTGATGTCCGCCTCGAACGCGTCGGGCAGGCCGACGGCGCGGGTGACGACGCAGGCGTGCGGCGACTGGGCGCGTGGCCCGAGGTCCGTGATGCCGGCCGCCTCGAGCTCCGCGTACATGGAGTGATCGCGCGTGAGCTGGGCGAGCGCCCCGCCGCGCAGGCGGTAGACGCGGCTGTCGCCGACGTGCCCGACCACGATGCGCCCGCCGTCGATGACCAGCGCCGCGAGCGTCGAGCCCATCTGCGCGAGCTTGCCCCGACGCTGCGCGCAGACCGCCGCGTGCGCGAGGCGCACGCCGGACAGGATCACGTTCTCGCCGTGCCCGAGGCGCGCATCGAGCGTGTCGGGCCAGGTCGCCAGCGGATCCGCGGTGCGCCGCCTGAACCGCTCGAGCGTCGTCACGACGAGCTGGCTCGCCACCGCGCCTCCGACGTGACCCCCCATGCCGTCGGCGACGGCGTAGATGCCGAGCGCCGGCGCGACCAGCATGGCGTCCTCGTTGTTCTTCCTGCGTCCTGCGCTGCTGAGCCCTGCAGATTCGACGTTCATTCCCGACGCCCTCGTCTCTCGCCACGGCAGGTGGCGTTTCTCCATCAAGGCAACTCGCGGGCCAGGCAGCGCAGGGGGCTGGAGCGCCCCGCCCGAGGCCCCCGAACCGGGCGATGCCGCCGCGTGGCGGGTCGCCGCGCCCCCGCGCGCGCGGTCAGCAGGGGCCCCGGGCACGCAACGATTGCCCAGCCGACCGTGCACGAGGTGGCACACCGGGTGGCCAGTGGAACAGCAGGGGTGTGGCATCCTCGCCACATGCGCCCGCTCTCCATCACCCTCGCCCTCGTCGTGCTCTGTGCTGCACCACCGGTCTCGTCCGCCGAGCCGAAGTTCGAGCTCCAGGGCAACGAGCTCAAGCTGCCGGGCCCGGTGCTCTTCAAGCCGGGCAGCGCCGAGCTGGATCCCGCAAGTGCGGCGGTGCTCGGCCACGTCAAGGGGTACCTCGTGGCCAAGCCGTACATCTCGCTCATGCGGATCGAGAGCCACACCGACTCGACGGGCAACGCGCAGGCGAACCAGGCGCTCTCGGAGAAGCGCGCATTCGCGGCCGGCGTGTGGCTCGTCTCGCAGGGCATCGACTGCAAGCGGCTGATCGCGGTGGGTTTCGGCGGCACGAAGCCGGTCGCCGACAACTCGACCCCCGATGGCAGGGCGCAGAACCGGCGGACCGTGTTCGCCAACGCCGCGCTTCGGGGCAAGGCGATCGGCGGGATGCCCGTCGACGGAGGCGGCAAGGTCGCGCGCGATCTCTGCTTCTGAGGCACCACCCGATGGAGTGGCTCGCGCTGGATCGTGACCGGCGCTCTGCGACGCAGAATTCCGCAAGCTGGCTTGCGCTGATTTCTCTTGTCACTCGGCGGCGGCGGGGGTAGGTAAGG
This sequence comes from uncultured Myxococcales bacterium, assembly GCA_964593795.1. Taxonomy (GTDB): domain Bacteria; phylum Myxococcota_A; class Polyangia; order JAHFDS01; family JAHFDS01; genus JAHFDS01. The sequence goes on along the minus strand of CAZQJC010000194.1, from coordinate 25,251 downwards.
GTCGCACTCGAGGCTGGTGAGGGCCGGCGCGAGGGCGGATGGAGCGAGGGGACTCATGTTCGGATGCAAGGAGATCATCGTGGCCGTGGCGGCGGTCGCGTGGCCGGTCGTCGCCCAGGCGGCCGAGCAGCGCGTCGCGGGGCGGCTCGCGGCGACCAGCGAGGTGCAGGTGGTCGGCTGGAAGGGCCTGACCTTGACCATCGAGCCGTCGGACGGTGACCTCGTGACCGTCGCGGTGGCGGCCGACACGCAGATCGACCGCAACGGTCGCCGCGTGGATCCGGGCGCGCTCGAGCCGAGCGACTTCCTCGAGGTCGACTACGCGCAGGTCAGGAGCGGCGACGTGATGGTCAACCAGGCGCGCCACGTCCGCGCGTCGAGCCGCCAGCCGCCGACGCGCACGCGCCGCGGCCGCTAGTTGCGAGTGGCCGCCTGCAGGGCGGCCACCAGGAGGGGCGCGCCGCCCCTTGTTGGGCAAGTGCCGAGTTGCGCGCCTTCGGCGCGACCCAACCGGGCCCCCGTCCCTGCGTCTTCGCTCGCTGCGCGAGGGACGCCCTTGCGGCTCGCTGCGCTCGCCTCGCAGAGACGGATGCGGCATCGCTGCGCTCGCCTCGGAGGGCTCGCTACGCACGCCTTCGGGCGCGGATCCGGAAATTCCCCTGTTCCTGCTCCTTGCTCTTGTTTCCTGGTTCCTAGTCTTCCGCGTCGCGAGCGAGCGCTCCTAGCGCCTCCTAGCGCGGTGGCAGGAGGTCGAGCGCGATCGCCACGAGGCTCGCCACGCCCGTTCGGATCGCGGCGGGGTCGGGGGCCAGCTTCGCCGAGTGCAGGGAGGGCATCGGGGCGCCGCTCGTCCGTGCGGCAGCGAGCTGCGCCGGCGGCACGACGCCGAGCCAGAAGATCAGCGCCGGCACGCCCGCTCTGCCGTACTCGGAGAAGTCCTAGCCGCCCATGACCGGCGGTGGCCGGTGCACGCGGTCCTTGCCCAGCGTCCGCGCGAGCACGGCCGACGCGCGCTCGGTGAGCGTGGGATCGTTCAGCGTCGAGGGCGTGCTCTCGCTGACCACGACCTCGGGCTTGCGCGGCGCGCCCGCGGCCATCGCCTCCGCCTCGGCGATGCGGCGGATGCCGGCGAGCAACGCGCGGCGCACGCGGTCCTCGTACGAGCGCACCGTGAGCTTGAGCCGGACCTCGTCGGGGATCACGTTGTGCTTGCTGCCGCCGTGGATGGAGCCCACGGTCACGACGGCGGGGTCGAGCGGGTTGTTCTCACGCGAGACCAGCGTCTGCACCGCCAGCACGAAGCGCGCCGCGAGGACGACGGGGTCGATGGCCTTGTGCGGGTAGGCGCCGTGGCCGCCCCGCCCGTGGATCGTCACGTCGACCGAGTCCACGCTCGCGAGCGCGTAGCCGGCCGTCAGGCCCACGCTGCCGGCGGGGAGCTCGGCGCTGACGTGCAGCGCGAGCGCGTGGTCGGGGCGAGGGAAGCGCTTGTAGAGCCCCGCGGCGAGCATGCGCGCCGCGCCGGTGCCCCTCTCCTCGGCGGGCTGAGCCACGAAGACGATCGTGCCGCGCCATCGACTCTTGTTGGCGCCCAGCAAGCGCGCCGCGCCGATCCATGCCGTCATGTGCACGTCGTGCCCGCACGCGTGCATGACCGGCACGACCTGCCCCTCGTCGTCGTGCGCCGTCACGCGGCTCGCGTACGGCAGGCCCGTGTCCTCGAGCACCGGCAGCGCGTCGAGGTCGGTCCGCAGGAGCAGCGTCTTGCCCGCGCCGTTTCGCAGCACGCCCACGACGCCGTGCCCGCCCACGCCGGTCGTGACCTCGGCGCCTGCCGCGCGGAGCTCGGCGGCCATGCGCTCGGCCGTCTTGGCCTCGTGGTTCGACAGCTCCGGCGCGCGGTGGAGCTCGCGATAGAGCGCCTGCAGCGACGGCTCGATGGGTGCGACGTCGATGGGTGGCGAGGCGGCCAGACACAGGAACAGAGCGATGGATGTCAAGGTCAGAGCTTCGGGTACCGGCCGAAGGGCTCGCCGTCGAGCGCCACGATCGACACCTTGTTGCCCACGCGCAGCATGCGGCGGCCGAGCCTCGGGAAGTCGGCGATCTCCATCGGGTGACGCTCGCCGCCCGACAGGTACACGAGATCGTCCGGGCCGGGGTTGCGCAGGTGGTGCGCCACCGACGGCGTCGGAAAGCCCACGAAGTCTCCGGCGCCGAGCTCGTGCTCCTCGCGATCGAGCTCGAGGATCCCGCGCCCGGACAGGATGAACAGGAACTCCTCCTCGCCGTGGTGGGCGTGCAGGACGAACGATTCCTTGCCCGCAGGCACGCGGATGAGGTGCACGCCGACGCGCTGCATGCCGGCCGCGTCGGACAGCGAGTGGCCGTGGACCTCGGAGCGCGGGTTCAACGGGTGCGAGTACGACTCCTCGGGGCCGCGCGCGGAGGCGCGGACGACCGGGTGCCGGGGCTTCGGGTCTTCCTGCATGGCGGCATCATCCACGATCGCGTGGTAGCGTGCGCGCCGATGATCAGGCGTCGTGCTCGCGGAGCGCTGCTCCTTGCGTCGCTCGTGGTTTCTTGCTCGAAGCCGGCGTCCGCGCCGGCGCCCGCGCGTCCCGCCGACGCGGGGCCACTGCCCGCCTGCACGCTCGAGACGCCCCTCGAGCCGGGGGTGCCGGGCAGCCCGGGTCACCTCATGCCGTCCGATCGCAACCCGAACGGCATGAGCGAGCTCGCGGCGATGATGCGCACGATGCAGTCGGACCTCGACGCTGCGCGCGGCGCCATCGCCCGTGGCGCGCCGATCGCCGAGATGTCGTCGCGCCACCGCAAGATGCGGTGCTCGTGGCCGACGGACCCGGGCGAGCGCAACGCGGCGTTCGACGCGGGCGCGCAGGCCTACCTGGCCGCGGTGGCCGCGCTCGAGAAGGCTCCGCCGGCCGCGCAGGCCGCGGCGTTCGACCGCGCGCTCGATGGCTGCAGGGGCTGCCACGAGCGGGTCTGCTCCGGCGTGCTCGCCGCCATCGAGGCGCTCCGGATCTCCAAGATGACGGCCAGCCCGGCGCGCTGATCATTCGAGGACGAGGGCGATCACGTCGTCGAGCGGGAGCTGAGCGCCGCGGTCGCGAGCCTCCGGGTGCGCGGCCGCCTGCTCCGCGGTCACGTCGTAGAGCCACCGCTCGCACGCGGGCACGGGGGTCCCGGTGCGCCGTCGCAGCGCGCCGGCCGCGCCCACGAGGAGCGCCGCGTGGGCACCCTCGTCGGAGCTGGCGACGGCGGCGAGCGCCTCGAGCACGCTCGCGCAGCGCCAGAGGTCGCCGAGCCGCCGGTGCACGCGCAGGCTCGCGCGGAGGCGCGCGCGGGCCCGCACGGCGTCGTCGTGGCCGTGCGCGCACAGCCCCAGCAGGTTCAGCGCCCAGGCGATGCCCTCCTGGAACTTCGCCCGGGCCGACTCCGCGAATGCGAGCTCGAGCGGCTCCTCGGCGGGTTCGCCCGCGTAGAGCGCGATCGCCCCCCGGTTGAGCAGCGCCCACACGGTGCCCTCGCGGTCCCCGAGCGCGCGCAGCTCCGCCTCCGCGCCGCCCCCGGCCCAGGCCGGATCCGCGCCCGTGGGGTGCCCCGCGGGATCGCCGAGCCAGGCCAGGAAGCAGAGGTAGTTGCGCGAGCGCGCCACCCCTCGCCGATCGCCGAGGGCGGAGAAGCGCTGCAGCGCGCGGCCGTGGCGCCGTGCGGCCGCCGCGTAGTCCCCTCGCTCCCGGGCGACGCTGCCGAGGAGCTGCTCCGCGCCCGCGATGCCACGCGTGTCGCCGGCCGCCGCCGCGAGCTCCCGGCTCGCGACGAGCCACCGCTCGGCGCGCGTGTAGCGGCACTCGAGGAGCGCGATCTGACCGGCGCCCATGAGCGCCCGCCGCCGCGCCTCGTCGTCGGCGCGGGCGTCCTCGGTGCGCGCGAGCGAGATCTCGAGCCACTTGCGGCCCTCCTCGTAGTGGCCGCGCACGTACCAGAACCAGGCGAGGCGCCCGGCCAGGCGCAGGGCGAGGGCGACGTCCTCCTCGAGCGCCCGCGCGAGCACGGCGCGCAGGTTGTCGTGCTCGGCGTCGAGGAGCGCGAGCCACTGCTCTTGCTCTGGCCCCTGCATGCCGGCGTCGGCGCGCTCGGTCAGGAGCTCGAGGCGCCGCGCGGCCGCGCCCCACAGCGCGGCCTCCTCGCCGAGGCGCTCCGACGTGGCGCGGCAGAATTCGCGCACCGCCTCCAGCATGCGCAGGCGGGGCGGCTCGTCGGCGGACCACTCCACCAGGCTCGAGCCCACGAGCGCCAGCGTGTCTGCCGCGACGTCCCCGGGATCGGCGCCGGAGATCTCGCGCAGGTCGCGGAAGGTGACGCCGCCCGGCAGCACCGCGAGCTTGCGCAGGAGCGCCTGCTGCTGCGGCGAGAGCAGGCCGCAGCTCCAGGCGACCGCGTCGCGCACGCGGCGCTCCGGCCGGCGCGTGCCGTCGTCCGCCGCGGCCATGGCGTCGTGCATGTGCCTGCGCAGGTCGCCGAGGTCCAGGCGGGCCACCTGCGCCGCCGCGAGCTCGAGCGCGAGCGGCAGGCCGTCGGCCTGGCGACAGATCGCCACGACGTCTGCGACGTTCGAGGCCTGCAGCCGGAAGTCGGGGCGCGCCGCGGCGGCCCGCCGCACGAACAGGTCCACCGCGGCGTAGCTCTGCGCCTCCGACGGGCGGAGCGTGCTCACGGCCGGCACCTCGAGCGGCGCGACGACGAGCACCTGCTCGTCGGGGACGCCGAGTGCGGACCGGCTCGTCACGAGCCAGGTCACCGCCGGCAACCGCGCGCGGAGGTCGGTCACGAGCGCGCGCCCCGACACCAGGTGCTCGAAGCCGTCGAGCACGAGGAGGGCCGTGTGCCCCTCGAGCGCGCTCGTCACCTGCTCGATCAGGGAGCGCGTGCTGTCCGGCTCGAGGCGGAGCGCCGCGCCGATGGCGTCGGGGATCTCCGAGGGCTCACGAACACCCCCGAGCGGCACCGTCCACACGCCGTCGGGGAACGCGCCGCCGAGCGTCCGCGCGACCTCGTCCGCGAGGCGCGACTTGCCCGCGCCGCCCGGGCCCGTCAGCGTGATGAGCGTGCAGCGCTCGTGGCCGCGCAGCAGGCGATCGATCGCCACGAGCTCGACCTGCCGCCCGACGATCGGCACGCGCCCCGGCTCCATCCGGCGGACCGGCGTCGGTGTGCGCGAAGCGACGGTCGGCGCCGTGCCGATGACGGCCGGCGTCTCGGTGCCCCTGCGATGGCGCCGCTCCGTCTGGTGCAGGGCCGCCGGCAGCGCCGCAGCCTGCGCCGTGACGCTGCGGAAGCGCTTCTCCGCCACGCGATGGCACGACCGCGCGAACCACTCGTCGAAGGATCTCGGCAGGAACGGCCAGCGCGTCGAGGGCGGATAGAGCGGCGAGCCGTCGACCTCGGCCATCGTCTCCATCACCGACGTGGTCTCCCAGTAGGCCTCGCCGGTCAGGAGGGTCACCGCCACCATGCCGAGCGCCCACACGTCGGTCGCGGGGCCGATCCGGCTCTGCTGCGCGCGCGCCTGTTCGGGCGCCATGAAGAGCGGCGTGCCGATGAGCGCGTCGTCCTCGCCCGGCTGCGGCGCGGCGTCCTTGACCAGGCCGAAGTCGAGGATCTTGAGGACGCGACCCCTCGGACCCTCGTGCAGGAAGAGGTTCTGCGGCTTGAGATCGCGGTGCACGATGCCGCCGCCGTGGGCGAGCTCGAGCGCGCTCGCGGCCTCGCCGAGCCAGCGCACGACGTCGTCCGGGGCGATCGGGCCCGTGCTGCGCAGCTCCTGGTACAGCGTGCGCCCCGAGAGGAGCTCGAGCGCGAGGTAGGGGCGCTCGTCGTCGGTGCGACCGGCGGCGACGAGGCGGACCACGTGGGGCCCCACCAGGACCGACAGGGCCGCGGCCTCGCGCTCGAAGCGCACGCGCACGTCGGCGGGCGAGGCGTGCGCGCCGAGCGGCATCGCGAGCTTGAGCGCGACCGGTTCGCCCGTCGTCAGGTCGACGGCGCGATGCACGATCGCCGTCGTGCCCGCGCCGATGCGGGCCTCGACGCGGAATCGTCCCGCGATGACCTGGCCGTCGGAGGCCGACACGCTCCTCATGCTACCGCGCACCAGCTAGACTGGCCGCCTGATGGCCACCGTACGCTTCTCGTACCCCCACGATCTCGAGACGGTCTACCGGTTCCTCGTGGACCCGGCGGTCGTGCGGCGCCGCAGCGAGGCGTTCGGCGAGACGGACATCCACGCGACGCTCGCGGGCGATCCTGCCGGGAGCGCGACGCTGACGAACGTCAGCAAGGTCAAGGCGCAGGTCCCGGGCTTCGCGAAGCGCTTCCTCAGCCCGGTCAACACCGTCACCGACGTCAAGGCGTGGGATGGCGCGAGCCACAGCGCGCGCCTCTCGGTCGACATCCAGGGCGCGCCGGTCAAGGTGAGCGGCACCATCCGGCTCGTGCCCGCCGGCGCCGGCTGCGACTACGTCGTCGACTTCCAGGTGAGCTGCCGCATCCCCCTCATCGGTGGCCAGCTCGAGAAGTACGTCACCGGCCTCACCGAGGAGGGCATGCGCAAGGAAGCCGCCTGGAACCTCGCCGAGCTGGGGTCCGGCTCGACCTCTCGACTCTCGTGATCAGCGCCGCCCGAGGAAGCGGCCGCGCGGCTGGGTGACGCGCCGCTCGCACCAGCGTAGCTCGCGCAGCAGCTCGACGTCCGCGGGGGCGATGCGGAGCGCGCGCTGCAGGGCGCCCTTGGCGCGGTCGAAGTCGCCCTCGCCGGCGAGCACGCGCGACAGGAAGAGCAGGGCGCGCATGCACGTGGGCCAGCGCTGGATCGTGCGCAGGAGGTGCTGCGAGGCCTGCGTGCTCGCCTTCTTGAGGTCCTCGCCGCGCTCGAGATCGCCGAGGTAGCGCGCCCAGGCGAGCGTCGCCACGTACGCGGGCTCCGCCTCGTTGCTGCGCACCGCGGCCTCGAGGGCCTCGGTGGCGCCGACGAAATCGCCGCGCTCGAGGAGCTGATCCCCGCGCTGGAACGCCCGCTCGGCGCCGAGCAGCTGCGCCGCGCGCTCGGGCGGGATCTTCTGGTCGAGCAGCGCCTCGTAGCGGACGCGCGACGGCGTGTCGCCGAGGATCGCGCGAGCCTCGTCGAGGCGGCCGCACAGCCGGTCCGCGTCGGCCACCAGCTCGTCGAGGCCGAGCGCCGCGATGCGCTGCGGGTGGAACCGTCTCCGCAGCGTGCCGTAGGTGGCACCGATGCCCTCCGGGTCCACCGTCCTCGGGAGCCCGAGGATCTCGAACAGGTTCTGCTTGTCGAGGAGGTCGAGTCGCGCGCGCAACTGCGCCGCGGTGGCCTGGGCCTCCGGGGAGCGCTCGGGCACGGGCGCGTGGCTCGTGCGGGGTCCTCCCGCGCCGGACTCCTCGGGGACCTCCTCATCCGGTGGCACCTCCCGGGTCTGTCGCAGTGGCTTCGGATCGCGCGCCGATCCGCGCTCGCACTGGAGCACCTCCGTGAGGAGCAGGGCCGCGAGCGCGGCCCGTACCTCGGGCGCCGCCGGTAGCTCCGATGGGCGGAGCGGGGACACGAGCAGGCGCAGGATCGCCGCCGAGGCCGTCTCGCCGAACCCGTAGCGCTGGAGGAGGGGCCGACGACCGATCGGCACGAAGATGCGATGCTCGCGCAGCGGCGACAGCACCTCTGCGATGGCCTCCGGTCGCGCAAGGCGCGCGCACATGTACACGATCTGGCGAGGGTGGGGCAGGATGCGCCGCAGCCGTTCGTCCGAGCCGTGCTCGTGCGCCTCTACCACCGGCGTGAGCCGGAGCCCGTCAGCGCCGAGGATGCGCCGGAGCTTGCGAGCGAGCTGCACCGACAGCGCGTGCGAGAGCCGGAGGTCGTCGATGATCTTCAGCTCGAGGAGGATCTGCCCGTGTCTGCGGCACTCCGCCTTGGCCTGGCGCATCGTCTCGCGGTAGGTCTCGAGGTCGAGCAAGCCGAGGTCATAGAGGACGTGCCCGAGCGCGTCGACATGGTCCGGGAGCTGCGCGTGGACGACCTGGCCCTTGGTGAGAAAGAGCTTGGCCTCGAGCCCGGGCGCCCGCGCCGCGCAGGCTCCGCTGAAGCCCATGCGAAAGAGCATCGGAAGGAGCGGAAGAGGCTCGCGCCCGCTCCCGACGATCGATTGCGAATGGGCACGCAGGGTCATCGCAGTCTCCATCGTGCGGCGACCGCGCGTCCGTCATCAATCGGGTTGGTTTTTGGTGTGGTCCCCGACTGCGCAATCACCTCCTGAACGCGTTTTTTGCCTCACCATCCGCCTGGGCCTACAATGGCCCACATGCAGCACGCGGAATCACCGGAGTTCTCGTGGCAGCGCCTCACGCCGCGCGTGGAGGTGACCGGGCTCTGCAATGAGGTCACCGGTGGCGGCGACAGCTTCGCGAGCGTCATCGACCTGTCACCCGCGGGGCTGCGCATCGAGCGTCCATTGCGAGGGCACGGGCTGGAGGCCCGCGTGCAGCTCGAGATCGACGTGCCCGAGATCGACGAGGTCCTCTGGGTGCTGGGCGAGGTGTGCTTCGACAGGGTTCGCCACGCCGGGGCGCCGGGATTGCTGCGCACCACGGGGTTCCGCATTGCCGCGGCCGCGAGCCGTGAATTGCGCTTGCTGCGCGATTACGTCTTCGAGCGCAGCCTCAGCGAGGAGCGCGCCCGCCGGGCATTGCAGTAGCCATTGACGTCAGCGGCCGCGCGCACGCGCCGTGCGCAGCACGGTCGCCACCTCGCCGTGGCCCCGCGCCACCGCGAGCTCGAGCAGGCTCTTGCCGTGCCACTCGGCGCGCGCCGGGGCCCCCGCGCCGAGGAGCAGCGTGACCGCGTCCGCGCGTCCGCTGCGCACGGCGAGGAGCAGCGCGGTCTCGCCCCAGCGGTTCTCCGCGCTCGGATCCGCCCCGAGGTCGAGCAGCTCGCGCAGGGCGCCGGCCGCGCGACCCAGCGCGGCCCAGACGAGCGGCGTCCCGGCCGTGTGCGGATCGCGCGCCTCGAGGTGCGCGCCGCGCGAGACCAGCAGGCGCACGCTGCCTGGCTGATCGCAGTACGCGGCCAGGTGGAGCAGCGTCGCGCCCGAGGACGAACGCTCGTCGGGGCTCGCCCCGCGATCGAGGCGCTCGCGCAGGACGTCGATTTGCCCGCGCGCGGCGACGAGGTGGAGCGGCTCGCCGAGCGCGTGCCAGCGGCGCTTGCGCTCGGGCGTGGGGGCCTCGACGACGTAGTCGGCGTAGGGAGCACGGGTGGCGACGCGTCTCATGGGCAGCCTCCACCCTGGGCTCAAGCAATCCGCGCGCCGCGCGTTGCATGCGGGATTACGCCGGGAACAGCGGGAGTGGGGTGAGTTGACCACGGATCCGATGTCAAATCAGGTGGGGATGAAAGACCCCTCCTGGTAGACGCGTGTCGGACCCGCCCTGATCAGGTCGCCGGCGGCCCTCGTCGCGGCCCCAGCACCTCGCGCGCCCTGTCCGGATCCAGGTCGCGCTCCCACCTCGCGACGACGATCGTCGCCACCGCGTTGCCGATGAAGTTCGTGAGCGCGCGCGCCTCGGACATGAAGCGGTCCACCCCGAGGAGCAGCGTCAGGCCCGCGACGGGCACGCTGCGCGTCGCCGCCAGCGTCGCCGCCAGCGTCACGAAGCCGCTGCCGGTCACGCCCGCCGCCCCCTTGGACGTCAGCAGGAGCACGAGGAGCAGCTCGCCCTCCTCCGCCCAGGTGAGCTGCACGTCGAGGGCCTGCGCCACGAACAGCGCCGCGAGCGTGAGGTAGATGGCGGTCCCGTCGAGGTTGAACGAGTAGCCGGTGGGGACGACGAGCCGCACGACCGGCGCGCCGCAGCCTGCCGCCTCGAGCTTGCCCATCAGGCGCGGCAGCGCCGACTCGGACGAGGACGTGCCGAGCACGATGACGAGCTCCTCGCGCAGGTACGCGATGAGCCGGAGGATCGAGAAGCCCATCGAGCGCATCACGAGGCCGAGCACGACGAAGACGAAGAGCAGCGCGGTGCCGTAGAACGCGCCCATCAGCTTGGCCAGCGAGCCCAGCGTCTCGATCCCGTACGTGCCGACCGTGAACGCCATCGCCCCGAACGCGCCGAGAGGCGCGAGGCGCATCACGATGCCGACCACGCCGAACACGGCCGCCGCGAGCTGCTCGAAGAGCTGCACCACGAGCGGCGCCTTCTTGCCGAGCTTGGCCAGCGCCGCGCCGAGCAGCACCGCGAGCAGGAGCACCGGCAGGATGTCCTCGTGCGTGAACGCGCCCACGAAGCTGTCGGGGATGATCGCGAGCAGGTGCCCGACGAAGCCCTGCGGCCGCGGCGCCGACAGGGTCTTGTCGAGCGCGCTCGTGTCGACCTTGTCGAGGTGCGCGTGGATGCCGCTGCCCGGCTTGACGAGGTGCGTGATGCCGAGCCCGATGAGGAGCGCCGCCGTGGTCATGAGCTCGAACCACAGGACGGCCTTGCCGCCCACGCGGCCCGCCTTCTTGAGGTCTCCCATGCCCGCGATGCCGACCGCGACCGTCGTGAACACGATCGGCCCGATGAGCATCTTGATGAGCTTGATGAAGCCGTCGCCGAGGGGCCGCATCGCGACGCCCCAGTCGGGCGCGAGCCACCCGAGGAGCGCCGCCGCCACGATCGCGATGAGGACCTGGACGTAGAGGCTCGGCCAGCGCGAGCGCGGCGCCTGGCCCTCGGCGACCTGTTCGGCGGTCTCTGGCGCGATCGTCATGCCGCACCGTATCACCGGTGCGGGGGCGCTCAGCCGGGCCGCGCGAGCTCGAGCGCGCAAGCCTGGTCTGTGTTTAGAATCCAGCCGACATGGCAACTCGATATCCCTGCAAGCCGGGCGAAGAAGGCGGCGCACCCCCGGGCGGTCGCCGCAAGGTCGAGGTCAAGCGCGTCGACGAGGTCGACACGATGCACGACCTCTTCCTGCACTGCCTGCCCGCGTTCGGCGGCGGCTTCCTGCGCCGCGTCTACTCGATCCTCGACGACGCCATCGGCGCCGGCTGCCCGCTGACCGTCGCGGTGGCGGGCCCGGTCACCGTGTCCGGCCAGCATCACGTGTGGCTCAACCCGCTGATCGAGACCGGCTGGGTGGCCTACGTCAGCACCACGGACGCGGTCTGCTATCACGACGGCCACCGCTGCCTCGACGCCTACAAGGAAGGGCCCATCCACGAGGTCCCGATCTTCACCGATGACGGCGCGCTGCGCGACGAGCGCACGATCCGCGTCACCGACATGGCCTTCGACGAGGACGTCCTGCTCCACCAGGACCAGTTCATCACCGCCATGCTGCAGCGCCCCGAGCTGCAGAAGCGCATGACCGGCACCGAGCTGCGCTTCCTGCTCGGCGGCTTCTACGACGCGCAGGAGCGCAGAAACGGCGTGCGCGAGGGGTTCCTCGCGCTCTGCCACCGCATGGCCGTGCCCGTGTTCGTGGGCGCGCCCGGCGACGGCAGCGTCTTCCTGAACTCGATGAAGCTGTGGGCGATGGCGCGCGCGGGGCTCATCGAGCAGCACGCGCTCGAGCTCGACCTGCACGCCGAGGTGTTCGAGTCCTGCGCCTACCACTTCTGGGGCCTGTTCGAGAACCCGGTGCAGGCGCTCGGCACCGTGGTGCTCGGCGGCGGCGTGCCCAAGAACTACAACCTGCAGCCGGAGCCGGCGCTCGGGCAGGTCCTCGGCCTGCCGGACGTGAGCGGCTACGCGTTCGACGTGCAGATCGTGTCGGCGCCCGTCACCGACGGCTCGCTCTCGTCGTGTGCGCCCGCCGAGGCCGTGACGTGGGGCAAGGTCGATCGCGCGCGCTACCTGCAGACGACCGAGAGCATGCAGGGCGACTTCTCGACCTACATGCCGTTCATCGTCAAGGCGCTCCTCGAGAACCGCGCGCGCTACGCGACGTGGGCCGAGCGCATGGGCGAGGAAGCGCTCTTCGCCAAGCACCCGAAGGCGCGCGGCTACCTCCGCTCGTCGGCGGGCTATCGCCTCTTCGAGCGTCGCGACCGGCTCGTCGAGCGCCTCGTCGGCGCGGTGCGCGAGAACCGCACGTGGCTCCTCGACACGCTCGCCTACCCCCTCGCCGCGAAGTAGTCCGACCCGCTACCAACCGAACGCGTAGCTGAGGCCGGCGAGGAGCGCGAAGTCGTCGGCGCCGGCGATGCTCCCGGTGGAGACCGACTGGCTCGCCTTGGCGCGCAGGTAGCGCACGTCGAGCCGCGCCGAGACGGGCCACGCGACGAGCGGCTGGAAGGTCGCGCCGAGCCCCGCGTCGAACGACGACACCATCGCCTCGCCGTTGCCCTTGGGCGGCGGCTCCGACACGAGGCGCACCGTGCCGAGCCCCGCGAGCACGAACGGCCGCAGGCGTCCCTCGAGGAGCGGGTAGCCGACGACGAGGTTGAGGTGGCCGTAGAGGTAGTTGAGCTCCGCGCCGCTACCGCGCGCGCTCGACGGCACGATCGCGAGCTCGAGCTCGAGGCCGGGGACGATCCCCCAGAGCGCGTCGGCGGCGAGCGGCAGGTGGAAGGCCGCGCGGCCGACGAGCACCAGCGAGGTCTCCGCCGGCTGGAGCAGCGTGCCCGTCGGACCGGCCGATCCGAGGTCGCGGAAGGAGTCGAAGAACATGAGGCCGAGCGCCCCCGAGGCCTCGAGGCGGAAGCGCGGGCGCCCCGGCGTCGTCGCGGCGGCCGGCCCCTGTTGCTGCGGCGCCGCGGCGGGCGCGGGCGCGGGCGGCGTGGGCTCGGGTGGCGTCGCGGGCATCGCGGGCGCGTCGCCGGGGTTGCGCCTGAGCTCCTCGTCGATCGTGCCGAGCCACGCGCGCGCGCGGGACGTGTCTGCCCCCGCCGCGAGCTCGATGTAGCGCTGGTAGTAGCGGCGCGCCTCGCGCAGCGCGGCCGGATCGTGGTTCTGGCCGTAGCGCAGGCGGTGGCACTCGGCCGTGTTGAAGAGCAGCTCCGGCTTGCCCGTGATGGCGTACTCGCGCAGGAACTCCGCGGCGGCGAGGTCGTAGTGGCCGGCCTTGGCCTCGGCGACCGCGCGCTGGTGGAAGCGCTGCGGCCGGTCGTCGTCCGCCGCCCACGCGCGCGTCGCCGTGGTGAGCACGAGCGCGACGGCGAGCCACGGGGAGCGCACGCCCCGAGCATCGCGCGACGGCCGGTGCGGGGCAAATCCTCCTCGGCGCTGTCCGGGCGCGCGATGGCATATCCTTGGCCCGTGGAGGTGCCGATGCGCCGTGTTGCGCTCGCGGTGGGTGCGGCCCTGGCGCTCGCCTGCTCGTACGATCTGGCGAGCCGGGATCGACCGGGAGACGGCGGAAGCGGCGGCGCGAGCGGTCGCGGCGGCGCGGGCAGCGGCGGCGCGGGCAGTGGTGGAGCGGGAAGCGGCGGAGCCGGCCGCGGAGGGGGCAGCGGCGGAGGGGGCGTGGGCAGCGGCGGTGCGGGCGGCGCGGGCGGCGCCGGTGGGGCGGGCAGCGGTGGGGCGGGCAGCGGTGGCGCGGGCAGCGGTGGCGCGGGCAGCGGTGGCGCGGGCAGCGGTGGCGCGGGCGGAGCGGGCGCGGGCGGAGCGGGCAGCGGCGGAGCGGGCAGCGGCGCGCTCATCTGGGGCCGGATGACGTTGCCCGCGAACGCGCTCACCGTGAGCTGCCTCTTCATGCTGTCTCCCTCCCGCGGCTTCGCGGGCACCGGCAACGGCTGGATCCTCCGCTTCGACGGCACGACCTGGACGCGCCACGCCCAGCTCCCCGGCAACGAGGGCGTGCTCTCCCTCTGGAGCGACGGCACGCTGCTCTTCGCGGGCGGCCTCTCCGGGACCCTCTACGTCCACGACGGCACGCAGTTCCGCAGCCACCTCGGCTCCGGCGTGCGCCAGTGGAACTCCATCTGGGGCTTCTCGGCCGGCGAGGTCTACGCCGCGGCGCTGCAGCAGAACGGCACGGCGCTCTTCCGCTTCGACGGCAGCGCTCTCCAGATGGTCCACGGCACGACCGGCGAGCTGCGCGCCGTGTGGGGCGCGGCGAGCGGACAGCTCTTCGTGGGCGGCACCCAGGGGCGGATCCTGCACCTCGACGCCGGCACCCTCTTCGAGGAGACGATCGAGTGGCCGATGGGCACGACGTCGAACGACATCGCGATCTTCACCTTCGAGGGCGTGGGCGCCGTCGGCGGCACGCCGATGGCGGTCGGCTCGCGCCACGCCATCTATCGCCGCGAGGGCAGCACCTGGAGGCCGGCCTACACGCCGTTCCTCTCCGGAGACCTGCGCGCGGTCGTGTCCGGCGCGCCCGACGAGGGCTTCGCCGCGGGCTACCCCGCGACCGGCGGCCCGCTCGCCGTCTTCGGCCAGGGCGCCTGGCGCTCGGCCGGCTTCGACGACGGCTTCGATCTGTTCGCCGCGGCCGCCGCTGGTCCCGGTGACTACTTCGTCGGGGGCGGCGTGCGCTCCGGTCTCGACGGCGTCATCTTCCGGAGCCGCCGGCCATGACGACGCCCCGCGAGGGCGCCCGGCCCGCCGCTCCGCCCGAGGACATCGACGCGCTGCTCGACCAGATCGCGGTGCCCAAGGAGGTCCGCGCGGCCGGCGCGGCGCTGCTGCTCGAGGCCGCGTTCGTCGGCCTGTTCGCCGTGCAGAACCTGGCGTTCGTCCACTGGTACGGCTGGTACGGCTACGTCCCCGTGGCGCTCCTCGCGCCCGTCGTCGCGGCGGTGCTCGCGGGCGTGGGCCTCGTGCGCGCGCGCCCGTGGAGCCTGCGCGCCGCGACCGTCTCCGGCGGCCTCCTCCTCGCCGCCGACGCCACCTGGGTGTACCTCATCTACGACTCGGGCATCGTCTCGCCGCTCGGCATCGCGACGGCGGTGGGGGGCCTGCTCGCGTTCCTGTTCGTGCTCAGCGCGGCCAGGCCCTTCGCGAAGGTCGCGTCGGTCCGCCGCCGCCTGCGCGAGGCCGGCTACGACGTCGATCTCTGATCACAAGCAGATCCAGGGCACGAAGCCGAAGCGCGACGGCGGGTGCGCGGGATCGCCGCACAGGCGCGGCGCGTTCGTGGCGCCCACGCAGCACACCTGGCCGGTCGGGCAGGCGCCCGGGTCCGCGTCGCAGATCTCGTTCTCCGTCGCCACCTGGCACTCCGCGCGACACACGTAGTCGAACAGGCCGGTCAGGCAGCACACCTGCATCGGCGCGCAGGTCCGGTCCGCGCACTGCACGCCAGTGCCGCCCGCGCCCGCGCCGCCCGCACCTGCGCCGCCCGCACCCGCGCCGCCGGAGCCGGCTCTGCCGCCACCGCCCGCGCCACCGGTCATCCCGGCGCCGCCGCCGCCGCCGCGTCCACCTGCGCCCGCACCCCCCGCGCCGGCGTCCTCGCAGCCCGTCGAACCGCTCGCCGGGAGCGCGACCTCGGCGGTCGTGACGGCGCCCTCGACGAGGCTCACGCGCTTGCATGCGCGAAGGCGAATGCCTGCCGTGGTGGTCGTCGAGACCTCGAGATCCCCCGTCCTCGCTTGCCCTGGCCTGAACGTGACGTGGCACGTCTTGCCCTGGTCGAGCGCGAGCGGCTCGCCGGTCGGATCCTTGAACGTCAGCTCACTCTGCCCGCTCGGCAGGTCCAGCCTGACGAGCACCTCGCCGGCGCGCGTGCCGGCCGGGGCGGTGACGTGGACCGCCAGCACCGCCGCGACCTCGCGATCGCACGCCGTGCACAGGAGCACGAGCGCGAGCGCCTGCGATCGCCACCCACCGAACATCGGCGCAGCGTAGCAAAGGGCCTCCCAGGGCGCCTATCCCGCGAGCACGAGCATCGCGTCGCCGAGCTCGTGCCCGTGGTAGCCGCGCGCCTCGGCCAGCGCGTGCGCGCGCTCGAGCAGCCGTCGCGGCGCGAACGCCTCCAGCAGCCGGAAGTGGCTCGTGTCGGCCTCGTGCACGCCGGTCACGAGGCCGTCCACCACGCGCGGCCGCGTGTCCGGGCCGAGCAGCAGCGTCGTCGCGCCCTCGCCCGCCAGGAGGCGCCCGCCGTGCAGGGCCGCCGCGCCCTCGAGGGCGCGCGCCACCGTCGTCCCCACGGCGATGACGCGCCCCCCGCGAGCGCGGGCGGACTCGACGGCGGCCACCGTCTCGGCCGGCACCTCGAAGCGCTCCGCGAGGGGCAGCCGGGCGTCGAGCGCCTCGTCCCCGGTGGACGACAGGCCCGCCGCGTGCGTGACCCGCGCGATCGTGACGCCGCGCCGGCGCAGCGCGACGAGGAGCTCCCAGCCGATCGCGAAGCCGGCCGAGGGCGCCTCGGCCGCCCAGGGGCGCGACGCGAAGGCCGTCTGCACGTGCCAGAGCGCGAGCGGCCGCGCCACGTACGCGTACTGCACGGGGTGGCCCGCGCGGTAGAGCGCGCGCCAGAGCGCGCCGCCTGCGCGATCGAACGCCAGCTCCACGAGCCGCGCCGACTGCGCGTCGACCCGCGTGATCGTCGCCGACAGCCCCCGGAGCTGCAGGTGCGCGCCGGCCTCGAGGCGCGGCGGGGCAGGGCGGTCCTCGGTGCGTGTCCGCCAGTCCCCGGCGCCGAAGAGCACCGCTCGGCAGCTCGCCCGCCCGTCCGCGTCCGCCACCGGGCCCGCGAGCCGCACCTCGATCGGCGCGCCGTCGTCGGTGGTCCCGGGCAGCGAGGCGGGCAGCGTGGCCGCGTCGTTGACCACGAGGACGTCGCCCGCGCGCAAGATCTCCGGCAGCGCTCCGATCGTGCCGTCCGCCAGCGTCTCCTCGCCGGGGTCCACGCGCAGGAGGCGCGTCGAGCGCGCGTCGTCGCGCGGCCAGCTCGCCGCGATCACGCCGCACCTCGCCAGGCGCTCGCCTCGAGCCGCGCCCCGCTCGCGACGCCGTCGTCGGCGATCATCGCGGCCACCTTGCGCGCGATCGCCTCGGGCCTCGCGAGCGCCGCGCGATCCGCGTCCGGCATCGCCGCCGCGTGCATCGCCGTGTCCATCTCGCCCGGGTCGACGCCGAAGAAGCGTACGCCCGTCCCCTCGAGCTCGGCCGCCCACACGCGCGAGAGGTGATCGAACGCCGCCTTCGACGCCCCGTACGCGCCCCAGCGGGGATACGCGCTGACCGCCGCGTCGGAGCTGACGTGCACGACGGTGCCGCGCCCGCGCACCAGCATGGGCCCCGCGAGCGCCTTGCCGAGGCGGAACGGCCCCACCACGTTGACGGCGAGCACGCGCTCGAGGTCCTCGCACGCGGTGTCGCCGAGGAGCGGCATCGGCAGCGCGCCGAGCGTGCTCGCGTTGTGCACGAGGAGCTCCACGTCTCCGACCAGCGCCGCCGCGGTCCCGGCGATCCCGTGCACGGCGTCCTTGTCGGCGACGTCCGCCGCGATCCCGTGCGCCTCGCCGCCCGCCCGCCGGATCGACGCCACCACCTCCGCCAGCGCGCCCTCTCCGCGAGCGACGAGCACCACGCGCGCGCCACGCCCCGAAAGCTCCCGCGCCAGCGCGGCCCCGAGCCCCTGGCTGGCTCCCGTGACGACTGCTCCCTTGCCTCGAACGTCCATGACGACCTCCTGGAGCCCAGGATGCGTCGTTGTCGTCAGAGCATCATCTCTGTTGCCAATATGACGTCAAACGGCTGCCGGGTCGGTGAAGACGGCCGGGCGCTTGCCCATCGTCGCCTGCACGGCCTCGCCCTGGTTCGGCGTCCCGAGGAGCGTGAGCTGCAGGTCCGTCTCGAGCGCGAACGCCCCGGCCACGTCGAGGTCCTCCGCCCCGCCCAAGAGGCGCTTGGCCGCGCGGATCGCGTCCGGCGAGCGTCCCGCGATCTCCGCCGCGAGCGCGAGCGCGTCCTCGAGCGGCCGCTCCGACACGCGCGTCCCGAGGCCGAGCGCGACCGCCTCCGCCGCTCCGACGGTGCGCCCCGTGTACACGAGCTCGCGCGCGACGTCCGGCCGCACGAGGCGGCACAGCGTCCGCGTCGCCGTCATGTCGGGCACGAGGCCGTAGCGGATCTCCATCACCGAGAGCTGCGCGTCCGGCGCGAGGATGCGCAGGTCCGCCGCGAGCGCGAGCTGGAGGCCGCCGCCGAGCGTCGCGCCGTGCACGGCCGCCACCACCGGCACCGGGATCTCCCGCCAGATCCAGCAGACGCGCTGCGCGAGGTTCGCCGGGCTCTTCGCCGGATCGCGCGAGAGGAGCTTGCGCCCGCCCTCGGGCCCCGAGGCCAGGAAGGCGCCCCAGTCGAGCCCGGCGCAGAAGGCCTTGCCCTCGCCCGACAGCACGACGGCCCGCACGCCGCGCTCGGCGCCCACGCGCTCGCCGGCGGCGAGGAGCTCCTCGAACATCGCGAGGTCGAGGCCGTTGCGCTTGTCGGGGCGGTTGAGCCGCACGTGGGCGACGTGATCCGAGACGGTGACGAGGACGCGCTCCATGGCACGCTTTTACACCAGCGGGGGCGGCGGCAGTAAGCTCGGTGGGCCGTGCCCCTGACGCCCGAGCCGCCCGAGCCGCTGTGCGACGTCCTCGCGGTCGACGACGACGAGGACATGAGCCGCCTCGTCCGCGCGTCGCTGCCGACGAGCCGCTACCGCGTGCGGGTCCTGTCGCGCGGCGCCGACGTGGAGGCCGCCTTCGCCGGCGAGCCGCCGGATCTCCTGCTGCTCGACCTCGGCCTTCCCGACGTGCCCGGCGACGAGGTCTTCCGGCGCGTGCAGGCGCGCAGCCCGGGCTTTCCGGTCCTGTTCCTCACCGCCAACGCCTCGGTCGATCGCGCGGTGGCGCTCATGCGCGAGGGCGCGCTCGACTACCTGACCAAGCCCGCGCGCCCCGAGGTCCTGCTCGCGCGGGTCGAGGCCGCCCGCGCTCGCGTGATGCTCGCCCGCGAGGTCGAAGAGCTGCGCGCCCTGTGCGGGCCGCCCGGCGATCTCGGGCCCGGCTTCGTCCTCGGCACCGATCCCGCGATGCTCGCGGTCGCGCGGCGCATCGGCCTCGTCGCGCGCACCGACGCGCCGGTGCTCGTGCTCGGCGAGAGCGGCACGGGCAAGGAGCTCTACGGCCGCGCGGTCCACCGCGCCTCGAAGCGCAAGGCCGGGCCGTTCGTCGCCGTCAACACCGCGGCCATCCCCGAGACGCTCTGGGAGCGCGAGCTCTTCGGCCACAAGCGCGGCGCGTTCTCCGACGCGCGCGCCGACTCGCCCGGCCTCATCGCCGCGGCCGAGCACGGCACGCTCTTCCTCGACGAGGTCGGCGAGATGCCGGCCGGCGTGCAGGTCAAGCTGCTGCGCTTCCTGCAGGACCGCGAGTACCGGCCGGTGGGCTCGACGCAGGCGGTGCGGGCGGACGTGCGCGTGGTCTGCGCGACCCACCGCGACCTGCGGGAGCGCGTCGCGCAGGGCGCCTTCCGCGAGGACCTCTACTATCGCCTCCACGTCGTGCCGGTGAAGCTGCCGCCGCTCCGCGAGCGGCGCGGGGACATCCCGATCCTCGCGCAGCACTTCGTCGCCCGCTACGCGCGTGAGTTCGGCATCGAGGTCACCACGCTGACGCCCGCCGCGACGGCGCGCCTGTGCAGCCACGACTGGCCGGGCAACGTGCGCGAGCTCGAGAACGTCATCCAGCAGGCCGTGGCCGTGGCGACGAGACCCGTGCTGGCCGCGAGCGACCTGCCGCTGCCGGGGGACGACTTCGCCGCGCCGCCCGTGGCCGGTCCGACCGAGCTCGACGCGGGAGACGGTCCGCTCGTGCCCCTCGACGCCGCGCGCCAGCGCGTCGTGGACGCCTTCGAGCGCGACTACGCGCGCCGCCTGCTCCTCGCGACCGAGGGCAACATCACGCGCGTCGCCGAGCTCGCCGGGATCAGCCGCAAGACCCTCTGGGTGCTCCTCAAGCGCCTCGGCATCGACGCCGTGCGCGACGGCGTGGTCTCGAAGCCCGGCCGCCCCCGGGCTCGATAGGGTCAGGCGCGAGCGGCGCGGGCGGGCACGGTGAGAGGCGGGAGGCCGGCGATGCGCTGGGTGGTCGTGGTCGCCTTGTCCGCGTTCGCCGCGAGGGCCTCCAGGTAGGACTGGAGCTGCGCGGGCAGCGCCACGCGACGGTCGAAGCAGATGCCCATCCGCCCCTCGGGAGTCGCCCAGTGGACCGTGCCCGCGACCACGACGCGCCCACCTGGCAGCATCATGGCGACCCTCACGCGACGCCCCTGTGCCACCGTCGCCGCCACCCGCAGCAGGCAGCCGTTCTCGGAGAGATCCAGCGTCTCGCCGCTGGCGTGATGGACGAGCGCCGCCCCGGCGACGGCGAACGTGGCGTCGAGGCGAACGGCGTAACGCATGTCTCGGCGTCGCTCCATGGCTTCTCGCAAGAAGCAGATCCTGGACCACGCTTTTTTCGGCGGCCATTCGCAGGCTTGTCCGCCTCCGGGCTGCGGAAACCGTGTCGCCCGCGTACCGGGTCCGCCGAAACCGTTTCGAGCACGCCACGGTTCGAGGCGATGCCGGGGGTACCGGGCCCGCAACCCCTCGGGATGCCTCGCCCGGCGTGGATGGCTCGCGGCTTGCTGAATCCCTCGTCATGACCTCCACGAAGCGAGTCTCGGGGCTGCGCTGCGAGGACCTCTTCACGCAGTCGATCCGCCGGCTGATCGAGGAGCCCGAGCCGACCGCGCCCCCGCCCGCGTCGCCGGCCGTCGAGGAGGAGGCGGAGCGCGCCCTCACGTGCGGCGACCTCGATGCCGTGCGCCGGATCGTGCGCGACGAGCGGGCCCGAGGTGGCGCGACCAGCCGCAGGCTGCGCTCGCTCGACGCGGTCGCCCGGGCGCACATGCTCAGCCGCGCCGGTGCCATCGTCGAGGCGCTCGCCGCGGTGAAGGTGGCGCTCGCCATCGAGCCCGACAGCATCCACGGGCGCGCCCTCCTGACCTCGCTCGAGGATCGGCACCGCGCCACGTCCGCCCCCGCGCTCAGGCGCCGCTAGTCCGAAGCCGCATCGATGCGCGAGCGCTCCGGTGCTTCGATGCGCACCTCGAGCAACTCGTGGCTGAGCTGTGTCTCTCCCGCTCCGGCCTCTGGCCTGCGCGGGTCCCTCTGCCGTCCTCGGCACGGCCTGCGGGCGGCAGGGCTCGCTGCGCTCGCGCGCTCCTTGCGCCAAGTCGAACCCGGGACAGCCACTAGTCCGAACCCACGCGCTGGGCCGCCGCCCTGACGTGCACCCGCGGCGCAGCGGTCGGACCCAGGGATTTCGAAGGATGGTGGAGCGATGACGAGGCCATGACATTCGGCGTCGCATGCTCTCGCCATGTCGCTTTCTGCTGTGCCTGTAGATGGTCCGGTCGGCTCCCCGGTCGGGCGAGCCGAGGACGAGCGCGTGGACTGGGTGGTGTCGCTGCCCTTCATCGGCGTCCACCTGCTCGCGTTCTTCGTGCTGCTCGAGCGCTTCCAGTGGTCGTATCTGCTCTGGACCGCGGGCGTCTACTTCGTCGGGATGTTCTTCATCACGGCGGCCTACCACCGCTACTTCTCGCACCGCGCGTACAAGACGTCGCGCGCTTTCCAGTTCCTCCTCGCGCTCGGCGGCTCTTGCACGCTGCAAAAGGGCGTCCTCTGGTGGGCGGCGCACCACCGCCACCACCACAAGCACTCGGACTTGCCGACCGACATCCACTCGCCCTTCCAGAAGGGCTTCTGGTGGTCGCACGTCGGCTGGATCGTCTGCCGCAAGTACAACGACACGCGGCTCGACCTCATCGGGGACTTCGCGAAGTACCCCGAGCTGATGTGGCTCGATAAGTACTTCCTGGTGCCCGGCGTGCTGTACGCCGTGGTGCTGTTCGCGCTCGGCGGCTTCCCGGCGCTGTTCTTCGGCTACTTCCTGGGCATCACGGTGCTCTGGCACGGCACGTTCACGATCAACTCGCTCGCGCACGTGTTCGGCAGCCGCCGGTATCGCACCACGGACACCAGCCGCAACAACCTGCCGCTCGCGCTCATCACGCTCGGCGAGGGCTGGCACAACAACCACCACTACTACCAGAGCACGGCGAACCAGGGCTTCTTCTGGTGGGAGATCGACGTCTCGTACTACGTGCTGCGCGCCTTCTCGGCCGTGGGCCTGGTGTGGGATCTGCGCACGCCGCCCAGGCACATTCTCGAGGGCAACCGCCTCGATGCGCCCGCCAGTGCGCCCGCGCCCGCGATGTCCGAAGCCCCGCCCGAAGCCGCCTGATCCGAGCCCACATCCATCCGCGAGAGCTCCGGTGCTTCAGTGGGCACCTCGAGCGGCTCGTGGCTGAGCTGTATCTCTCCCGCGCCGCGCTCCGCGCCCCGCCCTCCGCGGATCCCTGTGCCGCTCGCGCCGAAGGCGCGCAACGCGGACTCGCTGCGCTCGCGGCTCAGTGTCCGCTGTCGCCAGCGAGGGACAGCCCGACAGCCCGTGGTCCGCGCCCCCGACTCGCGTTCCCCAGCACCCCACGGGCGCTCTGTCGGCCGAAAGATCGGAGTGCGATCGATCAGCGCAGCAGCGGCCGGAAGATCGGAGTCCGATCGACCTCGGGGGAGCGAGGTCGATCAGGTCTCGCGGAGGCGGTAGCCGAAGCCGTGCACGGTCTCGATGGCCTCGCCCGCGTGGCCGAGGGCCTGGCGCAGGCGGCGGACGTGCGTGTCGACGGTGCGCTTGCTCTGCTCGCCGCCGCTCTCGACGCCCCAGACGTCCTCGAGCAGGCGATCGCGGGAGAGCACCTCGCCCGCGTGCTCCATGAGCTGCGCGAGGAGGCGATACTCCATCGGGCGCAGCGCGAGCTCGGCGCCGTCGAGGTACACGCGGTGGCGCACCGGGTCGACCTCGAGCGAGCGCCAGCGCAGGCGGCGGCCCTCGTCGCGCGCGGTGAGGGCCGCGCGGCGCTCGGTCGCCCGGCGCGCCAGCGCGCGGACGCGCATCACGAGCTCCTTGACCGAGAACGGCTTGACCACGTAGTCGTCCGCGCCGACCTCGAAGCCGAGCACGCGATCGGCCTCGTCGGCCCGCGCCGTCAGCATGAGTACCGCGGGATCGCCGTAGGCGCTCGGCTCCGCGCGGATGCGGCGGCAGATCTCGGTGCCCGGAAAGTCCGGCAGCATCAGATCGAGCACCACGACGGCCGGTTGCACGCGCGCCGCCGCCGGCAGCGCCGCGAGCCCGCGCTGGACGACCTCGGTCGCGAAGCCCGCCTCGCGCAGGTGGAAGTCGACCAGCCCGCAGAGGTCCGGTTCGTCGTCGACGATGAGGATGGTGTCCGTCACCCGTGTCTAGCGTATCACCGGGTTCGCATCGGGCCTCATTGTCGCTCGACGCCCTGGGGCCGTTGCACGGGGCTCAGGCACGGAAACGGGCACGGGCACGGACACGGACGCGGACACGGACTCGGGCTCGGGCTCGGGCTCGGGCTCGGGGCTCAGGCATCACGGGCGCCTGACGAGCCAGCGCTGGACCCAGAACGAGCCGTCGGCCGCGCCGCCGAGGATGGTCTCCCAGGGCACGCCGCCGGAATCGCCGCGGCCGGAGTACTGCGTGACGTGCGGCGGGTTGATCAGCACCGCGCCCGCCGGGCCGGTGCCCGCGGAGAAGGGCCGCGTCGGATCGAGGGTCGCGAGGTCGGCGCCGAAGTAGATCGTGTTCGTCCCGTCGATGAAGTCGTCGGAGACGCCGTAGGGGATCACGCCCTGGACCGGCGGATACCTCGAGTCGCGCGGGTCGCGGAAGATCATGATGTACGAGCCGCCGGCGCCGTAGACGTCGCGGCCGGCCTGCGCCACCAGCGCGCGGGCTTCGTCGGTGGTGATGGCCACGGCGCTGGTCTGCGAGGAGGCCAGATCGATCGTGCTCTGACCGGAGACTTGCTCGCCGCCCGTGAACGTGGCGGCGTACGCGCCCGCGAGGGATGTGCCCGGTACCTCGCCGCAGTCGTCGATGCTCACGACGATGAACTTGGTGGAGGTCTCGGGGATGTCCTGGATGAGGAAGCGGCCGAGACAGTCCATGCGCGCCTCTGCTGGAGAGCCGAGCGCCTGCGCGTTGCCCAAGATGAAATCCGTGGGGCTGAAGACGCGTGCGCAGGCGTCTCTGAGCACTCGGCGGCTGTCGATTCGGAGGCCATCGTCGACGAAACGGGTGGCGACGCCGCTGACGCAGTAGTGGTTGGTTCGCTGTGGTGGGCACTGGAGGGGCAGTCCTCGGCCGCCGCACGGGATCCGCTGGCTGGGCTCGGCGGGGTTGAAACAGACGTCGCAGGGATCTGGTGAAGCGTCCGGTGGGGCGTCGATGGATGGGGCGGCATCTCGGCCGGCGTCCGTCGTCGCTGTGGGCCCATCCGCAACCGACGTGGAGTTGCCGGACCCGCACCCCGCGAGCAGCGCCAGCGCCAGCGCTAGCACTGCGCTAGCACGCCTCGCGTCCCCATGGGCGGGATCATGCCACGCGCGTCATGCGCGGCGGATGAGCCCGCCGAGGCACGCGCACAGCCGCAGGAGCACGCCGCGAAGCTCGTCGTATTCGGCCCGGGTGATGGCGCCGAGATCGAGCGGCAGGTCGAGCACGCCGCCGGCCTCGTTGGCCTCGCTGAGCGCGATCGAGAGCTGGCGCCGCTTCTCGGCGCCATGCGCGGCCACGCCCGAGCACAGGTTGCTGTGGGCGCCGACCACCGCGCGTTCGAGCTGCGCCGCGATGCCCCCCGGCAGCCCCCGCAGCTTCGGCTTGAGCGCATGGACGAGCTGCACCGCCCTCCGCGACAAGCGATACGCATCCAGCCGTTCATGTTCGAAGTGAAGCGAGTGATCCGGCATCGCGAGCCTCCTCTCGCCCGATCGAGGAGGCGAGCGATGCCGGCCCCGAGCTCAGTGCCATGAACGTCGCCGCTGCGAGGCCGCGTGACAGCCGCTCATGCGCCCACCCGAATGCATCGCCGCGGCTGGCGCGAGGCCCGCGGGCCCTCACCGAGCCCGAGCCTGAGCCCGAGCCCCGAGCCCCGAGCCCCGAGGCCCACCCCGAGCCCGGTCTGAGGACAGGACATAGGTAACACCTTAAGGACAGGACATAGGTGACAGGTGCAACGCCAGGGGATGCCCTGGAAGGAGCACCGACGGATGGACCTACGGCAAGAATTCGTGCTCAAGGCGAAGGCGCCCGGGGCGAA
>CAZQJC010000193.1:0-2675 GCA_964593795.1 uncultured Myxococcales bacterium | reverse complement strand
GTGCTCGCGGGCTGGGTCGCCGGAGCGCTGCTGGTGACGCGCGCGGAGCCGGTTGCCGGAATCGGCTGCATCCTCGCGAGCATGCTTCTTGCCAAGGGGCTCTTCACGCTGCAGCCGAATGAGGCGCGCGTCCTCGTCCTCCTCGTGGGCGGTCGCCGCCACCTGGTGCAGACCGTCACTGCGTTCACCGTCGGCCACAGCATCACGCTCTCGATGGCGGCGCTCGGCTTCGTGCGATTCCCCTCTCGTCCCATCGAGGTGATGATCGCAGCGAGCGTCTTCTGGCTGGCCGTCGAGCTGGCCCGCGGCCGCGACGCGCGCTCCTCGTGGATGCGGCGGCGTCCCTGGCTCATGGCGGGAAGCTTTGGCCTCCTCCACGGCCTGGGCTTCGCCGGCGCGCTGGCGGAAGTGGGACTGCCCGAAGGCGAGATCCCGCTGGCCCTGCTCTCCTTCAACCTCGGCATCGAGGCGGGGCAGCTCGCCTTCGTGGCCGTCGTCGTCGCCGGCGCCCTCGCGATGCGTCGCGCCATGCCCTCGCTGCCCTCCTGGGCGCTCCGGGCTCCCGTCTACGCCATGGGCTCCCTCGCCGCTTTCTGGTGCCTGGAGCGGATCGCCGTCCTCGGGGGCTGAGCGCGCGGGATACTGGAGAGACCCGGCCCTCTCGGAGCGGGCAGCCTCCGCTTCGCACTGATGCTCGACGAAGAGGCCGCGCTCGAGCAGGTGGTGAAGACACCGCGCGCGCGATGGGTCTACTCGACGGCGCGCGGGCCCACGTGCAGTCCGTCTGCCGCGAGCTCTTCGAGCGCGTGCGTGCGGGCGCGTCGCCGGCCGTCTCCGATCTCGTGCGGCTGCGTCTCGCCTACTTGACGGCGACGGAGCAGCTGCTGCACGGCATCGAGCTAATCCGCCGTGCCGCAGGCATGAACTCGCTCTAGACGGGCTCGCCGATCGAGCGCTGCTGGCGCGACTTGAATGCGGTCGGCCAGCACTTCGCGCTCGGCACGGCGCACGACGAGCGCATCGGAGAGATGGCGTCTGGCCCTTCCGGGCGCCGCTGCACCGCTGCGGGGCGTCCCGCGGCTCGATGCGTCGCGCCACGGGATCTCCTGACCTTTCGAGAAGGCGCCTCCGAACGAGCGCGAGCGCGTTCTCACCCCCTTCGAGAAGGGGCCGCCTGGGGGACGTCGTTCGCGACGGTGCGCCGGCGGTCGCGGAGCATGAGCCGAGATCGCGACCGTCAGGCGCGCTTTCGAGGCGAGCGGCGCGACCGACCCGATTTCCTGCTGGCGACTGCCACGAGCAGCCTCAACGCTTCGTTCACCGACGAGGCGTCGGGGAATGCCTTTGCGACGTCTGGCTCCAGCAAGACGAGGTTCGTTCCGGACCGTGCGCTCTCGAGGTGCTTCGCCTTCACCCTGCCCGTCAGCTGCGAGAGGTCGTACTCGGGCCTGAGATCGTCAGCGCGCCTGGCGCGTGCCTTTTTCATGCTGTCGCTTCTCCCGGCGCGTCATCGGCCGAGCGGTGATGATCCGCACTCTCTCGGGTCGGTCACAATGACCGACCACCAGCGCCCTTCGCTGGCGCGAGACCCCGAATGTCAGGAATCGATGCTCCGACTCGGAATGGTCCGGGTCGTCGAACGTCTGTGCGAGAGGGTCGTCAAAGACCGTCGCCGCCTCCTCGAAGCTCACGCCATGCTTCACGAGGTTGGCTTCGGCCTTCGCAGGATCCCACTCGAAGATCACTCGAAGAAACTAGCAGAGGGCCTCGAGCGGGTGCGGCCGGCGGCCCCCATACGGCCCCTTCCAAGTCAGGCCAGCCAATTCTCGCGAGTGAGCCGCAGGCGCTCGAAGGCCCGGTCGGCGGTGACCAGGGTCAGACCATAGGACAGCGCGTGCACGCCGATCGCGAGGTCGAAGTCGCTCATCCGACGCCCCGCCTTCTCGAGCCGGGCCTTCCGCTCTCCGAAGCGCCGGCTGACTTCGTCGCTCCAGGGCAGTCGGATCAGCTCTCCAGCGATCGCGGACCACTGCGCCTCGAGCGATCTGCGGCGCCGGGAGGCCGGCAGGTAGCGCAGGCCGAACTCGATCTCGGCTGCCGTCACCTGGGAGATGGCAACGTCCTCGCGCGGCGTCCCCGCCACCCGTGTTGCCACACTCGGCTCGCCCCGCATCAGGGCGGAGACCGTGTTGGTGTCGAGCAGGTACCTCAAAGCTCCGGCGCTTCGTTCCGCGAGCGGTGCTCGCGGATGGCCTCCATCATCTCGTCCACGGCCTCCTCCAACTCGGGACGCGGTGTCCCGATCGCCTTCAGGAAGCCCGGCGACCACGCCGAGCGATCCTCGAGCGCCTGCTCGACTGCCTGGATGATGAGCTGGCTGCGGGTGACGCCGAGGGCAGCGGCGCGCTCGTCCAGGGCCTCGACGAGATCGTCCGGGAGGCGGATGCTGGTGGTGCTCCGGGGCATGGGCAGGAGCGTAATACGTTCGTATTGCGATCGCCAGCCCTCCCCGCAGTGCATGTGCGAAGCGGACGTGGAGTTGCCTGAGTTTCGTGGACACCTTCACACTTGGGAGCGAAGGAGTCCAGAATGCCGAAGAGTCATCCCCCGTACCCCCCGGAGCTACGCCGCAGGCTGGTCGATTTGGTCCGTGCCGGACGGAGCCCGGTCGAGCT
>CAZQJC010000192.1:0-18627 GCA_964593795.1 uncultured Myxococcales bacterium | reverse complement strand
CGCGGATCCCCCGCCGCCATCACGCGATGGCCATCGCCATCGGTGCTCCCCACACCATCACCCGATGGCCATCACGGAGCTGGATCTCGATGCCATCAGCCAACCGGCTCGGCAACACTTCAGCGCACGATCGACCCTCTCGGCATAGGGCACCAGAGCGTCTCCTAGCGCGGCCCGCCTGATGAAGCCGATGATGGTCGCGGCGACGTCCTGGTTCGTCGTCTCCCGGTAGGCCGTCTGGAGAGCCACCTCTCCGTACCCGGCCTGGTCGAGTAGGAGCTTGAGCTCCTTGAGCTGCTGCCTCGTCAGGTCTCGGGGGCGCTGCATCACCACGAGGAGGGCGGGAATGGCATTCATGCTCGCCTTCAGGAAGCTCGCGAAGTGCTCGAGATAGTCGCCCGGCTTCTCACCGCTGCCGTACCCGCGCTCGACTCGCCGGACCTCGTCCGGATGGTGTGACACCAGGTACTTCGTGCCCTCGCTGGTGCTCTCATCGAGTATCTCGGCCACACGGACATGAGAGGTGAACCAGGCTGCCGCCTCCTGGGGCGTGCCAGCCCGAAGCTGCTTGATGAGCTCGGCCGCGGTCTGACCTGCGGCGGTCTCCAGCTTCTCGGCGAGTGTTCCTCGGATGCGACTCTTCTTGGCCTGCAGCTTGGCGAGGATTTGCTCCACCACCACCTTCTGCGCCTCGGGGTCCTGGAGGGTTGTGAGCTCCTTCACGAGGTCCGTGAAGCTGAGCTTCGGGTTCTGCACGACCGGCTTCATCGTGTTGACGGGTTCCAGCGCAGCGTAGAGGTTCACGGCGTCGTAGATCCGGAAGACCTCCTTGCCGATGTCGTCGCAGCGTCTCGTAGCGCGACCCAGCATCTGCTCGTAGAGGATGCGGCTGCGGATGCGCCGCAAGAAGACGAGGTTGGCGATGGCGGGGATGTCGATGCCCGTCGTCAGGAGATCTACCGTCACCGCGATGCTCGGGTTTCTCTCGTTCCGGTAGCGCCGGATGAGCTGGAGGGGTTTGTCCGCAGCCCCGGTGATCTTGAGGACCGCCCCGTCCTCGACCGCCCCGTATCTCGCAGCGAGGGCCTCCTTGAGCAGTCGCACTGCCATGTCCGCATGGCTGTCGTTCACGCAGAAGACGAGCGTCTTCTCCTCCAGCGAGGGATCGATGTGCTTCGCCAGCTCCTCACAGACGGCGCGGTTGAAGTTCTCGGTGATGACGCGCCGGTTGAAGCTGTCGATCTCGACGTTGACCTCGTCAGGCAAGAGCACCGTATCGAGCGTCTGCATCGTCGCGTTGTAGATCTCGAGGGTCTCGCCAGCTTTCCAGATGATTCCGTCCTCGGCCCGGGCCGTTACGATCTGGACCGGCGGTTCGTGGTCGATGAGCACGCCGTCGATCACAGCCTCCCGGTAGCTGTACTGGAAGGCAGGCCGTCCGAAGATCTCGGTGGTGTGGAGCGCCGGCGTGGCCGTGAGGCCGATCTTCACGGCGTCGAAGTGGTCGAGGACGCGACGGTACTTCGAGATGTAGTCCGCCTCGTCACGGAACTTCATCTCTTGCTCGCCGAGCTCGCGGTCGAGGAGGTACCCGCGGTGGCACTCATCGACCACGATGCAATCGTACTGGTCCACGGGCGGACAGTCGGTGTCCTCGGTCGGGTACAGGACACGCTTGACCATGCCCTGGATGGTGGCGATGTGGACCTTGGTGTCGGGCTCGGGCCGAACGTCCTTGAGCTCCTTCAGTTCGAAGATGTCGGCGAAGGTCTGGAGGTTCTCGAGGCGTGTCTCCTTGAAGGCGTTGCCAGCCTGTTCTCCGAGCGCACCTCGGTCTACCAGGAAGAGGACGCGGCGGAAGCGGCGGGTCTTGAGGAGGCGGTAGACGAGGCCGATGGCCGTCTTGGTCTTGCCCGTGCCCGTTGCCATCGCGAGTAGGCAGCTGTCCTTGCCGTCCTCGATGACCTTCTCGACCGCCCGGATGGCGGCAAGCTGGTAGTCGCGAAGGCCGAGGTAGGCGGTGGACTCGATCTTGAGCTGCTCGTTGGCCCTGTCGATGTCCTGCTTGAGGACCTCGAGCAGACCGTCGGGCGTGTACCAGGCCTCTAGAGGCCGACCGAGGTTTTCGGCTCGGCGGGCGTCCCTGAACCAGATGCCGCTCTGCTCCTTGAGCTGGCGCAAGAACGGCCGGCCGTTGGTGGCGAACAGGAAGGGCACCTTGAAGTCCCCCCAGGGGCCACCGGCTGCTACCTGATCGGCCGAGAGCGTGTAGCCAATGCTGTACCGGCCGGACTGCTGGACCACGGACGCGACGTTCTTGTGCTCGCGCTTGGCCTCGACCACCCCGATGGGTTGGAGGCCGGCGAAGAGGACGTAGTCGGCAGGACCGTTGGAAGTCGGCCACTCGGCGATCGCGAGGTTCTTGCCCTTCTGGGGTCGTGTGCCGCGTGAGTAGCGGAGCTCCTGGGTGTCGGCTTCCCAGCCAGCGTCTCGGAGCTGCTGGTCGATGAGCCGCCGAGTGTCGGCCTCGTCGAGCTCGATCTTGCCGGCTGCCTCCTTGGCCTGTTCGACGACCGCCAGCACCGTGGCGGGTGGAGCCTGGGTGGCCGCCGCCTGGAGCTTGGCGAGCTCGTCGGCGAGCCGAGCCTGCTCTCGGCCAGATTCCTCCGCGAGAGCCTCCCAGAGGGCTCGGTCCTCGGTCTCCTTGCGGGCTCGCTCTTCGGCCGTGAGGCGCTGACGAGCCTCCTCGGCGGCCGCCGATGCAGCCTTCTCGGCGGCAGTCCTGTGCTTGGCTGCCTCCTTTCGCAGGCTCTCGAGCTCCTGAGCAAGCGCCGCCGTCTCGTTCTTGGGGTCGGGTGGCGGGACGAAGGGCTGGGGCTTGAACGCCCGGTCGTGGCACGTGCGGTAGAACCAGATGGCGAGCTGCCGGGCCATCTTGAGGTGGTGCAGCGCCTGGGCTGGGTCTCCCTGGAGGCTGTGAGCCGCCGCGTTCCCGGCCTTCCGGAGCCCGTGGAAGAGATCGAGCACCTCCCGCTGGACGCCCTTGTCGCCGAGCTGTCCGAGCAGGTCGACCATGTTGTCGGCCGACGAGGTGTAGAGGCCGAGGCGAGCAGCCAGCCGTTGCGCCATGACCTCGCCCATCTGGCGGAGCTTGATGAGGCAGGTGCTGGGGTCGTCCGAGAAGTACCGCTCGGCCAGCGCCCCCAAGTGCTCGAGCTGCCGCTCCTGGTCGGCCAGGAACGCGAAGTTGGTCGAGCGTGACTCCTTGCTGGCCACGCTCAACGCCCTCCCACGCCTCGCACGTGGATCAGGTTACACCGAGAGGAATGAGGCCTTCCAGAGGCCGCCGGACCCCCGGCATACTTGGGAACGTGTTCGGTAAGGGCGTCGTGGTCGTGCACCTCAAGCGGCCGGAGTGGGGACCCGGGGTGATCACGGGCACCGACGGTGACAAGTACGTCGTGGAGTTCGAGAGCCACGAGCCCATCAGGATGAAGATCGCGACCATGAAGGACTTCTTCGAGGTCGTGCCACCCGGAGGCCTGCCAGCGGACAGCCCTCTGCTCGATGAGAAGCGCTGGCTGGAGCTGAACGCGCCAGCGCCAAAGGCCAAGGGCTCGAAGGCCAAGGGTTCGAAGGCAGCCAAGGCACCCGCGGCCCCGTGCCAGCACTGCGGTCAGCCCCTCAACCGTGCGCAGTTCCGCAAGAACGGGACCTTGAAGTCCTGCCCAAAGTGCTCGCAGAACGACGGCGTGCATCACGTCTACCACCCCTACCCGGAAGCCTTCGGTGTGTCATCCGCACGGAGCAACGACATCAACCCTGAGGGACCGCAGAGCTACTGCTCCGCGTGCCGTAGGGGCACGGACTCCGAGCCCGGCACCGAGTGCCAGGCGGTGCCGGCGGAGGCGTGAACCGAGGGTCAGAGTCGCGTGCGACCCTGATCTTCTGTGTACGCGCGCCTTTCCCAGATGGATGCGATCTCGTGGCTCGCCGGCCTCCCGAGCGAGTCCGTTGATCTCGCCATCACGGACCCAGCCTACGAGTCCCTCGAGAAGCACCGCGCCGTCGGGACGACGACTCGCCTGAAGCACAGCAAGTCCTCCAGCAACGACTGGTTCCAGATCTTCC
The DNA here is from genome assembly GCA_964593795.1 of uncultured Myxococcales bacterium. Lineage (GTDB taxonomy): Bacteria > Myxococcota_A > Polyangia > JAHFDS01 > JAHFDS01 > JAHFDS01. The sequence goes on along the minus strand of CAZQJC010000192.1, from coordinate 14,496 downwards.
CGAACTCCCGGTTTCCGGACCTGTTCGGCCAGCTCTTCCGGGTGCTCAAGCGCAACACGCACCTCTATGTGTTATGCGATGCCGAGACGATGTTCCTCGTCCGCCCTCTCGGCGTAGCCGCCGGCTTCCGCTTCTGGAAGCCGATCATCTGGGACAAGCAGCGCATCGGCATGGGCTACCACTACCGCTCGCGATACGAGTGCATCCTCTTCTTCGAGAAGGGCAAGCGCCGCCTCAACGACCTTGGCATCCCCGACATCCTCTCAGTCCCTCGCGTGGCTCGTGGCTACCCAACCGAGAAGCCCGTCGAGCTCTCGAAGGTCCTTGTGGAGCAAAGCAGCATCCCTGGCGATGTCGTCATCGACCCCTTCTTCGGCTCGGGCTCCGTGGGTGTCGCGGCGGTTCAGGCCGGTCGGAGCTTCATCGGCGCCGACACCAGCATCGCAGCCCACGGACTCGCGTCGAGGCGACTCACCGAGGCTGGTGCGCAGCTCGACCACCTTGTACGGGAACAGGTTGCCAGCACTCAGGTGCCACAGAATCGACGAGCCGGGCATCCGAGGGTTCTCGAGGCCTGACCAGATGGAGGATCTTCTCCAAGAATCAGAGCGCATCAAGGCGATCCTGGTGCAACGCGCCCGAGGCGAGGGTGCGGAGGAGGCGGAGTATCAGCGCATTCGGAGGGTGCTGATCGGCGCACCTTCCATCAAGTCAAAGCTCCCGGCAGTTGTGCGTACCTACCGGACGCTCCGGGAGTTCTGGGGCTTCATCAAGCCCAGATTCACCACCTATCGTGAGCGCGAGGCCTTCTTGGTGGAGCAGTTCGAACCGCTCCTCTCCGAGTTGGAAGGCAACACGTCAGCTCCTCTCGACGCGACCGTGTGGGGGCCGCTCAAGGAGACGGGTTGGCGTCATGTTCAGGACGGCTGGCAGAAGGCCCTCGAGCGCCGGGCCAACGACCCCGATGGTGCTTTGACTGCTGCAAGGACCCTGCTCGAGAGCGTCTGCAAGCACATCCTCGATGAAGCGGGCGTCAGCTACGGTGCGCACGAGGAGCTACCGAAGCTCTACTCCCTCGCCGCCGGCGCTCTGAATCTCTCTCCAAGTCAGCACACCGAGAAGATCTTCAAGCAGATCCTCGGCGGGTGCCAGTCCATCGTGGAGGGCCTGGGCGCCCTTCGCTCCCGCATCGGCGATGCTCATGGACAGGGCAAGGTCGCTGTGAAGCCTGCGGCTCGCCATGCCGAGTTGGCGGTCAACATCGCCGGGAGTGTCGCTTCCTTTCTTGTGCTGACCTGGATCAAGTCGCAGACCGGAAACGAACCGTTCTTGGTTGATTGAACCGATCAGGCCCGAGCGGACGGTCAGCAGCTCGTCATGCGAATCTCTCGTCCCCAGGCCGCTGGCATTACGCCCTCCGACGTCAAGCACCAGATCACAGGTACCCGCGGCGGTTCGTAGGGAGCTGGGCCTTCCCCATCTGTGAAGTACACGACAAGGTCGGGCTTGACCTGCCTGAGAATCTCCGGCTCGAACGGGGGGCGAAGGTCCGTTCCTCCACGCCCGTGAACCTCTTCGATCCGGCCCCTCAGCTCGTAGACGGCGTGGATCATCACATCGCACTCAACCACCATGACGCGGACCGAGCGGGACATCTTCAGCAGCTCGGTGCTGATTTGGCTGAGCATATCGTCGGTTAGAGATCCGCTGGTATCGACGGCCGCCATCACGACGGGGCGGTCGGGTCGGTAGGTGGTGCCGGGCACCATACCCAAGAGGCCCGGAAATCTCCGCGGTGGCCTCGAAAAGGACGGGGCGCGCTTGAGAATCTGAGAAACGTACGCCGAAAGCAGGCGACGCCAGTCTAGCGTTTCCTCTGTGCCAGGTTGCTGCAGTCTCTCGATGCTGTTGCCGGCATCCGAGCCGCGCTTTCTCCTCCCCCGGTCACATGCGTCCACGACGGCGCGCTTGAGCAGATCGGGCAGGCTCTCCCACTGCTCAGCCGAGAGACCTGCCGCAGCCTGATGAACGATCGTTCTCAGCACCGCAGCAGAAACAGTAGGTTGGCTGCGCGCTTCGCTCCAGACGGTATGATCGTCGAGGGTCTGAGGGCTGCTCGAATCGCCTGAATCTTGGCCAGTTGCGCCGGAATGTTGCCCGCGTTCTTCAGAATTCTGGGCTACATCGCCAGACTTCTGGGCTGCATCGCCAGAATTCTGAGCGGCATCGCCAGAATTCTGCCCCGGTGGGACTGATTGCTGCTCGGGATTGCTTCCGGATCCGGTCGGCGCCTTCGGCTTGCGCCGAGCAAGTCTGCGGTAGCGTTTGTCGGTGTCTTCGTTGGCAGGAAGCCCTGGGTAGTTCTCGAGGAGAATGGGATTTCCAGGCAGTGGCTCCTTCACCCACTCGTTTGCCGTCACCTCGGTGGCAATGATGAGGGCCTCTTGATCGGGATAGAGCCCAGGATCGAGAAGGAGATGCTCAAACAAGATGTGGTGCACCTCGTGGTGCAGTGCTCCCATCAGCTGGTCAGCGGTGCAGCTGAGAACGAACTCCGGCGCGTGCAGCAACCAGACAGACCCGCCGCGAATCGTGACGGCCATCGTCTGCACCTCAGCGTCCTCTGAAAACACGCAGCGCTCCAGGAGCCCCGCAAAGAGCGGGTACTCCTTGAACATGCGCCGCACGGCCGTCTTCATCGCACCTGCAGCTACCCGAACGACATCGGCCGCACTCGGTTCGGAGGGAGCGTTCACGGGATGGCTCCGAGCTCCTTAAAACCTCTCTCCTTGGCCCACGCTCGCACACGCCGACGAAGTTCTGCTGGTACGTCGGTGAGGAAGGCCTTGGCGTTCGTGACCTCGTCCGCCTTCAGGATGAAGGCGTCGTAGACGCGCTGCGGCTGGAGGTGACGCATCAAGAGATCTGTCGTCCGCTCCACTAGGTCGAGCCGCTTCGTGCTAACCCACGCGTGAACCTGACCCCGGTGCGCTGGGTAGCTCTTGAGTAGTTTCCTCGCCGGCACGGGCACGTCTCGCTTCGATCGGAACTCCAGCAGGTGGACTGCCCACTGCTCTCCTTTCAGGAGTCCCACCAATACTGGGAGCAAGTCGGCGTCGGAAGTGTTCTCTCGGTCGGCGAGGTGCAACACAGCGCTGACGTACGACCATGCTCTGGGGTTTGCATGCGGGTCTTCGAAGCAAGAGGGAGCGGATTCGACGAAGGCTACAACGGTGGGATGGATGTCGTGTTGTCTCGCCCAGGGAAGCCATGCCTCGGCGCTGGCCACGCAGCGCACCTCGATGAAGCGGGAGCGCAGGGCGACATCCAGATCGTCGACGATGTATCCTTCACCGGCCTCGTTCACAGCGGCACACGGCAGCCAACCGGGTGGGAGGACGTAGTCGTTGAGGCGACGCTCCGTGAGGAGCTGGAGGCAGGGCGCCTGCATATAGCGAGGACATCGGTTGAGCTCCTCGAGAACCAGCAGGCCAGCTCCTTCCGCGGGCAAGAACGAAGGCGGGAAGTAGTGAGTACGGCCATCAGGACCCACCTGGGGGATGCCGATGAGATCGGGCGGCTCCATCAGGGAGAGGTCTCGCACGATGAAGTCGATGCCGAGGACGTTCGCACTCCCCTTGAGGCATTCGCTCTTACCTACACCGTGCGCGCCGTGAAGCAGGACAGGTCGTCCTGATCTGTACGCGAGACTCACGAGCGCAGTGAGAGCGGGCCCAACAGGCACGTCATGCATCAGAGCCTCCTTGAGAGCAGATGTCGGCTGTTTCGCTTGACGCAGGCGATGTCACGTCCGGCGCCGGTGTGGTGAATGTCCTTGCGTCACCCTCGGCCAAGGCAACCGAGTACCTGTCGTCCAGAGCGTCCGCGTCCTTCTCATCCGGAGCGAGGACCGGCTCCGGTTCGCTCTTCGGAGTGGGAGCAGCGTCCCATCCCCTGTCCGTCAGGCTTCTCCCCGCAGGTGTGATCCTGACGAAGCCTTCCCTGATCAGGAAAGGCTCGACGTCATGACTGACGTGTTTCGGATCGGTGCCTAGCTGGACAGCAATTCGTTCGAGCGTGCATGAGCGATTCGGTGATGCTGCGAGGGTGGCCAGGTAGCCTTGCTGCAGTGGTTCGTGCCCGTAATGGTCGATTCCGAGGCTCGCGATGAGTTCGTCCACCGACGCCTGGGTGAACGCGTTCTTGTCTGGAAAGGCGCTCATGAGTAGGTCTACACGACGCTCGATGAAGCGCGGAGTCCCCTGCGATACTTCAGCCAGCCGACGAGCGCCCTGCGCCGTGATGGTGATCTTCTTGCGCTCGGCCACGGCCCTTGCGATGGCGACCAGCTCCGCCTTGCTGTAGGGATCAAGGCAGACGGTTTCGAGGCGGGAGCGCAGCGCCTTCGTGAGGAGCCCAGGCTGATTGGTCGCGAGAATCAGCGTGAAATGCTGAGGGAGACTGGCGAGTGTCGTGCGATCCAGGTGTCTCTCCGTTGTCGTGGGGATCTGTTTGTCCGTGATGGCGCCAAGCAGGAGTTCCTGGCAACCAAGTGGAAGGGCGTGGCTTTCGTCGATGAGGAGAACGTCGGAATCGCGGAGTTGCATCAGCGGTTCGCACATGCGCAGAGCCGTGAGCTCTCGGCCGGCAGTGAGCGGTATACAAGTGGTGCCCGCCTCGGTAGCGCAAGCGCGGGCTAGTGCGGTCTTGCCTATGCCCGCGGGGCCGATGAGCAGCATCGACACCACCGCTTCGGAGCGGCTGCGAGCGCCCTTGATCTGCCGGTCGAGAAAAGTCAGGACTCGCTTCTGACCAATGAAATCGTTGAACTTTGAGATGCGTGTGCTCATGTCAGCCCAGCGGACGCACCTGGTCCCCGCGACGCGGTGCCGGCTGCTCTTGCTTCGGGTGACATGGGTCGACCTTGGATCGGTACGCCCTTCGTTGACCGGGGGCTGATCATCGGGCGAGCACGCGGAACTCCCCCCGACGCAGATTGGGGTTGACCTACCATCCGAGCTGCTCGGCAGTCCTCATTTCGCCCAAGTTGGGAGCCGGTCACCTAGCCAGACTTGATCGGCGCGACCGGGCCCTGGCAGGGGGAGTTCGCGGAATCGGGTCACTCACCTCCCCCCGGCTGGGTAGCTGGACGCGCTGGTAACTAGGAGGGGCGATGTCCAAGCGGACCCTCGACTTCTGGCAGCCGCGAAGTCCGGTGCCTCTGACTGACGAGGATGCCCGCGAGATCGAGCACAACCTGTTCGGCTTCTTCGAGGTGCTCGCGGAGTGGGCGAAGGAGGGTCTCCCTCCCTCGGAAGGCGAGCCCTCGCGCAGCTCCGAGGATGCGGCTCCCAAGGCGAAGCAGCGTCGCAAGCGGGGTCGTCGCTAGGCTGCTGAACGTGAGATCATCGCGCTCGTCATGAAGAAGCCCTCTCGCCCCCTCGGGGGTCGCCGCATCAAGTCATCGCCGGAGCTGCCGGTTCCTGTCGGGGCGCTGCTGTGCGTCCTGTACGCGCGGGTTTCGAGCAAGGAGCAGGCGGAGGGCTTCTCGATCCCGGCCCAGACCCAGCTTCTCCGGAGCTACGCCCAGGCCAAGGGCTTCACCATCGTCCAAGAGTTCGCCGAAGCGGAGACAGCGAAGCGGGCGGGGCGCACGGCGTTCCGCGAGATGCTCGCTTTCTTGAGCAAGCACCCGGAGGTGAAGGGCGTCCTCGTCGAGAAGACGGACCGGCTCTACCGAAACTTCCACGACTACGTGCTCCTGAACTTCGAGGAGATGGGCCTCGAGATTCACCTCGTGAAGGAGAACGAGGTGCTCTCGAAGGGCTCGCGCTCGCACCAGAAGTTCATCCACGGCATCAAGGTCCTGATGGCCAAGAACTACGTCGACAACCTCTCCGAGGAGGTGGTCAAGGGCCTCGACGAGAAGGCGAAGCAGGGTCTGTGGCCGAGCTACGCGCCCATCGGCTACCGCAACGTCGCCTCCGACCGAACCATCGAGCTCGACCTTGTCGAGGCACCGGTCGTGCGGCGCGCCTTCGAGCTCATGGCCACCGGGCAGTACACGCTCCAGAACCTGCGCGAGGCGCTGTTCGTGGACGGCCTTCGCTCCCGCCGCGCGCGGAAGATGCTGGGGAAGGAAGCCCTCCGCCGGATTCTCACGAACCCGATCTACGCCGGCAGCTTCATCTGGAACGGCGTCACGTACCAGGGTAAGCACCTGCCCCTGATCTCGACGCAGTTGTTCGACCGCGTGCAGGACGTCCTGGGGCTCAAGTCCAAGCCGCGCAAGACCAAGCACAGCTTCGCTTTCACCGGGATGATCAAGTGCGGCCACTGCGGGTCCGCCATCACGGCGGAGTACAAGAAGGGCGGCCGCTACATCTACTACCGCTGCTCAGCGCAGTGCGACAACGTCGTCTACCTGCCCGAGGCCAAGCTCGCCATGCAGATGGGCGAGGCCCTCCGCCGCATCGAGCTGACGTCCGAGATCGTCACGTGGACACGCGAGGGCTTGCTCGAGAGCCGCTCGGAGCAGGCCGAGTATCACGAGGCCGCGCTGGCGCGACTGCAGGCCCGCAAGACGAAGCTCGCCAGCTACCTGGACCAAGCCTACGTCGACCGCGTCGAGGGCCGGCTCTCGAGCGAGACGTGGCTCCAGCGCTCAACCGAGTGGGAGGCGGAGCGCGCTGAGGTGAACCGCCAGCTCGAGACCCATGAGAAGGCGCAGGCGAACTACTTGGCCGCGGGTGTGAAGCTTATCGAACTCGCGCAAGTAGCCCACACGCTTTACGTTTCGCGGAATCCGCGTCAGCAGAGGCGACTTCTGGATTTTGTCTTATCGAACTGCAGATTGGTCGATGGAACTGTGCGATATGACTTCAGAAAACCATTCAGCCTGATGGCTGATGTGACCGATTTTCAGGTCTGGCGGGGTGGACGGGACTTGAACCCGCGGCCTCCGGCGTGACAGGCCGGCGTTATAACCAACTTAACTACCACCCCAACTGGGCCTTGCGACCCAGGGCGAGATCTCTATCCGGCTGGTCCTGGGCTGTCAAAGGAAAAGTGTGGCGGGGGCTTGGCGGGGCGGGCGGCAAGGGGCAAAGTGCGCCGATGCAGAGCCGCAAGGCCACCGTCCTCATCTCGTGCCCGGACCGCAAGGGCCTGGTCGCGGCCATCGCGAACCTCCTCTACGAGCTCGGGGCGAACATCCTTCACGCCGACCAGCACCTGGACCTGGGCGCGGGGATGTTCTTCCAGCGCATCCAGTTCGAGGTCGCCGATCTCGCCGACCTGCGCACCGTCATCGGCCGCAAGTGCGAGTCGCTCGGCATGACCTTCCGGCTCATCTGGGCCGACCAGCGCAAGCGCACCGCCATCCTCGTCTCCAAGCAGGACCACTGCCTGTGGGACCTGCTCCTGCGTCACCGCGCGGGCGAGCTCTCGACGGACATCGCCTGCGTGCTGTCGAACCACGCCGACGCGGGCGAGGTCGCGCGCACGTTCGGCGTGCCGTTCCACCACCTGCCCGTGACGCCGGAGACCAAGGCCGCGCAGCAGAACGCGCTCATCGAGCGCCTCGCCGAGGCGAAGGTCGACCTCGTCGTGCTCGCGCGCTACATGCAGATCCTGTCGGAGGACTTCCTCACCCGGGTCGGTGTGCCGGTCATCAACATCCACCACAGCTTCCTGCCGGCCTTCGTCGGCGAGCGGCCGTATCACCGCGCCCACGAGCGCGGGGTCAAGCTCATCGGCGCCACCGGCCACTACGTCACCGCGGAGCTCGACGCCGGCCCGATCATCGAGCAGGACGTCGTCCGCACGACGCACGCCGACGACGTCGACGACCTCGTGCGCAAGGGCCGCGACCTCGAGAAGCTCGTGCTCGCGCGCGCCGTGCGCCTGCACCTCGACGATCGCGTGCTGGTCTACGGCAACAAGACGGTCGTCTTCTGAGCGAGCGTCGCTTGCCCGACCTGTCCGCCGACGACCAGCACGCGCTCGCCCTCGGCCTCGAGGCGTACGAGGCCGGCGACTACTTCGCCGCGCACGAGCACTGGGAGCTCGCCTGGAAGCGCGCGCCCGACCCCGAACGCCGCTGGATCCAGGGCCTCATCCAGCTCGCGACCGCGCTCTTCAAGCTCTCCCAGGACAAGCCCGAGGGCACGCGCAAGCTCTGCGAGCGCGCCGCGCCCAAGCTCGCGGACGCGCCGTCACGGCTCGGCGACGTCGACCTCGCCACCGCCCGCGCCCACGTCGCGCGCCTCGCGGCCGCCGTGACCGGCGCGCAGGCCCCCCCGCGCAGTCCCGCCGCCTGGTCCATCCGCGCCGGAGCCGCCGGGTGATCGACGCTCTGCGCGCGCGCCTGCCAGGTGCGCAGAGCTTCCAGCTCGGCGGCGAGGATCTCCTCGCGCTGCCGGCCGACGCGCTCGCCGAGGCCGCACGCCGCCACGCCGACGCGCTCGCCGTGATCCCCGAGCCCCTGCGCACGCCCCTCCTCGCGGCGCAGCAGGCCACGATGGCGGAGGCGCACGCCTTCGTTCGCCGCTACAACGTGAGCCTCCACGCGCGCGTGGCCGGCTACGTCGCCCTCGGCCGCCGCGTCGCCTTCGAGTATCCGTGGCCCGTCGTCGCGGTCCTCGGCATCGCGCAGGTCATCGAGGGGCTCTCGCAGAGCCGGCTCCACGGTCTCGTCGGCCGCGTCGTGCGGCGCGCCGGCTCGGATCTCCTCGACCGCTTCGCCGACGCCACCGACGACGTCCTCCGCCGCACCAACCGCGGCATCTTCGCCGACTCGGTGCCGACGGTCCTCTACGCGCTCGCCGCCCACGCGGCCCGCGCGCGCCGGCAGGGCGCCCTCGCCGAGGCCCTCGTCGAGGGCCCGCTGCCGATCGCCTTCGACGAGACCTCGCGCGCGCTCGTGCGCGGCCTCGCCCGTGGCCTCGCCATCCCCGACGGCGCCCGGCGCTTCCGCGCGCTCTCGGACCTCACGCTCGAGCACTTCGCTCGCGAGCAGGCCATCTTCACGTATCACCTCGGATCCGCCCGCACGCCGCGCACCACGTTCGAGCGCGTCCTCGCGCGCGTGGCCCAGCCGCGCGCGGTGCCCGCACCCGCGGTCGAGCACGGGCGCCTGGTGGTTCGCTCCTTCCCGCTGCCGCCGGGCTTCTCGATGCACGACCACGCCGCGCGCGTCGCCTCCTTCGGCCGCGCCTTCGTGGCCTCCGTCACGGGCTCGCTCGAGGACTACCGCGTCGCCGCCCGCGCGGTGACCGCGCGCTTCGATCCACGGGGCGCTGCCGCAGACGCCCGCTTCTCCGACGGGCCTGCCCCGGCGTAAGCTGTTGCGGTTGCCGCCCGCCGAGCCCTCCGCCCGCCGCGTCCTCGTCGCGGACGACTCCGCGATGGTGCGCGAGATGCTCGTCGACATCCTCGTCGACCAGGGCGTGCAGTGCAGCGAGGCCGCCGACGGCGTCGAGGCGCTCGCGCTCGCGCGCCGCGAGCCCTTCGACCTCGTCATCACCGACATCCAGATGCCGAACCTCGACGGCCTCGGCCTCGTGCGCGCGCTCAAGGAGGACCCGCAGCTCCGCTCGCTGCCGGTCGTCATGCTGACCGCATCGCAGGAGGAGCGGCTCATGGTCGCGGGCCTCGGCCTCGGCGCCGACGACTACCTGCGCAAGCCGTTCTCGCCGCAGGAGCTCGTGCTGCGCGTGCAGAACATCTTCAACCGCACGCGCGACAAGGCGCTCTTGCTCGCCACGTTCGAGAAGTACGTCGCGCCCGAGGTGGTGACCGAGCTCCTCGAGCGCGGCGACGGGCTCGAGCTCTACGGCGAGAAGAAGCGCATCGTCGTCCTGTTCACGGACATCCGCGGCTTCACGGAGTTCTCCGAGGCGCGTGACCCGCGCGAGGTGGTGGGGGTCCTCAACGAGGTGATGACCATCGTGACCGAGGTCGTGATGGCCCACCGCGGGACGCTCGACAAGTTCCTCGGCGACGGCGCGATGGCGTTCTTCGGCGCGCCGATCGCCTACGGTGACGAGGCGCTGCGAGCGGTGCGCTCGGCCGTTGCGCTGCTCGGCCGCATCGACGCCTGGAACCGGGAGCGCCCCGCGCGCGATCGCGTCCAGCTCGGGGTCGGCATCCACGCGGGCGAGGCCGTGGTCGGCAACATCGGCAGCGCCGCGCGCCTGAGCTACACCGCGATCGGTAGCTGCGTGAACGTCGCCTCGCGCCTCGTCGGCGTCGCGGGCGCCGGAGAGATCCTCGTCTCGCGGGAGGTGCGCGACGGCGCGCTCCCGTCGGTCGATTGCGAGGAGCTCACGCCGGTGATGCTCAAGGGCCTCAAGGGGCTGTTCCCGATCTTCAGCGTGCCCTGGCAGCGCTGACGCTCGGGCGCTGCGACCGCTACTTCTTCTTGCCGAAGAACTTTCGAAGGCCGCTCTTGCCGCGCTCGGCCTCCATCTCCGTCAGCTTCCGCATCAGGCGGATGGCGTCGATGTTCTTGTCGTCGACGGCGAGCGCCTGCTGGCAGCGCTGCATCGCGACCCCGGCGTCTCCGTCGAGCAGCGCCTGCTGCGCGTGGGCGTAGAAGATGCCGCTCTTGAGCACCTTGTTGTCCGGCTCGTCCTTGAGCGCGAGGCCATAGAGGCGGATGATCTCGCCCCAGCGCTGCTGCCGCTGGGCCACGCGGATCTGCTCGAGGAGCTGGCCGTGATCGGCGCCGATACGGCCGCGCTCCGCGGGCAGATCGGCCGGGAGCTGCGTGCGCATCTGCCCGCCCGCGCACAGGGCCGCGAACGCCTCCGCGCGGAGCTCGGGCGTCTGCAGCCGGGTGTAGGCCGCCTCGCCGAGCTGCGCGATGCTGGCCGCGACCTGGCGCGCCTCGTAAGGCGCCGTGGAGTAGCGCGCCGGGTGCCACGTCTGCGCGAACGCAGCCCGGCCGTCTTCCACCTCCTTCTGCGTGCACTGGCGCTTGAGACCGAGCAGCGCGAACGGGTCGAGCGCCTGCAGGCGCTCGAGCTCACCGTTGAGGAACTCCACGAGGGCAGGGTCCGGCTCGGGGTCCTGTGTCTGCACCTGCCGGTTGAGCCACTGCCACTGGTTCTCGTCGAGCTGCTCGAACATCACCTGGAACCCGGGGTTGCGCCCGTGCGCGGCCGCCGTCGCCGGATCGAGGACGTTGCCGACCTGCCCACGGAAGCGCAGCTTGCGACCGTCTGGCAGCGTCAGCGTCACGACGATGGGCGTTCCGGTGGGCCCAGGCGCCTGCCCGCGAATGAATACGAAGCCTTGCTGGAGGCTGACGTCCCGGAACGTCCGCAGATCCGACCAGCGTCGGCACGGGACTCCGATCTCCTGGGGCACCTGCGTATCGGACAAGCCGCGATGATCCTAGCAGGACGGTGCCCGGTTCGCCTGTTCTGGTTCCATCGAGCCCGCCGGAGATCGTGGGCGCGCGCACGTCCGCATCTTTCCGCGCGATCAGGCCCGTGCTGAACGTTCATCCAGTGTCCGCGGGCGACCGGATGCCGTCCACGGACGCCTCCCAGTTGCGTCCGTCGAAGGGCTCGATGCGGAAGTCGCGCAGCGGCTCGCCGTCGAGGCACCGGACGTTGACGTCCCAGCCGTCCGGGTGCGAGCGGGGTACGTAGAAGGGGTGGATGCCGCACGTCCGGCAGAAGAAATGTCGGGCGACGCCCGTCCCGAAGCGGTACTCGGAGAGCGCCTCCTGCCCGGCCAGGACGCGAAGCGCCGGCTTGCGGACGATGAGGTGCAGGAAGCCTTTCTTCTGGCAGATCGAGCAGTTGCAGTCATAGGCAACCGGCTCGCTCACCTCGACCTCGAACCGCACGGCGCCGCAGTGGCAGCCGCCCGCGTACACCTTGCTCATCGATCAGCCCTCCCGATCATGCCGCCAGACGAGTTTGGAATTGCGCATGCCAGACGCCCATGTTATCGGAAGCACTGACCTCGATGGACTCCTTCATCTTCGACGACGACTACGAGGAAGTTGGGGGCGAAGTCGAAGCGTTCTGCCCGAAGTGTAAAGCAGACACCACCCACACGGTGATGACGCGCTTCGAGGACGAGATCCGACGCGTGCAGTGCGGCGTGTGCGGGGACGTCCACTCGTACCGCAAGCCCCGGGGCGAGCCCGAGGACGAGGCCCCCGAACCGATCTCGGCCAAGAAGCGCGCCCTCGCCAAGAAGCTCACGTACGAGGAGTTCTTCAAGAAGCACGACTCGCGCAAGGCGCGCGAGTACTCGCCGCGCGAGACCTACGAGGACAACGCCATGATAAGCCACCCGAAGTTCGGGGTCGGCTTCGTCAGCGAGGTCATCCTCGAGACTGCCAATGTTCCCGGCAAGATCGAGGTGACGTTCCACGACGAGCGGCGCCTGCTCGTGCACGGCTGGAAGGCCGGCCCGCAGACGCTGCCGCAGGGACCCACGTCCGGCAAGGGCAAGGGGAAGCGGTGGGAGACGCCGCCGCCCCCGCCGCCCCCGCCCTCGAAGAGCAAGAAGGCCGTCGCGCCCGCGGCACCACCCGCCGTCGATGCGGCCGCGACCGACAAGCCAGGCAAGGCTGCGAAGGCCAAGGCTGCCGCCACCGCGCCCGTGGGCAAGGCCCCTGCGGCGAAGGCCGCTCCGGCCACGAAGACCGCACCGGTGGCGAAGACCGCACCGGTGGCGAAGGCCGCCCCGGCTCCCGCGGCGAAGGCCGCCCCGGCCGCGAAGGCGCCGAAGGCTGCCACGAAGCCCGTGGCGAAGGCCGCACCTGCGAAGGCCAAGGCTGCCGCGAAGCCGGCGAAGGTCAAGGCGGGCAAGCCGGACAAGAAGGCCAAGGCCGCGGCGCCGAAGAAGCCTGCCAAGGCGGCCAAGCCCGACAAGAAGGCAGCGAAGCCCGACAAGAAGGGCAAGAAGAAGGACAAGAAGGACAAGAAGAAGTAGCCGTCCTTCCGGCTTGCTCCCGCCCGCTCGTCAGCTCCCGCCGACCGCTTCCCCGACAGCCGCCATCACGCCCGGTTCAGGCCGCTTCCGGCGCCCGTGCGGGTAGCTGCACCGTGAACTCGGTGAAGCGACCCTCCTCGCTCGCGACGGTGATGGCACCGCCGTGCAGCTCGACGATGCCGCGCGCGATGTAGAGGCCGAGCCCGGCCGAGTCGGGTCCCCCCGAGGTGTGGTGCTCGGGCGCGGTGACCTCGGAGAACGGCTCGAACAGGCGCTCGATCGACGCGGCCGGGATGCCGATCCCGTTGTCGCGCACGCGCAGGAGCGCTTGCTCTCCGGCGCGCGCCGTGGCGACGAGGATGAACCCGCCCTCGGGCGTGTACTTGATCGAGTTGGCCAGGAGGTTCGCCACGACCTGGTGGATCTTGTCGGCGTCGATGCTGATGTCGTCGACTCCGCCGGGTTCGAAGTCGATGCGGTGCTTCTTCTGCGCCGCGAACGCCTCGAGCTCCGCAATGGCGCCCCGCGCGACGTCGTCGAGGCTCTTCTGCGCGCGCTTGAGGCGCATCCGACCGATCTCGAGGCGGCTGACGTCGAGCATGTCCTCGACGAGGCGCTTGAGGCGCTGCGCGTTCCGGTAGAGCGAGGCGTGCGGGCGCTTGAGCGGCTCGGGCACGGCGCCGAGCCGCCCCTGCTGGATGAGGTCGAGGTAGCCGACGATGCTCGTCAGCGGCGTGCGCAGCTCGTGCGCCGCGATCGAGATGAACTCGCTCTTCGTGCGGTTCATCCGCGCGAGCTCGGCGTTCTTCTTCCGGAGCTGCGACTCGCTCTCGGCCAGCATGCGCGTGCGCTGCCGGACGATGTGGTCGAGGTCGCTCGTCATGCGCTGCAGCTCGCTGTTGGCGTTCTCGAGCGCGCGCGTCTTCTCCTCGAGCTCGCGCGTGCGCGCGGCGATGACGGCCTCGAGCCGCGCGGTGGCCTCGAAGAGCGCGAACTGCGGGGCCGTCTGCACGCCGCGCTCGACCACCTCGGTGAGCTTGTCGATGGTGCGGCGAGCGGCCGCGAGCTCCTCGCGGAGCTGCGACGTCTCGTCCGGCGACGTGTTCGGGACGCGAGGCGTGCGGCCCCGGCCGGGAGGGGGCCCCGACTTGTTGGGGGGCACTAGTGCTGCCCGTCAAAAGTTATACGGCATTCGAGCATGACGCGCTCCTCGGCTTGCCAGGAGAAAGCAGCACTCGCGCCCGCGGAGCGGGCGCATGACAAACACCTAGTGCCGCTCGTCGGCCCCGCTGGATTCTGCTGGGTCACGGGCAGCACTAGGTATCTCGTTGGCTCGCGCTCCGCGCTCGCGAGTGCCGCGTGCACGATGGGCGCAGGTCTTCGCCCCGAACCGAATACGGTCACACTATTGACGAGCGGCACTAGTGCTTCTTGGCGTCGCTGTGCGAGGTGCTCTCGAAGCCGGTGTCCTCGGCGTCGGGCAGCGCGACCGGGTGGTCCGAGCGGGCCTCCGCGATGGCCTGGTTCGCCTCGTCG
>CAZQJC010000191.1:0-19608 GCA_964593795.1 uncultured Myxococcales bacterium | reverse complement strand
ACGACTTAGCGAATCGGCCCGTCGAAGCCACCGACCTCAGGCGTTCCCTGTTCCTTGTTGCTCTGTTGTTCTATTGATCTATTTCGTCGTTCAGCCCTTCGACTCGGTCGGTACGAAGATGTGACGAATCATGAGAGCCCGGGGCTACTTCGCGCAGGGGCGAAACATGCGCTCACGCAGGTGGGTCACGACGGTCCACAGGGGCTCTCCGACGGGGTGGCGCGGCACCTCGTGCTCGTCGATGGCGTAGACGTAGCGCAGCTCGACGTTGACGGGCTCGCCGGGCTCGCCGCCCAGCGTGGCCGTCGCCACCCGCCCGGACCAGCCGCCGCCCGCGGGCAGCGTCGTGTCCTCGACGAGGCGCTTGCCGCCGTCGGGCGCCGGCGAGAACTTCCGTCCGAACGAGACCTCGAAGACACCCTCGGGGGCGCTAGAGCGCCACACGCGCAGCAAGATGTGCCGGTGCACATCGCCCGTCGGCACGGCGTGCGCCCCGGAGATGTTGTCCACCGCGAGCTCGAGCGTGCCTGCGCGATCGCACGCGGACAGGCGCAGCGCGCGCCCGAGCATCGCCGGATCATGGGCGCCGCGGTAGGCGTGCTTGCCCGGCCCCGCGGCGTGGCAGGCGCGGCACGCCCCGGGCTTGTCGCGCTGCGGGCTGCGGAGGAACTGCGCGACCGTGTCCTGCATGGGCACGTCGTAAAAGCCCGTCACGCGGTCCCCGTCGAGGCGGGGGAAGCCGAACTGGTGGCAGCCCGCGCAGAACGCGGGGCCGGTCATGTCGGGGACGACCTCGACCTCGTGCGGCGACTCCGGGCGCTTCGACGCGGCCAGGATCCGGCGCCCGCGCACGTGGCACACGGCGCAGGTCACGCCCTCGGAGGCGAGCGCGCCTCCGCGCTTGGTCCGTGCGATCTCCTGCGCCTGCTCGCGGAGCGGCGCGTGGCAGTGCACGCACCACGCGAGCGGCCGCTGCTGGTACTCGCGCTGGAAGATCCCGTTCGTCCACGCGAGCGCGTGGCGGCTCGCGCCCCACTCCTTGTGCATCGCACCATGGCACCGCCCGCACTTGCCCGCCGAGACCTCTGCCATGGGGCGACCGGGGTCGACCGGCTCGAGTCCCTTCGAGAAGAAGGGCGCGGCAGGGGCCAGCAGAAGGGCGAGGAGAAGGAGCGGGCTCATCGGAGCGGGCGACGCGGAGGGGAGCGCCAGCGGCAATGCCAGTCGGACAAGGACGGAATCCGTCCGCTGACCACCTGGTCTTGGTCTTGGTCCTGGTCTTCTGCGTGGTTCTGGGGCCTTCGACCAGGGCCAGGACCAGGGCCAGGACCAGGCTGGCGCAAAGTGATCGGCATTGGCGCTAGCGACTGGCGACGCCTTCGGCGGCCTCGACCTGGGCGGTGCCCATGTAGATGCCGAAGCGCGAGCCACCGGCGATGCGCGCGTCGTCGCCCTGGCCCTTCCAGTCGATGACGGTCGCGCCCTCGCGCGCGACCACGGCCTCGAGGCGCCCCGCGTCGTCGTAGACGAGGAGCTGCGGGTAGGCGACGTTGACGCTGCCCTCGCGCGCCTCGACCGTGCCGCAGCGCACCACGAACAGGGCGCTCACGCGCTCCTTGCCGCTCGCATCCTTCCTCCGCTCCGCCCACGCGAGGTCGCGCGGCTTGTCGCGCCGGCACACGGGCGCCTTGGCGGTCAGCGCCTCGGCCAGCGTCGCCTCGGGCTTGCGCTCGAACACCGAGAGCTGATCGGCGCGCAGGTAGCCCATCGTGCCCGCGGACGCGAGCTCGAGCCCCTCGCCGCAGCCGCTGTCGAAGCAGGCGTAGAGGCCCGGGGTGCACAGGCCGTCGATGCGCGGCATCGGTCGCTTGTCGAGCGCGCTCGCCTCGACCGCCGCGAAGCCCGCGAGCTTGCCCTCGAGGGCCTTCCTCGCGCGCGCGACCGCGGAGGCGTGACCGGCGCCGCGCTTCTCGGCCGCCGTGAGGGCGTTCTTCATGTGGCACATCGGGTCGTCGAAGTTGCAGTCCGGGAGCTGCAGATCCTTCTCCTCGCGGCGCGTCGCCCGGTACTGCGAGGCGATGGGCATGCGCTGCTTCGCGGCCGCCTTGAAGGCCTGCGCGGCCTCGAGGCGCTCCTTCTTCCAGGCGCGCACCTGCTCGAGCTTCTGCTTCTCGAACGCCGGGTTCTCGCGCGTGGTGGCGGTGACGAACACCTGCGCGTCGGAGACGCACAGGTCCTCGTACTTCTTGCCCGCGTGGACCGCCGCGATCTTGAGCTCGATCGCCGAGAGCGCGCCCGCCGGCTGCTCCACCACGAGCTCCTGCCAGTCCTGCCGATCGGCGAGCGCGAGCGTCTTCGTGGTGCCGGACGGCAGGAGCTTCACCTCGACGGTCTTCGCGCGCGCGTTGGCGGTGAAGAGCTTGTCGGACTTCTGGTAGCCGTTGCGCACGCGCAGGCGGACGCGGGTCGCGCCCTCCATCGGCGTGACGCGCAGGCGCACCCACGCGCCGGCGCCGGGGCCGCGCTCGCCCTCGACCCAGGCCGTCTTCGGATCGTCGTCCACGAGATACAGCGGGTGGTAGTTCTCCTGGAACTGGTTCCAGTCGTTCCAGAGGAAGGAGCTCGCCTCGACAGAGGCCGGATAGAGCCTCCGCTCGGTGGGGGCGGCCAGGAGGGCGGCGGACAGCGCGAGCGCGAGCGCGGGGAGCATCCCGCGATTGTACAGGCTGTTGCAGCGCAACATGCCCCGGGCATGCACGCGGGGGGCGCGGCGTGGTACTAGGTCGGCATGCCGATCGAGACAGGTGACACCATGCCCGAGGGGGTCGGGGACATCCTCGTGTGCTTCGAGTGCGAGGCCGAGATGAAGGTCAAGCCGGGCCAGACCGTTCCCGCGTGCGAGCACTGCGGAGGCACGGAGTTCGAACCCAAGGGCAAGGCCTGACGTAAGTCGTATGCACTGATGCCCCGCATTGCAGCTGCAAGTGTCAGTGCTCGCGCAAGCAGGCTTCAGGCTTCAGGCTTCAGGCTTCAGGCTTCAGGCTTCGGCCGGATCCGGAGTGAAACGGTGAGCCGGCGAGGCACACGTGGCGCGCTGCTGGACCGTGAGCGGCGAGGCGAGCGCAAGCGAGCCGCAAGGGCGTAGCGAGCGGAAGCGAGCGAAGACGCAGGGCGGGGGGCCCAGTTGGGCTCTGCCCAACTGGGGCCAACTGGGGGAGGGGCGGCGCGCCCGCTGCGCAGACCTCCAGGCAAGGGGTCTGCGACGGCACGACGTGCGCACGGCACCAGGCAGTAGGGGGTCGGCGGTGGCCGCCTTCCAAGGCGGCCACGCGCAACTAAACAGGAACGCATGGCTTGTGAGACACAAGCGATGCAAGGAGGGCCCGAGCACCGCGCGGAGCGTACATTTTGGTACGTGAGCACGGAGCGCAGGGCCCGACGCAGCAGCGCGCCGTGGATCGCAAGCCAGGCGTTTCTGTTTAGATCCGCCGGATGATCTCGTCGGTCGCCTCCCGGGTGCCGTGGGTGCCGGGGCTGCCGGCTGGGACGCCGAGGACGTCGAAGGTGCGGAGGGCGCCCTCCGCCATCGCGCGGTCGATGGCGGTACGCACGCGCGCGGCGCGGGCCGCGTCGCCGAGGTGATCGAGGAGCAGCGCGGCGGCCAGGATCGCGGCGACCGGGTTGGCCACCGGCGGGTCGTGGGCGCCGTACTTGGGCGCCGAGCCGTGTGCGGGCTCGAACACGGCGCAGGCCTCGCCGAGGTTTGCGACGGGCGCGAAGCCGAGGCCGCCGACGAGTCCGGCGCACGCGTCGGACAGGATGTCGCCGACGAGCGCGCTCGCGAGGAGCACGTGGAAGTCCTCGGGACGCCGCTGCAGGAGGAGCACCTGCGCGTCGATGTTGGTGCGCTCGATCGCGATGCCGGGGTGCTCGGCGCGCGCGGCCTCGGTCGCCTCGAGCATCAGCGAGGCCGTCTCGGTCATGACGCCCCACTTGTCGCAGAGCGTGACGCGATCGAATCCATGCGCCTTGGCGAATGCGAAGGCGGCCCGCGCGGTGCGTAGCGCCGCGGCGCGGGTCACCACGCGCACGGAGAGCGCGAGGTCGTCGGGGGCGACGGCCGAGAACGGCGCGAAGTTCGGGTGGGCCGCGAGCTCGGCGCGGAGGCCGGGCGGCGGGGCTCGCCACTCGACGCCGGCGTAGTGGCACTCGGTGTTCTGCACGAACAGCGTCACGTCGATGGCGGGGCTCTCGAGCGCGCCGCCCGCTCCGCGGCGGACGAACGCGCGCGGGTGCCCGGGCAGCGAGCGGCACGGGCGCACCGCCGTGTGCAGGTCGAGGCCCCGGCGCATGCGCAGGACGGGGCTCTCGTAGCGCGGCGGCTGCGCTCGCGCGCGCAGCGCGGGCGCGAGCTCGGCCAGCGCCTCGGCGTGCGGCTTGGACGTGTTCGCCCCGTAGAGCCCGAGGCCGTGCGTGCGCAGGAGCTCCATCGTGCGTGCCGGGAGCGCGTCGCCGCCCTGCCGCCAGCAGTCCCAGCCGACCTCGGCGTGCACATAGCTCGCGCGAAGGCCGCTGGCCTCGAGGACGCGCAGCGCCTCGGGGATGACGTGCTTGCCGATGCCGTCGCCCGACATCACCACCACGGTGCGCGTCACGCGCCCCTCCTGCGAAGCGCCGCGAGCAGCCCGTCGGGGATCGCCCGGCCGCCGAGGTGCAGCGGCGCCGGGGGAATGTGCAGGTGCAACATCGCATCGTAGTGTGCCCTCGCCGTGCGCGCCGAGACGAGCCCCAGCGCCTCCGGCAGGGCGGGATCGGCGGCCAGGAGGATCGCCTCCGCGCGACACCCGGGGACGGCCTGGCCGAAACGCCCCAGCAGGCGGGCCAGCACGTCCGCCGGCACGGCGAGCTCGGGCGTCACCACCGCCTCACCCGGAAGCGCGATCGCGCCGCCGTCGACACAGACCACGTCGGCCGCCCCGGCCATGCGCGCGAACGCGCGCGCGGCGTCGAGGAGCGCCGGCATCGAGTCGTCCACCAGCATGGCGCCGGGACGGAGGCGGGCCGGATCGATCAGGTCGCCCTCGCTGGCGGCGCCGAGGAGGAGGTCGAGCTCGCCGAGGATGGTGATGGAGTCCACCACGCGGCCCTGGAGACCGAGCGACGCGAGGGCCCGCTCGGCGGACTCGACGCGCTCGGGACGCTCGACGATGGTGAGCGCACGCGGCGGGCCACGGAGCGAGACGAGCAGGCCCAGCGCCGCCTGGCCGATCGAGCCGAAGCCCACCACGCCTGCGTGCAGCGCGCCGAGGGCGCGTCCCGTGTGCGCGAGGAGGCCCTCGGTCGTGCGCACCACCGTGGCGACGGTCGTCGCGTGGCCCGTGGACAGGCGCGGCCTTGCGCCCGGTCCCGCGCGATCGAGCGCCTCGGCGACGCCCTCGCCGTGGCGAGTCCACGAGCCGAGGAGGCCGGCCAGCGTGACTGCGCGAGCGCCGGCGGCGTGGAGGAGGCGCACCGCTCCTGCGCAGTGTGCGGCCACCTGGTCGGCCGGCAGGCGCGCGAGGACGTCGGCCGGGTGGGGCAGGAGGACGACGCCGCTCGTGCCGAGGCGGGTCGAGGTCGCCTCGACCAGGCGCGGCGTGGGGCCGAGGACGCGGCCGACGACGCTGGCGACCGCGTCGGCAGGCAGCCCGAGGAGCGGCGCCAGGAGGCGCGCCGAGGGGAGATAGGCGACCAGGCCAGCGTCGAGCGGCGGCGGCCACGCCGGACTTATGCGCACAGGCGAATGTCTCGCGCGAGGCGTGCAGAGCGCGTCGAGCTCGGCGAGGGTCGCGTCGAGCAGCCCCTCGCGCGCCGCCAGCGGCGCCGTGCCCCCGAGCTGGATGCGCAATGTGCGCTCGCACAAGGCCCCGAGGAGGAGCGCCGTGTCGGTCGCGCCCGCGTCGAAGCCGAGGCGTGCGGTCGGCAGATCGAGCGCCACCCGGCCCGACGGGTCGAGGGGGCCGAGCGCGCCGAGGTCGAGGAAGCTCACGAAGCAGGAGACCCCGGGTGGCCAGGGCGAGCCCGCGTGCCGGGGCACGGCGGCGAGGAGCGCGCCCGGGCCCGAGGGCGCGTGCTGGCGCGCGATGGCGATGGCGTCGGCGACGCGCTGCGCGTGCTGCTCGGGCGCCGCGAGGCCGAGCGAGACGCGCACGGGCAGGGCCGTGGCGAGGCAGCCGATGACGCGCTCGATGCCCGCGATGGGGAGGTCGCGGCCGCTCGTCGCGACGCCGAAGACGAGATCGTCCTCGCCCGTCGTGGCGGCGACGGCGCGCAGGAACGCCGTCGTGACCAGCTCGAACGGGGTGCGGCCGGTCTCTCTCGCGCGCGATCTGAGCGCGGCGGTGGCGGCCTCGTCGAGCAGGCGCGCCGGCGGGCTCGTGGCGGCCTCGGGGGGCGTCGCGGGCGCGACGAGGGGCGGCCAGGGCTGCGCGAAGCGCTCGGCCAGCCAGCGCCGCGCGTCGTCGTCGGGTGGGCGTGCTGCGAGCGCGTGTGCGAGCGCGGGCAGCGACGTGGGCAGGGGCGGCAGCGGGGCGTCCGGGTCGAGCGCGCGTGCGACCAGCTCCTGCCCCAGCCGCCACAGCGAGACGCCGTCGCCCATCGCGTGGTGCAGCGCAACAAGGAGCAGGGCGCGCGTGTCGGTCAGCCGACAGACGCGCAGCGACCACGCGGGCCGGAGGCGCGGGTCGAGTGACCGTGCGCGCATCTCCTGCTCGCGCGCGCGTACGAGCTCGGCCCGCACGGCCTCCGGCAACGCGCGGAGATCCTCGCACACGAAGGGCGCCGCAACCGTGCCGAGGACGCGTGCGTGCAGCGTGCTGCCCTCGCCGCGGAGCACGCTGCGGAGGGCCGCGTGGCGCCGGGTCACCTCCGCCACGGCGTCGGCCAGCGCGTCCGGATCGAGCGGCCCCTCGAGCGGGAGCGCGGCGTACCAGGCGGGCGTGCGCGCCTGCAGCATGAACCCGGCCTGCGCGGGCAGGAGCGGATACGTCTCCTCGTCGGTCGCGCGGGGCGGGCGCGTGGGCCCGGCGGACGTCGTGGGCGTGAGCCTGGCGATCTCGCCGGCGAGCTGCGCGGGCGTGCGCGCGGTGTACAGGACGATCGGCCGCGGCAGCGCGGGCACCTGGCCCTCGAGGCGGGCCAGCACCTCCAGCGCGAGGATGGAGTCGCCGCCCGAGGCGAAGAAGTCGTCGTCGGGGCCGACCGCGTGGCCGAGCACGCCGGCGAAGGCCCCGCGCACGATCTCGAGGATCCCCCCCCGGGCAGCCGTCGATCCGGCCCCTTCCCCAGGCGCGCTCGCTCCGGCCTCCTGTGGCGTGGGGGTCGGCTGGCCTGCGACGAGCGCGCGCCGGTCGATCTTGCCGGCGGGCGTCAGCGGCAGCGCGTCGCGGAGCTCGATCCTGTGCGGCACCATGTATGCGGGCAGGCGCATCTCCACGTGGGCGCGCAGGGCAGCCGGGGTGGGAGCGGGCTCGCCCGACCGGGGCGCCACGAACGCGACCAGCCGCGCGTGCCCAGCCTCCTCGTCGAGGACGACCGCCGCCGAGCGCACCCCGGGGTGGGCCGCGAGCACGTCCTCGATCTCGCCGAGCTCGACGCGGTTGCCTCGCACCTGCACCTGATGATCGCGACGCCCCGCGTACCAGAGATCTCCGGCCGCGTCGGCGCGGGCGAGATCGCCCGTCCGGTAGACGCGCCCCGGGCCCTCGAGCGTCGGGAACGCACGCGCGGTCTCCTCCGGTGCGTGCAGGTAGCCGTCGGCGAGGCTCGGGCCGCCCACCACGATCTCGCCCAGCTCTCCCGCGGGGACCACCCGGTCCTCCCCGTCGAGGAGGTGGACCTCCGAGCCGTCGCGCGCGCGTCCGATCGGGATGGCGAGCCAGGCTTCGGGCACCGCCGCGGGGACCTCGAACCAGGTCGCGTTGACGATGGTCTCGGTGGATCCGTAGAGGTTGGCGATGCGGTGACGGCCGCCGAAGCGCGCCCGCCAGCGGCGCACCGGGCCCGCGGGGACGTGCTCGCCGCCGAGCAGGATCCATCGCAGGTCTGGTAGCACGGGGGCGCGGCCGCGGCGGGCGAGCGCGGCCACCGCCTCCTCGAGCTTCTGGAAGAGCGTCGGCACCGAGTTCCAGATCGTGATGCGCTGCTCGACGAGGAGCTCGAGCAGCGCCTCGGGATCCCGCCCGAGGCCGCGCGGCGCCGGCACGCAGGTCGCGCCCGCGAGGAGCGGCGAGTAGATCTGGCGGATCGAGCCTCCGAACGAGAGCGGCGAGGTCTGGATGAAGCGGTCGCTCGGGCGGACCTCGAGGGCCTCGTGCACCCAGTCGTGGAAGCGCGAGACGGCGCGGTGCCGGACCATCACGCCCTTCGGGGATCCGGTCGTGCCCGAGGTGTACATGACGTACGCGAGGTCGTCGGGCCCCGCGGGAAGCGGCGGCTGGCGCGGGCGTCCTTCGAGCTCGCCGTCGCACGTGATCACACGCGCGTGCGGCGCGCGCGCCCGCTCGTCCGCGGTGCAGACGACGAGGGCGAGCCCCGCGTGCTCCGCGATCTGCGCGATGCGCGCGTCGGGCCAGTCGGGATCGAGCGGCACGTACGCGGCGCCCGAGGCCAGCACGCCGAGCGCGCCGACCGTGCCGCCGAGACCCGGGCGAGCGAGCAGGCCCACGCGCACGCCGGGGCGCGCCCCCGCCGCCGCGAGGACCTCCGCGAGGGCGGTGACGCGCGCGGCGAGCTCGCGGTAGGTGAGCGTGCGATCCGGCAGCACGAGCGCAGGCGCATCGGGGACCGCTCCTGCGCGCGCGAGGAAGCGCGCGGGAACGACGACGCCGTGGGGCAGCGCCTCGCGGCGTGCAGGTGTGGGGGCCTCCGCGAGCCCCTCGCCTCCGGCCGCGATCTCGCCCAGGATCTCGCAGAGCTCGCCGGCGAGCCGCTCGATGGTCGCGCGGGCGAACAGGCCCTCGAGGAACGAGAAGGCGAGCTCGAGACGCCCGCCGAACGGCCATGCCACCACCGAGAGCTGCGTGAACGCCGCGCCGATCGCCGCGCGCTGCGCGATCACCTCGAGCGCGCCGATGCGCGCCGGAGGCTGGAAGCTGGGGAACGACAGGCCCGCGGCCGACAGGCCCCGCGGCGCGACGTGGCCTCGGCCGCCGAGCCGCGCGAGGGCCATCGACGAGGTGCGGTCGTGCGCCTGCGCCAGCGTCGCGGCAGCGCGAGCGGCCGCCGCAAGGTCCGGGAGCGGGGCGAGGGCGTCGCGCAGCCGCACGGGGAGCGAGTCGGCGAGCGGCGCCACGGCACGGCCGACGTGGGGCAGGGCGAGCGATCGCCGGGCCTGCGCCACGCGCACGATGACGTCCCGCTCTCCCGACCAGCGGGCGAGAGCGCGCGCGAACCCCGCGAGGAGGAGCTGGAACGGCGAGACGGCGAGCGCGCGGGCGCGCGCCTCGAAGGTCGGCCACGCGTCGAACGCGCGCTGGTGCAGGTGCACGGGGCCGCGCGGCAGCGCCGAGGGATCGCCGTCGAAGGGCAGGGCGAGCGCGCCGGACGCGCCCTCGAGCTCGCCGGCGAGCGCACGCGCGTCATCCGCGGCCTCGGGGGAGGCGGCGCGGTCGCAGTCGGCCGCCACGATCGCCCCGAGGGACGGCACCGCCGGGAGCGCGGGCGCGTGGCCCGCGGCGAGCGCCTCGTGCGTGAGGAGCAGCTCCTCGACAAGGTGCTGCGCGCTCCAGGCATCGGCGACGATGTGCGGGACGGCGAGGAGGATGCTGCCCGCGTCACCGGGGATCGCCACGACGCGCACGAGGGGGCCCGCGCCGAGATCGAAGCGCTCATCGAGGAGCGCGCGCTCGAGCGCGGCGGGGTCGCCGCCCGGGACGAGCTCGACCGGCGGGATGGGCGCCGTGCCGGGGCGCTGCACCGGGCCGCGCTCGCCACGGGCGAACGTGGCGCCGAGGGCGTCGTGTCGCGACGCGACGAGCGCCCACGCGCGCGCGAGCCTCTCGCCGTCGAGCGGGCCCGCGAGATCGACGCGGAGGTAGATCGCGGCCGGAAGCTCGGGCACGAACGCGTGGCTCGCGTAGAACGTCTCCTGCGCGGGCGAGAGCGGCAGCTCGCGCGGCGGTGTGGCCGGGGGCGCTGTCGCGGCCTGCACCGCCGCGGAGGGCGTCGCGGCGGCTCGTGAGGCCAGCGCCGAGGCCAGCTTGCGCAGGGTGTCGGCCTCGAAGAGCAACGTCGCCGGCAGCGCCGAACCGCTGCGCTGCTCCAGCTCGCGGGCGAGGTCCACCGCCACGAGCGACTCGAGGCCGAGCGACGCGAAGGGCGCGTCGGGGTCGAGGTCGGCGGGCTCGCGGCCGAGGGCGCGCGCGAGGAGCACCCGCAGCGCCGCCTCGCCCACGCCGGTGTCATCGCCCTCGATCCGCTGCGCCGGGGCCGCCGCCGCGGCCGGGGCCGCCCGCACGGGGGCCGGGAGCTCGTCGTCGGCGTGCAGCACCGCGGCGTCGCCGGGCGCCGCCGCGAGGAGCACGTCGATCGCATCGAGCGCCGCCGCGGTCTCGAGCGCGCGCACCTGCAGCGCCTCCGCCCCCGCCGTGCGACCGAGCCCGCTGCCGCCGAGCAGCGTGCAGGCGACGGCGCGCCAGGCCCGCCCCCGGGCGCGCTCGCGCTCGGCGACCGCCAGGGCCGCCGCCGACACGCCCGCGTAGTCGACGAGGCCGCGACCGAGCCCCGCCGAGATGGCCGCGACCGAGGAGATGATCGTCACCGCCGCCGCCGGGTGCGCGTCGAGCGCGGCGGAGAGCGCCGCGAGGCCGTCCACGCGGGCCAGCACGGCCTCGAGCGCCTCGTCCGTGCGCGCCGCGAGCGAGCCTACGCGGGCGGTCCCGGCCGCGTGCCAGACGCCGGCGATCGGCCCGTGCGCCTCGGCGACCACCGCCAGGCTCTGCTCGAGCGGCTCCCGCGAGAATATATCTGCCTGGACGTATGTGACGCCCCCGAGCGGCGCCTCGGCCGCGCGACCGAGCAGCGTGACCTGGCCGCCTCGCTCCACGAGGCGCCTGCCGATCGCCTGCGCGACACCGCCCGTGCCGAGGACGACGTGCACCTCGCCTGGCGCCGGCGCCCAGGCGACGCCGCCGCGCCAGGCGTGCCAGCGCTGCGCCCACGGGCGGCCGTCGCGGATGGCGATCGGCTCGCCGTGGCCGCGCGCGATCCCCGCGAGCGCGCCCGCGGTGTCGAGGCCGCTGTCCGGCCGCGCGCCCACCGCCACCACGCTGCCGGCGAGGTCGGGCCGCTCCGCTGCCAGCGCCGCGGCCATCGCCGACGCCGCGCGCGCGCCCGGGTTCGCCGCGAGGCCGTCAGGCACCAGCCAGTGCAGGGGCGCCCGCGCGCCGGCCTCGTCGAGGGCCCGCACGAGCTCGCGGAGCCTGCGGGCGGTGGCGTGTGCGCTGCCCTCGTCGAGCACGCCGAGCACGCCGGCAGGTCGCTCCCGGGCGATCTGCGCGGCCAGCGCCGCGGGCGCGTGCGCCCCGGGCAGGGCGACGAGCCCCATCGCCGAGAGGACGCCAGCGAGCTCCGCGCCGGCCCCGCCCTCGACGGCGACGAGCCATGTTCCCGCCGCGAGCTCGCCGCTCTCCTCGAGCGGTGTCCACCCGGGCACACGGATCGCGGCGGCCTTCCGCGCCGGCCGCGGCAGGCGCGCGCTCCGTCGCAGGTACGGCATCGTGGCCAGCGCCGCGGGGGGCCCCTGGCCGTCGAGCGCGCCGAGGTCGAGAGAGGCGCCGCGGACCCAGAGCGCCCCGAGCGCCTCGAGCAGCGCCCGCACGTCGGTGCGCGCGTCACCTGCGCCCGCCGTCCGGCACATCGCGAGGACGGGGCGGCCGTCGTCCTTGCCGAGGAGCGCGCGCGCCAGCGGCGCGAGCGTGGCTCCTGGCCCCACGTCGACGAACGCGTCGACCTCGAGCGCCGCGAGCGCCGCGAACGCACCCGCGAAGCGCACCGGCGTGACGAGGCCCTCGGCGAGCGTGCGCCCCGCGAGCTCCGCGTCGTCGGCGAGCGCGCCGGTCACGGTGCTCGCGAGGCGACAGCGCAGCGGAGCACGTTCGATCGGGGCCTCGCTCGCGCGCAGCGACGCCTCGAGCGCCGCGAGGAGCGGCGTGTGGTAGGCGTGCGCGGCCGCGAGGCGCCGGACGAGGTAGCCGTCGGCGGAGAGCTCCGCGACGGCGGCGTCGAGCGCCGCGGGCTCCCCCGCGATCACGGCCTGCGAGGGGCCGTTGTCGGCGGCGAGCCAGAGCGCCCGGCCCTCGAGCGCCCGCGCGACGCGCTCGGCGGGGGCCATGACGGCGGCGAGCCCGCCCGGCGGCCCCTCGGCCTCGAGGCGCGCACCGCGAGCGACGAGCCGCGTCACGAGGGCCCCCCCGTCGAGCGCCCCGGCGAAGGCCATGGCAGCGAGCTCGCCCACGCTGTGCCCGAGCACCGCCGTGATCTCGAGGCCGCACGCCGAGAGCGCCCGGGCGAGCGCGACCTGGAACGCCACCAGGAACGGCTGCGCGACGGACGCCCGGGACAGCTCGGCGTCTTGCCCAAGCACGTACTCCACGGCGGCGCGCGCGTCCGGGCCGAGCGCGGAGAGGCCCTGGGCGAAGGCGGGCCAGTCGGCGAGGCCGCGGCCGAGCCCCGCCTCGGCCGAGCCGACGCCGGAGAACAGGAGCGCGACCCGCACGCGCCGGGATGCGCGCCCGACCAGCGGGCCGGTGGGCAGCGCCGAGAGGGCCGCGCCCGCGGGACCGGCGGCTTCGACGACGCCGGCCGCGCGCTCCGCGGCCTCGCAGCGGCCTGCGAGCGCCCGCGCCGCCGCGGCCCCGGTGGCGGTGGTACCCATGCATGCACTTGCATAAGCGGATAGATGAGCCGCGTCCGGGGCCGACAGGCGAAGGAGCCGCAGCGGGGGCCACGCCGTCTCCTCGCGGGCTTGTTCCGGCGCCTCCTCGAGCACCACGTGCGCGTTCGTGCCGCCGAAGCCGAACGCGCTCACCCCGGCCCGACGCGGCCCCGCGGGCCAGGGCGAGGCGACCTCGAGCCACGTGAGCGCGCCCGCCCTCTGTCGCAGGCGCGGGTGGACGTCTCGCGCAGCCGGCGCCGGCGGCCGCACCCCGCGCGCGATCGCGAGCACGGCGGCGGCGAGGCCCACGGCCCCCGCGGCCCCCATGAGGTGACCCACGAGGCCCTTGGTGGCGCCGAGCGCGACACCCGCGGCCCCGTCGAACAGCTCCGCGAGCGCGTCGAGCTCCACCGGATCGCCGATCGGCGTGCCGGTCCCGTGCGCTTCGACGAGGCCGGCGCTCCTCGGGTCGAGTCCCGCCGCACGCCACGCCGCCGCGATCACCGCGCGCTGCCCCGCCGGGCTCGGCGCCATCGGCGAGAGCGACCGTCCGTCGGTCGCGACGGCGCTCCCGCGCAGGATCGCGAGCACCGATCGCCCGGCCGCCCGAGCGCGCCCGAGCGGTTCGAGCGCGAGCACCACCGCGCCCTCGCCGGGCACGGTGCCGTCCGCCTCACGCCCGAAGGGCTCGCACCGTCCGCGCGGAGAGAGCGCGCCCGCGGCCTCCATGAGCGCGTGCAGCGCAGGGGACCCGAGCACGCACGCGCCGCCCACCAGCGCGACGGCGGCCTCTCCCCTGCGCAGCGCCCCTGCAGCGAGGTGCACCGCGACGAGCGCGCTCGAGCACGCCGTGTCGATCGTGAGCGCGGGCCCGTGCAGGTCGAGGACGTGCGCGACGCGGCCCGCCAGCATGCTCGGCAGCGAGCCCACGAGGGCGCTCGGATCGGGCGCCGCCTGGCCGCGCACGTCGTCCTGGTGGAGCACGCCGCTCGCGCCGAAGAACACGCCGATGGGCGCGGCGCGCGCGATCCCGGCGCGATCGAGGACCTCCCGCGACAGCTCGAGGAGCAGGCGCTGCTGCGGATCGATCCACGGCGCCTCCGCAGCCGCCACCGCGAACGCCTCCGCGTCGAACGCCCACGGATCCTCGAGGAAGCCGCCCGCGCGGCAACGGAGCGCGCGCGTGGCGCCCTCGGGCCAGCGGCCCTCGGGGATGGGGCCGATGGCGCTCTCGGCCGCGAGGAGGCGCGCCCAGAACGCGTCCGCGTCGTCGGCACCCGGCAGCCGGACCGCGAGGCCCACGATCGCGATGGGCTCGTCCGGCGCGAGCGCCGGGGTCGCTCGCGGCAGCGCGCGCGCCGCGCCCGCCTCGCCGATCGCCTCGGCGAGCTCGCGCACCGTGCGCGCGGTGGCGAGCACGTCCGTGTCGAGCCGCAGGCCGAGCGCGTCCTCGATGGTGGCCAGGACCTCCACCGCGCCGACGCTCGTGCCCCCGAGCTCGCGCCACGCCACGTCCTCCGGGATGGCGCCCTCGGGCCTGCGCAGCACGCGCGCGAACGCCGCTCGCACCACGTCGCGCAGCGCGCGCCCGGTCGGCGCCTCCGCGTGGCCCTGCCGCCCCCGGGCCCTCCGCGCCTCGTCGAGCTCGCGCACGCGCTCCGAGAACGCTCCCTCCGCGAACAGCTCGCCGAGCGCCGCGCGACGCACCTTGCCGCTCGAGGTGCGCGGCACCTCGGACGCGGACAGCGGCACGACGGCGTCGAGCGAGAGGCCCGTCTGCGCCTGCACGCGGCGCTCGGCCTCGTCGATGGCGCCGAGGGTTCCGCGCCACGACGTGCGGGGAACGACGAAGAGCACCGCGCGCTCGCCGTCCGGTCCTCCCGCGGCGCAGGCGATCGCGCTCCGGATGCCGTCCACGCCGGTCGCCACGGCCTCGACGTCGTGGGCATGCAAGGTGCGCCCTAGCTGGAAGAGCACCTCCTTCGTGCGCCCGCACGGCACCACGCGGCCCCCCGCCAGGAACGCCAGATCTCCCGTCGGAACCCATCCGTCCAGGCGAATGGATTCGCCGTCGACGGTGCGCTCGGCGACGTTCGGGCCTCGCACCTCGAGGGCGCCCACGCGGCCCTCCGGGACCGGAGCGCGCGCGCGATCCACCACGCGCACCTCGACCTCGTCGAGCGGCGGGCCGCAGTCGACCAGCTCCAGGTCGCCGCCCGGGATCGCGCGCCCGGCAGCCAGGGCCTCCCGCGAGAGCGCGTGGATCCGCGGCGGCTCGTCGGCCCCCGAGAACGCCACGCCGACGCACGCCTCGGCGAGGCCGTAGCAGGGACGCAGGGCCGCCGCGCGCAGCCCCGCCGGCGCGAGGCGCTCGGCCAGCGCGCGCAGGGTGCTCGCGGCGATCGGCTCGGCGCCGACGAACAGGAGCCGCAGGCGCGAGAGGTCCCAGCGTCCGGCGGGCACCTCGCGCAGGCGCCGCAGGAGCAGGCGCAGGGCGCCGTCGGTGGTGGCCGATCCCGTGGCGCCGTGGGACGACAGCGCGTCCAGCCAGCGTGCGGGCGTGGCGAGCAGCTGCGCCGGCTCGAGCCGCACCTGGCGCGCCCCCGCCGCGAGCGCCACGAGGTGGCACCCGATGAGCCCCATGTCGTGGAAGAGCGGCATCCAGCCGACCTCCACGTCGGCCTCACCGAACGCGGCCCGTGCGCGGATCTGCTCGACGTTCGTGAGCAGGTTCTCGTGGCTGAGCGCGATGCCGCGCGGCGCCCGCGTCGAGCCCGATGAGAGCTGGACGAGCGCGAGGCTCTCAGGCGCGCGCGCCGGCGGGGCGGTCGCCCACGCGGCCCCGAACGCGCGCGCATCGAGCCGCGCGAGGCCCTCGGGGAGCGTCGCCTCCGGCCGTGCGATCGCGGCCGCACAGCGCAGCCCGGCCCGCGCCAGCGCCGAGAGCGCTCCCGCCAGCCGGCGCGACTCCTCGCCGTCGGCGCCGTCGGTCGCCGGCAGCGGCACCGCCACGTGGCCGCCGAACCAGGCCGCCCACACCCCGAGCACGGCGTCCGAGGGGCGCGCGCACACGACGATCACGGCCTCGCCGGGGCGTGCACCGGCCGCGGCGAGCGCGGCGGCGCCGCCGGTGGCGCGCGCGAGCAGCCCCTCGTACGACAGCGCCGCTGCGCCATCGCCGAACGCGACGCCGCCGGAGCCGCGCGACGCGCTCGCGAGGAGCAGCCCGGGAAGGTCGTGGCGTTTCATGCGCGAAGGCGAATGCGAGCGGTGGCGAGGACGCCACCGTCACCGCCGAGGTCCTCCCAGCGACACTCGCAATCGACCGGCCGCGGCGGCGGCGGTTCGAGCCGCAGCGCGAGCCCCACGCTGCCGTCCGGGCGCGGGCGCACCGCGACCTCCTGGAAGCCGACGAAGCGGCGCACGTGCGGGTCGATCGCCTTGTAGATCGCCTCCTTGATCGAGAACCGCACGAGGAGCTCGCGCACGTCGGTCACCTCGGGGCGCTCGTCCTCGGTGAGCACGTGGCGCGCGATGTCGGCGCGCGGCAGCCGATCGAAGAGCTCGACGTCCACGCCGAGGGTCGCGTCTCCCGCGCCGACTAGCGCCACGGCCAGCGCGCGCTTGTGGCTGATCGAGCCCGCGATCCCCGCAGGCAGCCGCGGGGCGCCGCGATCGTCCGGCAGCACGGCGGGCGCGTCGAGCCCAGCGCGGCCGAGCGCCTCGCGCAGCGCGAGCCTGCCGCCCACGAACGTCGTACGCCGCGCCGGGGCGAGCGAGCCGGCATGCGCCCGCTCCGCCGGCAGCAGCCGGTCGAGCGCCGCGCCGCTCGCGGCATCGTCCTCGGGCAGCGCGATCCCGACGCAGAGGCCATGCGGGAGCGCGCGCACGAAGGCCACCTCGAAGGCGCCCACGGGGCGATCGTAGCAGAGCGCCGTCAGCGCCGTCAGTGCCGTCTCGGGTGCCGCCGCGCGGCCTCGCCCTCGGCGCGCAGCTTGCGATAGGCCCCGAGGCGCGTGGCCGCGAGCCCGCCGGACTCCACCGCCGCGCGCACCGCGCAGCCCGGCTCCGCGCCATGCGCGCAGTCGCGGAAGCGGCAGCCCGCGCCGAGCGCCTCGACGTCGGCGAACGCGTCGGTCACCCCCGCGTCGCCCTCGAGCCCGAGCTCGCGCATGCCGGGCGTGTCGATCACGAGCGCGCCTGCGGGCAGCCTGAAGAGCGCGCGGTGCGTCGTCGTGTGCCGGCCGCGGTGGTCGTGCGCGCGCACCTCCATCGTGCTCTGCACGTCGGCCCCGAGCCACCGGTTGAGCAGCGTCGACTTGCCCACGCCCGACGAGCCGAGGAGCACGAGCGTGCGCCCGGGCACGAGCAGCGCCTCGATGGCGGGCAAGCCGTCCCCCGTGCGAACCGACACGAGCAGCGCGCGCTCGGCCGAGCCCCCGGACGCTGCGAGCAGCGCCGCCGTCTCTGCGAGCCGATCCGCGCGCTCGGCCGCGGAGGCGAGGTCCGCCTTCGACAGGATCACGTGGGCGGGGACGTGCCCCTCGGCGCAGAGCGCGAGGTAGCGCTCGATCCGGCGCGGGTTGTAGTCGTGACCGAGCGCGGTCACGACGAGCGCGAGATCCACGTTGGCCGCCACCGGCTGCGCGACCTGCCGCTCGCCGGCCGCCCGCCGTACGAGGAGCGAGCGCCGCGGGAGCTGCGCGGTGATGGTCCCGGGGCCGTCGCCCGACGCGCGCTCGAGGAGCACCCAGTCGCCCACGACGGTCCGGGCCGCGGGTGCCTCGCGCGCCGCACGCCGCAGCTTGCCGCCGGCGATGGCGCGCGCGACGCCCGTTTCGGTGAAGAGCTCGTAGCCCCCCTTGTGCTCGGCGGCGATCCGGGCCGGCTCACCCGACTCGCCGCACGCGGCCCACGCGGCCTCCAGCGCCGGGTCCCAGCCCAGCGCGTCCAGCGCCGGGCGCGGGCTGCGCTCGCTCACGTCAGCAGGAACCGGAAGTACTCCTCGGGCATCTCGTCGAGCACGAGCCAGCCCTTGCCGCACTGCCGGCACGGGAAGGACGGCAGCGAGACGTCCTTTCCGATCTGCATTGCCTGTCGCTGCAGGAGGCGCGTCGTCTCGTGCAGGCAGGCGCCGCAGTGATACGGCACGGTGAAGGAGGAGACGAAGGCGTGGCCGACGACGTCGGGCACCCGCGCCGCCTGCATCGTGAACGACGGCGAGCAGCGCAGGTAGCGCACGCACGCGCCCGCGACGGCCTCGAGGAGCTGCGACCACGGGCGCACCGCCGCGCTGTTGAAGAGCTGCACGTCGGCGAGATCGAAGTCGACCTCCGTGTGGCCCGCGAGGCGCGCGACGAGGTCCTCGAACCGCACCGTCTCGTTGAGGTGGCCCTGCACGCTCACGACGACGCGGCCGCCCCGCTCCTGCACGTCCCAGAGGCAGAGCTGGTCGAGCTCGAGGCGGCTCCGGCGGTCGAGCTCGAGGAGCTGCAGGCCCGCCGTGTACCCGACGTCCTCGCGCTGGCACCACACCACCTTGGCGCGCGCCTCGACCGTGTGGGCGGCGTCGCGCCCGAAGCGCGCCACGATCTCGCTGCCCACGCCGAGCGCGTCATCGAGCCGGATGCGGGCCCCCTGCAGGGAGAGGTTGTCGAGCGAGCCCGACGCCTCGCGCGCGCCCGCCACGACGGCGGCGCGGAGCTTGACCGCGACGCGACGGCCGCGACGCAACGGGAGCCCGAGCAGCGCGGCCACGTGCTCGAAGAGCTCGTCCGGCTCGAGCGGCAGGAACACGATGTCGTCCGACTCGATGTCGCGCGCGCGCTTGCGGATGGCGGGGCTGGCGTCCTGCGGAAGCAGCATGACGATGATCGAGTCCGGCGCCTCCTGCCGGAGCTGCTGCGCGAGCACGAACGGGTCGGGCACCTCGATGGTCGCGTCGAGCAGCAAGGCCCGCGGCCTGCGGCTACGCCAGGCCGCCAGGCCATCCTGCCCGCTGGCGACGACCTCGAGGGGCACCCCGCTGCGCACGAAGTGCTCGGACGACAGCGCGCCAGCCAGCGTGGGCTCCCGGGACAGCACGAGGATCATGCGGGGCGCATCATACGATGCGCTGGTTGCGTCGGATCGAAGAAGGTGGGCGGGGACGCGGAGAGGAGTGGCTACGAGCGGCGAACGGTGTCGTCGCGCTCGGCGGCGGGCAGCGCCTCGCGCTCGCGCGCCGGGCCCACCTCGCGAGGCGGTTGACGTCCCGCGACCGCCGGCGGGTCTTCCTCTTCCTTCATGGCCTTCTTGAAGTTCTTGACGCTCTGTCCAAGGCCCTTGGCGAGCTCAGGGAGCTTCCTGCCGCCGAAGACCAGCAGGACGATGATGAGGATGATGATCAGCTCTCCCGAGCCGAGACCGAACATTCATGGAATCTAGCAGGCTTGCAGTGGGGCGTCGAGCACGCCTTTTCACCGGCTTTTCACCGGCGGGTGCCCCGAGGGCACGCGCCCTGACGGAGAAACTAGGGACAAGCACAAAGAGCAAGGAACCGGAACGAGGACGGACTCTGAAGAGGAGCGGAAATCTTCGAGGCGAGAGAAGCGAGCCGCAAGGCCGAAGCAACCCCTGAAGTCTCCGGCTTTCGAGGCGAGAGAAGCGAGCCGCAAGGCCGAAGCAACCCCTGAAGTCTCCGGCTTTCGAGGCGA
>CAZQJC010000190.1:0-33176 GCA_964593795.1 uncultured Myxococcales bacterium | reverse complement strand
TCAGGCTTCGGGTCTCTGACCCGGATCCGGAGCCTGAAGCCCGAGGCCTGAAGCCCGAAGCCTTCAGCGACGGCGCTCGTCCACGGATCAGCGGGCCTGCGCAAGCCCGCATTCTCCAACGCAGTTCAACCCGTTCGGTGCTCTAGACACGCGAAGTCGAGCCGGACCCCATCCGCAATAGTTGAGAAGTTGAGCCGAACCCCGTCTATCCTCAACGGCGTATGACCGAGCCGCGAAGCGCCGGACCGTCGTTCAAGGAGCTCCTCGATCTGCTGGCGTGCCCGAAGTGCAAGGGCGCGGTGCGGCTGGTCGAGGGGCGAGGCTTCGTCTGCGAGGCGTGCCGGCTGCTCTACGCGATCGAGGACGAGATCCCCAACTTCCTCGTCGACGACGCGAGGCCGTGGTCGGGGTAGCGCTCGGAGGGCTCGCGCTCGCGGCGCTCTCGGCGCTCTCGCCTCGCCCGAAGCCGGCATCCCTCGCCCCGGTCGACCAGACCGATCCCCTCGACACCGCGCTCGTGACGGTGCTGGTCGAGCCGGCGCGCTTCGCGGCCATGCGTGCTCGCGTGCTCGAGGTCGCCG
Organism: uncultured Myxococcales bacterium; assembly: GCA_964593795.1. Lineage (GTDB taxonomy): Bacteria > Myxococcota_A > Polyangia > JAHFDS01 > JAHFDS01 > JAHFDS01. Next base: position 32,595 of record CAZQJC010000190.1, on the reverse strand, counting down.
AGGGCGGCACGACCAGCGCCTCGCGCGTGAAGGCGGCGCGCGTGCTCGCCCAGGCGGGAGCGTCCGAGGCGGCGGCGCTGGCGCGCGCGTGGCTGGTGGCGCCCGAGGTGGAGCTCCGCCGCGCTGCCCCGGCGCTGCTCGTGCAGACCGCGAGCGCGGGCAGCCCTCCGTCGGGGATCCTCCGGGCGCTGTCGGATCGCGACGACGGCGTGCGCGGCGCTGCGATCGACGCGCTGCGCGTGCTCGGCGATCGCGCGGCGGTGTCGGGCCTGTGCGCGCGCCTCGGCGATGACTCGCCCGCGCTGCGTGCGCGGGCCGCGGAGGCGCTGGGGGGCCTCGGGGACGTGCGCGCGCTGTTCCCGCTGGTCGAGCGGCTGCGCGATCCGACGCCGACGACGCGCACGGCGGTGGCACACGCCCTCGGCGCGCTCGGCGACGCGCGCGCGCTACCTGCGCTGCTGTCGCTCGTGAGCGAGCCCGCGATGGACGCGCAGGGGGCAGCGCTCGAGGCGATCGGGCGCATCGGCGGTCCTGCGGCGACCGCGATGCTCGGCGAGCAGCTCCGCGGCACCCGCGCGTACTACGCGATCCGGGGGCTGGCGCAGGCGCTCAAGCGCCCCGGCAGCGAGGCGGCGAGCGCGCTCGTCCTCGAGACCATGCGCAACGGCTCCGTGGGCGTGCTGGACGTGCTGCCGTTCGGAGAGCCGGTGGCCTGCGCGATCGCGCGGACCCGCCTGGCCGATCCCGACTCGTCCGGTAGTGACGCCATCGCGCTCGTCCGCGGGCTGGGCCGCTGCCACGACGACGACGCGGCGACGGCTGCGGCGCTGCTGGGAGAGCTCCGGAGGCGCCGGATGCCGGCCGAGACGATCGTGGCCGCGTTGCCGGAGCGTGCGGGGCCGGCGGCCGAGCTCGCGCTCGCCGCTGCCCTCGAGGCGCCCGAGGTGAGCGTCAGGCGCGCCGCGGCGGCTGCGCTCGGGCGCATCGCGACCCCGGCGGCGGCCGAGACGCTGGAGGCCGCGCTGTCCGACGACGACGACGACGTGGTGGCGGGGGCGGCGGAGGCGCTCGGGCACGCCGGCGGGCCGGGCCAGGTGGCGCGACTCCTGGCGCTCGCAGGGCGTCGCGAGGCGGCGCGCGCCCTGCCCTCGGCGCTGGCGCTGGGTGCGCTGTCGGCGCGCGGGGCCGCGCCGGCCGATGGAGACTCGCCGGCGCTCGCGCACCTGCTCGTGCACCCGCTCGAGCCGGTGAGGACGATCGCGCTCGGCGTCGCGCTGCCGCCGAGGCCCTCGCTGCGGCGCCCGCTCGAGGCGGCGCTCGTCGAGCGGCCGAGCGCCGAGGCGCTCGTCGCGCTGGCGGCGATCGGCGGAGCTTTGGGGCCCCAGGCGAGGCGAGCCATCGGCAGAGCTCTCGACGATCAGGACCCCACGCTCGCGGCGGCGGCGCTGCGCGCCCTCGCGCGAACCGCGCCCGACGAGACCCGCGCGCGCATCGGCCCCCTGCGCGGGACGGCCGCGGGGGCGCTCCGCACGACGGTCATCGCGCTGTCGGGGGAGCTGCGTGATCGTGGAGCGCTGGCGTTCCTGCTCGCGGAGACGCGAGGAGCGGACGCGGCGGAGGCGGCGTGGGCGCTCGGCAAGCTCGGCGACGCGGCGGCCGCACCGCGCCTCCGCGCGATGCTGCAAGACGACGCGGAGACGGCGGCGTGTGCGGCGGCCGCGCTCGGCCGGCTGGGCCAGACGGCGGGACTCGAGGCGGCCACGCGGAGCGCCCACCCGCGCCTGATCGCCAACGCTCGGCGGGCGCTCTCGGGTAGCCCCGCGCCTACCGGCGACGGGCTCGGGGTGCTGGCGCTGACGGACGCCGGTGGACAGCCGCTCGCGCTCCGACGAGTCGTCCTCGTGACCCCCGACGGGTACCAGCGCCTCGTGCGGACCGACCGCGCGGGCGTGCTGATCGAGGGCGGCCTGCCGGCAGGCAAGCTGGACGCGGTGCTGCCTCCCCGCTAGCGCACCGCTAGCGCGGGGCGCGGCGGCCCTGGCGGACCGGCTTGCGCTTGGTTCGGCGGGTGCCTTCGTGGGTCGCCTTGGGCGCGACGAGGCCGTCGAAGGTGCGGCCGTAGGGTGCGGCGAAGGGCGCCGAGACCTGCACGTCGACGCTGCTCGCATCCTCCGGTATCGCGAAGGCGACCGAGAAGCGCACGACGACGTCGAAGCGCGTGCTCTCGCGGTCGAGGGGCTGGCGCTCGATCTCCACGGGGCCGTTCACCACGCGGTCGAGCACCTGGCCGCCCGATCGCGCCGTGATCCTCCACGAGGCGGGGTCCTCGAAGGGACGGCCCTCGGGGTGCCGCTGCGCCGTGCCGACGACGTCGAGGTAGACCGCGTTGCCCGTACGCTTGGCGGCGAGCTGCACCTGCAGCGGCGCGCCCGGATCGGGCTTCGGCGCCGGCGCGACCACCACGGGCTTCGGCGGCGGCGGCGGCGGTGGCGGCGCGGCGGCGCACGCCGCGAGCCCGAACGTTGCCGCGACCAGCGCCACACGCCTGAGCCTGCGCATCGGCGGGGATGCTAGCAGAACCTGTCGAGGAACAAGTCCGTTTCCCACGCGCCGCAGCGCGTCATGGACGGCAGTAGCCTCGCGAGCAGCCCTGGGAGCCCGCGGGGCAGTCGGCGCCCGACTGACAGCGCTGCGTGCACCGGCGGCCCTGGTTGCCGTAGTCGCCGCAGATCCCGCTCGTGCACTCGCCCTGTGCGCTGCACATCGCGCCGAACGGCTTGACGCCGGTCGAGGTCATGCCGCCCGCGCCGCCCGCGCCGCCCGCGCCGCCCGCGCCGCCCGCGCCGCCCGCGCCGCCCGGATCCCCCGCAGCCCCTGCCATCCCGGCGCTGCCAGCCGAGCCCGCGGCACCAGCGTCGCCGCTCGCGCCCGCCCCACCGACGGTGCCACCGGCTCCCTGTCCTGCGCCACCAGCCGGCGGGGGGGGCGGCAATGCCGCGCCGCCCTGCCCGGCCGCACCCGGCACCAGCGACAGCCCGCCGTTCGGATCCTGGACCACGGAGGGGCCGGCCGTGCCGAGGCCGCCGGACCCTCCGGTACCCATGCCGAGCTCGCCCGGCACGGACAGCGAGTCCGCGCCCCCCATGCAGGCGCCCAGCAGGAGCGCCCCCAGCCACAACGTCAACGCGCGCATGGCGGGGCATCGTGCAAGCGGTGTGCGCGTGAGATGTGGCTGAAATGACGAGCGCACCCGCGGGATGGCGTGGCCCCACGGTGCTGGCTCGAACCGTCAGTCGCGGGGCGGTGCGGAGGCGTCGGCCACAGGCCGCGCGGCATCGGCGGGAGCCGGCGTCGACGCATCTGGCGAGGCGGATGCGTCAGCACGGGGCGTCGAGCCGTCGCCCGTGGGGGTCGACGCGTCGGGCGTCACACCGCCCCCGTCGGCCGCCCCCCCGTCGCCCGCGCCCCCGTCGTCCACACCGGCGTCGAAGCACATGGCCGGGCAGACGAGCGGCGAGCACATCAGAAAGCCGTTCGTGCACAGGCACGTCTGGCGCGGGATGATGCGGTTACAGCAGCGCTGCTGGCCGTAGCCGCACTCGGTCACCATCGCGCAGCGCACGCCGGTCGAGCCGATCGAAGGGCAGTGGTTCGCGTCGGCCATCGCTCGCCGGGCATCGGCGGTCACCGCTGCATCGGCGGCCGCGCCGCGCGGACCGTCGGTGGCGCCGCCGATCTCGATGACGCGGGTCTTTCCGCAGGCGGCCGCGAGGACGAGGGCGAGGAGCAGGGTGGAGCGCACGCGCGGAGATTCGCAGAATTCCGGCGCTACCGCCCCAGCAATTTCTTCACGCCGCCGCGCTGCTCCTCGGTGAGGGCGGGGTCGTTCGCGAGCGCTTCGAGGCGCGAGCGCCCGACCTCGCCGAGCCCCTTGTAGTACTCGGCCGCGAACGCGACCGTCTGCGGCAGCGTCTTCCACTGCGACACGACCTCGTCCACGAGCGGCAGGAGGTCCTCGCCCTTGAGCAGGAGGAGGTTGAGACCGAGCGCCGCGCGCTGCTGCTCGCTGCGCCCCTCCTTGTCCTTGAGGAACACCATCGCCTGCGCGATGCCGTCGGGATCGCCCTGCTTGCACAGGCCCCAGAGCGCGTTGACCTCGGCCTCCCACGAGGGCTTCTTCTTGACGATGTCGCGCAGCGCGTCGGTCGTGCCGGGCGACTCCATGAGCGCGAGCGCGTGCGACGCCATCTTGGCCGCCAGCGCGTCGCTGTCACCGAGCGCGGCCTCGCGGAGCGCGGGGATCGCGGCCGGGCTGTCGAGGTCCTCGAGGATCTTGGCGGCGATGAAACGATCCTTGTCGTCCTTGGACTTGAGGAGGTCCACCATCGCCTGCACGCCGGCAGGGCCCAGGCCCTTGAGGTCGGTCTCGACGTCGGTGAGCTTGCCGGGCGAGGCGAGCGCGGCGATCGCGCCGCCCTGCTTGAGCTCGCCGAGGCGCGCCATGACGCTCTTGACGGTGACGCCCTTCTTGTCGGCGAGCTGCGCGGCGAGGCGCTCGTTCTCCTGGCGCAGGCCCGTCACCTTGCGCTCGAGCATCGCGACGTGCCGCTGCGCATCGACCAGGCGATCGTCGGGGCGCGCGCCTTCCATCACCACGAGCTGCCCGTTCGGGGCGGCCTTGGTGCCGCCGGCGCCGCGCACCTCGGCGCTGCCGCGGTGCACGACGAGCCCCACGAGCACGCCCGAGGCGATCGCGGTGGACGCTGGGAGAAGCCACTTCGGTGCCATGTTCGTTCCTCCTCGGGCGAGCTCGAGCTCGAGCTCGGCTCCGGCTTGCAGGGCGACCTCGACGCCGGCCGCGTGGACGGCGACCGGGGCGATGGCCTCTGCGTGGACCCAGCCGCGCTCGACGCGCAGCACGGGCGGTGTGGGCTGCCAGGTGGCCTCGGCGGGGCCGCGGAGCTCGGCGCGCAGGAGCGGCGGCCGACCCGGTCCGCCGACCTCGATCCAGCTCCGCGTGCCCTCGGGGACCGTGAGCGTCTGCGGCCGTGACGCCTCGACGCGCACGGGCGCCGGCTGGCCGAGGCCGATCATGATCACGGCCGCCGACGCGACCGCCATCGCCGCGTAGGACGCCGCGCGGCGAAACCGGCCGGAGCGCACCGCCTGCCGTGGCGACGCGGGGGCCGGGGCCGCCTCGGCGAGGAGCCGCGCCTCGAGGCGCGCGCGGAAGGCGTCGTCGGGGCGCGCCGGCCCGCGATCGTGCGGGGCCGTGCCCTCGAGCAGACGCGCGACGTTCTTCTCGAGCTCGTCGTCGCTCATGGGGCGTCTCCCGCGCCGCACAGGCGGCGCAGCGTCTCGGCGAACGCGACACGCGCTCGCTGCACGGTGGATTCCACGGCCTTGGCGGAGCGCGCCTCGGCCTCGGCCATCTCGGCGAGCGAGCGGCCCGTGACGTACTTGTCCTCGAGCGCCTTGCGGTAGTGCGCGGGCAAGGCGGCCATCGTGGCGGCCACGAGGCGGCGGGTCTCCTCTGCGCGGGCGACCTCGTCGAGGAGGGCGACCGCGTCCAGCGACCCGAGCGCGCGCGCGAGGGCCTCGTCGGGCGTGGCCTCGAGGCGGCCGCGCTCTCGCAACTTCTCGTGCGCCTTGTTCTTCGCGATGCCGAGGAGCCAGGTGCGCAGCGCGGAGTCGCCGCGGAATTCACGCACGGCGCGCAGCGCGGTGACGAACGTCTCCTGCGTGACGTCCTCGGCGTCGGCGCGGTCGCCGCCCACGCGCCACAGCACGAACGCGTACACGGCGTCGAGGTGCTCGCGATAGAACGCGGTCACCGCGGCGCGGTCACCGCGTGCGAGCGCGCCCCGCGCGTCCCCGTCCGACACGGGCCGAGCGTCGCGCGGAACCGGGAGCGTCGCCACGTGCATTCGGAGGTGAGTGACGCGGGGAGGCGGAATCCTTCGCGGGGAAGCAGAGAACTAGGAGCCAGAAACAACGAACAAGGAGCCAGGAGCACGGAATGACGGAGGAATGGTGGGATCAGCGCAAGGCGGCCAGGGCCTCGATGCACTCGGGGGAGATGCGGTAGCGGAGGAGATCGAGCGCGACCTCGACGCCGGTGAGGGCGGCGCGGCGGTCGGCGGCGGAGTCGTAGGGCATGCGGGCGCGATCGGGCAGGCCGGCGCGAAGGACACGCAGCGCGGAGTCGAGATCGCCGCAGGCGAGCAGGCCCAGGCGCGCCTCGGTGCTGCGGGCAAGCGGCACCCAGGCGGAGCGCTCCGCGGCGAGCAGGCGCGCGGCCGCCTCGGCGGGGGCGATCATCGCCTTTCTGACCTTGCGGGGGAGCGCGCGGCCGATCTCTCGGGCGAGGCGCTCGATGATCGGGCCGTCGGTGGTGTCGTCGCCGAAGCCCTTGACCGCGCACGCGATGATCGCGGTGACGAGGGTGTCGGGGCGAGTGGGGCCGAGCGCGGGGAAGAGCGCGGTGCCCGCGAGGTACGTGCCCACGGCGCGGCCGATGAGGAAGCGACGGGTGCCGGGCGGCGTGCTCGCGAAGTGCCCGCGCAGGATGATCCGCGGCTTCTCGGCGGGCTGCACCTCGACGCCCTCGGCGGCGTTGGGCACCACCTGCACCTCGAGGTCCACGACGCCGAGCCGGAGCGCGACCTCGCGCACCCAGGCGTGCGCGGGCTCGGACGCGGCCACGCGCTCGCCGCGCTGGGGCGCGCGACCGCCGCACGCGGGCAGCGCCTCGGCCACGAAGTCCTGCGTGAGCATCATGAGCTCGTGCACCGCGGGCGGCAGCGCGCGCGCGGCGACGAGCCGCTGGTAGCCGATGGGGCCGAGGCCCTTGCCCTCCTCGGCCGCGAGCCGGCGCGGCGGGCCCGGTGCCCGATCGCCGAGCGCCACCAGCACGTCGGCCGCGGCGGCGGCCCCCGCCGCGTCGCCGCCGTTCGACAGCGCGTGCTCGAGCCCGCGGTAGGCCGCCAGGAAGAACGGATCGAGCTTCGCCGCCTGGCGGTAGTGCTCGGCGGCGAGATCGAAGCGTCCGGGCGGCACGAGGTACACGCCCGCGAGCGCGGTGCGGAGCTCCGCGCGATCGGGGGCATCCTCGAGCGCGCCGCGCAGCTCCTCGAGCGCGGCGCCCGGGCGGCCGAGGCGCTCCGCCAGCACGTGCGCGAGCGCCATGCGGATCGGCGCCGCTCGCCCCGACAGGCCGCCGCGGGTGGTCGCGTAGTCGGCCGCGCGCCGCGCCGCCTTCTCGAGCACGCGCGCGAGGCCCTCGGGCTGCGGATCGTCGATGTAGAGGGCCTCGAGGCGCTGGTAGGCGCGGTCGTCGTCGGGCGCCTGGACGAGCGCGTCGATGAGGGCGGCCTCGGCGCGCGGGCGATCCCCGAGCGCGCTCGACGCGTGGTCGGCCAGCTCGATGAGGAGCCCGAGGTGCTCGTCGCCCTGCGCGGCGTCGGCGAGGCGGCGCAGATCGGCGGCGACCGCGCGCGGGTCCCCCATCTCCTCGTGGATCGAGCGCGCGAGGCGGAGCACGTCCGGATCGTCGCCGTACTCCTCGAGCAGCTTGTCGAGCACCTGCAGCGCGGCGGCCTGGTCGCGGAAGCGCCGCCAGAGCAGCTCGCACAGGCCCCGCAGGGCCGCGAGGCGTCCGCGCGAGTCGTCGGTGACGCTCGCCGCGCGATAGGCGTCGACGGCTTCTTGCCAGCGCTCCTCGGCCTCGCAGAGCTCCGCGAGGTCGAGCCGAGCGGCCTGATCCGTCGGCACGTCGGCGAGCAGCGCCCGCAGCGTCTGGATCGCCCGGCCTCGATCGCCGAGGCGATCGCGCTCGACCGCGGCGAGCTGGTGGCGCAGGCGAGCGCGCGCGGAGCTCGACCGGGTGATCGCGACGCGACGCTCGTACAGGGCCGCGAGCGCGTGCCACTCCTCGGCCCGCTCGAGGATGGCGACCAGGCGCTCGAAGGCCTCGGGGTGATCGGCCCGCAGCGCGAGGACGCCCTCGAGCGCAGCGCGCGCGCCGTCGAGCGCGCCGAGGCGCTCGGCACGCACCCGCGCCAGCTCGAGCAGGGCCGCGGCCTTGCCGTCCGGAGAGAGCCGCGCCGAGCACTCGCGCGCGAGCACGTCGGCGAGATCGCTCCAGCGCGCTTGCTGCGTGTAGTAGGTCGCCAGCGCCCGCAAGGACGGCAGGTGTCGCGCGTCGAGGGCGACCGCGAACCGCCACGCGGCCTCGGCGTCCTCGCCCTGCGACGTGCGCGCGCGCAGGGCCCCGAGCCGCCCGAGGAGCGCCACGCGGCGCTCCTCTGCGGGCTCGACGACGATGAGCCGCTCGGTGATCTCCGCCAGGCGGAGGTCGTCGCCCTCGGCCATCGCCGCGGCCTCGAGCGCCCACAAGGCCTCGCGCCCGTCGCGATCGAGCTCGCGCGAGCGTCGGTAGAGCGCGAGCCCCTCCGCGCCCTGCCCGGCCCCGTCGAGCTCCGCCGCGGCCTGCCGCAGGAGCGCCGCCGCGGTGAGCGCGTCGGCCGACGACTCCGAGAGATCGAGCAGCGTCCGCGCGCTCTCGGCGCCCTTGCCGGCGTCGCGCTCGAGCCGCGCCTTGGTCCAGCGCGCCCCCGCGTCGTCGCCGAGGCGGTCGATCGCGGCCTCGAGAGCGCCGAGCGCGCCCCGCAGATCGCCGAGGCGCACCTCGCGCAGCGACGCCAGGAACAGGCGCAGGCGCGCCGCGTCGGCGGGAGCCTCTTCCTTGAGCAGGCGCTCGATGCGCTCGACCGCGAGGCGCCACTCGCCGCGCATGAGATGGAGGCGCACCAGCGCGCGCCAGGCCCAGCGCGCGGTCGCCGGCTCCTCGAGGCAACCCTGGTACGACGACAGCGCGGCGAGCTCGTCGCCGAGATGCCGCTCGCGGATCTCGGCCAGCCGCAGGAGCGCGAGCGCACGGCGCGTCCCGCTCGAAGACTGCGCGGTCTGCCCGTAGAGCTCGGCGAGCTCACCGAAGCCGCGCCGGCGCTCGTGGATGCGCGCCAGCGCCTCGGTCGCCGCGTGCAGCGTCGGATCCAGCTCCCGCGCGCGCTTGAGCTCCACGCACGCCTCCGCCTCGCGCCCCGCGCGCTCGCCGAGCACGAGCCCGCGCTGCAGGTGCAGCGCCGCGCGCTCGGCGGGCGTCTGCGCCGCGGAGAGCTCCGCCCCGAGCTGCTCGACGAGCTCGTCCCAGCGGCCGAGGCGGTGACACAAGCGTCCGAGCGCCCGGCGCGCCGGCCGGTGCTGCGGCGCCCGCTGCAGGACCGCGACGTACGCGGCGCGCGCCCGCTCCGGCGACTCGAGCGGCCCTTCGCAGATCTGCCCGCTCTCGACGAGGAGCGCCAGCGCCTCGGCCTCGTCGGTGCAGAGCTCCGCCTCGCGCCGCAGGGCGGCGAGCAGGCCCTCCCAGTCGCCCGTCGCGTGCAGGAGGCGCCTCCGCTGCGCGCACAGCGCGAGCTCGAGCGAGGGCGCCGTCATCTCCTGCGAGAGCAGCCGCAGCGCGCGGGTGGGGTCCCCGAGGCGCTCGTCGGCGAGGCGCGCCGCGGAGAGCAGGCGCAGCGAGCGCCGCGCCGGATCCCGCGTGACCTGCGCGCCCCGCTCGAGCAGATCCACGAGGCCCGCGTGGTCGCCGTGCTGGAGGAGCAGGCGCTCGAGCGCGAACAGCGCCTGCGCGTTCGAGGGATCGATCTCGAGCACGCGCCGGTACTGCGCGACCGCGCGACCGGCGTCGTCGAGCCGCGACTCGCAGAGCTCCGCGACGTCGAGGTGCCGCAGCGAGCGCCGCTCCGGATCCGAGAGCAGCTCCACCTCGGCGAGGTGCATCTCCACGAGCTCGGCCCAGCGCCCCTCGCCCTGCAGGAGGCGACCGAGGGCCGCCAGCGTGGGCCGGTCCGTGGGGCGCAGCGCCAGCGCCGTGCGCAGCGTCGCCGCCGCGGCGTCCGCGCGCCCGGTCCGCGCCTCGAGATCGCCGAGCTCCCGCAGCGCCAGCACGCGCTCGTCGCGCTCGAGCGTCCCCTCGAGCCGCGCGCGCAGCGCCGCCTCGATCTCGCCGGGCTTGCCGCCCTGTCGCCCCAGCGCCAGCGCCAGATCGACGAGCACCGGATCCGCCGGCGCCGCCTCGAGGGCCCCGCGCAGGCACGCCCGCGCACGCGCCGGATCGCCGCCGTGGTCGTGGTAGAGCCGCGCGGCCTGCCCGAGCTCGAACGCGCGCACCGCCTGGTCCTCGCGCGCCGCGCCCTCGTAGAGGGCCGCGAGGTCGATCCACCGGCCCGCGCGCTGGTGCGATCGCGCGAGCGCCGCGCGCGCCAGGGGCCGCTCCGGGTCCCGCGTCAGCGCCGCCGCGTAGAGCGCCGTCGCGCCGGCCTCGTCGTCGAGCTTGGTCTCCCTGATGGCCGCCGCGCGCTCGAGGACCGCCGCGCCGAGCCGCGGGTCCTCGACCGTCTGCGCGACCCGCACGAGCGCGTCCGCGAGCGGCGCGTGGGCGCGGGCCCGCTCGTGCAGCGCCGCGAGCGCCCACAGCGCGTCGCGCGAAGACGGGGCGAGCGCCAGCGCGCGCTCGAGCTCGGTCACCGCGCGCGGCCGCTCCGTGCGTCGCTCGAAGTACCGCGCGAGCAGGACGTGCAGGGCCGCCCGCGCGTCCTCCGTCGGGGTGACCGCGATCTCCTTCTCGACCAGCTCGAGCGCCTCCGCCCAGCGCCCGCTCGCGAGCGAGACGCGGCGCATCCCGGCGAGCGCCGCGGCGAAGTCCGGCTGCAGCCCCAGGGCACGCGTGTAGGCGCGCCGCGCGGACACGAGATCGCGCTGCTCCTCCTCGTGCAGCTGGCCGATCTGCGCGGCGATCCGGCTCGCGCGGTGCGCGTCCTCGCGCGTGGCGAGCTGCAGGTCCGCCTCGAGGTCGGCGATGAGCCGGTCGACCGGGCTGCCCTCCATGACCGGCGGCGGTGGCGGCACCGACGGCCGGCGCTGCGCCGCGGCGGCGGGCGTCTCCGCGCGCGTCTCGACCACGAGATCCTCGAGGGAGAGCTCCACGGTCGGGGAGTCCACGTCGTCCGGAGGGCGCCGGCCAATGGGCATGTCTGCGCAGGATACCCGACGGAGAGCCACGATCCGAAGGCATCCGCGCATCGCGCGGGCTTTCGCGATCGCGCGCCGCAGGACGGGTACGCCGGCCGACACGTCCCGTGCCGCGCGTGCAGGGATGTCGCTATGCTGCTGGGCCTCGATGACTCGCCTGGCATTCCTTGCGCCCCTCGTCGCCTCCCTCGCCCTGCCCGCGCCGGCCCGCGCCGACGCCCCCGCGATCGACCTCGTCTCGAGCCGCGCGCGCCTGCACTGCCTGCGCGGCAGCACGCTGGTCGTCGACTTCCTCGGCGAGGGCTTCCGCAAGTACGTGCAGGAGTACACGAGCCCGTGGCGTGCGGTCTCCGGCGCGGGCCCGGACGCAGGACGTGCGCTCTCCGCACGCCTGGCGAAGCTGAACCTGCCGTGGACGGGCGCCACCGAGGGCGCGTCCCTCGTCGTGCGCACCGCCGGATCGCCGGGCAAGCTCGCCATCGTCGTCAACGGCAAGCGCCCCAAGGTCACGCTCGGCGACCGGTCCGCACGCGTGGACCTGCCGCCGGGCCTCTTGCGCGCCGGCGAGAACCGCGTCGAGCTCTGGCCGAACGGAAAGAGCACGCGCGTCCGCGCGGTGGAGCTCGGCCCCGCGCTCGAGGCCGACCTCCCGCCAGGACCGCGCCTGGAAGGCGACCGCAGGGCCGCGGCGCTCGTCGGGTGCACCACGCTGCGCCTCTACCAGGAGATCCCCGAGGGCGCGCGCCTGTCGTTCTCGTCGAGTGGCGGACCCGCGCACCTGACCGTCCGCGCGATCCCCGAGGCCGGCGCGGCGCGCACGCTGCTCGACGGGACCGTGCCCGCCGCGGGGACCTTCGCCGATCACACCGCGTCGCTCGGCGAGCTCGCGAACCAGCTCGTCCTGCTCGAGATCGCCACCGACGCCCCGCCCGCAGCCACGGTCGCCTTCGCCGTGCCGCGCATCCAGCTCGCCGACGCGCCCTCACGCCCGCGACCGCCCGCGTACCCGAACGGCATCCTGTTCGTGGTCGACGCGCTGCGCTCGGACCGCCTCGCCGTCTACGGCGAGACGCGCGTCAAGACGCCCGTGCTGACGGCCGCCGCCAAGAAGGAGGGCGTCGTCTTCCTGCGCTCGCAGGCGGCCTCGCCGTCCTCGCCGCCGTCGCACGGCAGCATCCAGACGGGCATGTCGCCGCGCGGCCACGGCGTGGGTGGCGACGCGGGCCAGCCGAGCCCAGGCACGCCCAGCATCTCGGCCACGCTCGCGAAGGCGGGCCTCTCGACCGCGTACATCGGCAACAACGGCTTCGGCATGAACCGCCTCTCGAAGATCTCGTCGTGGAAGAAGCAGGCCAAGGCCGGCGACTGCTTCGGCCTCGTCAAGGCCACCCTCGAGTTCGCCAGAGGCGAGGTCTCCGCGGGCCGCCGCTTCTTCGTGTCGATGCTGCCGATGGACGTCCACACGCCGTACCGCTGGCGCGACAAGTACACGCCGCACTACTTCGACGGCACCTTCGACGACAAGATCGGGCGCTCACCCGACGGCGTGGTGCTCGGCGCCATCATGAACGCCAAGCTCGAGATGACCGACGCCCGCTGGGCGCAGCTCAAGGCGCAGTACGACGGCGGCGTGGAGATGGTGGACGCTTGCCTCGGCAAGCTGCAGGAGGGCCTCGCGGAGCTCGGCGTCGCCGACAAGACCGCGATCATCGTCACGGCCGACCACGGCGAGGGCATGTTCGAGCACAAGAAGCTCGGCCACGCGTTCGGCCTGTGGGCGGAGCTCGGCAACGTGCCCTTCGTGGTGCTCGCGCCCGGCCTGCAGCCGCGCGTGCTCGACCTCGTCGTCCACCACGCGGACCTCGCGCCGACGATGATCGATCTCCTCGGCGAGCCCGTCGATCCGCGCATGCAGGGCGAGAGCCTGCTCCCGGCGGCGCTCCGCGACGGCCCGCCGATGCCGCGCGTCGGCTGGCTGGAGTTCGGCCGCAGCTACGCGCTCAAGACGCGCATGCTCCGCTACTTCGTCGACTACGGCGGCAAGGAGCGCCTCTACGACGAGCTCGCCGACCCCACGGATCAGCAGGAAATCCAGGACGCGCGGCCGATCGCGCTGCGGGCGATGCGCGATCTAGGGGGCCTGTACCTGGCCTTCCGCGGCAAGTGGCGCGGGAGCTGGGGGACGCTCTACGACCAGCGCCCGGGGATGCTCGAGGAGGCCGCGCGGGCGGCCTCCGAGCCGAGCAAGCCGGGCAAGCCAGCCAAGAAGGCGGGCAAGAAGCGCTGAGGACTGGATATCGCACACCATACGTTGACGCGCGGCGTCGCCTTGGGTGAGATCACCGCCATGTCCATGAAGCGCACCCGCCAGTCGTCCCAGGGCTCACGCGATCGCGGCGCCGCGGACGGCCCGCTCTTCGCGAAGAAGGCCCCCGAGGCCCCGAAGCCCTGGGCGGAGCTCGTCGACGGCGTGCCCGACGATGGGTTCCTGCCCTACGGGATGTCCACGCGCTTCGAGAAGGACGCGCGCATCCTGCATCCCAAGTTCGGCAAGGGCGTGGTCCTGCGCGTCGACGGCGCCCGCATCGAGGTCCGCTTCTCCGAGGGCGACAAGACCCTCGGCCACGCGGGCTGATCCTCGCCGCTACCCTTCGCGCAGCATCGCCAGGAACGCGTCGCCGTACTGCGCGAGCTTCTTCGGCCCGACGCCGCTGATGGCGCGCAGCTCCTCCTCGGTCGTCGGCCGCTGCCGCGACATCTCGAGCAACGTGAAGTCCGAGAACACGATGTACGCGGGCACGCCGCGCTCGTCGGCGATGCGCTTTCTCAGGTCCTTGAGCCGCAGGAAGAGGGCCACGTTCGCCTGCGCCTCCTCGCTCACGGCGTCGGGCACGCGGATGCGCGTCGGGGCCTGGGTGCTGCGGCCCTTGCCGCGCGCCGCGCGTGGCGTCTCCGCGAGCAGGTCCGCCTGCAGGCACACGTCGCACGAGCTCCCGCAGCGCGGCACGTCCTCGCCGAAGTGCCCGACCAGCGCCTGGTGCCGGCACTGCGGCTGATCGACGGTGCGGTACATCTGGCGGACCTGGCGGCGGCGCAGCTCGGCCAGCTCGTCCGGCGCGTCGTCGTCGAAGCGCTCGTAGCTCATGACGTCCGCCCACGAGTAGAAGAGCACGCAGTCGCTCGGCAGGCCGTCACGCCCGGCGCGGCCGATCTCCTGGTAGTAGCCCTCGATCGAGCGCGGCATGTCGCGGTGGATCACGTAGCGCACGTTCGACTTGTCGATGCCCATGCCGAACGCGACGGTCGCCACGACGACGTCGACGTCGTCACGCTTGAACGCGTCCTGCGCCGCGGTCCGCGCCGCGGCCGACATGCCGGCGTGGTACGCGAGCGCGCGCACGCCGTGCTCGCGCAGGTACTCGGCGGTCGACTCGGCGCTCTTGCGGGCGATGCAATAGACGATGCCGCTCTCGCCCTTGCGCGCGCGCACGAGCCGCAGGATCGACTCGCGCACGCCCCCCTTGTCGCCCTCCCCCTTCTTGTAGGCGTGGATCCGCAGGTTCGGGCGGAAGAACGAGCCGCGGAACTCCGCCGGATCGCCCATCGCGAGCTGCTCGACGATGTCGCGCGTGACCTCGGGCGTCGCGGTCGCGGTGAGCGCCAGCACCGGCACGGCGCCGAAGCGCGCCTTGAGCCCGGAGAGGTTGCGGTACGCCGGCCGGAAGTCGTGCCCCCACTGGCTGATGCAGTGGGCCTCGTCCACCGCGATGAGCCGCAGCGCCACGCCCTTGAGGGCCCCGCCCACGCTGGCCTCGAGCCCCTCGGGCGCCGCGTACACGAGCTCGTATTCGCCCTTGCGGATGGATTCGATGCGCGCGCGCTTGTCGTCCCACGACAGCGAGGAGTTGAGGTACGTGGCGCGCAGGCCGACCTCGCTCATGGCGTCGACCTGATCCTTCATGAGCGCGATGAGCGGCGAGACCACCAGCGTCACGCCGCCCAGCATGCGCGCGGGGATCTGGAACGTGAGCGACTTGCCCGCCCCCGTCGGCATGACCCCGATGCAGTCGCGGCCGCTCGTGACGGCCGAGATGATCTCCTCCTGCCCGGGCCGGAAGGCCTCGTAGCCGAACACGCTGCGCAGGACCGCGCGGGCGCTCTGGCCTCCCGCGACCACGCGCGCCGGCTGCGCCTTGAGCGACTGCGCGATCGCGCGCAGCGCCGTGACCTCGCTGGCGCCGAAGAGCTCGTTCTGGGCGCGCCACGCCTCGCGTAGCTCCCCGAGGGAATGCTCGACGCGCGCGCGCAGCGCCGGGTCGGCCGGATCCCCGGCCGCCCACGCCGCCCGCAGCCGCGCGACCGCGCGGGTCACCTCGTCGGGGGTTTCGAGCATCCGGGGCGATTCTATATGAGAGCGCTCGGATGGCGGAGCCGCCAGAGCAGCGCCGCCTGACGGTCGAGCAAGCTGGCCTTACCCGACGCAGCCTCGCGGAGCGTGGCGCGCAGCTCGGTCGCCAAGGCGCGTGCCCGGCTCGGGCGTGATCCGGTGGGGTGGCTCACGCGCGGCCTGACCGATCGTGCGATCCTGGGGCATGCGCCTGGCGCTCGTGACGTGCCGCCGCGCCAGGTGAGCCTGTTACGATCACCTGCGATGCCCTCCGCCGAGTTCACCGGCACCGAGCGCTACGGCATCGTGGGCCGCATCGGCCAGGGCGGCATGGGCGTGGTGTACCGGGCGGTCGACCGCGAGCGCGGGCTCGAGGTGGCGCTCAAGACCCTGGCGCGGCTCGACGGCCCGAACCTCTGGCGGCTCAAGCGCGAGTTCCGCGCCCTCGCGGACGTGCACCACCCGAACCTCGTCACCCTGCACGAGCTCGTCTCCGCCGAGGACCAGTGGTTCTTCACCATGGAGCTCGTCGAGGGACGCGAGCTGCTCGAGGCGCTCGACGGCGACACCGGCGATCGCGGGCAGCTCCGCGCGGCCCTGTCGCAGCTCGCGCTCGGCGTCGCGGCGCTGCACGAGGCCGGCAAGCTCCACCTCGACCTCAAGCCGTCGAACGTCCTCGTGTCGCCGAGCGGCCGCGTGGTGCTGCTCGACTTCGGCCTGGTCGGCGAGATCGAGGACGGCCACACCGCACGCCGCCCGCGCAGCGTCTCGGGCACGCCCGGGTACCTCGCGCCCGAGGTCCTCGCCGGCGGAGCGCTCTCGCCCGCGGCCGACTGGTACGCGGTCGGCGTCATGCTCTACGAGGCGCTGACGGGCGCGAGGCCCTTCGAGGGCGGCCCGCTCCAGATCCTCGCGGCGCAGGAGGCCGGCCCGCCCGTGCCCCCGCAGGCGCGCGCGCCGGACGTGCCGCTCGATCTCGCGCGGCTGTGCCTGGACCTCCTCGAGCGCGCCCCCGAGGCGCGGCCGACGGGTGCGGCCGTGCTCGCGCAGCTCGGCGTCGAGCCCTCGGACGACCGCCGACCGGCGGCGCCCGGGTACCCCGCGCCGTTCATCGGACGCGGCCCGCAGATCGCGCAGCTCACGCAGGCGTTCCTCGAGGCCATGCGCAGCCACCGGCCCACCGTGGTGTGCGTGCACGGCTCGAGCGGCATGGGCAAGAGCGAGCTCCTCGCCGACTTCGCCGAGCGCCTCGGCCGCCAGCCCGAGACCGTGGTCCTGCAGGGCCGCTGCTTCGAGCGAGAGACCGTCGCCTACAAGGCGATCGACGGCCTCGTCGACTCGATGTCGCAGCACCTCGTCGCGCTCGGCGACGCGGAGGTGCGCGCGCTCCTGCCCGTCGACGCCGGGGCGCTCGCGCGCCTGTTCCCCGTGCTGCGCCGCGTGCCGGCCATCGCGGACGCGCTCCGCGAGGCGCCCGCGATCCCCGACGCGCAGGAGGCCCGCCGCTGCGGCTTCGTGGCCCTGCGCGCGCTCATCACCGCGCTCGCCGAGGCTCGGCCGCTCGTGCTCCTGCTCGACGATCTGCAATGGGGTGACGCCGACGGCGCGGCGGCGCTGGCCGAGGTCCTGCGTCCCCCGGGCCCGCCCGTGCTGGTCGTGGTGGCGTACCGCAGCGACGAGGCCGAGGAGAGCCCCTTTCTGCGCGTGCTCCTCGGGGCGCTCGCGGCGCACGAGCCGCCGACGCCCACGCGCGAGATCGTCGTCGGCCCGCTGTCGACGGAGGAGGCGAGCACCCTTTCGAGCCTGCTCGGCCGCGACGCGGAGCTCACGACCAAGTACGCGCCCATCATCGCCAGCGAGTCCGGCGGCAGCCCCTTCTTCGTCGGCGAGCTCGTGCGCTTCCTCGAGGCGCAGGCCGCCGCGCCCTCCGACGAGCCGGTGACGCTGTCCGGGCGGCTCACTCTCGAGGGCATGATCCTGGCACGCCTCGGGCGGCTCGGGCAGGCGGCCCGCCGCCTGCTGGAGATCGCCGCCGTCGCGGGGGGCCCGGTGCCACGGCGGGTCGCGGCCGAGGCCGCGGAGCTCGGCGCCGACGACTGGCACGCGCTCGCGGCCCTGCGCGCGGCGCGCCTCGTGCGCACCCGCGCCGGCGAGGACGGCGAGGCGATCGAGACCGCGCACGATCGCATCCGCGAGACGCTGGTCGGCGCGATGCCCGGCTGGCGCCTGCGCGACTGCCACGCGCGGCTCGCGCAGGCCCTCGAGGCCCTCGGCGCGCAGCCGGAGGCGCTCGTCTTCCACCTGCGCGGGGCCGGCGAATCCATCCGTGCAGGCGAATATGCCGCCCGCGCCGCGGACCGCGCGGCCGACACGCTCGCGTTCGATCGCGCCGCCGATCTCTACCGCCTCGCGCTCGCGCTCGATCAGACGCTGGCCGCGGACCGCCGGCGCGCGCTCAACCGGCGCCTCGGCGACGCGCTGGCCGCCGCGGGACGTGGCGCCGACGCCGCCGACGCCTACCGCGCCGCCGCGCGCGACGGCACGGGCGGCGAGGCCGCCGAGCTCGTGCGCCTGGCCGCCGAGCAGCTCCTGCGCAGCGGCCACACCGACGCGGGCCTCGCCATGCTGGCGGACGCCTTGCGTGGCCTGGGCCTGCGCCTCGCGTCGTCGCCGCGGGCGGCGCTCGCGTCGCTCCTCCTGCGCCGCGCGGGCCTCGCGCTCCGCCGCCTGCGCACGACCCTGCGCAAGGAGGCCGACGTCCCCGAGACGCTGCTCCTGCGCATCGATCTCACGCGCCTCGTGAGCGTGCAGCTCGGCATGCTCGACTTCATCCGCGGCGCGGAGTTCCACGCCAAGCACCTCTCCTACGCGCTCGACGCCGGGGAGCCGGGGCGCCTGGCGATGGCGCTCTCGGCCGAGGCCGTACACAGCGCGGCCCGGGGCGCGCGCGGTGCCGCCCGCGCCGGCGCCGTGCTCGCCGAGGCGCGCCGCCTGGCCGCGATGACCGGGGACGCGCGCGCCGAGCCGCTGACGCACCTGTCGGCCGCGATCTGCGCCACGCTGCAGGGGCGCTGGCAACAGGCGCTCGATGGCTACGAGGCGGCGGAGACGGGCCTTCGCGCCCGCTGCCACGGCGTCGCCTGGGAGATCGCGACCGCGCAGTCGTACCGCCTCGTGTCGCTCTTCTACCTGGGCCGACTCGGCGAGCTCTGCGCGCGCCTCGACGCGCAGCTCCGCGAGGCCGACCTGCGAGGCGACCGCTACGCGGCCTTCCTCTCGCGCACGAGCGCCGGCTTCTTCGCGTGGCTCGTGCGGGACGACCCGGCGCGCCTGCGCGAGGAGATCGCGCAGGGCCTCGAGCGCTGGTCACACGCGGGCTTCCAGCTCCCGCACTTCTACGCGCTCGTGGCGCTCGTCAACGCCGACCTCTACGAGGACGACGGCGCGTCCGCCTGGCAGCGCCTGGAGGAGGCATGGCCCACGCTGCGCGCGTCGCTCCTCCTGCGCCTGCAGTACCACCGCATCCTCGCGCACTGGCTGCGCGGCAAGAGCGCCATCGCGGCCGCGGCGCACGGCGTGGGCGACCAGAGCACGCTGCTCGACATCGCGCACCGCGAGGCGCAGCGCATCGAGAGCGAGGCGGCCGGCTGGGCGACGCCCCTCGCGATCCTGCTCCGCGGCACGGTGTCGTCCCTGCGCGGCGAGCCCGCCCGCGCCACGCGCGAGCTCGAGGCCGCCGCGCGCGGCTGCGAGGCGATGGATCTGCACCACTACGCCGCGATCGCGCGCCTGGCGGTCGGCGCGGTCGTCGGCGCGCCCGACCCCGAGGCCCTCGCCACCGTGCAGGACCGGCTGTCCGCCGAGGGCATCCGCCGCCCCGACCGGTGGATCACGATGCTGACGCCCGGGCTGCCGCGCATGGGGATCACGAACGGCGGCTGACAGCGGACGCGGGCGGCGTATCATCCCGCCATGTCGTCACCGAAACCCCGGTACGCCGTCGATCGCCTGATCGGCAAGGGCGGCATGGCCGAGGTCTACAAGGCGCGCATGACGATCGCCGAGGGCATCGAGCGATCCGTGGCGCTCAAGCGCGTCCTGCCGCAGCTCGCGAAGGATCCCGCGTTCCTCGGCATGTTCCTCGACGAGGCGCGGCTGTCGATGCTGCTGCACCACCAGAACATCGTGCAGGTCTTCGACGCCGGCAAGGGCGCCGACGGCTACTTCCTCGTGATGGAGTACGTCGAGGGGCTCGACCTCGGCAATCTGGTTGGCGCCGGAGGGCAGCGCACCGCGTTCGAGCCGCGGTTCGCCTCGTTCATCGTCGCCGAGGTCTGCAAGGCGCTCGAGTACGCGCACACGCGCCGCACGCCCGACGACAAGCCGCTCGGTGTCATCCACCGCGACGTCTCACCGAAGAACATCATGATCTCGCGCGAGGGAGAGGTGAAGCTCGCCGACTTCGGCCTCGCCAAGGCGTCTTCGCACGCGATGCGGACGCAGCCCGGCATCGTCAAGGGCAAGATCGGCTACCTCGCGCCCGAGCAGCTCGAGGGCCTCGCGCCCGACGCGCGCGCCGACGTGTTCGCGTGCGGCATCGTACTGTGGGAGCTGTCGGCGGGCCGGAAGCTCTTCGACGCGCCGAGCGACGTCGAGACGCTGATGCTGATCAAAAAGGGCCTCATCCCGCCGCTGCGCGACGCGCTGCCGGACGTGGACCCCGTGTTCGAGTCGGTGGTGATGCAGGCGCTGGCGCGCAACCGCGAGCACCGCTTCCCGAACGCCCGCGCGCTCGGCGAAGCGCTCTGGGGCTGGATGTTCGCGCGCGGCCAGCAGGTGACCAGCTGGGACCTCGCCGATCTCGTGGCCGGCGCGCGCACCGCGAGCACGCCGCCGCCGATCCCCCCGCCCGCGAAGCTCGCCTTCAGCCTGGACTGACGCCCCGCGCCGATGGGACGCCTGGAACACGCCCTGGAACGGCGTGGAACTGCCCGATGGGCGACCGACAGGCAGTGGTGCCGCACACTTCGGCTCCGATAGCGCCGGCATGGCGCTTGCTCCTCGTCGGATCAGATCGCACAAGGAGAAGCCACGATGAAGACCAAGACGAACCTCAAGGCCGGCGACGACATCAAGAAGGCCAGCGACACCAAGACCGCCCAGATCCAGAAGATCGGATGATCGAATCGAGAGCGAGCGCGAGCGCTCTCACCGGGCTTTCCCGAGCCAGGCCTCCACGCGTCGCACCTCCGCCCGCTTGCCCGCGGCCTCGAACCCGCGCCGTGCGTCCCTCGCAAGCGCCACCGCGCGCGCGCGATCCTCGATCGCCCGCGCCAGCGCGAACCGCGTCGGGGCGAGCTCCGCGTCCGGCGCACCATTGCGCAGCGCCAGCGCGCGCTCGAGCACCACGGCGGCATCGCGGGAGCGCCCGAGGCCGAGCAGGTCCTCGCCGAGCGCCGCGAGCGGCTCGCAGAGCTCCGGCGCGTCCTTGCCCGCGGCCTTCTCGACGAGGTGGACGACCTCGTCGTGTCGCGCGCGCGCCTCGGCGAACCGCCGGCCGGCCGCGAGGATGTTGCCGAGCGTGTTCAGCGAGTCGGCGACGTCGAGGTGCTCCGCGCCCAGCGTCCGCCGGCGCAGGGCCAGGCCCTCCTCCGCGACGCGACGCGCCTCGTCGAGACGACCGGCGCCGAGGAGCGCCGCCGACAGGAACCCGATCGTGTCGCCGACCAGCGAGTGCGCAGGGCCGAGCGCCTTCTTGCGGACCACGAGCGCACGCTCGAGCCGCTCGATCGCGCTCGACCATCGCCCCATCGTCATCTCCACGTCCGCGGCGTTGCAGAGCGCGAACGCGACGTCGGGGTGCTCCGGACCGAGCCGCTTCTCGCGCAGCGAGACCGCGCGCTCGTCGTGCGCGAGCGCCTCGTCGAGTCGACCGAGGCCCAGGGTGACCGCACCGAGGCTCTGGTACGTGTCGGCCACGATCGGATGGTCCGGGCCGAGCGCCTTCGTCTGGATCTCGAGGGCGCGCCGGTAGCGCGGGAGCGCGTCGGCGCTCCGTCCCTGCGCGTGCAGGACGCCTCCCAGGTTCCCGAGCGCCGTCGCCACATTCGGGTGCGCAGGGCCGAGCGCCTGCTCCCAGAGCGCGACCGCGCGCTCGAGCACCGCCTGGGCCTCCGCGAGCTTGCCCTGCATGCGGAGCGCGCTGCCGAGGTTGCTCAGCGACTCGCCGACCTCCGGGTGCTGCGGTCCGAGCGCCTGCTCGCGCAGCGCCAGCGCCCTGACGTGCACAGTGATCGCGTCGTCGAGCTTGCGATCCTTGTAGAGCGCGTTGGCGAGGTTGCTGAGCGCGGCCGCCACCTCGGGGTGCGCGGGGCCGAAGGCCTTCTCGCGGACCTCCACTGCCACGCGGAAGCGACGCGCGGCCTCCTCGTAGCGCCCCGTCGCGAGCTCGAGGTTGCCCGCGTTCGACTCCATCTTCGCGCGGGCGACGAGCCCGCCGGCACCGCGCTCCACGAGCGCCGCCGCGTGTGCGAGCGCGCGCCGCCCCTCGTCGACCCGATGGAGACGGTAGCCGACGATCCCGACGAGCTGCCCCCACGAGAGCGCGGCCAGCTCGTCGTGATGCCCGGCCTCCGCGGCGAGGACGGCCTGCTCCAGCGCCTGCGCCGCGTCCTTGCCCCTGCCGACGTCGTCGAGGAGCTTGCCGCGCTGGTAGTGCGCCTCGGCCTCGAGCGGCCGGTGGCCCAGGGCCGTGGCGGCCGTCGTGGCCGCATCGGCCACCGCCAATCCGTCGGTGTACCGGCCCACGAGCTCGAGGGCGTTCGCCTGCGCGAGCTGCGCGCGTACGCCCGCCACTTTCGCGCGGGTCGCGGCGTCGCCTGGCGCCTTGACCGGCGAACGCAGCGCCTCGGCGTCCGAGCACGTCGAGACCGGTGTGAGCCCGCCGGCGGCTCGCGCCGCGTTCTCCACGGTGGTCGCGTCCGCGCGCGACAGCGCCGCCGCGACCGCGCCCAGCTCCGCGAGCCGCTGATCGAGACACGACATGCGCAGGTCCATGAGCTCGTCGGACTGCGTCCCGTCCACGCGCGTGGCCCGGCACGCCGCCGTGCGCACCTTCACCCAGTCGGCTGCGTAGCCATCGAGGAGCGCGCCGGCGGCCTTCCACGCCTCCTTCGCGTAGGGCACCTGAACGCGCGCGAACGCGGCCTCCGCGCTCCTCCGCTGCGGCGCACCCCAGAGCACCGCCAGCTTGTCGGGCGCGTCGCCGCACAGCCCCGCGCGTCGCTGGACGAGGGCCGCCCCGCCGCCCACCAGCGCCAGCGCCGCGATCCCCGCGGGCGCCCAGCGGCGCAGCGCCGCGGCGCGATCCCGCCCGAGCTCCGCGAGCAGCGCATCGAGCGACGGATGCCGCGCCTCCGCGCTCACCGCCAGGCCTCGCTCGAGCAGCCGCCGCAGGCGCTGCGGGAGCCTGCCCTCCGCGGGCGTCGAGAGCTGGCCGGTCGTCACCGCCAGTGCCAGCGAGACGTAGTCCTTGCCGCCGAACGGTCGCGTGCCGCACAGGGCCTCCCACAGGGCGACGCAGAAGGAGAACTGATCCGACCGCGCGTCCGTCTGGCGTCCCTTGAACTGCTCGGGCGCCATGTACGCCGGCGTCCCCATGATCGCGCCCGTCTGCGTGAGCGGCTCGAGCGAGCTCGGCCTCGTCGCCTCGGCAGGCACCGCCGGGTCGTCGCCGCGCACCGCGCTGGCGAGCCCGAAGTCGAGCACGCGCACGCGCCCGTCGTGGCCGCGCAGCACGTTGTCGGGCTTGAAGTCGCGATGCACGAGCCCCGCGCGGTGCGCCGCCGCGAGGCCCGCGCCCGCCTGGAGGAACACGCTGACGATCTCGCGCGGCGACCGACCGCCCGAGAGCCACTGGGAGAGCGTCTGCCCCTCGACCAGCTCCATCGCGATGAACACGTCGTCGCCGACGGTGCCGACGTCGTACACGGCGATGACGTTCGGGTGCGACACCTGCGCCATCGCCTTGGCCTCGCGCAAGAGGCGCGCGCGGCCACTCGTCCCGGTGCGGCCTCGCAGCTCGGGTCGCAGGATCTTCAGCGCAACCTTGCGATCGAGGTCGGGGTCGTAGGCGACGTAGACCGCGCCCATGCCGCCGCCCCCGAGCCTCGAGACCACGACGTACCGGCCGAGGCGGTCCCCACGGACGAGCCCCTCGCCGGCCGGGCCCGATGCGCCTCCGAGCATCTGCGTGTCAGGCGCGTGCTCCGCACCGAGCGTCGGCGATCGGGCGAGATCGACGCCCTCGGCGAGCGTCGGCGATCGGGCGAGATCGACCTCCTCGGCCGCCGTGGGCGTCTGGCCGAGATCGGTCTGGGTCGGCGCGCTCATGCGCCCGGCAGTCGGTCCCCTCGGTTCCCCCATCGCGCGCGCGCGAGCCTACCACCCCTCGAGAGCAACGCTTGCGCGAAGCGCGCGCCCCTTGCCTGCCCGGGCGCGCAAGCGGGCGGACCGATTGGCCCCGTGCGCGGGGTGCTTGCTGCAGCTCCGCGGCGCAGCGGATGTCCCCGCACGCGATGCGCTGAAGGGGCCTACGGGTACATGCCCTTCGGGTGGCACTCGTAGCACTTGACCGAGTCCCAGACGTACTGCGGGTTGCCCGGGTGGCGCATGCCGGTGATCTCCTGCGGGTGGCAGCCCATCTGCGTGCAGTCGGCCTTCGAGAACGTGTCCGTGTTGTGGCACTTGAGGCACTCGCCCGCGTGCGGCGGGAAGTCCACGATCGGGAAGTAGGGGTGGTTCTGCCGCGTCACGCCCTTGAAGCCGCCGTCGGGCCCCTCGGGAAACAGCGAATCCGAGTGCGGCGTGGTGCAGCCGAAGACGGCGCCGAGGAGCAGCGTCAGACCCAACTGCCTCATCACTTCCTCCCGTTCGGGTGACACTCGTAGCACTTGCGATTGACCGGCGCGTAGCCCTCCACGCGATCGCGCGCGTGGGTCATGTCGGTGACGTTCGTCGGGTGGCAGCCGGCCTGCGTGCAGTTCGCGGTGCCGGTCCTGCACATGCCGTTCGCCGTAGCGCCCATCAGCGTGGTGTGGCACTTGAGGCACGCGATCCCCGCGTGCGCGCCGCGCGTGATCGGGAAGCACTTGTCGTGCGTGAGGTACTGCGCGCCGATCCAGCGCAGCACCGTGTGGCACTGCTGACAGTTCGTCGTGAGCTGCGCCGCGACGTGGTCGAGCGCCTTGCCCACGGTGCGCGTGACGTCGCGGAGGTGGCACTGCTCGCACGCGCTCGGCACGCGCCGGAAGGTCCGGTCGCGCACGTTGCCGTGGCACTCCTCGCACGGCACCGCCGCGTGGCCGCCGATGAGGCGGAAGTTCGTCGTGCGGTGCGCCTCGAGCGCGTCGCGCGCCTCGAGCCACCGCTCCGTGTTGTGGCAGCGCTCGCAGCGCACGCCGAGCTGCCCTCCGTGCACGTCCTTGTGGCAGGCCTCGCAGCGGTGCGAGAGCTTGCGCGCGAGGCCCCCGACGTGGCAGCCGTCGCAGCTCGTCTTGACGTGCGCGCCGGTGAGCGGGAAGCCCGTCGCGTCGTGATCGAACGAGATCTTCTGCCAGTTCGACGTGTTGTGGCAGTACGCGCACGGGACGGCGGTGGACACCTTGCCGCCGCGCACGGTGGGCTTGGCGGCGGTGAGCTTGACCTTGAGCGGCACGAACGCGTCGTACTGCCCGTGGTGGTGGTCCTCGTGACAGCCCTGGCACTGCAGCGGCAACGGGCGATACAGACGCGTCTTGGCCTGCGCGGTCAGGCGCACGTTCAGGTGACAGCGGTCGCACGCCGTCTGCGCGTGCTTGCCGTCGAGCGCGAACCGCACCGGCGGCTTGTTGTGGTCGAACTGCACGAGCGGCTTCCACGCCTGTTCGGAGTGGCACGCGCTGCAATCGACCTGATAGCGCGCGAACTGGCCGTAGTGGATGTCGGGATGGCACGACACGCAGGTCGTCTCCATCGGCTTGTAGCGGACGGGGGCGCCCTTCTTGGCCGCGGTGTGGCAAAGGCCGCAGTCGATCTCCTTGTGCGCGCCGCGCAGCGCGAAGCGGCTGTCCTTGTCGTGGTCGAACCTGAGCCGGTGGAAGCTCTGCTCGACGTGGCACGCCATGCAGTCCTCGCGCGCGACGCGGTCGTCGAACTGCCCCGCGTGCACGTCCTTGTGGCACGTCGTGCAGCGCTGCACCGCGTTCTGCGGCCACTCGAAGCGCGCGAAGCTCACGAGCGACCTGCGCACGCCGTGGATGCGCGCCCCACTCTTCTTGACCGCCTCGACCTTCTTCTTGAGCGCCGCGGTCGTGCGGTGGCAATCCATGCACGGCACGCCCGCGTGCGCGCCGACGAGCGGGTAAGACGTCTTTTCGTGCCGCGCCGGGCTGAACGACACCGGCGAGAACCCGAAGTTGTTGTGGCACGAGTTGCAGTCGGGCTGATTGGCGCCCATCTGCCCGATGTGCCCGTCCGGGTGGCAGTCGCGGCATTGCGCGAACTTCATGCCGCGCAGCACCTGCTTGCCGGCGACGATGGGGTGGCAGTAGCGGCACTCGACGCCGCGGTGCAGCCCCTTGAGCGGGAAGCGCGTCTTGTCGTGCTCGAGCAGCACGCGCGACGGCGCCTTCTTGAGCTTCCACCCCTTCTCGGTGTGGCACTCCGAGCAGTACGGCCCGAGCGTCCCGTTGTGCGGGTCGTCGTGGCACTCGGAGCACTCCTTGAACTTCAATGGCGAGAAGACGCGCTCGCGGTAGCGCGGATCGCTGCGGAGCGCGTCGCCGACCGGGTGGCACTGGTCGCACTTGACCTGCCGGTGCAGCCCGAGGAGCGGATAGCGCGTCGCGTTGTGGTTGAAGGAGGGCGCGGGCCGCCACGCGTTCTCGTCGTGGCACTCGGTGCAGTTCGCGCCGAGCGAGTTGTTGTGCGAGTCGCGGTGGCACGCCGCGCACGCGCGCTCGAGCCCGAGGAACGTCTGCTTCTTGGTGTGCTTGGCGAAGTAGGCGAGGACGCCGTCGTCCTGCACGTTCTTCTTCGCATGGCAGTCCGCGCACTCGCTCTTGAGGTGCGCCCCGCGCAGCGGCCAGCCCGTCTTCTCGTGCGGGAACTGCTTCTGCGAGCCGCCCGGCCACTTGACCATCTTGAAGTCCAGGCCCCGGTGGTCGGGGTGGCAGTGCTGGCAGTTCTCCTTGTCGTCCGACGACATCTTGCCGTGCAGGCCGATGCGCGCCGCGATGTTCCGCTTGATCGGCGTGTGGCAGTCCTTGCACTTGCCGACGTCGATCTTGCTCTCGGCGGCGCCGGTGAAGCTCCCGCTGTGGCACTTGGTGCAGTTCGAGAGGCCCTCGTACGGCCTGTGCGGCTCCGCGAGCGGCCCCGGCGAGAACGTCTGCGCCCGCGCGAGGACGGGCCAGAGCAGGATCGCGAGGGCGAGGAGCCTACAGGTTCCAGCCATAGCCGACCATCATCGACACCGCGACGTGCACGATGATGAGGAGAACGAGGAACACCGAGAGCGTGACGTGGAACGCGCGCCACGTCGCCATGAAGCGCTTGAGCGCCGGATAGAACGCGAGCTGTTCGCGCAGCCGCGCCAGCGTGTAGAGGTCGTCCGCCGCGTCCCGGACCTGCGGATCCGGGTTCTTACGGCAGTACTTGCGGATGTGCAGCCGCGACTCGAGCAGGTTCGCGGTCATCGTGAACGCCGCGATGGGCAGGTGCACGAGCTGGATGATCCCCGCCGGCAGCTCGCGCACCTCGGGCGGATCCAGCAGCCGCCGCAGCCAGGGCGACAGCGGCGTCGACGCGAGCACGCGGCGGAGCGCGTCCACCCGGTCCATGAGCTCGGACACGTTGGCCGGCCGACCGCTCGGCCCACCCGGCACGAGCTGGTAGATGTACCGGCCGACGAGGCCCGTCGCGACGACCACCGCGCAGGCCGAGGCCGTCCCGACCGCGATCGTGTTCTCGTACTGGAAGGCCGCGTGGAACGCGGTGAAGAGCGGCGCCATCACGCCCACGAACACGTGGAAGTTGAGCCAGTCGCGAATGTTGCCGATCCCGCGCATGAAGCCGATGCGCTTTCGCACGGCGAGCAGGAAATTCAGCATCATCACGGCGGTCGCGCCGATGCCGATCGCGCGGCCCCACGCGCCCGCGGGCCGCAGGGTCTGGTGCAGCGTCGACGCGAAGCGCTTGTCGCGCGGCAGCACGTAGTAGTCCCAGCCGAGCACCGCGAGCCCGACGAGCAGCATGATCCCGGCCGCCCACAGCACCGCGGGCAGGATGCGGCTCGCGCTCATCGAGCCCGCGAGCTGCGACAGCGCCCGCGGCGCCTCGCCCTTGAACTGCTCGAGCTGGATGCCGACGTTGCGCAGGAAGCTCGACGGCGGCGTGCCGCCCGCGCAGATGATGACCTGATCGTTGTGCAGCTTCATCGGCGCCCGCGGCGCCGCGGACTTGTCCGTCGACTCGAGCACGACCGAGCTCGGCGTGATCGCCATGACCCGCGTGGACATGAGCGGCTGCACGGTGCCCGCCGCGATGCGGTCCTCGATGATCTTGATGTTCGCCTGGCGCGCGCGCGCGAACCGCGGCTGCCGGTACGAGATGGCCACCTGCGCCCCGGCGTCCGCGAGCGCGTAGGCGCACTCGATCGCGCTGTCGCCGCCGCCCACGACCAGCACGCGCTGCCCGGTGTACTGCCACGCATCGACCAGGCGATAGGCGACGTTCGGAGAGTTCTCGCCGGGCACGCCGAGGCGCATCGGCGTGCCGCGGATGCCGGTCGCGAGGATCACCTTGCGCGCCGTGATCACGCCGCGCGGCGTGCGCACGATGAAGTGCCCGTCGGTGCCCTCGATGCCCTCGACGTGGTGCCCGAGGCGCACGTCGATCTGGCCCTTCTCGGCCACGTCCTGCCACAGCGCGAGCACGTCCTCCTTGACCATCTGGCCGCGCTGCAGCGTGCCGTAGCCCGGGATCTTGACGGGCTCGCTCGTGACCAGCTTCTGCCGGTGGTATGTGAGGATCGTCCCGCCGATCGCGTCGCCCTGCTCGAGCACGAGCGAGCGGTAGCCCGCGCGGTTCGCGCACAGCGCCGCCGTCAGGCCCGCCGGCCCCGCCCCCACGATCGCGACGTCCACGTCGCACTCGTGCCGCGCCGGCTGCATCACCTGCTGGACGTGCTCCATGACGAGCACGCCCTGACGGACGGCGTTCTTGATGAGGCCCATGCCCGCGAGCTCGCCGATGACGAACACGCCCTTCCGGCTCGACTCGAAGCTCTTGTCGAGGTGCGGCAGGTCCACGCCGCGCTCGCCGTCGCCCATGACGAGCGTGATCGCGTCGACCGGGCACTCGGCGGCGCAGCGGCCGTGCCCGATGCAATTGGCGCCCTTGATGAGGGCGCTACTGCCCTCGATCATGCCGAGGACGTTGCCCTCCGGGCACGCGCTGATGCAGGTCATCGAGCCGATGCACACGTCCGAGTCGATGAGCGGGTGCAGCGACGCCGGCTTGTGCGCCGCGTCGCGCACGGACGCCTCGAGCACCTCGCGGTCGCGCTTCTCGCGCCGCGCCGCGAGCCGCAGCACGATCGCGAAGGTCACGATCGTCACCGCGATGAGCGACCACGTGATGATCTGCTCGAGGGTCATCAGAAGTCCCGGCCGATCCAGGCGAAGACGTGCACCGAATCCGGCCCCTCGGCGATCGTGATGTAGCGCGCGGTGCCGCCGGCCGACCACACGGGCGTGAGGCGCCCCTCCGCCAGCAGGTACGCGGAGTGCCCGTAGAGGCGCTGGTTCGAGCGCGCGTCCGCGAGCACGGCGTAGCGTGCCATGAGGCGCAGGTTGTCGCCCGGCGAGCTCGCGACGAAGACCTCGGGCTGGTGGTAGTCGAACGCGGCGGACTGGTAGAGGTACGCGAGGCCGAAGCGCGTGGACGCGTTGCCGTACGGCCCGAACGTGAGCTCCTCGCGGGCGAAGAGGCCGTCGTCCTTGGCCCCCGCGAGCTTGGACACGCCAGCCATCGTGCTCGAGGTGAAGGTCTTGCCGGGCCGCAGGTCGACCTGGCCGTCGATCTGCTGGTCGGTGCCCTGGTTGAGGACCACCGCCGCGGTGCCCGCGGGCGCGCCTTGCGGCACGCCGACGAGCTGCGCCGCGAGGTCCTCGGCGCGTCGGTCCTGCCGCCGGTAGCCGCCGCCGAGCTTGATCTCGCTCGACACCGCGAACCACAGGTCGCCCGACACGTTGCCGAGGTAGATGGGCTCCTTGGCCGTCTCCTTGCGCAGGTCGCGGATGAGCTTGGCGCGCGCCGCGAGGAAGAGGCGCCTTTGCGACTCGACCTCGAGGGCGGTGGAGACCTCGGCCGCGCCCACGTCGTTCTGCTTCGAGCTGACGTTCACCATCGGCGCGATGTCGAAGCGCCCGCGCGCCGTGCTCGAGAAGTCCTGCTGCACGATGACGTAGCCGCCCGCGACCGCGCGGTCCGCGTTCGGCACGAGCTCGCGATCGGGCACGAGCCCCGCGACCGCGCCCACGTTGAAGCCGGGCCTGACGCGGTACGCGATCTCCACGCCGTCCACGGGGCGCGAGTCCGCGCGGCTGCGCGCCGGCGTGCGCCCCGCGCCGATGAGCAGCGTCGAGTCCCTGGACACCCAGCGCACCTGCGCCCGCCGCGCGTTGAGCTGGTAGCTGCGCCCCGCCGCGAACCGCGCGTCCTTGGGCCGGCTCGTGTAGTAGCCGCCGTCGAGGTCGACGTCGAGCCCGAACGCGCCGGGGGCGCCGAGCATCGTGCCGAGGAAGAAGCGCTCCTCCTCGAAGCGCCCTCGCCCGCCGGAGAGGTAGCCCCAGCTCTCGTGCGCGAGCGCCGCCGTGACCTTCTTCTTGACGATGTACGGCTGCGAGACCTCGCCGTGGTACGGGACGAGCGGGAAGCCCTCGCGCGCCACGTCGGTGTACGCCTGCACGAGCGTCTCGTCGCGCACCGCGAACACCTGGTTGGCCGGCGTGGCGGCGCGCTGCTTGGGCGTCGCCTCGACGCGCGGCGGGTTCGACGTGCCGACGCGCACCGCCGACGACATCGCGGCCGACGGCGCGATCGACGAGTCCTTCGGCCATGCGCAGAACGCGGTCTTGTCGCTGACCGCGAGCACCTGCGTGCGCACGACCGCCTTGCCGCGCGCCATCACGACCGGATCCTTGATCGCGACGCCGTGATCGGTGCCGCGGTCGATGTACATGCCGGTCTGGGTGACGTAGACGATGTGCCCGGTGACGCCCTGGGAGGTGGGGCGGCCGCGCTGGGCGTGCGCCGCCGCCGGGGCGGCCGCGACCACGAGCACGAGCAGCGTTCGGGCGAGAGGGACCATCGAGCGTTCCGTCGGCGAGAGCATCACGTCAGTGCTTCGCGCTCTTCCCCTCGTCCATCATCGCGCGAGCCGGCCCGGCTTTTCTAGTGGTCAGTGGCGGGTCAGTAGCCGATCGCCATGCGCGCGCCGATGATGCTGACCGAGTCCGCGCCGCTCTTGGCCGTCCCGCCGCCATTCGTGGGCGCGCCGGCGAACTCGACCGAGTAGGACTGCATCTCGTAGAGCGCCGCCGCCTCGATGCGGTACGGCAGCCGATAGCGCAGGCCACCGAAGAAGCCGTAGGCGGTGCCCTTGGCGGTCTTGGCGAACTGCGAGACGCCCGTCAGGCCGTCCATCATCATGTACTGCCCGCCCGCGATGAGGCCGATCTTGCGCTCGAGGAGCGGCAGCGGCACGTCGGCGTCCACACCGAACGTCTTGTACGAGTACTCCACGGTCGGGATGGGCGGCCCCGTCATGCCCTCGATCTCGAAGCGCTTGGCGCCGAGGCCCACGCGAGGCCGGATGACGTTGTCGGCCCCGAGGACGAAGCGGTAGAAGAGGCCCGCCTCCCACTGGCTCGAGCCGGCCTGGTAGGTCGCGGCCGCGGCGCCGTTCTGGCCCTCGACCTTGGACTCGACCTTCGGGCCCGCCTCGTAGAGGAGCTGCAGGCCAATCGAGCGGAGGATGCCGTTTCTGAGGTCGAGCCAGGTGGCCGGGTGCGCGAGCACCGACAGGCGCAGGACGGGGTTCGAGCCCGCGTACGCCGGCAGGGCCGCGCCCGCGGGATCCGCCTTGGTGAGCTTGAAGGTGCGCTGCGAGGCGCCGATGGTGGCGCCCACGAACACCTGCTCGTCCCACGGCGCGGCCGACGCCATCGCGCCGCCGTCGTTGCCGGCCTTCTCGACCACGTCGGCCATCTCGACCGGCATCGAGCGATAGAGGCGCTGCTCGTTCAGGCCATACGTCTCGTCCGCCAGCACGGCGCCCTTGGGGTCGCGCACCGCGAGGCGCAGCGCCCACTTGCCGCCCTGCTTGAACACGCGCCCGTGGATCTTCGGCACGGGCTCGAGGTCGGTCACGAGGTCGATCTGCCTGGACAGCGCTCTTGCGACTGCCGTTCGCATCTCCTCGGCGTTGGGGCCGGTGAAGTTGGCCAGGATGGCCTTTGGCTTCGCGACCGCTTCGGCTCGGGGACTGAAGAAGAAGGCAACGACCGCCCCCCACGCGCACAGGATCCGGCCGAGCCGCCGGGTCCTGGGTCGTCGGGTGAATGTGGACGTCACGCAAACCTTCAATATCAATTGGAGTGCCAGGCACGAGCGCAAGTGATTCCAGGCGGTTGAGGCCCGGAAGTGCGCCCGTCCCTGGGGCTCCGGTCCCCGCTTGCCCTCGGTCCCTCGGCCCACCCACCCGGGAGTACACGGTGGAGTTGACCGGGGTGTCACTTCGGGGGCGGTTCCGGAGCATCGGGCTCGGGCTCGGGGCTCGGCTCGGCTCGGGCTCGGGCTCGGGCTCGGGCTCGGCCTCGGGCTCGGCCTCGGCCTCGGGCTCGGCCTCGGGCTCGGGCTCGGGCTCGGGCGGTGCGGGACAGGACATGGGTGACAGTTTCAGGTCATGGTGTGGTGACAGGTTGTTCAGTGTCCGTAGCCATCCCTGAGGCGTTGCAGGGAACCATTCCCTGCAACGCGTAAGCGCAGAACGCAAGGCGCGCGCAGGCGGG
>CAZQJC010000189.1:0-5156 GCA_964593795.1 uncultured Myxococcales bacterium | reverse complement strand
TCACCGGTCGCGCGCCGATCGGAGTGCGAATGGAAGCACGGCGGATCTTCCTTGCTCGCCTTGGTCGCTCGAACCCAACCAAACCCAAAAAAATCCGGACAACCCACTGGAGCTCTACCGCCCTCTCATGGAAGGACGCGGTGTGAAGACGCGGAGAACGCGGAGGCGGAGGAGAGGGGGGTGGAGCAGGCGAGAGCGAAGCGTGGAGCGTTGGCAAGACTCCGACTTGGATGGAGATCTAGCGGCGCCGTGGAGAGCGATCGCAAGCGACGCCGCCCTCGCTCTTCTCCTCCCTTCTCCTCCGCGCCCTCCGCGTCTTCACTCCGCGTTCTCCGCGTCCTTTCTTCTCTTCCCCGCCCCTTCCCGCCTACGCGACCTACTGCGCGAGCGCGCGCATCGGGCGCAGGCCGATGCTCTCGTTCGTGAGCTCGGGCGGCGCGTTGTCGCGCTTGGCCGAGCGCGCGCCGCGCGCCGCGGAGGAGTAGCCGCCGCCGCGCACGACGCGCGTCGTGTCGATCCCGCCCAGGCGCTCGCCGTCCAGCGGCGCCACCGCCAGCGCGTAGCTGCCGTAGGCGTCGCGGCACCACTCGTAGACGTTGCCGTGCACGTCGTGCAAGCCGAAGGGGTTGGCGGCGAAGCTGCCCACCGGTGCTTCGACCATGTGGCCGTCGTCGATCTCGGAGGTGCTCGCCCAGGTGGCCCCGTGCGAGCTCGCGAAGCGATCCGAGAGGTTGGCCGCGCCCTGCAGCGACTCCGGCTCGAAGCCCGTCCACCAGGGCGAGTCGGTGCCCGCGCGCGCGGCGTACTCCCACTGGGCCTCGGTCGGGAGCGCCCAGCCCAGGCGCGCGAGTTCGCGCCGGGCCTCGCTCCAGCTGACCTGCTCGAGCGGCGAGAGCTCGCTCAGCGCGCGCCCCACCATGCGCGTCCCGGCCGGGTGCTTGCTCGGACGGCGTCCGGTGAAGCGCTGCCACTGGCCCTGGGTCAGCTCGAATTTCGAGAGGAAGAACGGCGCGAGCGTCACGCGGTGCGGCGGCTTCTCCATGTCGGTCGCGTCGGGGTCGTGGTGCACGCCGGACGGGTCGCCGGCCTGGGCGCCGATCAGCGTCGTCCCGCCGGGCAGCAGCACGAACACGACGCCCGTGCCCGCGGCGAGTTCGAGGCGTCCGTCCGCGCCGCGCCGCGGCGGCTCGCCGGTCGCGAGGTCGGCGAACTCGTGCAGCCCGGACTCCGGGTCGCGCCCGAGCGGAAGCAGCCCGAGCTGCGGCGCGAGTTCGAGCCCGGCGTAGGCCGGACACTCGCCCGGATCGCGGATCGAGGCGCGCGCGGCGTCCCAGGCGGCGCGCGCCGCGGCCCCGCCGAGGCTGCGCTCCTCGAGCGAGCGCGCGAACTCGAGGCGTCGCTCGACGCCCCAGCCGTGGCGCGGCGAGAGCCCGCGCACGAGGCCTTGCTCGGGATCGGCGAACTCGTCGATCGCGGCCACCAGACGCTCGAGCTGCGCGTGCCACCAGCGGTCGTCCTCACGCTCGAAGCGCGGCACGGACGCGCCCAGGACTTCGCGCTGCAGCGCCGCCACGCGCTCCTCGGCCGCCGCGAGCGTCGCGGCTCCGGCCGGCGGGCGCGCCGACTCGATCGCGAGCGCGATGCGCTTCAGGTACTCCTCGTAGGCCTCCTGCTCCAATCTCGGGGCTTCGTCGAGCGCATCCTGGCTGCTCTCGAGCGCCTCGTCGTCGAGCCCGCAGGCGAGCTCTGCCCAGGCCAGCGTGTCGAGGATCGCGTGGCGCTCCTCGAGCTCGGAACGCTCGAGCGCGAGGCGCGCCAGGGCCAGGCCCTCGGCCTCGCGCCCGAACTCCTCGCGCGCCGGATCGACCAGGGTCCAGGCGCGCGCGTTGATCTCGGCCGCCGGCGCGGCCCGCGTCGCGGCGTCCGGCTCGAACGCGGCCGGCTGCGCGCGTCCGGCGCGCACCGCGCGCGCCGCGCGCCGCGCCGCGACCTCGCGCTCGGCGCGTGCGAGCTCGGGCCCGCGCGCGTGCGCGGCCAGCGCCGCGGCGTATTCCTCCGGCGCGAGCGGGAGCGCGCGGGCGCGCAGCTCCTCGAGCTGGCGCCGGTGCCCGGGGTCGCCGTCGGCGCCGGGCTCGAGCCCCGCGATCAGGCGCTCGGCGCGGGCCAGCCAGGCGCGCATGTCGCCGACGCGCTCGGGCACGGCCGGCCACAGCCCGGCGGCTTCGCGCTCGAGGTCCTCGAGCTCCTGGAAGGCCGAGAGCCGCAGCACGTTCGAGCGCTCGCGGCGTGCGAGCGTCGCCTGGCGCTCGGCCTCGGCCTGGCTGTCGAGGGCCGAGCGCTCGCTGGCCTGGGCCGCCGCACGCGCGCCCTCGGCCTCGCGTCGCCCGCGCACCTGCACCCAAGCGGTCGCGGCGAGGCCCAGCAAGGCCACGCCCAGCACCGCGGCCCAGGCCGTGGCCAGCGCGCGGTTGCGCTGCACCCACTTCTTCAGCTCCACGAGCGCGCCGCGCCGGTGCGCCTTGACCACGCGGTTCTCGAGGTAGGCGCGCAGGTCCTCGCCCAGCGCGCCCATGTCGGCGTAGCGCTGCTCGGGCTCGCGCGCCATGGCCTTCTCGCAGATGGCCACGAGCTCCTCCGGCACGTCCGGGCGCAGCGCGCTGACCGGCCGCGGCGGGCCATCGAGCACGGCGCGCAGCACCGTGTGCTGGGAGACGCGCGCGCCCGGCGTCACGTAGGGCATCTCGCCCGTCAGCAGGTGGTACAGCATCGCGCCGAGCGAGTAGACGTCCGAGCGCGGACCGAGCCGGTCGATCTCGCCGCGCGCCTGCTCGGGCGCCATGTAGGCCGGCGTGCCGACCACGTCGCCGTCCATCGTGAACAGCACCGAGTCGGCCGAGTGCGAAGCGTCGGCGCGGCGCTCGCTCTGCACGAACGAGAAGCTCGACTCCTCGCCGCGCACGCGCAGGTCGTGGCGATCCGGCTGGCCGAGCACGCGCGCCAGGCCCCAGTCCATCACGTACACCTCGCCGAAGCGCCCGACCATCACGTTGGCGGGCTTCAGATCGCGGTGGATCACGCCCTTCGAGTGCGCGTAGGCCATCGCCTCGCACATCTTGAGCAGCACCCACAGGACGCGCGTCAGGGGCCACTCGGCCGTACCGGTCTCGGGGCCGCGCGGGACGAGCTCGAAGACCTCCTTCAGGTCGCGGCCCCGGACCAGGCGCATCGTGAAGAAGACCGCGCCGTGCTCGTCGAGGCCGAGCTCGTGCACGGGCACGATCCCCGGGTGGTCGAGCTGCCCGGTGACCTGGGCCTCCTCCAGGAAGCGCCCGAGGACCTTGGGCGGGATCTCGCCCGCGGCCGCGCGGCCGGACTCGTCCAGCACGACCTTCATCGCGAGTTCGCGCCGCAGGTCCTCGTCCCACACGCGCAGGATCTGGCCCATGCCGCCACGCGCGAGCTCGCCGCGCTGCACGTAGCGCGTGTGCTTCGCGCCGTGGGCCTGCAGGCGCTCCAGGATGAAGGCGGACGCGTCCACCCCCTGCGGCAGGGAGGACGGCAAGGAGGCGGGCTGGGTGCGCGGGTCCTGAGGCTGGCTCATCGCCGTCCAGGATGCATCCAGGACCTGGCAGGATGCGTCCATTAATCAGGCGAAATCGGGGCGCCCCCCTACAATGCCGAGGCTTTCCGGTAGGCCCCCACCGACCCCGCGCCCCATGCACCAACTGCTCTTCAGCCTCGCCAGTCTCGTCTCCGGCGCGCCCTCCAACGCCCCCGCCCTCGCCGCCGTCGGCGAGATCCGCGTGGACGAGCGCATCTGGCGCGCGGGCAGCTTGCCCTCGCTCAACTTCACGCTGACGGCGGGACGCGGCACGTCCGACAAGGTCGTGGCCTTCCTGTACACCTCGGAGCGGCCCGAGGCCTTCCTGACGAGCACGTTCGCGCCCCAGCTCGTGGGCGTGTTCTATCCGCCGGCCTCGGTGAGCGTGATCATCGACCGACCGCCCGAGCGCGGCCCGATCGTCGAGAACTCGCGCGAGCGCTTCGTGCAGGGCGCGCTCTTCGACGCGGTCACGGGCGCGCTCTTGGACGTGACCAACGAGGACTACGTCGACATCGAGTACGTCGCCGCGCCCACGGTGTACGCGCTCGACTTCGAGACCGAGGACGACTTCAGCACGCCGCTCGTGAACGGCCAGGACCTCAGCAGCCCGCCCGAGTTCGGCCGCCTGATCAGCCTGTCCTCGCGCCAGGCCGGCAGCGGTCCGTTGCACAAGGGGCCGGCGATCTTCGACACCGACCCGGCCGGCCCGAACGCGGCCAGCTCGGACCCCGACCTGCTGGTGGGCCTCGGCAACGCGCTGATCCTGCAGGAGAACGGCGGCCAGACCATTCCGGGCATCTTCACGCTGCCGGACGACGCGGCCAACGGCGGCACGCTCGTGCTCGACTTCACCGGCTTCGACTTCATCGAGAAGGTCGAGCCGCGCAAGATCGACGTGATCGACGTGGACGCGAACGGCGCGGGCCTCAAGATCAGCCTGTTCGACGTGCTCGGGCGCCAGCGCATCTACTACATGCCGCCGGGCTGGACCGAGGACCTCGCGGCGGACGGCGCGCCCGGCTATCGCACGCTGGACCTGACCTCGCTCGTCCCGCAAGCGGGCTACCAGTCGATCTCGACCGTCGTGAGTCCGCCCGACTTCCTGGCCGGCGAGGTCGTGTTCATGGAGATCGCGCTGGGCGGCTCGGGCGCGGTGGACAACCTCGTGTTCGCGCGCGAGAGCGACCCGACCGCGCCCCTCGGCGGCGGCAAGCTGCCCGGCCGCCCGGTGCGCAAGCGATAGCAGGCCGTTGAAAAAGTCCCGTCGCGAGGCAAAGCGCGCTTTGACGGGGCTAGGAATGCGACGGTGGGACAGCGGAAGCGGCCTTCCTGGCCGCTGAGCATGGCCCGACGAGCGTGACGACGCACCGTCGAAGCGCGCGAAGCCGTAGCAGGGACCTTTTTCGACGGACTGCTAGCCCTGGAATAAGCGCTCAGGTTCGTCAGATCGTCCGGAGTCGTCGTAGCCGTGGGCTTTCTCGGGCCTTCGAAAGCGGAGCGTGGTTCCTCCACGTGAGCATTTCGAAGGTCCGAGAAAGGCCGCGGATGCGGC
>CAZQJC010000188.1:0-3821 GCA_964593795.1 uncultured Myxococcales bacterium | reverse complement strand
CGCGCCCCTCCTGGTGGGCGCCTCGAGGCGCCCACACGCAACCTAGTGCAGGCCCGCGTAGAAGTTCCGCACCCACCGGTGCCCGCGCAGC
The DNA here is from genome assembly GCA_964593795.1 of uncultured Myxococcales bacterium. GTDB lineage: Bacteria > Myxococcota_A > Polyangia > JAHFDS01 > JAHFDS01 > JAHFDS01. The sequence goes on along the minus strand of CAZQJC010000188.1, from coordinate 3,730 downwards.
AGCTCGAGCGTGGCCGCGTCGAGGGCGCCGCGATCGCTCGCCGCGGCGTTCATGGCGGCCTGCTCGGGCGTGCGGATGCCGGGGATCACGCTCGAGACCGCCGGGTGCGACAGGCAGAAGCGCAGCGCGCCCTCGGCCATCGGGCCGCCCGCGCCCTCGAGCACCGGCCGCAGCCGCTCCGCGTGCTCGACCGCCTGCGCCAGCTTGCCGCCGCCGAAGTAATGGCTCCGCCAGTCCGCCTTCGGGAACTTCGTGTCGAGCGTGAGCTTGCCCGTCAGGCTCCCCTCGTCGAGCGGCACGCGCGAGAGCACGCCCACGCCGAGCCGCGCGCACGCCGGCAGGAGCGCGTCCTCCGGGGACTGGTCGAACACGTTGTGGATGACCTGCACGGCGGCCACGCGCCCCGTGGCGATCACCTCGAGCGCGGTGGCCGGCTCGTGGTCGTTGATCGACAGGCCGAACGCCCGCACCTTGCCCTCGGCCACGAGCGCGTCGAGCTCCGCGTGCCACTCGTCCTGCGCGATCCACCTCGGCGACCACACGTGGAGCTGCTGCAGGTCGATGCGCTCGAGCCCCAGGTTGCGCAGGCTGTCCTCGGTGCACTTGCGCACCCACTTGCGCGGGAACACGTCGGCGATGGCGCTCTCGTGCGCGGCCGGCCACTTCCAGTTCGCCGGCGGCACCTTGGTCGCGACCACCATCGGCTTTCCGCCCGCGCTCTTCCTCGCGCGCACGAACGCGCCGACCACCTTTTCCGAGTGCCCGTCGCCGTACGCGAGCGCGGTGTCGATGAAGTTGACGCCGAGGTCCGCCGCGCGCTCGAGCGCCGCGCGCGACACCGCGTCGTCCGCGCCGCCCCACATCGAGCCGCCGATGGCCCAGGCGCCGACGCCGATCTCCGAGACCTCGAGGCCCGAGCGGCCGAGCTTGCGATAGCGCATCAGCGGCACCCCTTGGCAGCGACGTTGTCGCGGTAGCCGCCCTCCACGTTGCCGGGCGGATCGTAATTGCACACGAAGACCTCGCTGCCGCCGCAGCTCGCCTTGGCGCAGCCGATCTTGGTCGTGCCCTTCCACACCACCTGCGTGAAGTGCCCCGTCTCCATCGAGAAGCCGCCCTGTCCGAAGTCGTACTTGGCGACCTCGTCGAACCACATCTTGGTGGCGCTTCCGGCGTCGAGCAGGCCCCCGCTGCCGCCCGCGAGGTTCTCGCCGTACTTGCCCGACGAGTGCTCGAGGTTGCACCCGCCCGCGCGCAGCCTGTCCGCCCATGCCTGCGCGACCTTCGAGATCTCGTCCGACCACGCGACGGGCCCGGCGCAGTGCTGGGCGCGATACGCGTTGTGCGCCGCGACCCACGCCTCCGGCCCGCTGCCGCCCGCCCTCGGCGCAGGCGCACCGTCGCTCTGCGCCGCGGCCGGGGACTCCTGCGCGACCGCGGCGGGATCTGGCGCGGGCGCCTGGGGGTCCTGCGTGCCGGCCGACGTGGCGCAGCCAAGGAGGAGGAGCAGCGGGCAGAGTCGCATGGGGGGCCATCATACGCGGCCGCCCGACACCGGCGATGAGTCCGCTCCGTCTTCGAGGCGAGCGCAGCGAGCCGCAAGGGCGTAGCGAGCGAAGCGAGCGAAGACGCAGGTTAGGGGGCCCGACCGGGCTTTGCCCGGGCGGGGGAAGGGCAGCGTGCCCTTCCTGGTGGCCGGCTTCCAGCCGGCCACTCGTAGACTAGTACGTGAGCTCGATCTTGCCCTGCGCCGGGTTGAACGCGTTGTCGAGCTCGCCGTTGACGGCGCGCATCGGGTCGTAGTTGCGGGCGAACGAGAGGTTCACGGTCATGCCGGTCAGGATCTGCCCCCAGCTCTTGTTCTGCCCGTCGAGGAGGCCGATGACGTACTTGGCGGACGCCTCGCCCATGCTGTTCCAGTAGGCGGCCAGCCCATTGACGACGACCTCCGCGTTGCGCGTGCCGCCCGGGTGCATCTCGAGGAAGTCCACGTCGTAGTAGTTGTACGAGAGGCACGAGTTGAAGAGGAACGTCTGGTACCGATCGGGGAAGTTCGCGCCCGAGTACTCGACCGGCTCGAGCGGCCCGTGCCCGAAGTGCGAGTGGCCCGTGTACGCGAAGACGTCGCCGTGCCAGAACGCCTCGAGGTAGCGCCACCTGGCATGCAGCCGCCAGTCCTCGCGGCCGTCCTCGCGGCCGTAGTAGGTGCGGATCTCGATCGTCATGCTGCGCGTCTCGCCGCCGCGCTTCACGGTCACCGGGAGCTGCCAGACGATCCAGCGCTCGAGCCACCGGTCGCGCACCTGCTCGAGGAGCTGCTTCTGCTTGGCCGTGTCGGTGGCCGCGGCCGTGGGCCAGCCGCTGCCGTCGAGGACCCAGCCCGCGACCTGCTCGTAGGTGATGCCGTCGAGCTTCTGGCCATCGAGGTAGAAGTCGAGCAAGAACGCAAACGGCCGCGTCTCCACGACGGCGAGCTTCGGGAACTGCGCGCGCACGGTGCGCAGGTAGCGCATGGACTCGACCAGGCCGTTGTCGCGCGGGTTGCGATCGTCCGAATCCACGCCGAAGAAGCTGTAGACGACGACCTTGGTGCGGTCGGTGCCGAAGCCCCAGAGGCGGTCGTACTCCGGGTACGTGGCGGCCGGCGTCTGCGCGGGGCCGAGCTGCGCCCGCACCGTCTCGAAGCGGCGGTCGAGCTCGACCTGCGCAAGGACGCCGGCGCGCGCGCCGAGGGCCTGCGTCGCGGCGTCGATCTTCTTCTGCTCGTCGGAGATGCGGCGCGCGCAGCGGCTCTGACCAGGCGCGTAGTGGTACCAGAGCGAGCCTGCGTCGCTGTCGATCTCGTCGGCGCAGTCGACCGAGAGCTCGCCGTAGCGCGCGACGTAGTCCGAGAAGAGGAGCGTGACGGCCAGCGTCGAGGGCCGGTAGGTCTTGAGCACGAGCGCGAGGTCCGTGTAGTGGTAGCGCACGCGATCGATGGTGCCGGCGTCCTGGCCGTCCGCGCCGACGACGGTCAGCGTCTCGCGCACCATGCGGCCCGTGTCGAGGTTCGAGCGCGCGTCGCGATCGCGCAGCGAGATCTGAGGCCCGGTGCGGAGCGCCCCGAGCGCGCTCTTGATCTGCCGGCGCACCTCGGCCTGCACGACCTCGTTCGAGGCCCCCACCGGCACGAGCACGAAGCCGTCCCAGTCGATCCGCTTGACCACGCCGATCGCGGACGTGTCGGCCTTGCCGTCCGCCGCCTCGGTCCAGATCGCATCGTCGTAGCCCGGCCCGAGCTCACGCTCGCGCGCGACGTCGCCGCCGCAGGCCGAGGCCCCGAGGAGCAGCCCGGCGAGAGGAAGGAGCGTGGTGCTTCGACCCTGGAAGAATGTGCGCGCCATTGCGAAGTCTCCGGACCCAAACGTCCTTGGGCTGCAGCGGATCTAGCGTGTGTGCCCAGGCCTTACAAGAGAAAAATTGGCCTAGATCGGTGACTTGAGTCGCCGTAACTCTGACAAGAGCGACTATTGACCCGTACTTCCGCGGGTTTGCGCCCCAGAACTTCTGGCCCCTTACACCACGCCCGGCCTCACCCCCGCAGAGCGTTCGGGTCGCGCAACCGCCCCTCTCCCGACGGGCCCGACGGGAGAGGGGCGACTGACCGCGGTGGACGCCACGACGGGGTGAGGCCGGGCGTGGTGTTAGGGGCCAGAGAAATCGATCGCTTGGGCCTCGCTCCCGCCCTATC
>CAZQJC010000187.1:0-5295 GCA_964593795.1 uncultured Myxococcales bacterium | reverse complement strand
GTTCCCCGAGCTGCCGCGCGACATGGCGCAGCTCGACGCGATCCTGGCGGACCCGGAGCTGCGCCGCGAGTTCCGCATCTGCAGCGAGTACCCGCGCTACGCCCAGGGTCGCGTGGTCCCGATCGACGCGGACACGGTGCGCCTGCCGGAGCTCGCCTCGAGCGAGTCGTGGATCCTGGCGGGAGGGCTCGAGGGCCGCACGCTCGAGCTGCTGCGCCCGTCGTCGATCCCGCAGCCGATCACGCCGACCTGGGCCTCGAACCCGCTCGTCTCGCCGATCGCGGCGCTCCCGGTGGGGGACGGGCTGACCGCGCTCGTGCTGGACGTCCCTGGCAACGGCCGTCTGCGCGAGATCGAGCTCGCGACGGGCGTGGTCGTGCGCGAGATCGCCACGCTCGGGCCAGGGATCCCGAGCGCGATGGCCTTCGAGCGCCGCGAGAAGGCCGTGCTCGTCGCGCTGGACGACGCCGGCACCTGGCGCATCGCCCGTGTGGAGCTCGCGAGCGGCACGCTCACCGAGCTCATCGTCTCCGATGGCAGCCAACCCGCGCCCGTGCGCGGCATCGCGAGCCTCGGAACGAACGCGGCCGTGTTCACCGCGGGCTCCTCGCTCTTCCACCTCGACTACCGCGACCCTCTGGCGCCGCAGCTCGGGACGCTGCTCACCGATCTCGCCACGCCATGGGGGGTCGTCGCCGATCCGCTGACCAGCGATCGTCTCTACGTCAGCGACCGCGCCGCGAACCGCGTACTCGCCGTCGAGCTCGACACACATGGGAACTTCGCCGTGGTCGTGAAAAATACGGACCAGCAGCCGTGGACGCTAGATGCTCCCGAAGCACTCGCCCTCGAGCGCAACTGTTCCCGCATGCTGATCGTGACGAGCGCTGGTAGTGGCCGTCAGCTCGTCGCCATTGGCTTGGGCGCGAGCGGCGACAACGTCTCCTTCCTGATTGGAGAGCCGATTGGGATCGACGGCTACAGCGTGTCTGCTGGAACTGAGGGCCTGCGTCTCTTGTGCTCTCCGAGTTCGAACGGGCTCAGCTTGGCCGGTGGCCTCGAACAGCGGCGCACGATCACGGCCCACTCCAGCCTCAACCAGGAGGTCACCGTGGCATCACCCTTCGATCCGCCTCGAGCGCCAGGTAAGCCTTGGCGGATTCCGGCTGACGGACGCCTTGCTCGCGCGACGAAAGATGCGTTCGGGGGGCGCTTCATTTGGGACAGTGCCGACGCGGGCGGAGGCCGAGTGTTTCTACGAGCCATGCCGCGTGACGACGAACTCGGCGTGTTTGCAGATGGAGAAGCTCCGAAGGCAGTGCGTTCTTCGCTTGATGTCGAGCCGCTCGTGCTTGGAGGCCATGCGGTGACGACCAGACCCGTCTCCGTTGCAGCTGCGGATCTTGACGGCGACGGCGACCTCGACCTCGCCTCAGCAAACAGGCTAGGCAACAACCTAACGGTCTTCATGCAAGAGTCCCCAGGGCTCTTCGCCGGGGCGCCAATCGTTCTGGGGGGCCCGGTAACCACGATCGAACCATGCTCCGTCGCGGCAGCAGACCTCGATGGCGATGGCGACTGTGATCTCGTTTCAGCAAACAGCGACGGCCACTGCTTGACGGTCTTTCTGCAAGAACCGCCAGGGATCTTCGCCACTGCGCCAATCGTTCTGGGAGGGTCGGGGACGACGATACACCCCGTTTCGGTCGCGGCGGCGGACCTCGACGGCGATGGCGACCTCGACCTCGTCTCGGCAAACCTCGTGGGCAGCAACTTGACCGTTTTCATGCAAGAGTCACCAGGGGTCTTTTCGGCAAGGCCGCTCGTGCTGGGCGGCTCAGGAACGACGTTTAGTCCCGAGTCCGTCGCAGCGGCGGACCTCGACGGCGACAGCGACCTTGACCTTGTCTCGGCAAACTTCAACGGCCACAACCTAACGGTCTTCTTTCAGCTCTCGCCTGGGAGGTTCGCTCTCACTCCGCTCGAACTCGGCGGCCCCGGGGTGACTAACCATCCCGAGTCTGTCGCGGTGGCGGATCTCGATGACGACGGTGACTTCGACCTCGTCACAGCGGTGGGCGACAGCTTGACGGCCTTTCTGCAAGAGTCCTCGGGGGTTTTCGCAACAGCACCGCTCGTCCTTAGCAGGGCGTTTCCGGTCGCAGCAGGAGACATCGATGGCGACAGTGACGTTGACCTCATCGCTGGCCTAAGGGAGGGCCTGGCAGTCATTCTGCAGGAGTCTTCGGGGGTCTTCTCCGCCGTACCGCTCGTCCTGGGTGATTCGGGCACGCCGATCAGTCCGAGGTCGCTTGCGATCGCGGACCTTGACGGTGACGGCGCGCTCGATCTTGTTGCAGCGGACCAAGAGGGACACAATCTGACGGTCTTTCTGCAGTGCTTTCCCCTGGCCTTCCGCGGCTCCCCACTCGTTCTCGGCGCCTTTTCTGGCGCGAATGCCGCATCTGTCGCGGCGACAGATCTCGATTGCGATGGCGACATGGATCTGCTCTCTGCGAACCAGCTAGGGGGCCACTTGACGGTCTCCCTGCAGGACTCACCCGACCTTTTCGCTTCGGCGGCGTTCGTCTTGGGTGGTTCTGGGACGACGAGCGAACCTGTGTCCGTCGCGGCAGCAGACCTCGATGCTGACGGTGACGTCGATGTCGTATCTGCGAACTCCAGCGGCAATAGTCTGACCGTCTTCCGGCAAGAGTCCCCGGGGAGCTTCGCCACGGAACCGCTCGTTCTTGGGGGGCCAGGGTCTACGAAGGGACCCGTGTCGGTCGCGGCAGTTGACATCAACGCCGACGGACACGTGGACCTTGCCTCGGCCAACTTCATCGGCAACGACTTGACGATCTTTCTTCAGGAGTCCCCAGGGGTTTTCGCCGCGGCGCCACTCGTTCTGGGTGACTCGAGGGTGACAGTGGGTCCCGTCTTTGTCACGGCGGCAGACCTCGACGGCGATGGAGACGCCGACCTCGTGTCGGCGAACTCTACCGACGACCTGACCATCTTCTTTCAGAAGTCCCTTGGAGTCTTCGGACCAACCCCGCTCAGGCTCGGGGGCTTCGGGACGACGAGGGGTCCATTGTCGGTCGCTGCGGCGGACCTCGACGGCGATAGTGACCTCGACCTTGTCTCGGCGAACTCCAGTAACCACAACCTGACGGTATTCCTGCAGGAGTCCCCGGGGGTCTTCTCCACCAAACCGCTCGTCTTGGGAGGCTTCCCGATGACATGGGCTCCCATTTCGGTCTCTGCGGCTGACCTCGAGGCCGACGGCGATATGGACCTCGTCTCGGCGAATTTCTATGGCCACAACGTGACGGTCTTCCTCCAACAGTCTCCCGGTGTCTTCGCCACTACACCGTTTGCAATAGGTGGCCCAGGTACGACGAGCTTTCCCCGCTCGATCTCGGTTGCTGATCTCGATGGCGACGGCGAGCTCGACATCGCCTCGGCGAACGAAGGCAGTAACATGACCATCTTCTTCAACGGCCGGTGATCCCGCAAGCAAGCGTGCGCCCTGCCTCCCTCGTCGATCGCCTCTCGGTGACGCAGCACGCGTGCGTCGTGCCTGGCACGCCGGAGTGGGGCGCGAAGTCGTCTGGGGTGCGGGCGATCCGGCGCGAGCTGGATGGGCGCGAGCGCGATGTCGAGAAATCGGCCATTCGCCGCGCGCTGGGATGCGAGTCGTGCGTCCTCGAGCTGACGCATGTCGCCCACCACCCTCCTCGACCGCATCCTCTGGACGCAGCTCGCGCGCGACGTGCACGCGGCGCCGCCGGAGTGGGACGCGCGTGCGCCGACCTGCGCGGGCAATCCAGCGTGTTCTGTGGGCGGAGGATCTAGACGACGTGGACCTCGCGTTCGTGGCGCGCTGGGACGCGGGGCGCGACGCGAGGCGGAGGCTTCTTCGATCAGCTGCTTCAGGCGTGCGTGCTCAAGAGCTTCCTGGTGGCTGGCGCGAGCGGGCTCTTGCTGCAGGCCTCGACGCGCTAGCACGCCTTGCCGAGTCTGGGGATCGCGGCGCTCGAATCAGTCGCCAGTTCCGCTCCGATCATCCCGCGGGCCCGCGGCTGACCATAGAATCCAGGGAGAATAGCGTGGGTAATCGGCCCCGTTCCTCATCTGTACGGTGGAGGAGCCGAGTCCGACCGAGTCCGGCACAGCGAAGGTCATGAGTCGAATGGAGGAGCAGCAGATGCGCCCGAACCCGTCGCGACCTTCGCCGAGCAGTGCGGGCTCGGCCTTGCTCGCCCTCGGCCTCTTCAGCGCCTGCGGTGCCGGCACGGCCGGGATCGTCGCCGGCTCGAACGGCTCGAGCGGCGGCTCGACGCCCGCCCTCGACGCGTTCGTTGTCGAGGGGCCCAAGGAATCGCCAAGCCTCTTGAGGCTGGACGCGAGCCAGCCCGTGCGCGTCGGGCTCTTCTTTGACCTCGGCGCGGGCGAGCAGGCGATGACCCAGCTCGCCGGAGTCGTGGGCAACGAGGTGGACCTGCCGGCCGGCGAGCTGCCGCTCACGTGGGACTTCGCGTCCGAGCCCGGGATCGGCACGGCGAGCTTCAACTCGGGCGTGCGCCTGCTGGCGAAGCGCGGGGGCACCGTGCTCAGCGGCGGCGAGCTCACCCTGGGCCTCGGCAACGACGCGCCGGCCGTGCTCTCGATCGACCAGATCGACATCGATCCGGATGCGGGCGAGGCCTCGGGCACGACCGGGATCCAGCTGACCGTGGCCGACAGCTCGGACGATGTCGTGTCGGTGAAGGTCGAGTTCGACGTCCAGGGCGACGTCCCCGACGCCGGCTGGCAGCTCGCACGCCCGGCCCTGGAGGATCCGGGCCTGCCGACGCCCCTCTTCGGCATTACGGACGTGCAGGTCCAGAGCACCGGAACGCCGCTCACCTTCTTCTGGGACACGGACGCGCTCACGGACCTGAAGGACCTCGAGCGCGAGGTGCGCTTGCGCTTCACGGCCACGGACGGGTTCCTGACGGGCGCTCCGCTCGCGTCGCCCTCGTTCCGCGTCGACAACAATGCACCGCCGATCGTGCAGCTCGACTCCGGTCCGCTGATCCTGAACCCCGACGAGCGCCGCGGCATCCCGATCTCGTTCCGCGTGATCGACGAGGAGGGCGACCGGGTCGAGGTGATCTTCCAGTGGCGCCGCGAGGGCGAGGAGTTCCCCGAGCTGCCGCGCGACATGGCGCAGCTCGACGCGATCCTGGCGGACCCGGAGCTGCGCCGCGAGTTCCGCATCTGCAGCGAGTACCCGCGCTACGCCCAGGG
>CAZQJC010000186.1:0-4466 GCA_964593795.1 uncultured Myxococcales bacterium | reverse complement strand
GATCGACTTGTCCTCGACCTTGGCGATGAGGCCGAGCAGCTTGTAGCTCCGCTGCGGGATCATGATCGTGAAGGCCCTCTTGTCGGAGGCATCCTCGGGCTTCTTGGGGGCCGTCTGCTCCCCGGCGAGGTTCGTGACCTGGGTGGTCGCGGCCACCGGAACCGTGGCCTTCTGGGGGGGGCTCTTCTCCGGCACCTCGACCTTCGGGGTCGTCTTGGGATCGGGCTGCTTGGTGGCGGTCCTGCTGATGTTCGGAGGGGTCATCCGCCTACTAGAAGCGGCGGGCACCTGATCAAAATCGGCCGGTGAAGTGGTCCCCGCCCTGTAGGGCCTCGCTTCCTCTCGTGATCCCCCGCCCGGCTTACCTCGATCTCCTCGCTCGTTGGATCGCCTGAGACGGCGGGCGATTCCGAGAGCTGTTGCCGGGAGTTGTAGGTGAGAGGCGGGAGCGGGCGACGATCGCCGCCTCGAAAGGAGTGAGCCCGCGCGTGTAGTCCCACGCGCGGGCTCGTGTCGGCATGCAGCTACTCTGGAAGTGTCCGTTCACCGACGAGCAGTACGTTACTCAACGCGCGTGGGAAGGCGCAATTCTCGACCGGTGTCCGTTCCACCCGGACGGTGGGTGTGGGCTGGAAAAGCTCGGCTCGTACAGCCGCGTCGAGCCCGTTGGCGTGAGGGTGCCGCGCTGGTGGTGCCCGAAGCAGCGTGCGTCGATCAGCCTGCTGCCGTCGTTTCTCGCGGCGCGGCTCCAGGGCACGCTGGCCGCCGTCGAGCACGTCGTCGCGTCGGTGGAGGCAGCGGGCGGCATCTCGGCTGCGGTGGACGTGGTCCACCCGCCGGACGCCGAGGAGCCTGTCGGCTTGGTCGGCGCGCTGCGGTCGATCCGGCGTCGGGTCCGGGCAGTGCGGGCGGCGCTGGTCGCCATCGCCACGCTGCTGCCCGAGCACTTCGCCGGGGTGCGGCCGACGCTCTCGGCGTTCCGGGCGGCGCTCGGCGGTAACGCCGTGCTCGTCCGGCTGCGCGAGCTCGCCGAGCGACACCTCGACGCGCTGCCCACGCCCCTCGGATTCCGAGCACGGGCGAGCGGGTGACGCGAGCGCACAGGACGCCGCCCACACGAAGTGGGGCCGGCCATCGGAGGCGACATCGATGACCGTCTCTCCACGCCGCGCGGAAGGGTTCCGGGCGACGCAAGGAGACATCCCCCCATGCACACCGATTCCAAGGACACGCAGACGCCCGACCTCGACGAGCGCCGCCGCGAGGTCGCGCTCTTTCGCTACGGCGTGATCGCAGATCTCGTCCACCTCGAGCCGCACCACCGTGGCCTGTACGCCTTGCTCACGAAGAAGGCCGAGCAGGACTTCACCATCCCCGGCTCGCTCCGCAGGCACGTCGCGCCGGAGACCATGCGCGGCTGGCTTCGTGCGTACCGGCGCGGCGGCTTCGACGCCCTCGTGCCCCGCGCCCGCGCCGATCAGGGCTGCGCCCGCTCGATCCCGGCGTGCGTCGTCGACCTGCTCTGTCAGATGAAGGAGGACTCGCCCGAGCTGTCGATCCCCTCGCTCCTCAAGGTGGCGCGCACCAAGCACGCCGCTGTCGTGACGGACGAGGTGAAGCTCCCCGAGTCCACCGTGCACCGCGTGCTCGCGCGCCGCGGCCTCATGAAGAAGCAGCCCGATGACCCGACGAGCAAGGACCGGCGCCGCTTCGAGTACGAGAGCGCCGGCGACCTCTGGATGAGCGACGTGATGTACGGGCCGAGGATCCGTGACGCCCGCCACCAGCGCCAGACCTACCTGATCGCCTTCATCGACGATGCGACGCGGGTCGTGCCGTACGCGGCGTTCACGTTCTCCGAGGGCGCCGTCACCTACCTCTCGGTCCTCGAGCAGGCCGTGCGCCGCAGGGGCATCCCCAAGCGGCTCTACGTCGACAACGGCGCCGCCTTCCGCTCGAAGCAGCTCGCTGTCGTCTGCGCCAAGCTCGGCATCGCGCTCATCCACGCCAAGCCCTACAAGCCCCAGGGCAAGGGCAAGATGGAGCGCTGGTTCCGCACGACGCGCATGCAGTTCCTGCCGCTTCTCACGCCCGAGCAACTCGTCTCGCTCGACACCATGAATCGTGCCCTCTCCGCCTGGGTCGAGGGCGAGTACCACCACGCCCCGCACCGCGGTCTCGGCGACGAGTCGCCTGCCGACAAGTGGGCCCGCTCCAGCGAAGGCGTGCGCATGCCCGGCGCGGATCTCGGCGATCTCTTCCTCGCCGAGCAGAAGCGCAACGTACGGACAGACCGCACCGTCACGCTCGACGGCGTCGCCTTCGAGGTCGACGCCGCGCTCGTCGGGGAGCGCGTGACGCTCCGCTTCGACCCCGCACGCAGGCCCGACAAGCGCACCGTCGAGGTCTGGCACCAGGGGCGTCGCATCGAGATCGCTCGCCGCGTCGACGTCCTCGCCAACTGCTTCGTCAAGCGCAACACCACCACGCGCGACATCGAGCTCCCGAAGGACGCCAGCGTCGATCTCCCCGACGGCCTGGCCATGCGCGACCTCGTCGACAGCGACGACGCAGACACGGATCTCTTCTGAGGTACCGCACACACTTCGCTCTCACGCGCCACCCGTTCGACAAGGACCTGGCCGCCGACGATCTCTTCGCGTCGGCCAGCCTCGCCGAGCTTGGTGCACGCCTGAAACACCTTGTCGACATGCGAGGCATCGGCCTCGTCACCGGCGACAGCGGCTCCGGCAAGACCACCACGTGCCGGCACCTCGTCGCCGGCCTGCATAGCGGCCTCTACCGCACCCTCTACGTCTCGATGACCACGGGCAACGTCATGGACCTCTACAAGTCCATCGCCTGGGAATTCGGCCTGCCCACCGAGCGCAACCGCGCTGCGCTCTTCAGGAAGATTCGCGCCGAGGTCTCCCGACTCTGCGCCGAGAACCGCCTCCGCCCCGTGCTCATCGTCGACGAGGCGCACCACCTGCGCACCGAGTTGCTCGAGGATCTGCGGCTGCTCACCAACTACGCGATGGACTCCGAGAACCGCCTCACCGTGGTCCTCGTCGGCCATCCCGAGTTGCGCCGCCGCATGAGCATGGCCGCCCTCGACGCGCTCGCGCAGCGCATCGTCGTGCGCGCCCACGTCCGCGGTCTCGCCCGCGACGAGATGGGGCCGTACCTCGTGCATCGCCTGCGGCTCGCTGGGACGGAGGTGCCGCTCTTCGAGCCCGCCACCGTCGAGGCGATCTTCCAGGCGTCCAGCGGCTTGCCGCGCAAGGCCAACGGCCTCGCGCACCACGCGCTCTTCGCTGCTGCGATCGGCAAGGCAAGATCCGTCACCACCGAGCACGTGCAGGCGGCGATGCAGGAAGTCGGGTAGTCCGACCCGCAGAACGCCCAAACGCCGGGGTGCTCGCGCTTGCCGCGCGACGCCCCGGCGTCCCGCTCTGTGCCAACGGAGCCGCCTGCCGACACGATCACGCAGTGCGAGAGAACGTGGCGGGCCCGTCACGACGGAGCGTGAGGAGCTGGCGGTGGAGTAGCGCGGGAGACCACAGCCCGCACGTAGTCCTCGCAGCGCTCGCGCTGCACGTCGCACGAGGTCAGGTCCTGCTCGCCGCGAGCGACCGACTGGCGGGTGTAGATGGCACAGCGGAGCACGGGGCGGCCGGCGGTGTCGAAGCTCGTGGGCTCCGCTACGGGGCGTGCCCGCGTCACTGGCGGTCTCCGGCTGCTCAACGTTCGACTCCTGACGACTCCTGGCGCGCCTCCTCGTGGGCTCGCCCGTCACGGAGCTCGGTCGGCGCTGAACCGTGCGCAATAGGTAACGCTTCGCGTTACCAACCGAAAGCGGTTCAGCAGCGCGGGGCTCCCCTCGCTTGCCGCGCGCCGGCGCGTGCTGTATGTTTTCTACGGTGGATGTCTTCCTGGAGCAGCCATGAGCACCGCCGCACAACCCCAGCTCGAGCCCGGCCGCGCCTACCGCACCCGGGACCTGCGGCGCTGGAGCGCGAACCCCACGCGGCTCGCGCGACGCCTCGTGGACGAGGGCAAGCTGCGGGAGGCCGCGCACGGCCTCTACTACGCGCCGATCCCCTCGAAGTTCGGCCCGGCGCCTGCTGCCGGCGAGGAGCTGCTCCGTGCGTACCTCGGCGGCGAGCCGTTCCTCGTCACGGGCCCGCCGCAGTGGAACGCCCTCGGCCTGGGGTCGACTGCGATGTTCGCGGTGACGCTGGTCTACAACACCCGCCGGACGGGCGAGGTCGTCCTCGGCGGGCGGCGCTTCCTGCTGCGGCGCGTGCACTTCCCCGAGGACCCCAGCCCCGAGTGGTTCGTGGTCGATCTGCTCCAGCACCACGACATGGCCGGCGTCGCGCTGAGCGAGCTGCGCGAGGGGCTCGTGGCCACGCTGCGGCTCGGCCGGTGGGACCGGGCGCGCCTGCGCGAGATGGCCGAGA
>CAZQJC010000185.1:0-2331 GCA_964593795.1 uncultured Myxococcales bacterium | reverse complement strand
CCAGGTCCACGTCCACGTCCACGGCGTAACCTGGGTGCATGAGTCACGATCCGGAGGACGCGTTCGGGGCGACGGTGGCGGGCGGGGGGCCCACGGTGCCAGCGCCCCGGCTCGACGTCAGCGAGGCGCCGCTCGTGGAGGAGGGCGAGGACGAGCGGTACGAGCTGCGCGAGGTGCTCGGCGAGGGGGGCATGGGGGAGGTGCGGCTCTGCCGTGACCGGAGGCTCGGGCGCGAGGTCGCGCTCAAGGTGATCCGCGGCAGCGGCGCGGCGCGCGCCGATCTGCGCGCGCGGTTCGAGCGCGAGGCGCGCGTGCAGGGGCAGCTCGAGCACCCGAGCATCGTGCCCATCTACGACATCGGGCTCGACGCGCACGGGACGGCCTACTTCACGATGCGGCGGGTCCGCGGGCTCACGCTCGAGCAGGTGCTCGAGGCGCACCGAAAGGGCGCCGCCCCGGCGCAGTCGTTCTCGACGGCGCGCCTGCTCGGTGCGTTCGCGAGCGTCTGCCAGGCCGTCGCGTTCGCCCACGCGCGCGGCCTCGTGCACCGCGATCTCAAGCCGGCCAACATCATGCTCGGCGACTTCGGCGAGGTGTACCTGCTCGACTGGGGGCTCGCCAAGGTCGTCGGCGGCGCCGAGGCGGCGAGCAGCGAGGCGCCGGACGCGCGCTTGCACGACTCGGGGGCCACGCGCGCGGGCGAGGCGATGGGGACGCCCGGCTACATGGCGCCCGAGCAGGTGCGCGGCGAGCTCGATCGCGTGGACGAACGCAGCGACGTCTACGCGCTCGGCGCGATCCTGTTCGAGCTCCTCACGCTCGAGCGGCTGCACCCGGGCGCGACGGTGCGCGAGCTCTACGCGACCACGCTCGGCGGCGCCGACGCGCGCGTGGCGGTGCGCGCCCCGGGCCGCGCGGTGCCGCCGGAGCTCGAGGCGGTGTGCGTGCGCGCGACGGCGCTCGAGCCCACGGCGCGCTTCCCTTCGGCGCGCGAGCTGCACGAGGCGGTCGAGCGCTACCTCGAGGGCGATCGCGACCTCGAGCGGCGCCGCGCGCTGGCCAGAGGACACGCGGCCGAGGCGCTGCGGCACGCCGAGGCGGCGGCGGGCACCGGCGGCGGCGCGTCGCACCAGGCCGCGCTGCGCGAGGCGGGCGCTGCCCTGGCCCTCGACCCGGAGCAGCACGAGGCGCTGGGCCTCCTGGCGCGGCTCCTGCTCGCGGCGCCGCGCGAGATCCCCGCGTCGGCGCGGCCGGAGCTCGACCAGGCGAGCGATCGCGTGCAGCACGCCGCGGCGCGCACGGGCCTGTCGCTCTACGTCGGGTGGCTGCTCTTCGTGCCCGTGCTGCTCCTCCTCGGCGTGCGGAGCTGGCCGCTCTTCGCGACCGGCGTCGCGCTCCTCGCCGCCACGCTCGCCCTCGCCGCGCTGTCGCTGCGCCCGCGGCTGCGGCGCCTCGCCGGCTTCGGCGCGTTCGTCGGCGGCTCGGCGCTCGTCGGGATCGGTAGCACCGTGCTCGGCCCGCACATGCTCGTGCCGAACCTCGCGCTCACGAACGTCCTCGCGTTCACGCTCTTCGGCGATCGCGCGCTGCGCACGGCCGCGATCGCGATCGGGACGCTGTCGTTCGTCGTACCGTGGGCGCTGCAGGTGACGGGCGTCGCGGCGGCCTCGTACCGCTTCGCCGACGGCGGGTTCGCGGTGGTGCCGCTCATGACGAGCCTGCCCGAGTGGGGAGTGCACCTGCTCATGCTGCTCGCCAACGTCGCGCTCATCGCGCCGATCGCGGGCTACGTGGGGCGGATCCGCGATCAGGTCGGGCAGAGCGAGCAGTCGCTGTTCCTGCAGGCGTGGAGCCTGCGCCAGCTCCTGCCCGCCGAGGTGGCGAAGAGAGCGGCGGCGGCGGCGCCGCTCACGCTCGGATGACAACGGACGAGCACGAGCACGAGCACGAGCACGAGCACGAGCACGAGCACGAGCACGAGCACGAGCACGAGCACGGCGCGGCGTCCGCAGCAGGAGCGAGCGCAGCGACGCGCACCGCGTTTCGAGGCGAGCGCAGCGAGCCGCAAGGCCGTAGCCCTGGTCGCCTCGCCGGTGTCTTCGCATCAGCAAACGGATCGAGGACCATGACCACGAGTAGGGCCAGGGCCAGGGCCAGGCTCAACCGAGGCGATCTCTGGGGCCAGTGCCTCGAACCGAGGCATGGTGATTCGCGCCGGCGCGTTTCGAGGCGAGCGCAGCGAGCCGCAAGGGCGTAGCGAGCGCAGCGAGCGAAGGCGCAGGGAGGGGGGCCCAGATGGGCTTCGCCCATCTGGGGGAGGGGCGGCGCGCC
>CAZQJC010000184.1:0-1907 GCA_964593795.1 uncultured Myxococcales bacterium | reverse complement strand
AAGCCGCATTATCCTGTGGGGGTCGCTGCTGGCGTTTGCGCCGTTTGTGCTGTGGGTCATTCTGGCGCTGTTCAACCCCACCACGCCCTTTGACCCGCTGGTGTACCTGCCCTCGCTGGTTCTGTTCCCGGTGTCGATTGCCATAGCCATGGTGCGCTACAACCTGCTCAACATCGACCGCTTTATCACGGGCGGGCTGACGTACCTCATCATGGGCTCAGCCGCGGCGCTGCTGTATTTTGGCCTGCTGGCCGGCCTGTCGGTTTTGCTGCAAACGCAAATCTCGCTGGTCAACAACCCGGTGGCGCTGATCGTGTTTGTGCTGCTGGTCGCCATCATTTTCGACGTGATGCGCCAGCGGCTCAACCGCGCCATCGATCGGGTCTTCTTCCGTAAACGGCTGGATACCCAGACGGTCTTGCAGAACTACAGCCGCAACCTGACCGAAATCTCCGACCTGCCCCGCATCATCCAGACCCTGCGCCAGCAGGTCGTCGAGATTTATCACCCGGATCGCCTGTACGTGTATTTGCTGGACACACGCACCCAGTTGTTCTGCGTGCAGCCCGATCCGACAATGCCGCGCCTGCCGCTGGCGGCGGCGCAGTGCGCCAGCGACGGGCCGCTGCCCAAGTGGATCAAATCTGAGCCGGGGCCAAAATATCTGCCCGCGCATCGCGCCCTGCCTGAAAATCTGTGGGGCGATCGGGAGCGCATCGAAACGATCGGGGCCACCTTGTACGTGCCCATCAGCGGGCGCGACGGCACCAACGGCTGGCTGGCGCTCAGCCACAAGCACAACGATCAGGCCTACTCCACAGACGATCTGAACTTCCTGTCGGCGCTGGCCGACCAGACCGCGTTAGCGCTGGAACGCGCCATCGCGTTTGACGATTTGCAGCGCCGCAACAAAGAACTGGACGCGCTGAGCCGCATCAGCCAGGCCGTCAACTTTACGCTGGACGCCGACGACGTTCTGGAACTGATTTATACGCAGACCAGCAAAGTGCTGGACACGCGCAATTTCTACATTGCCATGCTCGACGAGAAACGCAGCATGATGCGCTTTGCGTTTTACATCGAAGGAACAGAGCGCCTGTATCCCGACGACGAGTGGCCGGTGGAAACCGGCTTGATGGGCGAGATTATGCGCCGCGGCCAGCCCATTGTCACCGATGACTACGTGGCCGAATGCGAGCGGCGCGGCCTGAAGGCGGGCGGCCGACCCGGCAAAGCGTGGATGGGCGTGCCGCTGAACGGCGGCGACCGCCCGATGGGCCTGATGGCCGTGTCGGACTTTAGGCCAGAAGTGACGTATACGCAGGAGCAGCTGCAAGTCTTTGCCGCCATTGCCGATCAGGCGGCCAGCGTGCTGTACAAGACGCGGCTATACCGGCAGACCGAGGAGCGCGCGCGCCAGCTGGCCGTGCTCAACGAGGTAGGCGGCAGCATCACCTCCACGCTCGATCTGCGCACCGTGCTGGAAACCATCGTCGCCAAAGCCATCGAGCTGCTGGGCGCGGAGGCGGGCTCGCTGCTGCTGGTGGACGAGCAGCACAACGAATTGATCTTTGAAGTCACGTTTGGCCCGGCCGCCGAAGATTTGCGCGGCCAGCGCCTGCCCTTTGGCAAGGGCATTGTGGGCGCGGTGGCGCAGACACGCCAGCCGCAAATCGTCAACGAGGCGCAGACCGACGTGCGCTGGCTGCGCGATGTCGATCGCTCCACCGCCTTCAGCACCCGCTCCATCGTGGCCGTACCCATGGTCACCAAGAACCGCGTCATCGGCGTGCTGGAACTGATCAACAAGCGCGACGCCGACCGCTTTACCGAGGACGATCAGCAGCTGCTGACAGCCTTTGCCACCAACGCCGCCGTCGCCGTCGACAATGCCCGCCTGTTCACCA
>CAZQJC010000183.1:0-5583 GCA_964593795.1 uncultured Myxococcales bacterium | reverse complement strand
TGGGCGACCTCGGTGCGCGCCTCGAAGCCGCCGTTCACGATCATGGGAAGCCTGGGTGGCGTCGAGGCCGGGCTTCGCCAGATGCGCCGGCAGCGACCGCTCGAGACCTGCGAGATCGAGCTCGGCGACGGTGCCGTGGTCGTCGCACCCACCGCAGCCGAGGCCTTGCGCGTGAAGGCCTATCTCGTGGTGCAACGCAACGTCGTGCGCGACTACCTCGATGTGGTGGCGCTGGTGGATCATCTCGGCGAAGACGCCGCCGTCGAAGTCCTCTCGAACATCGACGCCTACTACGTCGATCGATCGGGCGAAGCGGGGTCCGTGCTCACCTCGCTCGTCGCCGCACTCGCCGATCCGCAGCCGCGCGACACCGACGTGACCCGCGAGCTGCCTCGCTACAAAGGGCTCGACGCGCGGTGGCACGAGTGGGAGGACGTCGTTGCCGCCTGCCGCGGGCTGGCGCTTCGCCTGGCTGGAGCCACCGGATGAGCGTGAAATTTCGCAACGTCGATGCGTCGCCGGCCGACGACGTCCGCAGCTGGCCCTACGAGGCGCTCGTTGCCGTCGTCGACCGCGGCCTGGTCGCCGATTGGAAGCCGGTGTTCGACGAGATCCGCCGGTCGCCCTGGGGTTCGGTCGCCCGCCGCGTGGAGCGCTACCTCTCCTACCGCGCGCGCGACGGCATCGGCGTCCTGTTCGCACTGGCGATCGAGCGCGCAAGGACCCGGTCCGACGAATCCGACCGGGCCGATGTCGCCGCCCAGATACGCGCCGCGGTCGAACGATCCGGACTCACGAACGCCCAGTTCGCCGAACTCGTCGGCACGAGTGCCTCGCGGCTCAGCACCTATCTGAGCGGAAAGGTCACCCCGTCTGCCGCCCTCCTCCTGCGCATCGAGCGCGCGGCCTCGCGAAGCCCACTGCCGGATCGGAGCGGAAATGAGGCGCGAAGGAAGGGACCGGCCTGAGAACCTCGAGCAGGCCACCAACACCCTGCGGCGACACCAGATGGGGACCTCCGCGCTCGCCCAAGAGAACGCCTGCGGATGATCGGTTCGGATGCAGGAGCGCCCCGGGCGTACCGCCCGGGGCGCTCGTTCGAGGCGTACCCTCTCGTTGCAGGGTCCGCCAAGGCTCGCTTCGCGCTGGCGGCCGCAGTCTCGGGTGGAGGACAGGGGTGTGACGACCGGATCGTTGCGACTGCGCAAGGGGGACGTGCTCCTCGTCGTCGATGTGCAGAACGATTTCCTGCCGGGCGGCGCGCTGGCGGTGCCGGGCGGAGACGCCGTCATCCCGGTGCTGGACACTTGCGCGGAGAAGTTCGATCGCTGCGGACTGCCGGTGATCGCCTCGCGCGACTGGCACCCGGGCGATCACTGTTCGTTCCGCGAGCAGGGCGGGCCGTGGCCCGTGCATTGCGTCGCCGGCACGCACGGCGCGGAGCTCGCAGCGACGCTGGCGCTGCCGCGCGGCTCGGCGCTCGTCTCCAAGGCCACGGAGCGCGATCGCGACGCGTACTCGGCCTTCCAGGGCACCGATCTCGACGAGCGACTGAAGCATCTGCACTGCCGGCGCCTGTTCATCGGTGGCCTCGCCACCGACTACTGCGTGCGGGCGACCGCGCTGGATGCGCTCGCCGCCGGCCTCGAGGTCATCGTGCTCGAGGATGCGGTCCGTGCCGTGGATGCCCACCCGGGCGATGGCGAGCGCGCACTTGCCGAGCTCGCCTCACGGGGTGCCCGGCTGGCGCGCCTCGACGAGGTGCACGGCGGATGAGCGCCGTCCCCGTCCTGATGACCGATCTCGACCAGCGGACGATGGCGCAGGCCTGCTTCACGGCTGCGCTCGACGCCTTCCGCGAGGCGGTCGACCCTCGGGCGCTCCACGAAGACGACGCGGAGGCCGCGGCATGGGTTGTTCCAAGACCTGAGGCACTCGGCGCCTCGCAAGCCACGCTACGTCCTGTATGGCCGTGGCCTCGAGAGTCGAGTCCTGATGGTCGGATTCACCGTACGGGGGAATCGAGGCCGAATCATCCCCGCTCGACCCGCGTCCCGGAAGGAGCGACGGATCTATGAAGCCCCTTCGTAACGCGAAGAGGCGAAGGCTGCAGGAGATCGGCGACTACGACGAGCGCGGGACGTCTCGTATCAGGCGCTGATCGAGCTGCTGCTCGCCGAGTCGCTCGAGCGCAAGAAGTGCCGCGCGACCTGACGGCCGACCCTGCCAGATCCTCGCGCAGCGCCTTCGCGCCGATCCGATCGCTCCGCACGACGCGCAGATCGCCGCCGGGAGCGAGGTGGCGACCCGGACGCCTCAACCGGGCGCCGGCGGGGGTCGATGGGAAGGGCGAGCTGGAACTTCGGCCCCGGAGGCCTCATGGAGCTCGTCCGGCCTTCCCCCGAGAGCGTCCCCTTCGTCGTGAGGGCGATGAAGACCGTCGCCACGGCGGCCGGCCCCCTCCATCCCGGCGCCCGGCGGCTCCTCGAGGCCGCCCAGGACTTCCTGGTGGGCCAGCGGCTGGATCTGGAAGGCCTCGCCCCCATCACGCCGGAGGAGCTGGCGCGGCACGTGTCGGGCGACGCCGTGCGCGCGCAGATCGTGCACGGGATGATCACACTCTCGCTGGTGGACGGGATCCCGCCCCGCGCGCAGACCGACGTGATGCACGCCTTCGCCCGCGCCCTCGGCGTGGACGACGGCGGCGTCGAGACCATCGAGAAGCTCGTCGACGGCCACCTGGCCACCTTCCGCTGGTGTTTCCTCCGGCGGGCTCACCTGCGGGACTTCGCCGCTTCCCAGCTCCGACAGGAAGGCATCCTCGCCACGATTCGTTCGGTGGCCACCACCTTCGGGATCACGGAGGATCCGAAGCTCGCCGCCCGCTATGCCGGGCTGGCCGATCTGCCCTCCGGGACCCTCGGACGCGAGCTCCACCTCTACTATCTGCGGAACCAGTTCCCCTGGCCCGGCCAGCGACGCGCGGCACCGGAGGCCATCGTCGCGCACGACGTGACCCACCTGCTCTCGGGCTACGGCACCGATCCCATCGGCGAGACCCTGGTCGCCGCGTTTACCGCCGGTACGCAGCGCGATGCGAGCCGCTTCTTCACGCCGCTCATCGGCCTCGTCATGTTCTCCACCGGTGTCCACGTGATCCCGAACCCCAACGTGCCGGCGATGCACGTGGACGCCTTCTCCCAGCCCGACGTCGCCAAGCGATGGTTTCGCGCCATCGAGCGCGGAAGCCGCGTCTCGAAGGACCTGACTCGCGACGTGGACTTCTGGTCGGTGGCGGCCGTGCCTCTCGACGAGCTCCGCCGTCGCTGGAACGTTGCGCCGGAATGAGCGCCGGGGAAGCTTCCCCGCGCGACTCGACCCTCCTCGACTTCGCTACGCGAAGAGGTCGCTCTCAGCCACCGCCTGCGAGAGCGCGCCGTCTTCCACGCGCCGTACGGGCGCGACCGCCGGGGGGCGCGCGCGATCAACCTCGTGGGGCGCTACCCTCGCGTGCTGCCCGACCCGCTCTCGCCGACGATGAACCCCTACGTGTTCTTCGAGATCGGCCGCGCATCCCCGTCGACGGGGTCTGCGCGACGATCCGCGAGTAGGGTCGAGGAAACCTCGGATGAACAAGCGGCTCCGGAAGAAGAAGCGCGTTGGCGAGTTCAAGGAGCTCGGCTTCGAGCTTCGCGCCGGCCTTCGCCCCGGATTGGTCGGCGTCGAGCTCGACGCGTTCTTGGATCGGCTCATCGACGTCGTCGAGGCGCGGAAGCTCGGCTTCGGCGGTGGCGCAGGGCGCGACGACGAGATCGACGGAGTCGTCACGCGCATGGGGCGCGGGAGTGCCACCGAGGACGACCGCGCCGCACTTGCTGCGTTCCTCGCGAGCGACGACGCCGTCGTTCGTCACGAGATCGGCGCGCTGCGCGACGCTTGGTATGGCCGGGACTGAGCGTGCTGCGCGCGGTGCTCACCCCGCCATCGCGAAGCACGACTTCTGGGTGGTGCTCCTGCACCTCGGGCTGCTTGGCGAGGAGTGCCGGAGCGCGCTCCTGCACCTCACGAAGAGGCTCACGGGATCGGCGGCTTGGAAGGGCGAGCGCCGCGACCGCCGCCCGGCGAGCAGCGCGAGACCCGCGCTGACGAGCACGAACGTGGAGGGCTCGGGGATCACGGTGCCGCTCAGCCGGAAAGCGGCGTCGGCATTCAGCGCGCGGTTCCCTCCGCCGCCCCAGAGGCTGCTGCCGACCTGCCGCGCGTTGTCGTTGGCGGGCGTGCCTGCGAAGGAAGACATGAGGATGCCCATGTCGTTGGAGAAGCTGCTGTGGATCGCGACGACCGACAGCCAGTACGTGCCGGGGTTCAGCACGAGGTTCCGGGCGGAGAGGTCCACGGAGGCCAGCGCAGTGAGCGTGCTCGACGTCCAGGGCGACGTGAGTGCGACCTGGTCGATCTGAATGTCTGCGCTGAGGACGTCGCCGCTCGCGGCGTTTGCTGCCGAGGGCTGGGCGCTGAAGATGTTCACCCGGAGCCCGGTGATCTGGCCGAATCCGATCGACGCGTTCGACGCAAAGAGCGCGGCGTTCCGAAGCCGACGACGCCGTCGAGCGCGGTCTGGATCAATCCGCCGCTCCTGGTCGACTCTCGAGGTTGCCCCACGAGCCGCGATCTCGACCCGACCCGAACCCTGGCTACCCCCGCTGCGGCCCGCTCGATCACCTCGCCCGGCACCTCAGACTCGGAGGTCACCCTCATGCCGTGAGACGCCAAATTCGCCAACCCTCTGTCTCACAAACGTTGACGCGCTCCGGGCGGTCTCTCCTCCGAGCGGGCCCGTCCGTCCGGATTCCAGGTAGAGTCGCTGACGCGAGGAGACTCGCTCCTCTCTTCTGAGGTGGAGTCCGTGAGGCTGGATTTGGTCGCCGAAGTTTACGCACCCCTCTCGCGGGCCTGGTACGGCGCGTCGATCGCCGGGTTTCTCGGCGCCGACCCCTCCCACATCATCGGTGAGCTCGCGCGCGGCAGCAGAGCCGCCGGAATGGCCGTAGACCCGACCCAGAGCGATGCCTGGCTGGCGCAGATCGGCATCCTGAAGTGCCAACTCCCGGGCCTCGACGGCTCGATCTTCTTCGAGTTCAACATCCCGCGCATGGGCCGGCGAGTCGATGTGGTGCTGCTCATCGGCGCGGTGGCATTCGTGGTCGAGTTCAAGGTCGGCTCGGACAGCTTCGATCGCGCCGCGATCGACCAGGTGTGGGACTACGCCCTGGACCTGAAGAACTTCCATGAGGCGAGCCATGCGGTGGTCATCGTGCCGGTGCTCGTCGCTACCGAGGCTTCCGCGTCGCCAAGCCAGTGTCTGGAGTTCGCAGAGGATGACGTGGCTCGGCCCTTGCGGTCCGTTCCCTCCAGTCTCCGCGCGACGATGGAGGCCGTGCTGGCCGCCGCCTCATCAGGCAGCCGGGACTGGTCGGGTTGGGCGCAAGCGCCCTACAGGCCGACGCCGACGATCGTCGAGGCCGCTCGGGCGCTCTACGCGAACCATTCCGTGGAAGCCATCGCGCGTCACGATGCGGGGGC
>CAZQJC010000182.1:0-20750 GCA_964593795.1 uncultured Myxococcales bacterium | reverse complement strand
CGACGGGAGAGGGGCGGTTGCGCGACCCGAACGCTCTGCGGGGGTGAGGCCGGGCGTGGTGTAAGGGGCCAGAAGTTCTGGGGTGCTGGACTCCCAGAAGGACATTCCATCTGCCTAGGCAGATGTGACGAATCATGAGAGCTGGGGCTATCGCTCTTCGATGTCGGCGCCGAGGGCGCGCATCGTGCTCACGAAGGACGGGAAGCTCGTGCGGACGTTGTCGGCGTCGTCGATCACGCACGCGCCGTCGCACAGGAGCGAGGCGACCGCGCCGGACATCGCGATGCGATGATCGCCCGCGGACTCGACGCGGCCCGCGGCGAGCGGCCGGCCCGCGCGGCCCTCGATGATCATGCCGTCGGGGCGCTCCTCGGCGGTGACGCCGAGCGCGCGTAGCATGCGCACCGTGGTCGCCACGCGATCGCTCTCCTTGACCCGCAGCTCCGAGGCGTCGCGGATGACGGTCATGCCCTCGGCGCACGCGGCCGCCACCGCGAGCACCGGCAGCTCGTCGAGCGCGCGTACGACGAGCTCTCCCGCGATGGTCGTGCCACGCAGGGCGCCGGCGCGGATCACGATGTTGCCCACCGGCTCGCCGCCCGCGTCGCGCCGATCCTCGATCGTGACGCCGGCGCCCATCGCGACGAGCGCGTCGAGGAAGCCCGTGCGCGTGTCGTTGAGCAGGACGTCCTCGACGCGGAGCTCGCTGCCGGGGACGATCGCGGCGGCGACCGCGAGGAAGGCCGACGACGACGGATCTCCGGGCACGTCCACGTCGAGCGCCGCGATGCGGCGGTCCCAGCCGCGCGGGTCGAGCGTGGCGGACAGGCCGTCCACCCTGAGCGGCACGCCGCGCGCGCGCAGCATGCGCTCGGTGTGGTCGCGCGAGGGGCCCGGCTCGCGCACGGTCACGACGCCGTCGGCGGAGAGGCCCGCGAGGAGGACCGCGCTCTTGACCTGCGCGCTCGCGACCTCGCACACGTGCACGAGGCCCGAGAGGGGCCGCTGGCCGTCGATGGTGAGCGGCGGGTAGAGCTCGCCCGGCTTCGCGCCGGCCGCGCCCTCGAGCCTTGCGCCCATCGCGCGGAGCGGCGCCGCCACGCGCCGCATGGGCCGGCGGTGCAGGTACTCGTCGCCGACGAGCACGTGGCGCCCGGGGACGCCCGCGAGCAGGCCCGCGCACAGGCGCATCGTGGTGCCGGAGTTGCCGCACTCGAGCGGGCCGGCGGACGCGCGCAGACCGGCGAGGCCCCTGCCGTGGACGTCCAGCGAGTGCGCGTCCTTGCGCTCGATGCGCACGCCGAGGGCCTCGAGCAGGCCCACCGTGCGCGCGTTGTCCTCGCCGCCCGAGAGCCCGCGCACGCGCGAGCAGCCGTCGCCGAGCGCGCCGAACAGCACCGCGCGGTGGCCGATCGACTTGTCACCGGGGACGCGCGCGCGCCCGCGCATCGGCCCCGCACAGGGCCTGACCTCGAGCCTCAATGGTGCTCCTCTCCTGCGCGGCGGCGTAGCTCCGCGATCTGCTCGAGCCGCGCGAGCAGCGCGTCGAGCCGCTCCTGGTTCAGGCGCAGCGACGCCAGCACCCGCGCGCCCTGCGAGAGCACGGTGATGCCGTCGAGGTACTGCCCGAGGCCGAACATCGCGATCGCCGGCTGGCGCCCGAGATCCTTGAGCCGCCGCTGCGCCTCGCCGTCCACCCGCGTCGCGAGCCCCGCGTCCTGCACGTCGGCGATCACCGACAGGTCGATGCCGTCCTCGAGGTCGAGCCGCCCCGACAGCGTCCGCACCTCGGACGCGTCGCCGAGGTCCTCCCGGCTCTTGTCGCGGAGGCGCTCCGTGGTCACGAGGACGACCCGCACCACGCCCGGACCCGCCCCGGCGGCGCTCCGCCAGAGCGTCTCGAGCTCGCGGTCCTCCTCGACCGAGGGGCCGATGCCGAAGGCGCGATCCACCGCGCGCCGGAACGCTGCGCGGGAGCCGTAGACGAGCACGCGTGGCGTCGGAAAGCCCATCGACTCCCCGCCGCGATCGACGAGCGGCACGCCGCGGTGCTCGCCGCGCGCCGCCGCGCCCGGCCCCGAGGTCGAGAACGCCGCGAGCGCCTTGTCGACGTCGAAGCGCCCGCGCACCACGAACAGCGCCTCGCCGCGATCGCCGAGCTGGTACAGGCCGATCGCCGCGGAATCCACGTCGCTCACCGGGTCGAAGCCGAACACGGTGCGCAGCCGCTCGAGCTCCTTGGGCGCCAGCTTCTCCGCGCGCGCGACGAGCGGCGCCTGCCGCAGCCGCGCCATGTCCACGTAGAGGAGCGCCTCCGCGCCCGCGGGCAGGAGCGAGATCGGATCGTCGTCGCGGGCGGCCTTCGCGCCGCCGCCGTCGCCGCCGGCCGGCGCCTTGTGCGCGCAGGCGCAGAGCGCCAGCAGCGCGAGGAGCGGGATGCGCCCCCGAGGCCTCACGGCGGCCCGCCCCCGGCCAGGCGGAGCCGCGCCGCCCGCGCCTCCGCGAGCAGCGCGCCGAGCGCGCCCGCGTCTCCTCGCCCGATCGCCGCGTCGAGGGCGTCGAGCCGCGCGCGCAGGAGCGCCGTCGCCTCGCGCACCGGGCCAGCGTTCTCGAGCAGGATGTCCGTCCAGGTCTCGGGCGCGCTGGCGGCGACGCGCGTGCCGTCGAGGAGGGACCGCGCGCCGAGCTCGCGCCCCGCGCCGAGCGCCTCGAGGCACGCGTCCGCCGCGCCGGCCAGCGCGAACGCCGCGAGGTGCGGCAGGTGCGACCACGCCGCCATCGCGCGATCGTGCGTCGCCGCGTCCATCCTCTGCGGGTGCGCCCCCGCCTGTCGCCACAGCTCCTCCGCGAGCGCGAGCGCCGCGGGATCCGTGCCGGTGTCCGGGGTCAGGACGACCGGCCGGCCGCGGAAGAGCGCCGCGTCCGCCGCGTCGGGCCCGCTCCGCTCGGTCCCGGCGATCGGGTGACACCCCACGAACCGCCCGGGCGCGGGCAGACTGCGCGCCGCCTCGAGCGCGCCCGCCTTGGTCGAGCCCACGTCCAGCACGAGCGATACATTCGCCAAGGCAGATGCGATCTCCGAGAGCACGCCGGCAAGGGCCCGCACCGGGACGGCCACGACCACCACGTCGGCGCCCTGCGCCGCCTCCGACGCGCACGGCGCGAGGCGGCCGGCGATCCCTAGCGCGACCGCCCGCGCAGCGTGAGCCGGGTCCGCGTCGAAGCCGACCACCGCGCCGACGCGTCCGGCCAGCGCGAGGGCGAGCGAGCCTCCGATGTGCCCGCAGCCGATGAGCGCGAGGCGGCTGCCGGCGAGCGCGGGAAGGGTCACGATCGGCCCAGCACCTCGCCGAGCGCGCGCAGCATGCGATCGTTCTGCTCGCGCGTGCCGATCGTGATGCGGAGGTGGCGCGGCCCACCGATGGGCCGGGTGATCACGCCCTTGTGCAGGAGCGCCTGGTAGACGTCGCGGCCGTCTCGCTCGAGGTCGACGAACACGAAGTTCGCCTGCGTGGGGAAGCGCTTGACGGCGATCCGGTCGAGGCCCGCCTCGACCTGCGCGAGCCCCTCGGCGTTGACGAAGGCGCTGCGGCGCACGTGCTCGCCGTCCTGCAGCGCGGCGATCGCCGCGACCTGCGCCGGTACGCTCACGTTGAACGGCAGACGCACGCGGTCGAGGTAGTTGACGAGGCGCGGCGCCATGATCCCGTAGCCGCAGCGCAGCGCCGCGAGGCCATAGATCTTGGAGAACGTGCGCAGGACGACCATGTGCTCTCGCAGCGGGCGGAGCTGGCAGGCGTCGGGGTACGCGCGGTCGGCCGAGAACTCGCAGTACGCCTCGTCGACGCACAGGATGATGTCTTGCGGCAGCTTGCTCGCGAGGTGCTCGAGCGCCGCGCGGCTCATCCAGCTCCCGGTCGGGTTGTTCGGGTTCGACAGGAAGAGGATCCGCGTCCGTGGCGTCACCGCCGAGAGCAGCGCCTCCGGGTCGTACGCGTAGGTGCGCTCGTCGAGCGGCACCTGCACGAGCCGGCAGCCGTGCGCCTTGGGGGCGAGCTCGTAGCAGATGAACGACGGCGAGAACGACAGCACCTCGTCGTCGCCGGGCGCGCAGAACGTCCGCACGAGCAGGTCGATGATCTCGTTCGAGCCGCCGCCCGTGAAGATCTCCTCGGGCGTGACGCCGACGTGCGTCGCCAGGGCGCGCCGCAGGTGGAAGCAGCTCCCGTCGGGGTACTCGGCGAGCGGAGGCAGGTGCGCGAGCGCCTCGAGCGCGCGCGGGGACGAGCCCGCCGCGTTCTCGTTCGACGCCAGCTTGATGGCGCCCTTGATGCCGAGCTCGCGCTCGAGCTCCTCGACGGGCTTGCCGGGGACGTAGGGCTTGAGGGCCTCGATGTTGGGCAGGACGAGCGGCCTGGGATCTCGCACGGTCATTCCTTCTGCGCTTCGCTTCCTTCGGCCTTGTCGCGCTCCGTGGCCGGCGGCTCGGGGTCGTAGCACGGATACGAGCCGATCACCTTGACGAGCTCCGACGCTGCGCGCAGGTCGGAGATGGCGGCGACGATCCGCGGATCGTCGGTGTGGCCGTCCACGTCGAGGAAGAACACGTACTCCCAGGCGCGCCGCCGCGACGGCCGCGACTCGATCTTCGACAGGTTGACGCCGCGGTCGGCGAACGGCTGCAGCACCTTGTAGAGGATGCCGGGCTGGTCGCGCACGGTGAAGAGCACGCTCGTGCGCATGCGCGTGCCCGGGGCCGCCGCCGAGACGCGCGGCAGGTGCTCGGGGCGGCACAGGACGAGGAATCGCGTCACGTTCTGCGCGACGTCCTGGATCTGACGCGCGCGGATGGGCACGTCGTTGAGCTGCGCCGCGAGCTCGCTCGCGATGGCCGCGGCGGTCGGGTCGTCCTTGGCCATGCGCGCGGCCTGCGAGGTCGAGGCGACCTCGATCGGTACGACGCCCGGCAGGTGCGCCCCGAGCCACATGCGGCACTGCGCGAGCGCCTGCGGGTGCGAGTACACCTTGCGGATCTCGCCGAGATCGCCGTGCGAGAGCAGGCAGTGCGCGATCTCGTGCACGACCTCGCCGCAGATCTGCAGGTCGCTCGCGAGGAAGCTGTCGAGCGTGTGCGAGACGCCGCCCTCGGTGGAGTTCTCGACCGGCACCACGCCGAAGTCGGTCTGGCCCTTCTCGACCTCGGCGAACACCGCGCCGATGGTCGGCGCCGACACGTAGAGCGCAGAGAGGCCGAAGCGGCGCTGCGCCGCCATGTGCGTGAACGTGGCCTCGGGGCCGAAGTACGCGACCTTGAGCGGCTCCTCGAGCCGCAGGCACGCGCTGATGATCTCGCGGAAGACCGCGGGGATGGCCTCGCCGGGAAACTTCCCCTTCGAGGCCGCGACGAGCCGCTCCACGATCTGCCGCTCGCGCGCGGGCACGTAGAAGCTCTGCTGCTTCTGTCGCTTGATTGCGCCGACCTGGGTCACCAGCTCGGCTCGTCGGTTCAGGCGCTCGAGGATCTCGTCATCGATCGCATCGATCGCCACTCGCAGGCGCGCGAGGTCGTCGTCCACGCGCTGCAGATTACACGATGCAGTGGTCAGGATGCGCGTCTCGGATCGTCCACGTCCACGTCCACGTCCACGTTCGGAGGGGAGCGCGGGGAGGTCCGATCCGGAGGCGAGCGCAAGCGAGCCGCAAGGGCGTCCCTCGCGCAGCGAGCGAAGACGCAGGGACGGGGGGCCCAGTTGGGTCGCGCCGAAGGCGCGCAAGGCAGCACTTGCCCAACTGGGGGAGGGGCGGCGCGCCCCTCCTGGTGGCCGCCTTCCTAGGCGGCCACTCGCACTACAACCCGACGTGGCCGCGGACGCCGAAGATGAGCGCCCAGTTCCAGCCGGCGACCGGCTCGAACTTCACGCGCTTGTTCGGGTCGGTGCCGGCGCCCGACGTCAGGCTCGTGTCGAACTCGACCTCGCTCGGTTGGTAGTACGCGCCGATGTTGCCCCAGGCCCCGACGCCGAGGCCGAAGGCCGGGATGATCGGGATGCGATACTCGCCGCCGAAGCGCGCCTCGCCGAAGTACATCGTCGAGCCGAGCTCGGGCGTGCTCGCGCCGCCGGCCGCGCCCATCATCATGGGGTTGACCGGCAGGAGCGCCTTGGCCTTGTCGTCCCAGGTCATGTAGCCGATGCCGCCGCCGACCGTGAAGAAGACCTTGATCGGGCCGACGTCGATGTTGGGGCCGAAGCCCACGCCGAACTTGGTCAGGCTTCCCGTGCCGTAGTCGCCGAACAGGTTGTTGTAGGTGACATAACCATCGACGAAGAGGACGTGCACGCCCGCGCCGAAGCCGGTCGCGCCACCTCCGTTGACCTTGTAGAAGTCGGGCTTGATGTTCGAGTCCGCGAACGAGCCGCCCTGCTGGACAGTCCCGTAGCCGGCCTCGCCCCAGAGCTCGATGAGCGACGCCTGGGCGCGGACCGGGAGGGCGCAGAGCCCTGCGACGAGCGCAACCTTCGCGAGCAGACCCGGACACCGCTTCTCGGCTTTCGGCAGACCTCTGTGCATGTGCTTGTCCCCCCTAGGACGGTTACGCATCAGCGTCGCACGGCGACCCGAGCCGGGCAAGAAGGGGCTCCGTGACGGGGGCCCGGGAGCGGGGTCACAGGCGGAACCGGTCCGGAGCGGCGTGAACAAGGAACAGGAGCAACAAGCAACAGGCAACACGAACCAAGGAATGGCAGAGGGACGTCGCCTTCCGACATTCCCGTTCCTTGTTGCCTGTTGATCTATTGCTCTGTTCCTTGTTCCCCCTGGGATCCGGCTACAGCGCGAGCCAGAGGACGCCGAACGTGACGACGGCGAGCACGCCGATGGCGAAGAGGCCGCGAACGGCCGCACCGGGCGGGGTCGTGGGCGGCGGCGGCGCGGCGCGCTCCTTCGGGTAGCGCTGCGGGCCGAGGTCGAAGCGCGTGGTCTCGCGGAGCGGGCGCTCGGCGGGCTCGGGCAACGGATCATGCGTCGGCTCGCCGAGCTCGAACGGGGAGTACGCCTCGGGGGCCGGGATGTCGACCTCGGGCGCGCCGCCTATCCGCGCGAGCACGGCGGTCACGTTGTCGGGGGCGCCGGACTGGCGGGCGCGCGCGATGAGGGCGGCGGCGGCGGCCTGCAGATCCCGCGCGGACTCGACGATCGTCAGCATCTCCTCGTCGGCCACGCAGCCCGACAGGCCGTCCGAGCACAGGAGGAGCACGTCGCCCTGCGAGAGCGGCGCCAGCGTGAAGTCCGGCTGCACGTCCTCGCTCGCGCCGAGCGCCTGCAGGATGATGCCGATGCGCTCGAAGACCTTGGCCTCCTCGGCGGACACGTGGCCCTGCTGCAGGAGCTGCTCGGCGAGCGACTGGTCGCGCGTGAGCCGGCCGATCTCGCCGCGGCGGACGAGGTAGGCGCGGGAGTCGCCGACCTGCGAGCACAGCACCGAGGGACCGTCGGGGCCGCGGGCCACCCACGCCGCGGTGAGCGTCGTGCCCATGCCCTGGCGCGCGGGATCCCAGCGCGCGGCCATCACGATGCGCCGGTTCGCGACGCGGGTCGCGGTGCGGAGCTGGCGACCGCGCCGCGCGGCGTCGCGGGTCGGCGGGTACGCCTCCGCCTCGGCGAGCACGGAGTCGGTGCCGAGCTGGCTCGCGAACTCGCCCGCCGCCGCGCCGCCCATGCCGTCGCACACGACGAGCAGCGTCCCGCGCGCGCCGAGCTTGTGCGTGCGCACGTCCTCGAGCCGGCGGAGGCCGCGATCGAGCTCGACCACGGCGAGGCTGTCCTCGTTCTTCTCGCGGACGAGCCCCGGATCCGTGAGCATGGCGATCTCGAGGCGGACCTCTTCGTCGTCGCTCGCGGTCTCGGGGGTCACCGCCGGAGCGGTCATCCCTGCTCGAAGCGCAGGAGCTGGTCGCCCAGCCTGAGCAGGTCGCCGTGCGTCAGCAGCACGGGCTCACGGGCGCGCAGGAACGTCCCGTTCGATGAGCCGAGGTCCTCGGCCAGGAGGCGCACCGTGGTTCCCTCGACCATCCGGCGCAGCACGAGGTGGCGGCGCGAGACGAACTCGTCGTCGGGGAACGAGATGTCGGCGCCCTCGCGGCCGAGCACGACCTCGTCGCGGACGAGGTGGTGGACGTCGCGCGGCGCGCCGGTCGTCGTCTGCTGCACGAGCCGCCCCCACGGCACCTTGACCGGCGTGCCGAAGAGGAACACGCCGCCCACGCTCTGCGGCGGCAGGTTGAGCTCGGCGTCCGACACGAGCTCGAAGAACAGGAGCTGCCGGCCCATCAGGACGGCGTCGCCGGCGCGCAGCTCGTGCGGGCGCCGCACGCGGACGTAGACGCCGTTACGGCGCTCGACCGGCCAGAGCATGAAGCCCTCGGGGCGGCGCTCGATGCGCGCGTGCAGCGGCGCGAGGTAGAGGTCGTCGGGGAACGAGACCTCGCAGCCCTCCCGACCGACGTCGGAGACCGGGCCCTCGAGGCCGAACGCGTCGCCGTCGGTGCCGTCACGGCGGACCGCGACGAGGCGCGCCGGCTGCGCGCGGTCCTCGCGTCGTGTGGGATCCATCGTGACGATCACCGACGGGCCGGGCAGGGGCGCGGGCTTGGGGCTCGACTGCCGCGACACGATGCCGGAGGCGACCGGGGACATGTCGGACGATGCGATCGGCGTCGGGATGCGGCCCGCCCTGCCGTTCGGCGCGGGCGCCGGCTTGGCGATCGGCGGCGGCGCCTGCGGGGCGACCGGCGGAGGTGCGACGATGGGCGGCGGCGCCGTCGGGGCGCCTTGCCGGCTCGGCGAGCTGCTGCCCCGGCCGCTCGCCGCGGGTGGCGCCGCGGCCGGCGCGGCCGCACGATCAGGCAGTCGCGCTCCGCACTGGCTGCAGAAGCGCTGTGAATCGTCGTTGGTGCCGCCGCAGTTCGGACACGCCTTCACGTCTCGCTCCTCGGGGTTGCTCCCCCGGCCTCGAACGGCCGAAAGGGTTGCAACACCGGCGGCCAGAGGGTATCAACAGCGCGCTTTGCTAGCAAGAACACGGCCCTCCGTGGTGTCCCTCCTGCGCGTCGTCGGGCCGGTCCTCGCCCTGGCCGCCTGCGCGCCCATCGTCGATCCTGCGCCGTTCTCGCAGACGCCGGCGACCACGCGCATGGGCGATCTGCTCGGGCCCTACGAGGGTCAGGTGCTGGACTCGGAGACCGAGAAACCGGTCGTCGGCGCGCTCGTGTCGGCG
The DNA here is from genome assembly GCA_964593795.1 of uncultured Myxococcales bacterium. Lineage (GTDB taxonomy): Bacteria > Myxococcota_A > Polyangia > JAHFDS01 > JAHFDS01 > JAHFDS01. The sequence continues at coordinate 11,476 of CAZQJC010000182.1, read as the reverse complement.
TCCTGGGCGTTCGCGCGGGGCCTCGGAACGGCCTCGCCGAGCGGCGCGCTCGAGGAGGTCGTCAAGACCGACGCCGAGGGGCGCTACGAGATCCCGCGCCTCCTCGACGCTCCCGGGGGGCTCTCGGCCCGCGTGGCCCGCTTCCGCCTCGTGATCTACAAGAAGGGTTACGTCGGCTATCGGTCCGACCACGTGTTCCCCGACGGCGCCGTGCGCCGCGACTTCGCGCAGGTGGGGCACGTCATCAAGCTCGACCGGCCCGCGGACGGCTTCTCGCACTCCGCGCACCTCGCGTATCTCGCCGGCTCGGCCGCGGTGCGCAAGGCGGCGGCGTGGGAGCTCGCGGAGGCGGGGCTCGAGGCGCAGAAGCGCGCGGACACGCCGCTGCAGCAGGCGCTCGAGCCCCCCGAGGCGCGCCTGCTCGACGCGTCGAAGCTCCTGACCGAGGAGGAGATCCGGTCGCGCACCGGGTTCAAGGGCAAGTTCGTGCTCGAACGGCTGCCCGATACGCCGCGGAGCATGACCTATGACACGCTGCACTTCCGCGCGGCCGAGCAGGGCGAGCACTACGACGTGGCGCTCCGGGTCTGGGTGCTCGGAGCTGACCTGGCCAAGGACGAGTACGGCAAGCTCGTCGGCGCGCTGCCGAACGTGCGCGTCTCCGAGGACGCCGGCACGCGGTCGTTCCGCGCGGGCGAGGGCGACATCCTCGCGGTCATCTTCGTCGACGAGCCGCTCGGGACGCTGGTGCAGGTCACGTGCGGCATCGCGCAGTGCCGGCAGTACCCGGTGGTCGCGCAGCTCGCCAAGCTGATCGCGGGCCGCCTGCCCGCGCTCGTGGGGGCGCGAAAGTGAGCGGGCTCCGCGTCGCCGGTGCGCTGGCCCTGGTGTTCGTCTGTGCGGCCTCCGGCCGCGCCGCCGCGTACGACCCGACGACCACGCTCTCGGGCGTGGCGCAGCGGGCGGCCGAGGCGGTCGAGCTGCACAAGATCCTGTTCGATCGCTTCGGGCTGCCGCTCGGGCAGTTCGAGCCGCTCGTCCTCGGGCCGAAGGAGGAGGCGCTCTTCGGCGAGCACCTCGAGCTGCTCGATCCGGCCGATGGCCTGCTGCCCGAGCGCGGGCGGCTGCCGGCGCTCTCGTGGCTGCTGGCCGGTGCGGTCCTCGAGTCGACGCCCGCCGCGCGCGTGCGGCACCACTTCTTCGATCCCCGCACGGGCAAGGGCCTCGACGACCGGCACCTCGGCGCGCGCCTCTGGCTCGCCATCGCGGGCGGTCGCGAGCTCGGCGGGCCGTTCGATCTCACCGGGCGTCCCGCGCCGGAGTGGGCGGCAGCGAAGGACAACGAGCTCGGCCTGCCGGCCTTCTGGGCGGCGATCGAGCAGGCGGCGGTCGGCAAGACGCCGAACGATCGCGCCAGCGCGCTCGCGCGGGCGCTCTTGTGCGCGGGCGCGCTGACGTCGCTCGTGGCCGACATGGCGTCGCCGACGCACGTCCGCAACGACTTCCGCGTGGGCCACCTCGAGCGGCTCTCGGACACGCCGTTCGATCGCGGGAGCCGCTACGAGACGTGGGTCGCGCGCCACTACGGGCGCCTCGGCGTGCCGGGGGCCACGCCGATCCGGCTGCCGCGCTTCGCCGATCACTTCAAGCAGCTCGCCGAGGCCGTCCAGCGCGGTTTCCTGTCGCCGGGCACGCTGCCGCCGGCAGTCGCCGTGAGCGCGCGGACGAGCGCGCAGGCGATCGAGGCGCGGCTCGCGGAGACGACGCCGCTCGCGGGTCCCGCGCCGCGCGGGCTGCGGCTCGGCGGCGGCTACGTCGCCGGCGAGGTCGTCCCGTTCCTGGCGCGCTTGACGCTGAGCGAAGGCCGGCTCGAGCTGACCCTCGACGACAAGGTCCACGCCGCCTACGCGCAGGTGCTCCTGCCGATGGCGGTCCGGCACGCCTCCGGCGCGCTCGCGATGCTGCTTCGCGGCAGCGCCCACATCTCGCGCGAGGGCGTCGTCACCGTCGATGGCGGACAGGTCCTGCACGCGCGCGTGCGCATCCTCGTCGAGGACGCCAAGGGCGAGCGCCGCGACCTCTGGGGCCTCGAGGACCGCTCCGCCGCCGGCGGCGGGCGCCTGTGCGAGGTCGATCTGTCGCAGCTTCCCGCGGGCACGAAGCGCGTGGTCGTCGTGGCGCGCGGCGTCGACGACGCGGGCGAGCCGATCGTCGCGAGCGGCCAGCTCGCGCTCTGACGCGATCAGGCCAGGCGTTCGGCCACGAACGTGGGCTCCTTGCGGCCCAGCTCCGCGGCGAGGACCTGGCCGAGGTGCGCGTTGCCGAGGCGCGAGAGGGCCGCGCCGAGGCCGGGAACGAGGCGCCTCGCGCGCTCGACGGCGCCGACGACGAGGCGCGTCGGGACGATCGTGCGGCGCCACGCGCGGTGCGGCGTGCCGAGGTCGCGGGCCGTCTGGTCGCCGACGAACGCCCAGCACAGGCCGTCGTGGTACCGGCCGAGGACGCCCCCAAGGAGCCGGTCCACCGCGTCGCCACCCGCGCCCGTCCACACACCGCGCAGCGCGGCCGCGAGCGCCACCGAGTCGGCGTCGGGGCCGGTCTGGATGCCCTCGACGAGCGCGGTCGTGCGCTCGGCCGCGGCGTGGCTGTCGATGAGCGCGAGGAGCTCCTCGCCGACACCGCTCAGGTGGCCGCAGTAGCGCCACGCGTGGACCACCGCGTCTCGCTCGGCGGCGTCGAACCGAAAGCCCATCAGCGCGCAGCCGCGCAGCATGTAGATCGAGAACTCGAGGAGCGTGCCGAGCATGTCGCCCTGGTTGATGGGCGCGCCGAACGCCTGCGCGTCCCACTGGCCGCGCGCGAGGATCATGCGGCGGACCTGCGCGTGCATGAGGCGCACGCGCACGGTGACCGCGAAGCCGGGCGCGTGCCGCCGCAGGCCGCCGACCTGCATCACGTCGTGGACGAAGCGGCCGGTCTCGACGAGGCGCCGCCGGGCCATGCGATCGAGCCGCCCGGTCATCGCGAGCGGCTTGACCGCCGCGCCGACGCGGTACCCGTACATCAGCGAGTACGCCGAGAGCACCAGCGCGGAGGCGAGCCCGGTGCGCTGGTAGGTGCGAGCGCCGCGATCGATGGCGGCGAAGTCGACCCAGGGTGGGATGCGCTCGAGCTCGGCGAAGAGCGCGCGCAGCGGCGCGGGTGCGCTCGCGTCGGCGCCGCGGGTGAGCGCGGCCGAGAGCACGCGGTCGCGCTCCGCCGGAGCGAGCGGGGCGAGGGCGGCCACCGCCTCGTCCGCGAGCACGTCGGTGCGCAGGTAGGACGCGCCGAGGCGATCCGCGAGCGCCCCGAACGTGCGCCGCGCCCAGTCCCGGTTCGCGTAGCGGTCACAGAGCTGGGTCTCCATGACGGACTTCACTCCGCGAGCACGCGGCGGATGCGGGCGAGGAGCTGCGGCACGACGGCCAGGACCTCGGCGATCTCGGCGGCGGTCGTGGTGGGGCCGAGGGAGAACCGCACGGCCTGCCGCGCCTCCGCGGGCGAAAGGCCCATCGCGAGCAGCACCGGCGAGGGCGCGATCGTGCCGGACGTGCACGCGGCGCCGGTCGAGGCGGCGATGCCGGCGAGGTCGAGCGACTGCACGAGGACGTCGCCGGGCACGCCGGGAAAGGCGATCGAGAGCGTCCCGGGCGCGCGCGGCTCGCCGCCGTGCACGCGCCCGCCGAGCGCGACGAGGCCAGCTTCGAGCCTGTCGCGGAGCTGACGCATCTGCATGGGCGCATGAGACGACGCGGCGTGCGCGACGCGCGCGGCGGCGCCGAAGCCGCAGATGCCCACGAGGTTCTCCGTGCCCCCGCGGCGGCCGCGCTCCTGGTGCCCGCCCGCAAGGACCGCGAGCGGGGCACGCGCGACGAGCGCGCCGGCGCCGGCGGGGCCGCCGAGCTTGTGCGCGGACACGGAGACGAAGTCGGCCACCTCGAGCGGCAGCGCGACCTTGCCGGCGGCCTGCACCGCGTCCACGTGCAGGGGCACGCCCGCGTTGCGCGTGCGCGCGGCGATCTCGGCGAGCGGCTGGAGGACGCCGGTCTCGTGGTTCGCGGCCTGCACGGAGACCAGCGCGACGCCTGGCGCGACGTCTGGGGCGAGCGCGGCCTCGAGCGCGCCGAGCGAGACGTGGCCGGTGGCGCCCACGGGCAGGACCGTCACGATGGAGCCCTCGGCGGCGAGCGCGTCCGCGGTGGCGCGGATCGACGGGTGCTCGACGGCGCTCACGACGAGGCGACGGCGGGCGACCGTGATCGCCCCGCGCAGCGCGAGCGCGTTCGCCTCGGTGCCCCCGCTCGTGAAGACGACGTCGTCGCGGCTCGCGCCGACCAGCGCCGCCACGGACTGCCGCGCGCGCTCGACGAGGTCGCGGGCGCGGCGACCCTCCTCGTGCACGCTCGACGGGTTCGCGGGGCGCTCCATCGCCTCGGCCATCGCCTCGCGCGCCTCGGGGACGAGCGGTCCGCCGGCGTTGTGGTCGAGGTAGATCCGCGGCACGACCCGAGCATAGCCCGCGTCAGAACCCGAAGGCCCCCGACGGCGAGAACATCGAGCTCCCGCTGGTGGTGGCGTCGACGTGCATCGGCCCGCGATCGGGGATGGTCACCCCCGCGCCCGCGCCCATCACGTTCATGTCGTAGTAGCGCGCGAGGCCGGGCTCGCCGCCGGTGAGCGGCTGGCGCATGCGCATCACGAGCTCCTCCTCGGTCAGCGCGCGGCTCCAGATGCGCACCTCGTCGATGGCGCCGAAGAACACGTCGCCGCCGCCCACCGCGTGGCCGATCGCGAGCTTGCCGACGGGCATCGTGACGAAGGAGCGCCGGTCCGAGTGCAGCAGCCGCCCGTCCTGGTAGATCCTGTACTGGAGGTAGCCCGGCTCGGAGACGAAGACGATCGCGACGTGGTGCCACGCGTCGTCGAGGAGCACGGGGGCGCTCTGCGGCACGCCCGAGACGCCGCCGCCGCGGATGACGGCCACCCGGTTCATCACGGTGCCGATGCCGATCGCGGTGTCGAAGCCGCCACCGCCGCCGTACATGAAGATCGCGCCGCCACGGGTCGTCCTGACCCACGCCTCGAGCGTGCGCTCGGTCATCGCCGCCGGCAGCCCGGTGTCGGGAGCCTCGGCGCCGTCGCCCGCCGTCGCGATCACGAGCGCCTGGCCGGGCATGCCCGGGGCTGCGTCGGGCGGCCGCGCGTCGGGCCGCGCGTCGGGCGGTCCGCCGTCGCGGGGGCCACCGTCGGGCGGCGTCCCTGCGCCGCCGTCGCCCGCGATCGGGACGGGAGGGAGGTCCGAGCGCACGCGGCTCGGATCGGGCGCGAGCCGCTCGAACGCGCCCTCGAAGCGCGAGTCGAAGCAGCACCGGAACGCGAGGAGCGGGTGCTTGAAGCCCGCGGCCGGCACCGCGTCGGTCGACATGATGGTGCCGTTCGACGAGGAGCCATCCGACAGGGTGCCGAAGACCTTGCCCTCGTCGGTCCAGTACGAGAGGCCGAGGCTCTCCGGGTAGACGACCTGCATCGACTCGCGCTCGTGCGTGTTCGCGCCCTCGGGCTGGTCGCGCACGTCGGCGAGGGAGCTCGTCGGCTCGAGCGCGTAGATCGTCTTGACCGTCTGCTTGTAGTAGCCGGCGCCGCCCGTGGACTCGCCGAGGAGGTTGAGCGTCTTCCTGCTGCACAGGAACTTCCCGGCGCGCCCGCACGCGAGCACGGCGTCCTCGTAGGTGACCTGGGTCCAGGGGATCACGTCGGGCTTCGTGACCGCGAACGACTCGTCGCGCCCAGGGTCGGTGTTCGTGGCGTCGCGGCGCGAGGCGGCGTGCACGTCCACGCACACGTGCGGCGTGGTCTCGGAGCCGGTCGCGATCGCGAGCGACTCGCGCAGGAGCGCCGTGCCCTCGGTCTTGCAGGTCGTGGGCATCTTCTTCGAGCACCCGCCGAGCGCCAGCGCGGCCGCGACGGGGATCGATGCCATGAGGGTGGATGGCCGTCGCATCACCACCTCCACTTCATCTTGATGGAGACGCCGCGGTTGGAGACGCCGGTGCCCGAGTTGGTCTCGAGCCGCGAGAAGTCTCCGGCGAGCCCGAGCGACTTGGCGGTCTGGCCGATCGGGAAGTCGAGTCCGACCGCGAGGCGCTGCCAGGTGTAGCTCTTGGCACCGCGCAGGTCGTCGAAGGCGATGATCGCGAGCAGCGCGCCCTGGTTGCCGGTGATCTTGCTGGTGCTGATCTTCGGGTACTGCCCGCGCTCGAAGCGGCCGACGCCGCGCACGATGCCGGGGACCAGCTCGACGTCGAGCTCGCCGTCGAACGCGAAGCCGTAGCCGGACGCGAGGCCGATGTTGTCGCTGATGCGCTTGGCGAGCGGCACGTCGGTCGCGTAGTCGCCGACGCGGATCCAGTTCCAGAACGCGCTCGGCCCGGCGCGCACCATGAGCCGCTGCCGCTTGAGCCAGCTCGACCCCGCCGCGTGCCCGGCGAGCCTCGCCAGGTCCGCGCCGAGGGGCAGGTCGAGCTTGGCGAAGAACCCGGTCAGGTAGATGAACTCGCTCTCGTCGATGTTGGTCTGCTGCCAGGTGACGTCGGCGCCGACGGTCCAGCCCCAGTCGGGGTGGACGTACTGGTACTTGAAGTCGTAGCCGAGCGCGAGGCCGCTCGGCTGGCGCTGCAGCGCGCCCGTCAGCGCGGACTTCTTCTCGAACGCCAGCGTGTAGATGCTCGAGTCGAGCTTGTGGCCGCGCGGCGCCCTGCCGTTCTTCGCGTCGCCCGGGTTGAGCGCGAACGCGAGCGGCGCGAGCGCGCCCGCGTACATGATGTACGTGAAGTAGAGGAGGTCGTTGTACCCGGTGCGCTGCGCGTACTCGGCGATCGCGAAGCCGAGCACGCCGCCGGCCTCGTAGGGGTAGGCGGCCTTCTCGCCGAGATCGTCGAGGTGGTCGACGTCGACGCCGGCGATGCGGCCGGCCTGCTTGGCGGTGCCGACGACGCCGTCGGAGGCGGTCGCGAGCGCGCCGAGGTCGCTCACCGAGAGGTCCGGGACCTTCGCGTGCGCGGGTCGCGCGAAAAGGGGCAGGGCGAGGACGAGGACGGAGGCGATGAGCGGTCGACTCACGCGGGCATCTTTGCCTGTCGAGCGCGCGGCCACAACCGTGGTCCTCGAAGCGGGGTGGGCCTGGTGCAGCATGGTGCATCCAGGTTCGCCCGGGGCGGGCGCGGCCGCGACCGCATGCCCATGCGGCGCCACGCGGGTGGGCCGGAGGCGCGGAGACGGAGTAGGCTCGACGGATGCGCTCGTGGATGCTGCTCGTGTGCCTGGCCGAGGCCGGCTGTGCGACGACGCCCCGGAACGACACCTCCGCGCCTCCTCTTGCACCGGCGCCGTCAGGCCAGCCGGCGAAGGCGGCCGCGGCGGGGGCGTCCGTCCGGGGTGCCGCCGCGGGAGGGCCGGCCGAGGGTGAGCGCCCCGGCCTGAGCATCACGTTCGTCGCCGAGGGCTGTCGGATCGTGACCCCCGGCGACGTCCCGGCCAGTCCGGACGTTCGCGCGATGCTGGCGGCCGCCGGGCTGCAGGTCGGCGACGTGCTCCTCGCGGTGGACGGCGCGCCGTGCCGAGGGCCCGCCGAGCTCGGGCGCGCGCTCGGTGGGCACTCGCGCATCCGGCTCCGTCGGAGCGGCAAGGTCGTGGAGGTCGGCGAGTCGCGGCCCCTCTGACGGTGCGCCCGAGCGCCCGGCCCGGGACGCGCGCATTGATCCCCGCGCGGGCTCGTGATTTCCTGCGCCACCATGAAGAAGGTTCTGTGCTGGGGGGCGGCGCTGGGCGCGCTCTGGCTCGCCGACGGGCGGGCCGAGGCGGCAGGCAAGCCGAAGAAGAGGCCGGTCGCGGCCGAGAAGTCCGACGCGGCGCCGGTGACCGCGGCCGAGCTCGCCGACGCCGACGCGGACAAGGCGTTCTCGGCGTTCCGCCGGCTGGACCGCTCGCCGAAGGCGCTCGAGCTCCTGCTCGCGGCGCTGGCCGACGGCGTCGCGCCGCGCGCCGCCGAGGGCGCCGCCGAGGCCCTCGGGCGCTTCGACGACGTCCGCGCGACCGACGCGCTTGTGGCGCTCGCCGCGCGGCCGACGCCCGCCGTGCGCCGCGCCGCGCTCACCGCGCTCGCGCGCCAGAAGGTGGGCAAGGCGGAGGAGGCGATCCGGATCGGCCTCGGCGACGTCGACGCCAGCGTGCGCGCGGCCGCGTGCAAGGCCGTCGTCGCGCGCGGCGATCGCGGCGCGGAGGCGCGCCTGCTCAAGCTGCTCGAGCGCGGGGACGAGGCGGCGGCCGAGGCGGTCGGCAAGCTCGCGACGCCGCGCACGGTGGCGACGCTCGCCGAGTCGGCGGGGCGGCTGCCGGACGCGATCATCGCGTCGGCGCTGTCCGAGGTCGTGCGGCGCGAGGACGTCGCCGATCCGCTGCGCGTGGAGGTGCTGCGCGTCATCGCCAAGCTGCCGGGCGCCGCGTCGACCGCGGCGCTCATGGATTACCTGGCGCAACCGGGCGGCAAGGGGCGGCCGTCCAAGGACGTCGCGCAGAAGCTCATCGACGAGCGGGGAGGGCGCTGATGTATTCGCCAAGGCACATGGTTTGCGGGGCGGCGCTCGCGCTGGCCGCGCTCGGCTGCGCGCAAAAGGGGCTCTCGCCGCTCGCGGCCGAGAGCCCGAAGGACGCGCTCGACGCGGTCCGCCCGCGGCTCGTGGTCGCGGACAAGCCGAAAAACGCGTCGGGGCAGCCGCTCGCGATCGTGGTCTCGGGCGCGCCCGGGGCGGAGCGGACGCTCGTCGCGGTGGACCTCGCGAGCGGGCAGACGCGCTGGACGCAGAAGGGTGAGGTCACGACCAAGGTGGCCGTCGGCGGCGCGCTCGTGGCGCACGGCGGCAAGGGCACGCTCGTGCTGCGCGACGTCGCGACGGGCGCGGTGCGCGCAGAGGTGCCCGTCGCGGGCGCGTTCGTGGGCGTGGACTGCGACGACGCCGGCGCGTACGCGACGACGATGCCGACCGCGGCCTCGGCGCGCGTCGTCGGCGTGGATCCCGCGGGAAAGCCGCGCTGGGCGCACGACGTGGCGGGCCAGCCGGGGGCGCGCATCGCGGGCACGCCGGTCGTCGTCTCGGGGCACGTGCTCCTGCCGCTCTCGTCCCAGTACATCGCCGTGCTCGACGGGCAGACGGGCAGGGAGGTCCTCCGCCTGCGCTCGCGCGACGCCGAGGTGACGTTCGTGCAGCCGCAGCCGGGGGCGCTCGGCCTCGGCTCGGGCGAGGGCGTGTTCGCCTTCCCGACCGACCAGACCGCGTTCCCGCGCGACGAGCAGCACTTCACGACGGCGGTGCTGCCGGGAGGCGCGCCCAAGCGCGTGCGGTACGGGCGCGACGCCTACGCCACGGCGGAGGCCGACGCGAGCGCGCTCGACCGCAATCGGTTGCTGTGGTGGCTCGAGCCTGGCGGAAAGCCCGTGCTCGGCCGGCAGGCGGCGCTGCACGTCTTCCGCTACGTGTTCGGCTTCGACGCGACCGCGGGCGCGGACGGCAAGATCGGCGTCGTGCGGTTCGCGTACGTGCACCCGCGCGTCGAGATCGTGCAGTCCGAGCACACCGGCGGCGCGATCCTGGCGGTCGCCGAGGACGGCGAGCTGTTCGCCCTCGATCCCGGCACGGGCGCCAAGCGCAGCATCGCGCGCGTGCCCGGTCCGGTCGTGGGCGCGAGCTTCGACGCCGGCCTCTTCGCGGCGGGGGCGACGGCAGCCGCGGGCGACGTGGTCGGGACGCTCGCGCAGATCGTGTGGGACCGCGACGTGCGGTACGCGTCGGCCAAGGCCATCGCGCTCGACGCGATCGCGGCGCAGCCCGGCGCCCAGAGCGCGAAGGAGCTCCTGCGCGTGGTGGACAGCGAGCTGCCGGGACCGCTGCAGCAGCGCGCGGCGGACCTGCTCGTGGGCCGCAAGGACAAGGCGTCGCTCGAGACGCTCCTCGAGGTGGCGCTGCGTCGCTACGATCACGTCACGTCGACGCAGCACCCGCCGGTGGACGTGGTCGCGCGCGCGATCGCGGCGACCGGGGACAAGGGCGCGGTCGCGCGCCTCGTGATGGCGATGCACGATCCGGCGCTGTCGGCCGCGGCCTCGCAGGAGATCGTGGACGCCGCGCTGGCGACCAAGGCGAAGGAGGCGCTGCCCGAGCTGGTGCGCCTCCTTCGCGCGGGGCACGCGGACGCCGACGTGATGGGCTCGGCCAAGCTGGCCGAGTCGTGGGTCAAGGCCGTGCTCGGCCTCGGCGGCAAGGCCGAGCGCGAGCTGTGCGACCGGCTGTCGAACGATCCGCGGACGGCGCCCGCGCTCAAGGCGGCGCTGGGAAAGCTGCTGTAAGAGAGGGCCTCGCGCTCACGGGCTCCGGCCTGCCATCGATCCGGTCACGCGGTAGAGGACGTGGCGCTCGAGGGGGTGGCCGGGCGGCAGGCGTGGGTGATCGAAGTCGCCGGCGGGATCGCGGCGCATGCCGAGCTTCTCCATGATCCGCCACGAGCGGCGATTGGCGAGGACCGTGAACGACAGGATCTCGCGGAGCCCGAGCGTGCCGAAGCCGCAGGCGAGCGCGGCGGTGGCGGCCTCGGTCGCGTAGCCGTGCCCCCACGCGTCCCTGCAGAGGCGCCAGCCGACCTCGACGCACGGCGTGAACGCGGCCTCGAACGAGGGGTAGCACAGGCCCGCAAAGCCGATGAACGGCGCGCCCCCGGTGACCTCGACCGCCCAGAGGCCGAAGCCGTGCTCGCGGAAGTGCGCGTCGATGCGCCCGACCAGCGCGTGGCTGGCCGCCGGCTCCACCAAACCCGGGAAATGCTCCATCACGCGAAAATCGCCATTGAGCGCCGCAAATGGCTCGAGGTCCTCGCGCCGCCACCGGCGCAGGCGCAAGCGAGGCGTGCGGATCTCGAGCAATGCGGGCATTGCAGGAGACGACGGTAGCATCGCGCAGGTCCGACCAGAGGCGGTGGGGGTGAGATCGCCCACGAAAGGGATGGACGAACGTTGCGCCGTGCTAGAACGCGCGCCGTGAGAACGACGACGATGACGTTGTTGCTCGTGGCGCTGGTCGGCTGCGGCAGCGAGACGGGTGGCGAGGGCGCGGCGGGATCGAGCGGTCGCGCGGGGCGCAGCGGCGCGGCGGGGCGCTCCGGCGGCACCGCCGGTGGCGGCGCGGGATCGACCGCGGGTGGCGGCGGCGCGGGCGCGACGGGCGGCGGGGGGCAGGCCGGCGGCGCGGGTGAGGCCGGCGGCGCGGGGCAGGCCGGCGGCGCAGGTGAGGCCGGCGGCGCAGGTGAGGCCGGCGGCGCGGGTGCGACGGGCGGCGCGGGTGCGACGGGCGGCGCGGGTGCGACGGGCGGCGCGGGTGCGACGGGCGGCGCG
>CAZQJC010000181.1:0-9178 GCA_964593795.1 uncultured Myxococcales bacterium | reverse complement strand
GTTGGCCGCGAGCCGCCTGCGGCGGCTTGATGCAAGCTCAAAGCCCTGGGCGCACCCGAAGTGGGCTGGCCGAACGATCCAACTCCTCGTGATTCCTCCACCGTCGAGGGGTGTCTCCGAATCGCGGCCGGTCATTTAGGGGGTCGGCGCGGCGGCCTTCCGAGGCCGCCGATCGCAATCAGGGCGTGCGGAGCCAGCGGAGGAGCTCGGACAGCGACGGCTTCTTGCCGGTCGAGAGCATGCCGATCCGGTAGATCTTGCCCGAGAGCCAGGCCACCCCGAGGAGCGTGGCGAGGAGGAGGGCGAGCGACAGGACGACCTCGCCGGCCGGGATCGCCGTGGCCGCGAGGCGCATCGGCATCACGACGGGAGAGGTGAAGGGGATCGTGCCGAGGACGCGGGCGGTGGTGCCGAGCGGGTCGGAGATGACCGGCATGAGGAAGAGGAGCGGCACGATGAGCATCATGATCGGCAGGAACGCGGCCTGCTGGGCCTCCTGCTCGCTCGAGACGGCGGCGCCGACCGCGGCGAAGATGGCCGCGTAGAGGAAGAAACCGAGCAGGAAGAAGGCCACGAGCACGAGGCCGATGACGGGCTCGACGTGGGCGGTCTTGATGGCCTCGGTCGGCAAGCCCAGGCTCTGCGCGATGAGGTGCGACTGCGTGGCGAGGAGCGTCAGCACCGCCGCCCAGATGACGACCTGCAGGAGCGCCGCCGCGCCGACGCCCAGGATCTTGCCGTAGAGCAGGTGCGTCGCGCGCATGCTGCTCATCAGCACCTCGGCGATGCGGCTCGTCTTCTCCTCGAGCACGCTGCGCATGACGTTCTGGCCGTAGAGCAGGACGAGCATGTAGATCGCGAACGCCAGGAGGTAGGCGAAGAAGAACGCGCTCGTGGCGTCGGCGCCGGCGTCGCCGGCCTTCGTGAGCTTGACCGCGTCGAGCTCGACGCGCCGGAGGACCTCGGCGATGCGCACCGGGTCGATGCCCTCGCGCCTCGCGCGCACGCCCTGCACCACCTCGGACGCGGCGCGGCGCAGCTCGCCCTGCTCGGACACGTTGGCCACGTTCCTGGCGCGGTAGCCGACGCGGCTCGTCGCGAGCACGTCGGGCGGCAACCACAGGTACCCGTCGAGCTTGCCCTCGAGCACCTCGAGCCGCAGCGCGTCCTGCTGGCTCGCGAGCGGAGCGCGCACGTGGCGGATCTCGAAGCGCGTCGTGCCGGCCTCGCGGTCCTTCGCGGTGAGCCTTCCGACGAGCTCGGCGCCGACGGGCTCGGGCGCCTCGTCGACGAGGACGAGCTTGCGGTGCGCCCCACCCTTCTTGGCGATGACGGCGGGCAGGACCGACACGGCCACCATGAAGAGCGGCATGAGCAGCGTGGACAGCAGGAACGCGCGGCTGCGCACGCGCTCGACGAGCTCGCGGCGCATCACGATCGAAAGGCCGCTCACGACGCCGCCCCCGCGCCCACGCGCTCGACGAACACCTCGCGCAGCGTCTTGTCCGCGCGCGCGACGCGCGTGACCACGCCGGCGAGGCGCGCCGCGGCCTCGAGCACCGCGCGCGGCTCGGCCCCTGGCGCGAGCTCGATCGAGAAGCCGCCCGGCCGGCTCGCGACGCTCGCGAACGTGCGCTCGGACCGCAGCGTCGACTCCGCGTCGGGCGGCGCCCCCTCGACCTCGACGATCCAGCGCCGGTCGCCGCCGCTCCGGCGGATGGCCGCGAGCGAGCCGTCGAGGACCTTCTTGCCGCCCGAGATGATGGCCACATGGTCGCAGATCTCCTCGGCGTGCTCGATGATGTGCGTCGAGAAGAGGACGGTCTTGCCGCGGCGGTGCGCGTCGACGACGGTGTCGCGGAGGACGCCCTGGTTGACCGGATCGAGGCCGGAGAAGGGCTCGTCGAGCACCACCAGCTCGGGATCGTGCAGCACCGTCGTGATGAACTGCACCTTCTGCTGCATGCCCTTCGACAGCGTCTCCACGCGGCGGCCGCCCCAGCCGCCGAGCGACATGCGCTCGAGCCAGTCGGCGGCGCGGCGGCGCGCCTCGGGCGCGGTCACGCCCTTGAGGCGTGCGAAGAAGACGATGCAGTCCGTCACGCTCATCTTCTTGTAGAGCCCGCGCTCCTCCGGCAGGTAGCCGATGCGCGCGAGCACGCCGCGCTCGGCGGCCGGGTCCTTGCCGAGGAGCAGCACCCGTCCCGCGTCGCGGCCCAGGATCCCGAGCGCGATGCGCAGCGTCGTCGACTTGCCCGCGCCGTTCGGCCCGAGGAGGCCGAAGATCGAGCCCGCCGGCACCGACAGCGCGAGATCGTCGACCGCGAGGTGTCCCGCGTAGCGCTTCGTCAACCCCTGTATCTCCACGGCGTCCGACATCAACCCCTCATCTTTCCGAGGAACGGCTCGAGCAGCGCGAGCACCGCCTGGATGCGGGGCAGGTGCGCGAGCACCCGCGGCACGATCACGCGCACGCCCACCTGACGCCCGACGAGCGCGGGCAGCACCGGCACGAGCGCGCCCACCTCCACGCCGGGATCGGGGAAGAGCGCGTCCGGCACGAGCGCGATGCCCTGCCCCGCGATCGCGAGCTGCCGCACGAGGTGGATGTGGCGCGCGACGACGAGCGGCGCCACCTGGAACGTCCCACCCTGCACCCGCGGCCACAGGCGCCCGTCCTCGCCCGGCGCCTCCCACGCGAGGAGGTCGTGGCCGTCGAGCTCGTCGATCGAGCACGGCGTGCCGCGGCGGCCGAGGTAGTCCTCGTGCGCGACGGCCCAGATGCGCACGCGCAGGATCTCGCGCGCGATCCACGGCCCAGGCGGGCTCTTCTCGCCGAAGTGGACCGCGAGGTCGACGTCCTCGACCAGGCCCCCGACGGGATCGTCGGAGAAGGCGAGGCGGAACTGCAGGCGCGGCAGGCGCTCGCGCAAGAGGGCGAGGAGCGGCACGAGCACGTGCGGCGGCAGGCCGACGGGCAGGAGCACGCGCAGCAGGCCCGACGGCTCGGCGCCCACCTCGCGCACCGACTCGAGCACCGCGCTGGCCTCCTGCACCATCACGCGCCCGCGCGCGAGGAGCTTGGCGCCCGCGTCCGTGGGCGTCGCGCCGAGGCGCGTGCGCTCGAGGAGCGGCACGCCCGCGCGGGCCTCGAGCTCGTCGATGCGGCGGCGCAGCGTCGCCCGCGACAGGCGCAGCGCCTTGGCCGCCGTGAGGAACGATCCGGTCTCGGCGACCGCGAGAAATGCCCGGAGATCCTCGAGATCCATGATGGCCGCTTCCTGCGCATGGCATGGCCGAACTCGGCCATTTCGCGACGTGCGCGGCGACTCTAGCATCGGGGCATGGCTTCATCGCGAGGAGATGCCCGGGCAGATGCTGGCCTGGGCGAGCGGATGCTGCGGCGCGGAGAGCCCGCCTACGAGGGCGCGCGGCGCGCGACCATGTGGAACGCGCGCGTGCCCGATCGCTACCCCGACGTGATCGTGCAGGCGCGCGACGTCTACGACGTCGTGGCGGCGGTGCGGCACGCGAGGCGGCACGGGCAGCGCGTGGGCGTGCGCTCGGGCGGGCACAGCTGGTCGGGCAACCACGTGCGCGACGGCGGGATGCTGCTCGACGTCTCTCGCCTGAAGGACGCGCACGTCGACGCGCCGGCCCTTCGCGCGACCACCGGGCCGGGCCGCGCGGGGCACTCGCTCGCGGCGCTCCTCGGCAAGCACGGGCTCTTCTTCCCGGCCGGGCACTGCATCGGCGTGTGCGTGGGCGGCTACCTCCTGCAGGGGGGGTTCGGCTGGCACAGCCGCGTGCTCGGACCGGCGTGCATGAGCGTCGAGGCGATCGACTGCGTGACCGCCGACGGCGAGCTCGTGCACGCGAGCGCCGACGAGAACGCCGACCTCTACTGGTCCGCGCGCGGCGCGGGCGCGGGGTTCTTCGGCGTCGTGACGCGCTTCCACCTGCGCGTGTACCGGCGGCCGCGCGTCGCGGGCTTCGCGTTCCAGAGCTTCCCGATGGCCCGGCTCGAGGAGGTCTTCCGCTTCGCGCACGCGATCGGCCGCGAGGTGCCGGGCGCGGTGGAGCTCCAGCTCGTGCTCAGCCGCAAGGCGTTCGGCGTGGGCGGCCCGGGCATCGAGGTGTTCGCGCCGGTCTTCGCCGACTCGTACGGCGAGGCGCTCTCGGCGCTGTCGTTCCTCAACAAGGGGCCCTTGCGGCGGAAGGGCGCGCTGCGCGTCCCGTTCGTGCCGGCGCCGATCAGCGTCATGTACCGCATGGTGATGTCGCACTACCCGGACGGGCACCGCTACGCGGTCGACAACATGTGGACCAGGGCGCCGATCGACGCCTTGCTGCCCGGGCTCACGCGCATCGCGGCGACGCTGCCGCCGCCGCCGTCGCACGCGCTGTGGCTCAACTGGGCGCCGCCGCCCGACCGGCCGGACATGGCCTTTTCGATGGAGGACGACGTGTACCTCGCGCTCTACGGGTGCTGGAAGGATGCGGCCGACGACGACCGCCACGCGGGCTGGGCGGTCGGGCACATGCGGGAGATGGCGCCGCTCGCGAGCGGCTGCCAGCTCGCCGACGAGAACCTCGGCCAGCGCGCCGCGCGCTTCGTCGAGGACGCGCACCTCCGGAAGCTCGACGAGATCCGCGCGGCGCGGGACCCCGAGGGGCGCTTCCACCCGTGGATGGGGCGGCCATGACGCACCCCCGGCCGGATCGCCCGCTCCACCTCGGCCTCGGCGCGGCCGAGCTCGAGGGCAAGCCGTACGCGCGCTTCTGGCGGCCGGCGATGGCGCCGCTCGCCGCGCACGTGCGCGAGGCGCTGCTCGTCGGGCCCGTGGCGGAGCCGCTCCTGCCGCGGCTCGAGGACGTGGCGGGGATGCTCGAGGGGGGCGACGGCCCGCTCGAGGACGGCTTCGGCTTCGCGCGAGACGGCGCCGCGGTGATCGCGTGCCGCACGGCGATGCCGGGCTGCGCGCCCTCGATGGTGGACTGGTGGTTCGGCTGGCACGGCGCCGAGCCGCAGCGCTACAAGCTCTGGCACCCGCGCGCCCACGTGCACGCCGCGTGGGACGCGCCCGACGCGCCCGGCTCCACCGGCCGTGCCCGCTACGTCGGCCGCACCTCGTTCGTCGATGAATATGTGGGTAGCCGCATGAATCACGTCACCATCCGCTTCGTGCGGCCGGTGGAGCTGGGGCTCGATGAGGCGAGGCTCGACCCGGAGGTCGCGACCGCGGTGTGCGCGCGCATCGGCTTTGCCGCCGCGCCGGTGGACCTCGGCTGGCTGGTGCACCACGTCCGGCGCGTGCCCGGCGGCGCGGAGATGCGCTCGCGCTTCTGGCTCGGCGGGCGGCACGCGGGCGTGCGCGCGGGCGTCCTCGGCCCCGCGGCGAGCTGGGTCGCGCGCAAGGTCAAGCGCGCGACGCTGGCGGACTGCGCCGCGCTCCTCGTGCATTGCGCGCAGGAGATGTCGCACCTCGCCGGCTTCCTGCCCGCGCTGCACCCGGAGCTCGGATAACCGGAACCGGATCCGGGACCGGAACCGGAACCGGGCCCGGGACCGGATCACCGTGGACCGTGGCCCGACGACCGACGACCGACGACCGTCGACCGTCGACCGTCGACCGTCAACCGGTCGACCGTCGACCGACGTTCGCTCGGCGCAGGCTTCTGCGGCTGCGTCGGCGTCGCGTGGCTCGTGCCCGCGCGCCGCGGCACGTCCCTCACCGGTCGAGCGCGCTGTCACGCGCCCCGCAGCGCCTCCTCGCATGCCTCGTCCCGGTCATCGTGCCCTCAGGTCGTCCCGCCCGCGGGCCTTGGACCGGGCGGAAGGCCCGCGGACGGGCCGACACGAAGGAGGTCACCGTGAAGGGACGATTCGAAGCATACGAGGTGGCGATGCAGGTTGCCGGGGCGGTCACGCCGATCATCGCGGCGATCGCGCAGCACGATCCGGACCTCGCCAGGCAACTCCGAAAGGCCACGTCGTCGGTGGTGCTCAACCTCGCCGAAGGCGCCTGTCGCACCGGCAAAGACCGCCTCCACCACTATCGCGTCGCGCATGGCAGCGCCGCCGAGACCCGCGGCGGCGTCAGGCTCGCACTCGTCTGGCAGTACGTCGGTGCGGACATGGTCAACGCCGCAGAGCCGCTCCTCGACCGGCAGGCGGCCGTGCTCTACCGGCTCCTGCACCCGAAGCGGTAGCCGAAGCCAGGCGGCCGGGCTCGGGGCAGCGGGCCCGGCCGCCGCTCCACCGACCGTCGTCGGTCCACGGCCGACCGGTCGACGATCGTCGGTCTACGGTCTACGGTCTACGGTCCACGGTCCACGGTCCACGGTCCACGGTCCACGGTCCACGGTCCACGGTCCACGGTCCACTGTCCACGGTCCACGGTCCACGGTCGTCGGTCCACGGTCCACGGTCCACGGTCCTTGGTCGTCGGTCGTCGGTCTACGGTGACCGGTAACCGGATCCGGACCGGAACCGGCTCCGGGCACCGTGTGGTCGGAGCAGCCGCCTCACTCCAGCTGCGGCGTGCGCGACACCTTCACGCCGCGGCGGGCCATCAGGCGGTAGAACGTGGCGGCGGTGACGCCGGCGCGGCGCGAGGCCTCGTGGACGTTGCCGTGGCACGCGGCGAGGAGCTCGCCGAGGTACGTCCGCTCGAGCGGGGCGAGCCACACCTCGCGCATCGCGCGCAGGGTCTGCTGCTTCTGCGCCTTGCCGGGGCGGCGGTCCGTGATCGGGTCCCCCGCGCGCAGGGAGCCCGGCAGGTCGGCGGGGACGATCTCGTCGCCCTCGCACAGGATGACGGCGTGCTCGAGGAGGTTCCGCAGCTCGCGCACGTTGCCGGGGTACTCGTAGGCGGCGAGGAGCGCCATCGCGGGCGCCGAGATCCGGGCGACGCGCCGCCCATGCTTCTGCGCCGCCTGCTGCACGAACACGGCCGCCAGGACCTCGAGGTTGTCCTTGTACCGGCGGAGCGGCGGCAGCTCGAGCGTGAGCACACGGATGCGGAAGTAGAGGTCGTCTCGGAAGCGGCCCTGCCGCACCATCGCGTCGAGGTCGCGATGGGTCGCGCACAGGAGGCGCACGTCCACGCGCTCGGGCGGCTTGTTGCTGCCGAGCGGCTCGATCTCGCCCTGCTCGAGCGCGCGCAGGAGCTTCGCCTGCAGCGCCATCGGCAGCTCGCCGATCTCGTCGAGGAACAGGGTGCCGCCGTCGGCCTTCTTGAGCTCGCCGATCTTGTTGAAGTTGGCGCCCGTGAAGGCGCCGCGCACGTGCCCGAAGAGGATGCTCTCGAGCAGCGCCTCGGGGATCGCCGCGCAGTTGACGACCACGTAGGGCTTGCCCTGCCGGCGGCTGTTGAAGTGGATCGCGCGCGCGACGAGGTCCTTGCCGGTGCCGCTCTCGCCGTGGATGAGGACGGGGGCGCTCGTGTCGGCGACGCGCTCGAGGTGGCGCTCGACGACGAGCCACTCGGGACAGAGGCCCTTGATGAGGAAGGGCCGGCCGTCCTCGCGGCGGCTCGCGCGGTAGAGCTGCGCGCGGCGGAGGAACTTGGCGGCCGCGCCCGCGACCTCGCGGAGCGCCGCGACCTCGGCGGGGCCGAACGCGTGGGCGCGGCGGCTCGACACGGAGAGCACCCCGATCGCGCGCTCCTGGTACGGGATGGGCACGGCGGCCATCGAGCCGGCGTCGAAGAAGTAGCGCGCGTAGTGCGGGTCCTTCGCGGTGTCGTCGCAGACGTACGGGCGGTTCGTGTCGAGCACCTGGAACGCGATGCCGTTCGGGCGGCCGTCGGTGCGCCGCCGGAGGAGCGCGCCGGGCAGGTTCACCGTGACGCCCTCGGTCACGTGGAAGTCCACGGCGAGCGCCTTGGCGGGGCCGTTCCACAGGAAGATCGCGCCGCTCGTCGCGCCGGTGCGCTCGAGCGCGAGGTCCATGATCCGCCCCTCGAGCGACTCGATCTCGGCGGCGTGCAGGACCTGATCGATGCTCAGCTCATCGAACATGGAGGTCATCAGATGATACATGCGTTCAATGGATTGAACACCTCCCGGCGAGCAACCCCGCGAAGCCGCGATCGGCGAGGTCAGGCACGCGCGTTGCGATGAGAGGCAGGCACCAGCAAGGAGACGCCATCGTGAAGACCTGCACTGCCCTGACCGTCATCGCCCTCTCGTTCTCGCTCGCCGCCTGTGGCGCGGAAGACCCCGCCAAGGACGCCGACGACGCCGACGCCGTCTACGCCGACGACGCCGGGGGCAAGGGCGACAGCGTCCGCGCGGGGCGCTTCGAGATCTTCACGGGCCGCGACGGCCGCAGCTACTTCCACCTGCTCGCGGGGAACGGCGAGAAGGTGCTCGCCTCGCAGGGGTATGCCACCGCGCGCGGCGCGGAGCAGGGCGTCGCGAGCGTGCGGCAGACCGGCGCCGACGCGGCCGCCTACCAGCAGCTCACCGCGCGCGACGGCCAGCGCTACTTCAACCTCGTGGCGGGAAACGGCCAGGTGATCGCGACGAGCGAGCTCTATGCGAGCCAGGCCGGCGCGGACCGGGGCGTCGCGACCGTGGCGGGCCTGCTCGCGCGCGCCTCGCAGCAGCAGCTCGGCGCGTCGCCGGCGCGGTTCCAGGTGTTCCGCGGCCTCGACGACCAGTACTACTTCCACCTGCGCGCGGGCAACGGCGAGATCGTGCTGCAGTCGCAGGGCTACACGCGCCGCGCCTCCGCGGTCACGGGCACGGCGGCCGTGCGCGACAGCGGCACGCGCGCCGATCGCTACCACGTCAAGGACGCGGCGGACGGCCAGGCGTACTTCGTGCTGACCGCCGGCAACGGCGAGGTCGTGGGCGTGAGCGAGACCTACGCCAGCCGCTCCGGCGCCGAGCGCGCCGCGGCCGACGTCGCCGCGCTCCTCCGCGCGACCGCGGTCCAGGCCGCCGAGTAGTCCGAGCGCAAGAGCACAGGGGCACGCGGAGCGCGGAGCACCTCACGATTCGTCACATCTGCCTAGGCAGATGGAATGTCCTTCTGGGAGTCCAGCACTCCAGAACTTCTGGCCCCTTACACCACGCCCGGCCTCACCCCCGCAGAGCGTTGGGGTCGCGCAATCGCCCCTCTCCCGTCGGGAGAGGGGCCCCGCAACAGTCGGAGCGCCTTGCCGAG
>CAZQJC010000180.1:0-38664 GCA_964593795.1 uncultured Myxococcales bacterium | reverse complement strand
CCGGTCACTTTGCGCCGGCCTGGTCCTGGCCCTGGTCCTGGTCCTGGTCGAAGCCCCCAGAACCACGCAGGCGAAGACCAGGACCAAGACCAAGACCAGGTGGTCAGCGGACGGATTCCGTCATTATCCGACCGGCATTGGCCCTAGAACGGAAGGACGGTCGGGGGGCGGCCGGTGACGATGTCCTCGGCGCGGATCTGCACGGCCTTCTTCGTGTGCGGGTGCGTGAGGATGTAGAAGGTGCCTGCCTTGACCGCGTCGAGCGTGGCGCGCGCGACGTCGGCCGCGGGGATGCCGGCCTCGACCGCCTTGACCACCGCCGCGCCCACCCTGGCCGCGGCCCCGTCGATGCGCGCGACGTCCGTGCGCTCGGCCTCGGGCCGGTTGCGCTCGGACTCCGCGATGCGCGTGCGCACCCACGCGGGGCAGAGGACCGACACGCCGATGGGCGCGCCGCGCGCCGCGAGGTCGCCGTGCAGGGACTCCGACAGCGTGACCACGCCGTGCTTGCTGACGTTGTACGGACCGAGCCCGGGCGGGGAGATGAGGCCCGCGATGGACGCCGTGTTCACGACGTGGCCGGGCTCGCCCGAGGCGAGCATGCGCGGCACGAAGGCGCGCACCCCGTGGATGACGCCAAAGAGATTCACCCCGAGGACCCACTCCCAGTCCGCGAGCGTGGTCTCCCAGACGGGCTTTCCGAGCGCGACGCCCGCGTTGTTCACGAGGAGGTTACACGCCCCGAAGCGCGCGTACGTGGCCTCGGCGAGCGCCTCGACCTCGCCGGCACGAGACACGTCGGTGGGGCACGCGAGCACCGCCGCACCGGTGCGCTCGAGGTCGGCCACGGTGGCCGCGAGGCGCGCACGATCGACGTCGGCCAGCACGACCCGCATGCCCGCCTGCGCGGCGTGCTCGGCGATCGCGCGGCCGATCCCGTCGGCGCCACCCGTGACGACGGCGACCTTGCCCGCGAGGTCCGCGAGGTGGGCCGCCATCACGCGACCAGGTACCCGCCGTCGACGGCGAGGCAGGCGCCCGTGGTGTAGCTGGCCGCGGGCGAGACGAGGTAGAGCACGGCGCCGGCCATCTCGTCGGGGGCCGCGATGCGCCCGAGCGGGACGTGCTGCAGCACCATCTGCACGATGGCGGGGTTCTTGGTGAGCGCGGAGGCGAACTTGGTGTCGGTCAGGCCGGGCAAGAGGGCGTTGACGCGAACCTTGGTCGGCGCGCACTCCTTGGCGAACGCCTTGGTCATCGAGATCACCGCGGCCTTGGTGATCGAGTAGATGCCCTGGAACATGCCCGGGATCTCGCCGTTGATCGACGCCACGTTGACGATCGCGCCGCCGCCGCCCCTGGCCATGAGCTTCGCTCCGCGCGCGCTCATGAAGAAGTAGCCGCGGATGTTGACGTCGATCGTCTTTTCGAACGCGCCGAGGTCGGTCTCCGTGATGGGACCGAAGTGCGGGTTCGTGGCGGCGTTGTTGACGAGGATGTCGAGGCGGCCGTGCTTGTCCTCGATGGCCTTCCAGATGGCCTCGACCTGATCGAGCTCGCCGATGTGGCACGGCATCACCTCGGCCGAGCCGCCCGCGGCGGTGATCGCGGCGCAGACGGCCTGGCAACCGTCGGCCTTGCGGCTCGACACGATGACGTGCGCGCCGTGGGCCGCGAGGGTCCTCGCGACGGACTCGCCGATGCCGCGGCTGGCGCCGGTGACGAGGGCGATCTTGCCCGTGAGATCGAAGAGATCTGGGTGGCTCATGGCGGCATTGTGCACCACCCGAGCCACGGTGGGACGCTGCTACGCCGCCTTGCGCGCCGGGGACGCGAACAGGCGCCCGAGGCGATCGGCCGTGCGCTGCAGGCGCGCCTGCCAGAGCGCGCCCCAGCGCTCGTCGGGGAGCCGGCCGTGGGCGCGGAGCGCGGCCGCGTCGGCGAGCGCCACGAGCGGAGCCTTCTCCGACGAGACGGCGGTGGGCCGGCGATACCGGCCGAGACGGGCGAGCGCGCCCTCGAGGGCCGGCTGCACGCGGGCGCGATCGCGCTCGAGGAGCCAGGCTACGAGCGCCCACGAGAGCTCGGCGTGCGAGCGCTCCTCGCGCGCGATGCGCTCGAGCACAGCGCGGGTGACGGGCTCGTCGCACGCGAGCGCGCACTCGGCCGCGACGTCGGCGTTGAAGTCCTCGAGCTGGCAGCCGTCGCCCAGGCTCTCGACCGCGAGCGTCACGAGCGCGTCGCCGCCGCGGAGTCCGAGGCCGCCCACGAGCAGCTCGGGCATCGGCTCGACCGTCTGCGAGCGCCCGGCGTAGCCGGCGGCGAGCGCGAAGCACAGGCGCGTGTGCTCGATCTCCTCGATCGCGGCGCGGTGCGCCCAGGCCATGAGCTCGGCGGGCGCGCCCACGGCCGCGAGCAGCCACGAGATGCGCGAGAACGCCGGCACCGACGCGTGCTCCTTCTGCGCGTCGTGCAACCACAGCGCCTCGAGCGCACGGCGCGTCGCCGGGTCGAGCCCCGACGGATCGGGGCGGTCTCCTTGGGTCCAGTCCGCGCCCTCGCGCAGCTCGGGGTGGATCTGGCGCCCGCGCACGCGGAGCGGACGCCCCCACGCGCCGCCGCCGAGGCCGCTGCCGATGAGCGTCAGGAACCAGCCGCCGACGCCGAGGATCCAGCCGACCGGCGCGGTGGCCGTCGTGACGATGCCGATCGTGAGCGCGGTGCCGCCGAGGCCCGCGCGCTTCGCCCGCCGACCGCGCACGATGGCCACGATCCCGCAGACGAGCTGCAGGAGCGCGAGCGCGGTGAAGAGGAGGAGGCCGAGCTGCTTGTCGCCCTTCGAGGTGAGCGCCCAGATCCACACCGCGAAGTTGAGGGGCACGACGGCGAGGGCCACGTAGGCGATCGTGCGACCCGGGCTCTCTGGTTCGGCGTCCATCTGGCGATGTTCGCACGGCCGGCGCGGGGTAAGGTCGTCGCTTGCCCGTCGACAGCACCTACAGACCTGATCCGCAGACGCCGCACCTCGGCGCCGAGCTCTTCGATGTCGTCGCCCCGGCGCGCTTCCCGCAGCACACGCTGCGCTTCCGCAACCAGCGCTGGGCGGAGCGCGTCGGGATCGGTGCCCTCACGGCAGACGAGTGGACGGCGCACTTCGCCCGGTTCGAGCCGCTGCCGGGCAACGTCGCGGCGCCGCTGGCGCTGCGCTACCACGGCCACCAGTTCCGCACGTACAACCCGCACCTCGGCGACGGGCGCGGGTTCCTGTTCGCGCAGGTCCGAGACGCGGACGGTCGCCTGCTCGATCTCGGCACGAAGGGCTCGGGGCGGACGCCGTGGTCGCGCGACGGCGACGGCAAGCTGACGCTCAAGGGCGGCGTGCGCGAGGTCCTCGCGACCGAGATGCTCGAGGCGCTCGGCGTCTACACGTCGAAGTCGCTCTCGCTGTTCGAGACCGGCGAGGCGCTCGAGCGCGGGGACGAGCCCTCGCCCACCCGCTCGAGCGTGCTCGTGCGGCTCTCGCACGGCCACGTGCGCTTCGGCTCCTTCGAGCGGCTCGCCACGCTCGGCAACGCCCGCGCGCTCGGCGAGCTCTGCGCCTTCGTGCGCGCGCAGTACTTCCCGGAGATCGAGGACGGCCCGGCCGCCGTGCCGCGCGTCTTTGCCGCGATCTGCCGCCGCACCGCGGCGCTCTGCGCGTCGTGGGCCGCGGCGGGCTTCGTCCACGGCGTGCTCAACACGGACAACATGAACGTCACGGGCGAGAGCTTCGACTACGGCCCCTGGCGCTTTCTGCCGCACTTCGATCCGCTCTTCACGGCGGCGTACTTCGATCACTCGAAGCTCTATGCGGCGGGGCGCCAGCTCGAAGCCGTGCGCTGGAACCTCGAGCGCCTGGCCGAGGCGCTCGCCGCCGTCGCGGACAAGCGCAGCCTCGATCGGGCGCTCGACGGGCTCGAGGCGTGCTACCTCGCGGAGCTCGCGCCGCGCATGCGCTGGCGTCTCGGCGTCACGCCGCGCGATCCCGTCTCAGACTCGGTCCTCGCGTCGCGCGCGTTCTGCTTCCTGCAGGCGAGCCGGCTGCCTTTCGACCGCCTGTTCTTCGACTGGTACGGCGGAGAGGTCAGCGCGCCGCGCGCCTTCGCGAGCCCGTACGCCGCGCTGTACACGGGCGAGCGCTTCACGGCCTTCCGCCGGGCGCTCGACGACCGCGCCCCCGCGCGCCCCGAGGCGCTGTCGGATCCGTATCTCCACGGCCCGGGGCCGACGACCATGCACCTCGACGAGGTCGAGCGTGTCTGGAGCGACATCGCCGAACGCGACGACTGGCGCGCGTTCGACGCCAAGGTGGCCGAGGTGCGCGCGCTCGGAGCGCGACTCGGCGCGCCGAGGTGATCCGGCGGCGGCGCGAGGCGCTCTGCGGTGACGCTGCTTACTGGAAACCGCGGCCACAACTCAGCAGGTGGGCGCTCCGGCGCTCCCGTCTGCACCACAAACCGCTGAATTCCCTCGCAGGAGCGCCCGCCGCCGGATGGCACGGAGCCTGCTGAGTCCCGCTGGCCAGGAGGGTCGATGCTTCTGGTCCGGTGCACCTTCGCCCAGGCGGCCGCCCGCGCCCTGTGGCTCCTCGTCCTCGGCGGCTCGACGGCCGCGTGCGCGGGCCTCGAGGCGCGTGTCACCCCGGGACCGCGGCCGCTCTCCGCCGCCCAGCCCGTGCCGACCTGCGCGCCGAAGGACTGGACGGTGCCGGAGCGACAGATGGCGCGCACGTTCGTCGCGCGGCACGCGGGGCACGCGGTGTTCTCGGTGTGCACCGACAAGGCGTCCTGGCGCCTGCGCGAGGAGACGAGCGCGCGCCAGCTCGACGTCGACGTCTGGGTGCGCACGCAGCAGGCCGATCGCTGCTTCGCGTTCCGCAGCACGTTCCACCTCGAGAGCGCCGGCGCGGCGCCGGCGTGGACCACCGACGCGCCCGGCACGCTCGAGATGGACTGCGCGACGAACCGCCCGGTCGTTGCACCGGCGGCGACGAAGGCGCTCGCGAGCCAGGTGGCGACGAAGACGCTCGTGAGCCAGGCGTCCCCGAAGAGCGCGCCGCCGCGCAGCGGAGCCGCCGTCGGCCCGTCGACGAAGGAGCCCGCGGCGAGGCGGTCGACGACCAGGAAGGCCACCGCGCGCGCGCGACGGTCCTGAGCGGCTCCGAGGCCGCCAGCGCCGCCCTCCCGGGAGATCGATCGCACTCCGATCGATCCTGCGGGTGGGGCGTCGTTGTGCGAAGCGCCCGCAGGGGCGATGATCGAGCGGTGAGACCCTGGGCCCTCCTCGCAGGCGCCGCGTTGCTCCTCGCGTGCTCGAACAGCGGCGGCGCGGGCAATGGCGGCGCGGGCAATGGCGGCGCGGGCAATGGCGGCGCGAGCAATGGCGGCGCGAGCAATGGCGGCGCGGGCAATGGCGGCGCGGGGGCGAGCGGCGGCGGCGCGGGGGCGAGCGGCGGTGGCGCGGGGGGAGGCGGCGGCACAGGCTGCGGTCGCGACGGACGAGGCACGAGCGTGCGCCTCGCGGAGGGGATCGAGCTCTGCCTCCCACCGACCGTCTGCACCGCGGAGACGTGCCCGCCGAGCGTGGCCGACTGCGTGTCCGGGCGCTGCGTGTTCCGCGGCGCCTACGCGGGCCTCGCCACGCTGCCGGAGGCGTGGGCCACGTACTACTGCACGCTGTCGACCGGGGGATGTCACGGCGTCACGCAGCTCGACTTCCCCGAGGTCAACGCGCAGCGCATCGCGAGCGCGCTCGGGATGCCGCTCTGCGAGGGCGCGAGCGGGCAGCGCTGCGTCGGCATCGCCGCGTCGTCGCCGATGGTCGTCGGCAACAGCCAGCTCGCGATCGATCCGGCGACCTCGCGAACGGTCGCGCAGTGGGGGCTCGGCTTTTCCGAGGCCTCGGGGCTCTGCTACGAGGTCGCGGGCCCCGGCGGCGTCGCGGTGGTGGCGCTGACGGATCGCTGCGGCGGCTACTGCCGGTGCGGCGGCTCGGGCCTGCAGGAGTGCGGCCCTTGCGTGAGCGCGCCGGACATGGCGCCCGGGTGTGCCTGCGTCGGCCCCGTGCCCGGCGCCTTCGACGCGTGCTGCGGCCGCGGCTGCGCGACGACGAACCAGGACTGCGACTGGTGCGCGTCGAACAACCACCCGCACTTCGATCTCGACACGGGCACTTTCCAGCACGTCTGCGGCGCCGACGCCGTTCAGGGGAGCTGCAGGCTGCGCGCCGTCAAGCCCGTGACCTGCCTGCCCCCAGCGCCACGCTGGCCGCCGGGCGGCGGAGGCGCGAGCTGCAGCGGCGCGTCGTTCGGGTGCACGGCCTCGATGCCGCACCAGGAGCAGCTCCCCGGCACGAGCTGCTGCTGCAACTGGGATCAGTGCCCCGACGCGCCCGGGTGCGGCGCGCGCCCCGCGCGCTGCGGCGCCGGGAGCTGCGCGTGTGCGGCCGGTCAGCCCGACGCGCAGCACGCTCAGGTGCCCACGACGGGCTGCTGCTGCCTCCAGGGCCTCGCGCCCCGCGCGGACGGAGCCTGCGGCTGACGTGGAGACCATCGAATCGCTGTGCGCACGCGCGGACGAGGCGCTCACCGCGGCGGGGCTGCCTCCGAGCGGAGGCACCTTCGTGGCGCGCAGCTACGCGGGCAGGGTCGGCGGCTTCGAGGCGAGCGCCGCGCTCTCGGTCTTCGTGGGAACCGGCAGGGTCATGGGCGGATCGCTCGGCCGCGCCCACGGGTTCGCGCTCGCGCTCGAGCTCCGTGACGACCTCCCCGCGCGCTGGGTGATCGGCAGGCGCGTGCCGGTCCTCCTGCCGCTCGGGCTCGGGCGCGCCGGCTCCCTCGAGCCGGGGGTGGACCTGCGTACGCGGGACCTGGAGTGGGCCAGCCGGCTCCTCTGCGATCCGGGCCGGCGAGCCCTCGTCGAGCTCGTGGCCGCGATGGACTACGTCGAGCAGCGCCCGGGCCTCCTGCAAGCCAAGCTCGTGCGCTTCGGGAGCAACGAGCTGCCGGAGGTGGGAAAGCTCCTCCGCGCGCTCGAGCTGCTCGCCCGCACCTCGCGCGAGCCCCCCGCCCCGCGCCCGAGCCCCGCGCGCCTGACCGACCGGCCCGCGCTCATGCTCGCGCTCCTCGCCGCCGCCGTCGTGGCCGTGTTCGTCGCGCTTGCCTGGTGGCTGACGCACCTTCATCGATGAGCTGCCCGCGCGTCCGGGGAGATCCCAGCGGTCGGTCCGCGGGGCTACCTCGGAACGCGACAGACGAGGGCGCCGGGCACCGGCGCGCGGTCGCCGTCCGCAGTGAGCAGGAGCTTGGCGACGTCCGACCAGATGCGCCGCTCGCGTCCGGTGACGAGGTGCGCGGACACCACGAAGAGGGTGAAGTCACCGTCGTACTGCGCGTCGATCCTGCCCTCGAGCACCACGTCGGCGCCCTCGCCGGCGGTCACCTCGACGCCGGCGGCGAGGAGCTCTCGCCCGATGAGGTGGGACACGATCCGGCCGTCGATGGGATGCGACGTGAAGTTGCGCATCACCTCGACCTTGACGACCGGCTTGCGCCCGCGCCGGCGCTCGAAGTCGGCGCGCCACGGGTGGCTCGCACACGCACGCCCGAGCTTCTGCGCGAGCACCTCGTTCCAGTCGAGGAGCCAGCGCACCGACATCGCGTCGCGCGCGGGGCGTGCCGCAGGCGGATTGGCGGGGGTGGTCGCGCAGGCGAAGAGGGAGAGCAGCAGGGCGAGCGCGGCGGATCTGGCGGCCATGATCGACCGCAGCAGTGCAGCCGACATGCCGCGCCTGGTGCGCGTAAGTGGGCGAAGGCGAGCCCGATTCGTGGGAGTGGCGACCCGCAGGCCGGGGCAGGCGCGCCCCGAGGCTGGCTAGTTTTCCACGAAGCTCTTGAGGCGCTTGCTGCGGGAGGGGTGGCGGAGCTTGCGGAGGGCCTTGGCCTCGATCTGGCGGATGCGTTCGCGCGTCACCTCGAAGTCCTGGCCGACCTCTTCGAGGGTGTGGTCGCTCTTCTCGCCGATGCCGAAGCGCATGCGCAGGACCTTCTCCTCGCGCGGCGTGAGCGTGGCGAGGACCTTGCGGGTCTGCTCGGCGAGGTTGAGCGAGATGACCGCCTCGGACGGCGAGACCACGCCCTTGTCCTCGATGAAGTCACCGAGGTGCGAGTCTTCCTCCTCGCCGATCGGCGTCTCGAGCGAGATGGGCTCCTTGGCGATCTTGAGGACCTTGCGCACCTTGTCGAGCGGCAGCTCCATCTTCTCGGCGATCTCCTCGGGGGTCGGCTCGCGGCCGAGCTCCTGCACGAGGTAGCGCGAGGTGCGGATGAGCTTGTTGATCGTCTCGATCATGTGCACGGGGATGCGGATCGTGCGCGCCTGATCGGCGATCGCGCGCGTGATGGCCTGGCGGATCCACCACGTCGCGTAGGTCGAGAACTTGTAGCCGCGCTTGTACTCGAACTTGTCGACCGCCTTCATCAGGCCAATGTTCCCCTCCTGGATGAGGTCGAGGAACTGCAGGCCGCGGTTCGTGTACTTCTTCGCGATCGACACCACGAGGCGGAGGTTCGCCTCGACGAGCTCGCCCTTGGCCTTCTCGGCCATGCGCTCGCCGTTCGAGATGTCGTGATAGGTCTTCTTGAGCGTGTCCGCGTCGAGGCGCGCCTCCTCCTCGACCTTCTTGATCTTCTTCTTCGCGTTCTTGATCTGCTCGTCGAGCTCGGCCATCTCCTCGGCCGTGACGCCGAGCTTCTTGGCGATCGTCTTGGCCTTGGCCTTGTTGGTCGTGATCTCGCGCAGGGTGCGCGCGAGCTCGCGCGTGTCCATGCCGGCCTTGCGCTCGCACTCGTGGACCTCGTGCTCGCCCGCCTCGACCCGCACCACGAACGACTTGAGCTTCTGGACGATCCGCTCGATCTGCTTCTTGTTCATGCGCAGATCGGACAGCAGCTCGAACATCTCGTTGCGGTTCGCGTCGATCTTCTGCTTGAGCTTCTTGCGCTTGATCTCCGCGAGTTTTGTTGGGCCCTCGAGCGACTCCTCGATCTTCTGGATCTCGCGGAAGCGCGTCTTGACCTTGTCGATGATCTTGATGACGCGGTCGGTGTGGAACTCCTCGTCGAAGTCGCCGTCCTCGGTCTCGACGTCGACGTCGCGGACGATCTCCTTGACGCGGATCTTCTGCTTCTTGAGGCGCTCGCCGAGGTCGAGGATCTCCTCGACCGCGATCGACGACGACAGCACGACCTGCAGGACGCGCCGCTCGCCTTCCTCGATGCGCTTGGCGATCTCGACCTCGCCCTCGCGCGTGAGCAGCGAGACCGACCCCATCTTGCGCAGGTACATGCGCACCGGGTCGTTGGACTTGGAGTAACCGTCGTAGTCCTCCTCGTCCTCGAAGCCCTCCTCCTTCTTGGTCTCCTCGTCCTCCTCGGGCTCCTCGGACATCTTGGTCGCCGACTGCTTGTCGCTGATCTTGACCTTGGAGGAGGAGTCGACGACCTCGATGCCCTCGTCACCGAGCGTGGACAGCCAGTCGTCGATCTGGTCCGACGACACGATGTCCTCGGGCATCACGTCATTGACCTCCTCGTAGGTGAGGAAGCCCTTCTGCTTGCCCATGCTGATGAGCTGCTGCTTGCGTCGCTCGGTATCGCGCGGTGTCATCGAAGCGATCTCCTGGTGTTCACGGAAGACTCGGACATTGGCCTAGCTCTGACGGACCTGCTGCTCCCGAAGGGAGTGACGTTCTGCCTTGATCCGGCTGATCTCGGCAAGGATCTTCAGACGATCATCCTCGCTGGCGCTGCCCAGCTCCGATTCCAGCCGGCCAAGCTCGCGCTTGAGGAAGGCGCGGTCAAGCTCTTCGTGCGCGAGCCTGAACACCCGCGCAGCGGTGGCCTCGTCGGTGGTGAGGTCCTCCGCGTAGGCGCGCGCGACCGCCTGCATGAGGTCGAGCGGCGCGGAGGCGAGGATCTCGGGCTCGGTCTTGCCCTCGAGCGCGAGCGCGAGGAGGGACCGCATCGCGTCGTCGGAGACGCGCGAGAGGAAGGTGGCGCGCGCCTCGGGATCGGTGGGCCCGAGCTGGGGCCGCCGCGTCAGCTGGCAGAGCAGGTGGAGCTCCCACTTCTCGGCCGTGCGAACCTGCGCATGCACCTCGACCGGCGCAGACGCGGACTCGCCGCGCTGCTGACGGCGCGCGGCCTCAGCGAGTCCCTGCCTCACCGTTTCCAAGGGAATGCCGAGTTTACCCGCCAGATGGCCCATGTAAAGGTCGCGAGTTGCCTTGCTCTCCACGGCCTCGAATACGGGGGCCACGCGCTCGATGGCCGCCCGCCGTCCGTGCACGGTCGCGTCGGCGGCCATCGCGACCCGATCGAGCACGTGCTCGAGCAGCGACGCCGCGCGATCGATGAGGGTGCGCAGCGCGTCGGGGCCGGCGGTGCGGACGAGCTCGTCGGGATCCACCTTCTTGCCCTCGCCGCCCAGGGTCACCATGCGCACGTCGAGGCCGGAGCGCGCGAAGAGCGGCGCCGCCTTCTCGGCCGCGGCCTGCCCGGCCGCGTCGCCGTCGAAGATCACGACGAGCTTGCCGACGAACCGGCGCAAGAGGTCCAGCTGCTCGGTGGTGATCGCCGTGCCCATCGGCGCGACCGTCTCCTCGAACCCGGCCTGATGGAGCGTGATGACGTCGAAGTTCCCCTCGACGAGCAACCCGCGGCCGGTGCGGCGCATCGCGTCGCGCGCGGCGTGCAGGCCATAGAGCTGCTCCTTCTTGTGGAAGACGGGCGAGTCGGGGCTGTTGACGTACTTCCTGTCCTTCGCGTCCGGATCGAGCAGGCGCGAGCCGAAGGCGATCACGCGGCCGGAGCGATCGATGACCGGGAGCATCACGCGGTCGCGGAAGAAGTCGTACGGCCGGCCGGTCTTCTCCGAGACGCCGACGAGGCCCGCCTTCTGCGCGATGTCGCGCGGGACGTGCTTCTCGAGCTGCGCCCAGAGGCGATCCCAGTCGGCCGTGGAGTAGCCGAGGCGGAAGCGCTTCTTGCTCTCCTCGGTGATGAGGCGGCCATCGAGGTAGGTGCGCGCGCGCTCGCCGAGCGGGCCGACGAGCGTCGCCTCGAAGTGCTTGCAGGCGAACTCGAGGCTACGGAAGACCTTCTCGCGCTCGCTCTCGCGCTCCCGGTGCTCGCGCAGCGCCTGCGGGTCGCGCTCCTCGGGCAGCTCGACGCCGAGCTGGCCGGCCAGGTCGCGCACGACCTCGATGAACTCGCGCTTCTCGTACTCCATCAGGAACTTGATGACGTCGCCGGACGCGTGGCAGCCGAAGCAGTGGTACATCTGCCGCTGCTTGTTGACGTTGAACGACGGGGAGCGCTCGTCGTGGAACGGACAGACCCCCTTCCAGTTCGCACCCCCGGCCCGCCGCAGCGTCACGTATCGCGAGATGACCTCGACGATGTCCGTGCGCTCGCGGATCTCGGCGATCTTGTCCTCCGGGATGAGCGGCACTGCAGAAACCGATGAAGGCTACGGGACCGGCGGAAACCGGTCAAGGCGGAGCCGGAGAGCCAGGGACCATCGTAGCCGCGATGTCGCAGTGCGGCAGAAAACCGCACGGGTCGCCGAGGGCGCGCCTGGGGTCGGTGTACGATCGCGCGGGATGCCGGTGGAGGTGCCCCCGCAGGCGCGGGTCGGGACGACGATCGCGGGCAAGTACCGGATCTCCGGCGTCATCGGCTCGGGCGGCATGGGGGCCGTGTTCCAGGCCGAAAACGCGTTCACGGGGCGTCGCGTCGCCCTGAAGATCCTGCGCAACGAGCTGACCTCGTCGCCCGATCTCCTGCGGCGGTTCATGCAGGAGGCGCAGAGCATCACGCGCATCGGACACCCCAACATCGTCGAGGTGCTCGACCTCTTGCAGGACGAGGACGGCTCGGTGTGCATGGTGCAGGAGCTGCTCGAGGGGCACGACCTGCGGAGCCGCATCAAGGGCGGCAAGCGGGTGCCGCTGCGCGAGGCGGTGGACCTGCTCGTCCCCATCATGGGCGCGCTCGTGGCCGCGCACGCCCAGCACGTCATCCACCGCGACATCAAGCCCGAGAACATCTTCCTCGCGACGAGCGCGCGGCGCGTCGTGCCCAAGCTCATCGACTTCGGCGTCTCGAAGATCTCCGACGGCAGCGCGCAGACGGCCACCACGGCGGGCACGATGCTCGGGACGCCGCTCTACATGTCGCCGGAGCAGGTGCGCGGCGATCGCGGCATCGACGCCCGCACGGACGTGTGGTCGCTGGCCACGGTGCTCTACGAGATGCTGGCCGGGACGGCGCCACAGGACGCCTCGTCGATGGTCGCCATCTTCGCCAGGATCGTGCGCGACCCGGCGCCGCGCCTCGAAGGGCACTGCCCCGAGGTGCCGCGGGAGCTCGCGGCGGTGCTCCATCGCGCGCTCGAGATCGATCGCGACAGGCGCTGGCCGAGCATGCAGGTGTTCCTCGAGTCGCTGCTCGCGTGCCCGCCGTTCGGCGACGATCCGCTCGAGCGCTCGCTCCTGCGCAGGCACCGCCGGTCGATCCCGCACCTCGCCGAGCTGACGAGCGAGGACTTCCCCGACTCGATGCAGGTGCTGGCGGGCGGCTCCGGGGTCGAGGAGCTGCCCACGGTGCAGGCGCAGACGCCCGCGCCCGCGCCCGTCACGAGGAGGAGCCCGCCACCGGTGCGCGCGACGCCCGATCCGCCGTCGGCCCGGACTCCCGCCCCCGCCCCGCGCGTCCCGAGCGCGCGCCCAGTCGAGCGCCGGGCGCCCCGCGCCGACGAGGCCGCGCTCGCGACGAGCCCCCGGCTCCGCCTCGTGCACGTGGTGGTGATGGTCGCGCTCGCCGTCGCCGCGGCCGCGGCCGTGACGCGGCTGACCAGGCGCGAGGAGGTGGCCGACCCGCACGAGGCGCCGCAGCCGGTGGCCCCCGTCGAGCCGCGCCCGCAGGCGGCGCCGCAGCCGCCCGCCACGCCCGAGCCTCCGGAGCGGCCCGCGCCGATGCGCCGCGGCAAGCAGAAGTCCCGACGCTGACCTTGCCTACATGCGCGCCGGCGAGTTTTTTGACTTGCCCTGGATGGGGCGGACAATCGGGCCATGCGCGAAAAGGCTACGGAGCGTGGGTTCGTGCCCCCGGGCGGTGGCGGCGACGTCCACCCGGGCAGGCGCGCCCGCGATCGCATCGTGATGCGCGAGTGGACGCTCGGGCCGGGGCTGCAGAGCCGCCGCGAGCTGCAGAACCTCCTGCTCTTCGTGGACGACGACGTGCGCGAGACGTTCGCGACGCTGGCGAACATCGAGCGGTTCCTCCTCGATGCGCTGACCATCCTCGATCGCGACGACGTGCAGCCCGAGGACCTGCGGACGCTCGCAGGCGACGGAGAGGTGCTCGACCGGCTCGATTACCTGTCCGAGACGCTGCAGAGCCTGCGGCGGCGGCTGGGCACGCTGGCGGAGGAGATCGACGGCGAGTAGGCCGGGACCGATCGACCGTCCACGTCCACGTTCACGTCCACGTCCACGTTTCGGATGCGGACTCTTGGTACGATCCAGCTTGTGAAGCGCTTGCTCGACGGCGGCGTGCGCGAGGGGCTCGCGCTCTGGGTCGCGGTGACGGTGCTGCTCGGCGGGCTCTACTGGGTCGGTCAGGCGGGCGTGGGCTTCGTCGAGGCGCACCTGCCCGAGGCGGCCGCGCTGCTCTTCTGGGGCCTGCCGGTGCTGATCTCCGATCGGCGGCGCGAGGACCTCGGCGCGCTCGGCTGGCGGACGCCGACCCTGCGCGAGCTCGCCTGGGGTGCGGGCGCGATCGCGATCGTGCTCCCGCTCTTCGTCGTCGGCTACGCGTGGTGGAACGGCGCGCTCGGCCGGCTCCCCCACGCCCGCCTCGTGCTGCACGAGGAGCCGCTCCTGTTCCCGCTCACCCAGCTCGTGGTCGTCGCGATCCCGGAGGAGCTCTTCTACCGCGGCTTCCTGCTCGACCGGCTGACGAGGCGGTTCCCCGGGGGGCCGCGCCTCGCGGGCGTCACGATCGGGCCAGCGTTCTGGCTCACGGCGGCGCTGTTCGGCCTCGGGCACTTCCTCGTGGACCTGCGGCCCGGCCGGCTCGCGGTGTTCTTCCCATCGACGCTCTTCGCGTTCCTGCGCCTGCGCACCGGTGGCCTCGCCGCGGGCGTGATGTTCCACGCCGCGTGCAACGTGACCATCGACGCGTGCTGGCGGTCGCTCTTGCGATAGGCGGCGCTACGCAGGCCGGGCCGATTGCAGGAGGACCCGTCGTTCGGCGGCGGCGATGGAGCGCCGCGCGCGCGCGGCGGCGTCGGGGTTGACCGAGATCGAGTCGATGCCGAAGCGCACGAGGTGCTCGGCGAACTCGGGGCGGTTCGAGGGCGCCTGGCCGCACAGCGAGGACGTCATGCCCGCGGCGCGCGCGCCCGCGACGATGCGCTGGATGGCGTCGAGGACGGCGCCGTCGGACTCGTCGAAGAGCTCGCTGCAGACCGCGGAGTCGCGATCGACCCCGAGGATGAGCTGCGTGAGGTCGTTCGAGCCGATCGACACGCCGTCGATGCCGAGGCGCGCGTACTCGGGGAGCCAGTACACGACCGACGGGACCTCCGCCATCACCCAGCGCAGCAGGCCCCGCTGCCTGCCGAGGGGGCTCCGGTCGACGAGCTCGAGGCAGCGCTCGAGCTCCCAGCGCGTGCGGACGAAGGGGATCATGAGGTGCAGGTTCGGCGTCTCCTCGCGGACGCGCGCGAGCACGGCGAGCTCGAGATCGAAGAGCTCGGGATCACGCACGTAGCGGAAGCAGCCGCGGAAGCCGATCATCGGGTTCTCCTCGACCGGCTCGAAGGGCTCGCCGCCCGTGAGCTTGCGGAACTCGTTCGTGCGGAAGTCCATGCTGCGATAGACGACGGGGCGCGGCGCGAAGGCGCGCGTGATGGTCAGGAGCGCCGCCGACATGCGGTCCTCGAACTCGCGACGGCGCCCCTCGGCGAGGACGTGCCGCGGGTGCTGCCCGGAGAGCGCCTCGGTGAGCATGAACTCCGCGCGCAGCAGGCCCACCCCCTCCACGGGCAACGCGGCCGCGGCCGCCGCCTGCGAGGGCATCGCGAGGTTGACGTAGAGGTGCGTCGCGGTGACGGGCGGCTCCTGCAGGATCGCGCCCGCGGTGCGCGGCGACTCCACCTCGGCCGGCCGCTCCTCTGCGGCCGGGGCGCCCGCCAGCACCTTGCCCTGGCGGCCGTCCACGGTGACCTCCTCGCCGTCACGCAGCACCTGCGTCGCGGTGCGCGCGCCGACGATGCACGGGATGCCGAGCTCGCGGCTGACGATCGCGGCGTGGCACGTCATGCCGCCGCCGTCGGTGACGAGCGCGCCCGCGCGGCGCATCGTGGGCACCCAGTCGGGCGACGTCATCTGCGCGACCAGCACCTCGCCGGCCTGCAGCTTCGCGGCCTCGTCGGGCGAGAGGAGGATGCGCACGCGGCCCGACGCAACGCCGGGCGACGCGCCGAGGCCGGAGACGAGCACGGTGCCGGCCGGCGGCTCGGGCGCCGCCGGGGCGGCGCTGTCCGCCTGCGCGACGAGCGTGGTGATCGGGCGCGACTGCAGCACGAAGAGCTCGCCGCCCACCTCGGCCCACTCCACGTCCTGCGGCGCGCCGTAGTGCACCTCGGAGCGCAGGCCCAGGGCCGCCAGCGCGAGCACCTGCGCGTCCGAGAGCACGCGTTCGGACGCGCGCGCCTCGTCGAGGGGCTGCTTCCGCTCGCGCCCATCGGGGCCTGCCACGATCGCGAACGCCTTCCTCCCGATGCGCACGCTCTCGAGCCGCGGGCCGTCCTTGGCGACGACGTACGTGTCCGGCTCGACCTGGCCCGACACGACGGCCTCGCCGAGGCCGAACGCGGCCTCGACGATGAGGCGGGCGCGGTTGCCCGTGGCGGGATCCACCGTGAAGAGCACGCCTGCGCGATCGCTCTGCACCATGCGCTGCACGACCACCGCGAGCGCGGGCTCCTCGCCGAGGCCGCGCGCGCGGCGGTAGGCGACCACGCGCTGGCCGTAGAGCGAGGCCCAGCAATCGCGGATGCGCTCGAGCAGCGCCTCCTCGCCGACCACGTTCGTGAAGGTCTCGTGCATGCCCGCGAACGAGGCGGCCGCGGTGTCCTCGGCGGTCGCCGACGAGCGCACCGCGACGGCCGCGGCCGGACCGAGGGCGCGATAGGCGTCGATGATGGCGCGGCGCAGCGCAGCCGGCGGGGCGACGCCGCGCACCAGCGCGCGCATGGTCTCGGACGAGCGGCGCAGGTGATCGAGGTCGTCCGCGCGCACCGCGCCCATCATCTGGGCGAGCTCGCCGCGCACGCCGGCGACGTCGAGCGCGGCCAGGTAGGCCTGCGCGGTCACGACGAAGCCGGGAGGCACGGGCAAGCCGGCCTGCCGCAGCTCCCCGAGGCTCGCGCCCTTGCCTCCCGCGCGGGGGACGTCCTCCCTGCCGATCTCGTCGAGCGTCACCACGAGGTGGCTCGCGGAGGCGCCCAGGGCCTTCGAGGTGGTGGCGTCGTGCGAGGTCGTGCGCATGGTCTCTCCTGCGGTGGCGGCAGCCCGAGGTGGAGCACGATCCATTCCACGTGGTCCTCGGCGGCGCGCCGGATGCATCGGTGGAGGGTCATGAGCTCCACCGTGGACGCGCTCGTGGCGTGCGTGCGGCGCGAGGCCGGCCTGCCGGACGACGAGGCGGCACGGCGTGCGCTCGACGCGACGCTCGCGGCCGCCGCCCGGCTGCTCACGCCGCAGGAACGTGCCCACCTGGAGGAAGCGCTCCCTGGAGACCTCGCCGCGACGCTGTCTCGAGGCCTGCGCGGCCCGATCCCGCGCGAGGCCTTCTTCGCCGAGGTCGCACGCCTCGAGGGCGTCGGCCACGCGAGCGCGGTCGCGCACGCGGACGCGGTCTGCGGCGTGCTCGAGCGGGTGCTCGGAAAGGCCTGCTGGGGGAAGGTCGATGCCAGGCTGCCGTCTGCGGACTAGGGCCTCGGCACTGCGGATCGACGTGGGTTCGGACTATCCGGGACTAACCGAGGAGGCGATCGCGCATGACGATCCCGAGCAGGTCGTCGGTCCAGGTCACCACGGTGAGGTAGCCCTCGGCCGAGCGACCGAGCGCGACGCGGGCCCACTCGAGCGTGTCCTCCGGGTGGCACTTGAGGTTCGGGGGGTGCATCAGGCCATCGGCGCGCGCACCGTCCGGCGCGTTCTCGAGCTCCTGGCGCGCGATGACGCCGACGACCCGCTTGCAGTCGCCCACGACCACCACCGCGACCGGTGACTTCGAGGCCGCGAGCCAGTGGCGCACCTGCTCGGCGCGATCGCCCGGCGAGCAGGTCGGGACATCCGTGTTCATGAACCGCGCGACGCTCCAGTGCATGACGTCCTGCGCCTGCATTCCGCGTTCCCGCGTGGGCCCCTGGCCCCGCGCTGCTCGCGCGCACCCTTTGCTCCACCCTGCCCCGACCGCGCACGACCTGCGCAGGTGGGGCACCTGGCGGGCCCCCGGGCGTGGCACGGCGAATGCGTCACCAGGGGGCATGAAGATCGTGTGTGGAACGGACTTCTCGGAGATCTCGGATGCGGCGACCAGGGTCGCGACCGACCTGGCGAGGCGCTTCGGCGACTCGCTCGTGCTCGCGAGCGCGATCGCGCCCGTCTACGCGGCCCCCCCGCCGGGGGCGTTCGACATCGCGGTCGTGGACAGGGCGCTCCGCGAGGCGGCCAGGGAAGGGCTCGCGCGCGTGGCGAAGCAGCTCCGCAGCGAGGGCCTGAGCGTCGAGGAGGCAGCCGTCGACGGGCACCCCGACGTGGTGCTCCTCGAGCTCGGACGGCGGCACGACGCCCGGTTCATCGTGCTCGGCACGCACGGCCGGCGTGCGCCGGCGCGCTGGCTGCTCGGCAGCACCGCCGAGCGCGTGCTGGACGGCGCCGACCGCCCTGTCGTGGTCGTGCCGGACAAGGCGCGATCGCCCCACGCGTGGGCCATCGGCGCGCGCGCGCTCAAGGTGTGGGCGGGCCTCGATCGGAGCCGCGCGGCGGACGCGGCGATCGAGGGCGTGCGCGCCCTTCGCGCGGCGGGACCGTGCGACGTGACGTTCCTGCACCTCTACTGGCCGCCCGACGAGTACGCCCGCTTCGGGCTCGGCGGCGCGAGCGACGTGATGGCCCGGGACGAGGAGCTGCACGCGCTCCTCGAGCGCGAGCTCGGCGCGCGCCTGCCGACCCTGCCGGGCCAGGGCACCATCAGGCTGCAGCTCCAGCCGAGCTGGGGCAACACCGGCGCGTCGCTCGGCGATCGCCCGGGAGACGAGGTCGATCTGCTGGTCGTGGGCATGCACCAGCGGCATGGCCTCTCGCGCCTGGCGCACGGCTCGGTGAGCCACGACGCGCTGCGCGGGGCGAAGGTGCCGGTGCTGTGCGTGCCGAGCGCGAAGCTGCCGGTCGAGGGCAAGGCGCTGCCGTCGCTCGACCACGTGCTCGTCGCGACGGACTTCTCGGAGCTCGCGGCGCGCGCGATCCCGTACGCCTACGCGATGGTTCGCCCCGGCGGGCGCGTGGCGCTCTGCCACGCCTACGAGCGCCCCCTCACGGACGCGCCGGGCACGTTCGGCACCGAGCGCGAGCCGATGCCAGCCCGCGAGCGCGCCGAGCTCGAGCAGCGCCTCGCCGCCCTCGTGCCCGAGGCCTCGGACGGCCGCGGGATCCGCACGCGCGTCGAGGTCCTCGACGCGGGGAGCCCGGCCCACGCAATCGTCCGCGCCGCCGAGCGACTCGGCGTCGACGCGATCTGCCTGTCCTCGCACGGTCGCACCGGCGCCCTGAGGACGCTGCTCGGGTCGGTGGCCGAGGAGGTCCTGCGGTCGAGCGAGCGCCCCGTGCTCGTCGTTCGCGGGCGACAGGACTGACCAGCAATGAAGCCACACACCACGACCGTCCTCGCGATCGTCGCCGGGGTGCTGATGGGCCTGACGCTGCTGTTCGTGCCGTCGCGCCGCGTCGCGGTCGATCGCCTCCCCCCGCCCGCCTCGCTCTCGGCGCCGATGCGCTCGCTGCTCCACGCGCGCATGATCCGGCACCGGCTGGATCTCGAGGTGATGTCCCGGGCGATCGTGCGCCTCGGCTACGACGAGGCCGCCGCCGCCGCGCGCCGCGTCCTCGACGAGCCCGCGCTGGCCAGGCCGCGCCAAGGCGACGCGACCGAGATCAACACCGAGCTGCCCGAAGGGTTCTTCGAGCTGCAGAGCGCGCTGCGCGCCGGCGCGGCGGCGGCCGAGGAGGCGGCCAGGCGCCACGATCCGGGCGAGCTCGCGAAGGCGCACGCGCAGCTCGCGAGCACGTGCGCGGCCTGCCACGGGCTCTACGTGGGCGGCCCCCGGGGCGCCCCGGTGAAGCTGACCGGACCGCCATGAGCCGCGGCTGGCACGACGCCTGAAAGGGAAGGGACGTGGAGGCGCGCATGGGAGTGCTCTCGAGCGAACGCGAGCTGACCGGCGCCGAGGCTCTTCGCCACCGGATGGTGCGCGAGCAGCTCGTCGGGCGCGGGATCTCGGACGCGCGCGTGCTCGCGGCGATGGCGCGCGTGCCGCGGGAGCGCTTCGTGCCGACCGGGATCGCGCTCCGCGCCTACGAGGACAACCCGCTGCCGATCGGCGACGGACAGACCATCTCGCAGCCGTACATCGTGGCCTTCATGACGGAGGCGCTCGAGCTCGGCCCCACCGACCGCGTGCTCGAGGTGGGGACGGGATCCGGCTACGGCGCCGCGGTCCTCGGCTGCGTCGCGGGCGAGGTCTTCACGGTCGAGTGCTTCGCGAGCCTGGCCGAGGAAGCCGAGCGCAGGCTCACGGCGTTCGGCCCGGGCAACGTGCAGGTGCGCCGCGGAGACGGAGCCCTCGGCTGGCCCGACGCCGCGCCGTTCGACGGCATCTCGGTGACCGCGGCGGCGCTCGAGATCCCGCCCGCGCTCCTCGCGCAGCTCGCGGTGGGCGGGCGGCTCGTCCTCCCCCTCGGGCCCGAGGGGGAGCAGGTCCTCTACCGCGTGCGGCGCATCGACGACACGACGATGCGCTCGGAACCGCTGCTCGACGTGCGCTTCGTCCCGCTGCTCGGGCCGGGCGCGCAGGGAGGTGGACGATGAGACGCAAGGGCGCAGGGTGGCTGGTGCTCCCGCTCGTGCTCGCGATGGCGGGCCCGACCGGCGCCTATCCACAGAAGGGCCGCGGCCCGCACGAGCACTGCGGCGATCGCTTCGACCCGAAGACGATGACGACGCTCAAGGTGGAGATCCTGTACGTGCAGGCCGAGGCGCAGGAGCGCGGCCACGAGGCGGTGCACCTGCGCGTCAAGGCCGCGGGCGGCGAGGTGCTGACGGTGATGGTCGGCCCGAGCGAGCATGTGCGCAACCTCAAGCTCGAGCTCGCCCCCTACGACCACCTCACGGTGACCGGCTCGCGGGTCAAGTGCGAGGGCAACGTGGCCCTCATCGCGACGACGATCGAGAAGGACGGCAACACCTACCGGCTGCGCGACGACGATGGCTTCCCGCGCTGGGTCAAGCGCAAGAAGCAGGCGAAGCCGCCCTTCGGGCGACTTCCGCACCCGGTCCGCTGATCGAGGCAAGGGCCAAGAAGGAGGAAGTCATGCGTCTACGAGAGATCATGTCGAGCCCGGTGTCCGTCGCCGCTCCGGACGATCCCGCCGAGGCGGTGTGGAACCGCATGCGCACCGAGGGCATCCACCACCTCGTGGTGAGAGACGCGCGCGAGCTGCTCGGCGTCGTGTCCTCGCGCGATCTCGGCGGGCCCGGCGGCAAGAGCGCGCGCAAGCACCTCGCCATCGGCGAGCTCATGGTCACGGACCTCGTCACCGCGACGCCCGACACCACCGTGCGGCAGGCGGCGAACCTGCTGCGCGGCCGCTCGATCGGCTGCCTGCCCGTCCTGGAGGGCACGCGCCTCGTCGGGATGGTCACCGTGTCCGATCTGCTCGAGCTGCTCGGCAAGGGCGCCGAGCGCCCCGTCCCGAAGTCGACGCGCTGGACCATGCGCGACCGCGGCCCTCGCCACCAGAAGGAAGTCCGACCGTAGGGGCCGCGATTCTGCGCAGCGTTTTCCTGGCGGGCCCTCCGGCACAGCAAGCGATGCGCGCATCCCCCTGCAATTCTCCCTGACTCCTACCTCTGCACGCCTCTCCGCGCTGGCACGGCTGGTGCTTGACGACCAGTCGACTCGCGTCGTTGGCGGGCCGTCTACCAGGACAGGAGAGAGACGATGGCAAACATCATGGTGCGCAAGAACGGTGGAGAGCAGCAGGGCCTGGCGCGTGAGATCGAGCCGGCGCGGTGGATCCGGGACTTCTTCGGCTGGGACCCGTTCCGCGAGATGACTCCCTTCCTCGCGGCCGAGCCGCGCCTGGCGCGCTTCGCGCCGGACTTCGAGGTCAAGGAGACCAAGGACGGCTTCCAGTTCAAGGCCGACATGCCGGGCGTCAAGGACGCGGACATCGAGATCACGGTGACCGGGAACCGCCTGAACGTGGCCGGCAAGCGCGAGTCCGAGAAGGAAGAGAAGTCCGACACCTACTACGTGTCCGAGCGTACCTACGGCGCGTTCGCGCGCGCGTTCACGCTGCCTGACGGTGTGGACACGCAGCACATGCGCGCGGAGCTCAAGGAGGGCGTGCTCACCATCGCCCTGCCGAAGCTCCCGGAGATGCAACCGCGCAAGATCGAGGTCAAGACCGGCGAGGCGAAGAAGAGCTGACGCACGTCGCGGCACGCCGGTTGCTCCCCCTTGGGGTAGGAGCCGGCCATGTTCAAGAAGATCCTCGCCGTCACGGACCTCTCCGACACCTCCGGCGCCGCGCTGCGCACGGCGCTGGCCCTCATGAGCGAGCAAGCGGGGAGCCTCGTCGCGCTCCACGTCCTCGACGTCTACCTCGAGCCTGCCCCCTGGGCGGGACCGCTCTCCGCCGCGGAGCAGCGCACCATCGCCGACGTGGACCGCCGCGTCGAGGAGGGGGCGCTCGCGGCCATGCGTGCGCAGCTCGAGGCCGCGGGTCCGCACGAGCGCGCGCGCGTGGAGCTCGTGGTCCGCCGCGGGAACCCCGTGGAGGTGATCGACAGGTACGCCGACGCGTGGGGCGCGGACCTCGTGGTCGTCGGATCCCACGGGCGCACCGGCGTCGGACACGCGCTCCTCGGCTCGGTGGCCGAGCGCATCGTGCGCACGGCGCCCTGCGCGGTGCTCGTGGTCAAGGGACCCAAGGCTGCTCCCCGCAAGGCTCGCAAGGCCACGCCGTGAGCCCGGCCAGGTCCTGCGCGTGCCCGGGCACGGACCACCGGCCGCGCCTCGTGGCGCTCACGGGCGGGCCAGGAGCGGGCAAGACCGCGGTGCTCGAGGTGCTCCTGCGCGAGCTGTGCCCCCACGCGGTCGTCCTGCCGGAGTCCGCGAGCATCCTCTTCCGCGGAGGCTTCC
Organism: uncultured Myxococcales bacterium; assembly: GCA_964593795.1. Lineage (GTDB taxonomy): Bacteria > Myxococcota_A > Polyangia > JAHFDS01 > JAHFDS01 > JAHFDS01. The sequence goes on along the minus strand of CAZQJC010000180.1, from coordinate 16,066 downwards.
CGCGCGGGCCTTCGGCCTCCGCGCACAAGGCCGCGCAGGTGGCGATCTTCCGCGTGCAGCGCGAGCTCGAGTGGCTGGCGCTGGCCGAGGGCCGCCCCGCGGTGGTGTTCTGCGACCGCGGCACCGTGGATGGCCTGGCCTACTGGCCCGACGACGCCGCGACCTACTGGCGCCTCGTGGGCAGCTCCCGCGAAGAGGAGGTCGCGCGCTACGACGCCGTCATCCACCTCCGGACGCCGTGCCTCGAGCACGGCTACCACAACGGCAACGCCGTGCGCATCGAGACCGCCGACCAGGCCGCGGTCATCGATCAGCGCATCGCCGCCGCGTGGCACGGCCACCCGCGCCGCGCGCTCATCGAGGAGGCGCCGCACTTCGCCGACAAGCTCTCTCGCGCGCTCGAGGCGCTCAGGGCGGAGATCCCGGAGTGCTGCGCGCGCTCGACGAAGAGATGAGGGGATCTCGTCAGCGCTCGATGGGGATCGCGCGCGGGGCCTTGCCCGGCAGGTAGGGGACCTCGATGGTCAGGACCCCGCGATCGAGGCGGGCGCCCACCGCGGTGGCGTCGACCGAGTCGGGCAGCACGATTGCCCGCACGAAGCCGCCGAACGTGTGCTCCGTGTAGAAGAAGTCCTCGCCCTTCTCCTCGCGGTCGCGCGCCGCCTGGCCGCGCACGACGAGCCGGTTGCCGCAGACGGAGACGTCGAGGTCCTCGGCGCCCAGGCCAGGCACGTTCGCCCGCACCATGAACGTGCTGCCTCCCTCTACCACGTCGAGATCCGGCGAGTGCAGCGGGAAGGGATCGAGGGACTCCTTAGTGCCGCCGAGGTGCTCACGCAGCCAGCGGATCGGGTGCCAGTCGAAGTGCTTGAGGTCGAGGTGCTTGATGCGCTCGAGCTGGGTCATGGCGATCTCCTGTCGGTCGGTGGGTGCGCGTGCGCGCGCCCGAGGGCCTCCGCGCGCCGCCTGATCTCCCGGATCACGTCCGGCTCCTTCGATTGCAGGTCCACGACCAGCACGTCCCCGGCGCGCGCCGCGGTGGCGGAGACGCCCTTGATCGCGAGCGGGCAATACGACATCTCGGGCATGTCGAACCCGAGCTCGGCGTTGCGTGCGAGGTGACACGCCACGAGGTGCTGCAGGCCTTCGAGCGTGAGCCCGGGCACCGGGCGGAACGCCACGCGCGCGCCTCCGGACGCGCCCCTCGGCAGCGCCGCGTCGGGGACGCCGGGCGGCAGCGTGGTCACGGAGAGGATGTCGGCCGTGTGGGCGAACGGGCTCGTGTCGCGATCGTGAGGCGCGAGGCCGCGACACGCCTTGTCCTCGGTGGAGCGGAGCTGCCGGGCCGCGCGGCGGTGCGCGGCGGCGAGCACGCGGTGCCGGTCGAGCTCGAGGAGCTGCCTCTCCTCGGGCGCCGAGAACGAGCGCCAGCACGGATCGGCGAACGGTCCGCCCGTCTGCGCCTGCGCCATGCACGACTCGCGCGTGCGCCGGAGGTCGAGCGCCTCCGCGTGCTCCTTGGCCTCGGCCTCCTCCTTGGCGGCCATCGCCTCGTGCTGCGAGGCGCTCATGTCGGAAGGCCGCGTACCGGTCGGGGCGCACGCGAGCAGGCCGAGTAACGTCATCCCGAGCCGCATGGCAGCCTCAGCGCGGCGGCGCGGGATGCGTGCGCAGGGCCTGCGGGGGTGTGGCCGGTGGCCGCACGGCCTGCGCCACGACCGGGCCCTTCTTGACCGGGAGACCCGCCTTCTCCCAGGCCGCGAAGCCGCCCATGTTGGCGGCCCAGTACCCGAAGCGACGGGCCTGCTGCGCGGCGCGCTCCGCCCGACCGCCGACCGCGCAGTAGAAGATGACCTCCTGCCGCGGCCTGACGTTCTTGGCGAGGAACGCGAAGAACGCGGCGCCCTCGTTCTCGGTCACGCGGGAGCTCGGGAACCACAGGGCGGGCGCGGCCATCCCGGCCTTGATCTCCGCCTCCTCGCGGACGTCGACGAGGACGGCGAGATCCTTGGCGACGAGCTTGGCGGCGGCCTTCGGCTCGATCCGCTCCACCTTGGGGGGCGGTGCCGCAGCCACCAGGAACAGGCTGAGGGTGAGCATCAGGGTGCGCATGTCCTCCCTGAGTGCAATGCGCGGGCCGCAGGCCTCGCAGGCATGGTGCCTGCACCGCTTGTGGACATGTCCACCTCCGCGCTGCCCCTCTCGCACGCCGTGGCCCCTGCAGCCCGCACCCGTGCCGCGCGCACGAGCCGTCGCTGGCGATGGCTGGCCCTCGCGGTCGCCGTGGTGGTGGGCCTCGCGCTCCTGCCCCGGTGGCTGCGCACGCCGGTCGCGGTCGACTACGCGCTCTCGCAGCCGCGCGCCGTCGAGCGCGTGGTGAGCGCGGTCAACCAGGGCACGGTGCGCGCGCGCGAGCACGTCGTCCTGCCGATCGAGGTATCCGCGCGGGTGCTGTCGCTCGGGGCGCGTGAGGGCGAGCGGGTCAAGGCCGGCCAGGTGCTCGCGCGGCTCGACGACCGCGAGGCCCGGCGCCAGCTCGACATGGAGCAGGCGCGACTGCGCGGAGCGGTCGCCCAGGCGCGCCTCGCCGAGGAGCGCACGCGGGCCTCCGGGCGCGAGCACGCGCGTGCGACGGCGCTCGCGCGCAGCCAGGCCATCACGCCGCGCGAGCTCGACCGCTCGGCCGACGAGGTGCGCGAGACCTCGGCCGCGCTCGACGCGCAGCGCCGGCAGGTCGACCTCGCGCGCGAGAGCCTGCGCCTCGCGCAGCTCCGCCTCGACAAGCACGTCCTGCGCGCACCCTTCGCGGGCCTCGTCACGCGGCTCGACCTCACCGTGGGCGAGCTGCCGCCGGGCGGCGCGCTGTCCATCGGGCTCGGCGGCGGAGCGGCGGATCTCTCGGCGGGCGCCGCGGTCGGAGGCGGCGCGGCGAGCGTCCCGTCGAGCCGCAGCGCCGAGGGCCCGGTGCAGATCGTCGGCGCCGGCGGCTACTACATCGAGGCCGCGATCGACGAGGCGGACCGGCCGCTCGTCGCGCTCGGCCAGCCGGTCACGCTGACGCTCGCCGCGCTCGGCGAGGAGGTGGTGCGCGGGCGCGTCTCGGCGATCCGACCGATGGTCGAGGTGCGCGCCGACAAGAGCCGCGACGTCGTCCTGCACGTCGAGCCCGAGGCCGCGGCCCAGGCGCGCCTGCAGCTCGGGATGAGCGCCGACGTCGAGATCATCGTCGAGCGCAGGGAGCAGGTCATCGCCGTCCCCACCGCGTGCGTGCTGCGCGGCAAGGGCGAGCAGTACGTGTGGGTGCTCGAGCGCGGCCACCTCGCGCGCCGCAAGGTGGAGGTGGGGCTGCAGGGCTGGCACTTCACCGAGATCACGGGGGGCCTGCGCGGCGCGGACCTCGTGGCCAAGCCGCTGGCCGACCGGGCGCTCGTCGAGGGCGAGCGCGCACGGCCGGGCAAGGAGGTCGAGTGACGGGAGAGCCCCTCATCGATCTCGTCGACGTCGCCAAGGTCTATGGCGCCGGCGAGACGGCCGTCTTTGCGCTGCGCGACATCGACCTCGCGATCGGGCGCGGCGAGATCGTGGCCATCACGGGGCCGTCGGGCAGCGGCAAGTCGACGCTCATGAACGTGCTCGGCTGCCTCGACGTGCCGACCTCCGGCCGCTACTGGCTGGGCGGCGTCGACGTCGCGGAACTCGACGAGGACGCGCTCGCGCACGTGCGGAACGCCAAGCTCGGCTTCGTCTTCCAGAGCTACAACCTGCTCGGCCAGAAGACCGCGCTCGAGAACGCGTCGCTGCCGCTCCTGTACGCGGGCCTGCCGCGCGCGGAGCGCCTCGCGCGCGCCGAGGCGCAGCTCGTCCGGCTCGGGCTCGGCGAGCGGATGGGGCATCGCCCCTCGGAGCTGTCGGGCGGCCAGTGCCAGCGCGTCGCCATCGCGCGCGCGCTCGTGACCGCGCCGGAGATCCTGCTCGCCGACGAGCCGACCGGGAACCTCGACTCGCGCACCTCGCAGGAGATCCTCGAGCTCGTGCTGGGCCTTCGCGACGAGCTCGGCGCGACCATCATCATCGTCACGCACGACCCGCAGATCGCGGCGCGCTGCGAGCGGCGCGTGCGGATCGTGGACGGCAAGGTGGCCGAGGACACCGGCCCCGTCCGCAGGGAGGCCTGATGGACCTCTTCGAGACCGTCCGCGAGGCCCTGATCGCGCTGCGCGAGAACCGCCTGCGCTCGGCGCTGACCATGCTCGGCGTCGTGGTCGGCGTGGGCGCGGTGATCCTGCTCGTGTCGCTCGGCGAAGGCACGACCGCCTTCGTCAAGAACGAGTTCACGAGCATGGGCTCGAACCTCCTCATGCTGCAGCCGGGCAAGCAGGAGACCAAGGGCATGGCGATGCCGATGCCCACGGCGCGCAAGCTGACGCTCGAGGACACCGAGGCGATCCGACGGCACGCGCGGTTCGTCGCCGCGGTGGCGCCGGTGGTCATCGCGAGCACGACCGCCTCGCACGGCAGCCTCAAGCGCGCCGTGATGTGCGTCGGCACCGACGCGTCGTGGATCGAGGTGCTGACGCTGCGCGCACAGCTCGGCCGGTTCCTCGAGGACGCCGACGACGCGAGCGGCCGCCACGTCGCCGTGCTCGGCCGCAAGATCGCGAGCGACCTCTTCGGCGACACCGACCCGCTCGGCGCCGCGATCGACCTCGGGGGCACGCGCTTCCGCGTGGCGGGCGTCATGGAGCCCAAGGGCAACGCCCTCGGGACGAGCTTCGACGACATCGTCTACGTGCCGGCGCGCGTGGCCATGCGCACGTTCGGCATCGACTCGCTCATCGGCCTGCGCGCCAAGGCCACCTCGCGCGAGCTGCTCGACGAGGCCGCCGGCGAGATGGTGCGCGTGATGCGGGAGCGCCACCGCGTGGAGGACGTCACCGTGCTCACGCAGGACGAGTTCATGCGCACGCTCGACCGCATCATGGGGGTCCTGACGGTGCTGCTCGCGAGCATCGCGGCCATCTCGCTCGTCGTCGGCGGCATCGGGATCATGAACATCATGCTCGTGTCCGTGAAGGAGCGGACGCGCGAGATTGGCCTGCGCAAGGCCGTCGGCGCGCGGCGGCGGGACATCCTGTTCCAGTTCCTCGTGGAGAGCGCGACGCTCTCGCTCCTCGGCGGCGCGGTCGGCGCCGCGATCGGGATCGGACTGCCGCTCCTCGCGCACCTCGCGAGCGACCAGATTCCCGCGGTGTTCACGCCGTGGGGCGTGGCGCTGGCCCTGCTCTTCTCCATCGCGGTCGGCCTCGGCTTCGGCGTCTACCCTGCCCTGCAGGCGTCGGCGCTGCGGCCCATCGAGGCGCTCCGGCACGAGTGACCATGCGCTCCGCGCTCCGCGCCCTGCCGACGTTGCTGGCGCTCCTCGGCACCTCGCCGGCGCGCGCCGAGCCCCCGCGCGCCGATCGCATCGCGTCCGTGCGTGTCGAGGGCCTGCGCGGCACGCACGAGGAGGTGGTGCTGCAGTGGGTGCGCGTCCGGCCCGGTGACCCCGTCGCGCGCTTCGACGAGGTGCGCCTGCGCGCGGATCTGCTGCGGCTCGGCATCTTCAGCGACGTACGCGTCGAGCGGCGCGCCGCGCCCGAGGGTGTGGACCTCGTGATCGAGCCGCGCGAGCGCTGGTCGCTCTACCCCGTGCCGATGCTCGTGTACTACCGGGACACGTACCTGCTCGGCGGGCTGCTCGTCGAGTCCAACGCGCTCGGCAGGAACAAGGGCTGGGCGCTCGGCGGCGTGTACTCGAACCGCGGCTGGCAGCTCCTCGGCGCCGTCGTGGATCCGAACGTCGCCTACACCGACTGGTATGCCAAGCTCAGCGTCTTCGGCGGCTCGGGCCTGCTCGAGAACGTGGACGCGACCGGGAGGATCGTGCAGTCGTTCGCGCTCTCGCGGGTGGACGCGCAGTACTCCGTCGGGCGCACGCTCTACCGCGTGCTCACGCCCGCGTGGACCGGCGCGGTGCGCGCGGTGCGGGTCGAGCGCGCGATCGAGGGCGCCGCGCTGCCGGACGAGACCGCGCTCAGCCAGGGCGTCGCGCTCATCTACTCCGACCTCGATCCGCGCGGGCACTTCGACGCGGGCCTGCGCACGGCCGTCGAGTACCAGCACGGCTTCCCCATCGGCGCCGGGTCGACGCCGTTCGACACGCTGCTGTCGGACACGCGCCTCGGCATCCCCACCGTGGCCGACCAGGCGCTGCAGTTCGGGGTCTTCTGGTCGTACGCGCGCTACCCGCCGGCGCTCGAGACGCGCCTCGGCGGCCTCGACGGCTCGCGCACGCTGCCTGCGCTCCTCGTGCCCGCGGACAAGCACGCGTCGGCCACCGCGAGCTACCAGGTGCCCGCGCTGCGCGGCCGCTGGGGCGTCGGCTCGATCTCGCCCTTCGTCGAGGCCGGCGTCTACCGCCGCGACGGGGACGCCGCGAACGCCTACTGGGGCCCGGGCCTGGGCTTCCAGGTCTTCCTGCGGCAGGTGGCGATGCCGGCGTTCGGCGCCGACGTCGCGTACCAGATGGGCACCGGACGCTTCCAGTTCAGCCTCGCGATCGGGTACCGGCCGACGCGGTAGGCCAGGGTGCGCTACCCTTGATCCCGTGAGCGAGGGCGAGGCGGACGGGTCCCTGGACCTGCCCACGGCGCTGGTGGCGGGGCGCTACCGCATCGTGCGGCGCATCGGCCGCGGCGGCATGGGGACGGTCTACGAGGCGGAGAACGTCGCGATCGGGCGGCGCGTCGCGCTCAAGCTGCTCGCGGAGCGCTACGCCGCGGACCCGATCGTGCGCGCGCGCTTCGAGCGCGAGGCGCGCGCCACGACCACGATCGCGCAGCCGCACGTGGTCGAGGTGCTCGACATGGGCATCTCGGAGCTCGGGCAGCCGTTCATCGTGCTCGAGCTGCTCGAGGGCGAGACGCTCGGCGAGCACCTGGCCCGCGAGGGCAAGCTCGAGCCCGCCGAGGCGGCGTGGATCGGGTGTGCGACGTGGCCGCCGTGGACTCGACGGCGTTCTTGAACGCGCGCGAGGAGGGCATCTCGCCGGGCGCCTTCCAGGTCGTCGCCAGCACGGAGGCGATCCCCCTCGACCCGTTCGTCGCCACGGGTCAGCTCCCGGCAGCCGAGCGCCAGCGCGTCCGCGCGGCCCTCCTCGAGGCGGGGCCCGGAACGCCCGCCGCGCGCGCGTTCCAGAGCGCGTTCGTGCGCATCGACGGCTTCGTGCCGGCCGCGGACGCCGACTACGACGGGGTCCGCCGCGTGGATGCCCTGACCGCCGGACGGTAGACGCGAAGGCCCTGCGGATACCCCGCGCGATCCCTGCAAGACGTTCGCCGATCGGGCCCCGATTGGCCCACAGGCGCTGGCACGGCACTGGCAGCTCCTGTGAGGGGGTAGATCATGCAGCTGCGCACGGAGCTCGTCCGGATCGAGGCAGGCGATGCGCTCCTGTGGGGTGATCTCACGCTGCCGCGCTCGCCGATGGGGCTCGTGCTCTTCGCGCACGGCGGTGGCTCGAGCCGCCACAGCCCGAGGAACCGGCACGTGGCGGAGCGCCTGCGCGCGGCGGGCTTCGGCACGCTGCTTTTCGACTTCCTGACCCTCGGCGAGTGGGGTCGCACCCGGCTGGTGCCGGTCACGCACGACCTGCTCACGCGGCGCCTCCTCGCGACCACCGCCTGGGTGCTGCGCGAGCCCGCCACGAGCGGCCTGCCGCTCGGGTACTTCGGCGCGGCGTCCGGGGTCGGGGAGGTGCTCGCCGCGGCGGCGACCCGACCGGACGTCGTGCGCGCGGTCGTGTGCCGCGGGGGACGCCCCGATCGCGTGGCGGAGGTGCTCGAGCACGTCGTGGCGCCCACGCTGCTCGTCGTCGGCGAGCTCGACGCGGTGTCGCTGGCGATGAACCAGCAGTGCGCGAGCGAGCTCGGTGGCCCGTGGGAGCTCGCGATCGTCGATGGCGCGGGCCATCTGTTCCAGGAGCCGGGCACGCTGGACGAGGTCGCGCGCCTCTCCGTGCGCTGGTTCGGAAGGCACCTGCCGAGGTCGCACGTCGCCGCGCTGGGCGACGCCCACGCAAGGAGGCACCCGTGATCGAGCGCATCCTGGTCGGAGTGGACGGATCGCGCGCCGCCACGCGCGCGGTGGCGCTCTCGCAGCTCCTCGCGCGCCGCCTGGGCGCGGAGCTGCGCGCGCTCCACGTCATCGACTCGAGCCTCCTGCCGCAGCCGGTGTTCGAGACGATCAGCGAATCGCTCGGCATCGCCCCCGGCCTCTCCGCCGGCGAGGCGCGCGCGGGACTCGAAGCGATGGGCCGCGAGCTGCTCGGCCAGGTGGAGACGGGCTGCAGACAGGCGGGCGTGTCGTGCCGCACCGACCTCGCGCTCGGTCGTCCCGCGGGCGTGCTGCTCGAGCACGCGGCCGAGGGGACGCTGACGGTGCTCGGCCGCAGCGGCACCGCGCACGAGGACGCGGGCACCACCGGCGCGGTGGTCTCGCAGCTCCTGCGCACGAGCACGACGCCTCGGCTCGTCGTGAGCGAGGACGCCGCCGATCCCTCGCGGATCGTGGTCGGCTTCGACGACTCGCCGGCGGCGCGCGCGGTGCTCCACCTCGGGGCGCGGCTGGCGGAGAAGCTCGCCATCCCGCTGCACGTCGTGCACGTCGCGCGGCAGTCGCGCGATCCCTCGACGCTGCCGGCCGCCGAGTCGCAGCTCGCGCTCTTCGACAGCCTGGCCCCGAAGTTCGAGCGTCACCTCGGCTCGCCCGCGGCCATCCTCGTCGAGCGTTACAGCCACGTTCCAGGCACGATCCTGGCCCTCGGCGCCCGCGGCCTCCATCGCCTCGCCGACCGCATCCTCGGCACCACGACCGAGCAGGTCCACCGCCACACCCCCGCCACGCTCCTCGTGGACGGCTGAACAGCGCAACGACTGCACCCCTTCCCCGCCTTCCCAGCAGGATTTTTCGCGTCCTCCGTGCGAGACCGAGCACACCCGCGCGCGCTCGTCGGCGCGCGTACCGATCGCGCCGCCGCCGTGTTCCGACCGCTTTCGCAGCATTTGGACCTCAGGTGACCGTGGGGCCCGATACGAGCCTGGTCTGCCCTGTGCACCTTCACCGGTCGTGCGCCTCCTCTGCCTTCGCTGCAAAGCGGCTTACGAGGTCCCGGCTGCGTGGCTCAAGCAGACCGCCGCCGAGCTCGAGTGCCCGCGCTGCCACGTCCCGGTGGTCGTGGAGGACGACTGCGCCGAGGTCGAGGGCGAGCCCGCAGCCGAGGACGACAGCCCCTACGAGTCCCTGGAGATCATCCCCGGCGCGCCCTTCGCCCGCGCGCACCACCTGCTGGCCGAGCCCTTCCTCTCGCCGGCGCCCATGCCGCTGCCGGAGTGGGAGCGCATCGTGCCCGGGACGCTGGTCGGCGGCATCATCGTGGGCAAGCTGATCGCCGAGGGCGGCGCCGGCGCGGTCTATCGCGCGATCGCCCCGGACGGCAGCGCCGTCGCGATCAAGGTACTGCACCGCGCCCTCTCGGAGCACCCGATGATGCGCCAGCGCTTCCAGCAAGAGGCGCAGCTCCTCGCGCGCATCCACCACCCGAACGTGGTGCGCCACATCGATCACGGCGAGCTGCTCGACCGGCGCCTCTACCTCGTCATGGAGCTCGTGTCGGGGCCGGCGCTGCGCGAGCGCATGAGCGAGGACGTCCCGATGACCACCGCCGAGGCCTTCGGCATGTTCTCCGCGCTGTGCGAGGCGCTCGAGGTCGTGCACGCGGCGGGCATCGTCCACCGCGACGTCAAGCCCGAGAACGTCATCCTGTGCCGCCGGCGCAACCAGGCCAAGCTGATCGACTTCGGCATCGCCAAGGCGCTCGACGGCCCGAACACAGACCTGCACACGCGCAACGGCGCGCTCCTCGGCTCGCCCGCCTACGTCGCCCCCGAGCAGATCGAGGGCGCCGGAGTAGACCCGCGGACCGACCTCTACGGGCTCGGCCTCGTCCTCTACGAGGTGCTGACCGACGCCTGGCCGTGGTCGATCTCGCGCATGGACGAGTGGCGCCAGCTCCGCGCGCACGTGGAGCTCCCGCCGCGCCTCGACGAGCGGCTCGCGCGGCGCTCCCCGGAGCTGGCGAGCATCGTCATGCGCTGCCTGGAGAAGGATCCTGCCCTCCGGCCCTCGTCCGCCGCGGAGGTCCGGGCGGTCATCGAGGCCGCCCAGCGGCACTGGCCCCTGCCCTTCGTCGGAAACCCCGACATCTACTCGCGCCTCGCGCTGCCCGAGCGCGAGCGCGGGCTCGCGGCTTGCACCTCCTAGGGGCATGGCGCTCCGGAAGCCACGCGTCTCCGCGGCCGCGACGATCCTGATCGCGCTCTGGGCCCTCATCTTCTTCGAGTACGGCCTCGCGCGCATGTCGACCCCCGAGCCGATCCCCTACAGCGACGCGAAGGCCGCCATCAGCGCGGGGCGCGTCGCCGCGGTGACGCTGTCGACCACCACGCTCCAGGGCACCTACAAGGCGCGCCAGTGCACGGGCAAGGACGGGCGCGTCTGCTCGTTCGAGGCGATCCGCGTGCCGGACGAGGGCCTGCTGCCGCTCCTCGAGCAGCAGCAGGTCAAGGTCATCGGCGCCCACGAGAGCGGCTTCTGGGGCAGCGCGATCGGCTGGCTCTTGCCGCTCCTGGCGGTCGGCCTGCTCCTCGGACCCATCCTGCGGCGGCTGGGCGGCGGGCTCGGCGGCCGCCCCGGGGGCCTGCTCGGCGTCGGCCAGAGCAAGGCCAAGGTCTACATGGAGAAGCAGGTCGACGTGCGGTTCTCCGACGTCGCGGGCGTCGACGAGGCACGCGAGGAGCTCACCGAGGTCATCGAGTTCCTGCGCACGCCAGAGAAGTTCGCGCGCCTCGGCGGCAAGATCCCGAAGGGCATCCTGCTCGTCGGCCCGCCCGGCACGGGCAAGACGCTGCTCGCGCGCGCGGTCGCGGGCGAGGCGAGCGTGCCGTTCTTCTCGATGAGCGGCTCCGAGTTCGTGGAGCTGTTCGTGGGCGTCGGCGCGGCGCGCGTGCGCGACCTGTTCGCGCAGGCCAAGCAGAAGGCGCCCTGCATCATCTTCATCGACGAGCTCGACGCCATCGGCCGCGTGCGCCAGGTGGGCGGCATGGCCCACGAGGAGCGCGAGCAGACGCTCAACCAGCTCCTCGTCGAGCTCGACGGCTTCGACGGCCGCGTCGGCGTCATCCTCATGGCCGCCACGAACCGCCCCGAGATCCTCGATCCTGCGCTCCTGCGCGCCGGGCGCTTCGATCGCCACGTGCTCGTGGATCGCCCCGAGCGCAAGGGACGCCTCGCGATCCTCGCGCTGCACGCGAGGAAGATCCCGCTCGCAGATCCCGCGGACCTCGAGGCCATCGCGGGCATGACGGTGGGCTTCGTCGGCGCGGACCTCGCGAACCTCGTCAACGAGGCGGCGCTCCTCGCCGTGCGGCGCGACCGCGACAAGGTGGGCCGCGCCGAGCTCGAGGAGGCCTTCGAGCGCATCGTCGCCGGCCTCGAGAAGCGCAACCGCGTGCTCTCGCCCGCGGAGCGCGCGCGGGTGGCGCACCACGAGGTCGGCCACGCGCTCGTGGCGCTCGCGCTCCCCGGCCAGCAGACGGTGCAGAAGATCTCGATCGTCCCGCGCGGCATCTCCGCGCTCGGCTACACGCTGCAGCTCCCGACCGAGGACCGCTTCCTCATGACGCAGAGCGAGCTCGAGGACCGCATCGCCGTGCTGCTCGGCGGGCGCGTGGCCGAGCAGCTCACGTACCACGACGTCTCCACGGGCGCGCAGGACGACCTCGTCAAGGCCACCGACATCGCGCGCGCGATGGTGCGCAGCTACGGCATGAGCCCGCGGCTCGGCCACCTGAGCTTCGACCGCGCTGCGCGCCGGCCGCTGCTCGATCCGACGCTGTCGCCCGAGCCCGCGGAGCACAGCGACGACACCGCGCGGCAGATCGACGCGGAGGTGCGCCGCATCGTCGACGAGCAGTACGAGCGCGCGACGCGCATCGTCGAGGGCCGCCTCGGCTCGCTCGAGGCGGCGGCGGCGCTGCTCCTCGCCCGCGAGACGCTGTCGGGCGAGGAGCTCCGCGCGGTCGCGACCTCCGCGCCGGCCCCCGCGCCCACGCCCCTTCCGCCCCCGGTCGTGGCGCGCCCCGCGAGGCCCGCGCAACCGTCGTAGGAAAGGAGCCCACGATGCGTCCCGCCATCGAGCTGCCATCTGGCCTGCGCGATCTCCTCGTCGAGCGATACCCCGGCGGCACGATCGTCGAGGCCACGGCGCTCGCCCCGGATCGCACGGACGAAGGCGCCACGACCAAGGCCACGGGCTACGGCCGCCCGCTCCTCGTGCGCGTGAGCGACGCCGCCGGCGCGCCGCACGTGCTCGTCTTCCGCACGTCCACCGCCGACGAGTACGGCCACGACCGCCGGGCGGATCGCGCCGCCGAGGCCCTCCTCGCGTACGACACGTTCGGCCTCATCCCGCACCACATCCGCGCGATCGACGTCGGCGCGATCGGCGGTGATGGCCGGCTCGTCTCGCTGCGCGGCGCCGGCGAGCCGTACCTCCTGACGACCTACGCGCCCGGGCGGCTCTACGCCGACGACCTCCGGCGCGTCCAGCGCGAGGGCGAGGCGCGCCCGGCCGATCTCGCGCGCGTGACCGCTCTGGCGGCGTGTCTGGCCGAGCTGCACGCCGAGGGCGGTGGCCCGCCGGCCGCCTACACGCGCGCCGTGCGCGACCTCGTCGGCAGCGGCGAGGGCGTCTTCGGGATCATCGACGGCTACCCCGCCGACACGCCCGCGGCGCCCCCGGAGCGCCTGCACTGGATCGAGCGGCGCTGCCTCGACTGGCGATGGCGGCTGCGCGAGCGCACGACGCGCCTGTGCCGCACGCACGGCGACTTCCACCCGTTCAACATCGTCTTCCGCGAGGGTACGGACCTCTCGCTCCTCGACGCGAGCCGCGGCTGCCGCGGCGAGGCCGCCGACGACGTGACGTGCCTCGCGATCAACTACGTGTTCTTCGCGCTCGCGGACCGGGCCACGTGGGTGGACGGCTTCGGGCCGATGTGGCGGCTCTTCTGGCGGAGCTACCTCGACCGGACGGGCGACCGCGCGCTGCTCTCCGTGGCGGCGCCGTTCCTCGCGTGGCGGGGCCTCGTGCTCGCGAGCCCGCGCTGGTATCCGGAGCTTCCCGAGGCGGCGCGGCACGGGCTCCTCGGCTGGATCGAGGCGGCGCTCGACGCCCCGAGCTTCGATCCCGACAGCGCCGAGGATCTGTTCCCGTGACGGGCGCGGGCGTGGTCGTCTGGATCACGGGCCTGCCCGCCGCGGGAAAGACCACGCTGGCCGAGGCGCTGCGCGTGCGCCTCTCCGACGCGGGTCGCGCGTGCGCGGTGCTCGACGGCGACGCGGTGCGCGCGGCGATCGTGCCGCGCCCCGCGTACACGGACCGCGGGCGCGACGACTTCTACCAGACCCTCGCGGGGCTCGCCGCGATGCTCGCGGCGCAGGGCCTCGCGGTCCTCGTGCCCGCCACCGCCCAGCGGCGAAAGCAGAGGCAGGACGCGCGCGCGCTCGCCCCGCGCTTCGTCGAGATCTGGGTGCGCACGCCTCTCGCCACGTGCGCCGAGCGCGACCCGAAGGGCCTGTACGCCGCGGCCCGTGCGCACGCGCTCACGGGCCTGCCCGGCGTGGACGCCCCCTACGAGGAGCCGCTCGCCGCCGACGTCGTCGCCGACGGTGGCCTCGATGCGGCCGCGCTCGACCGCGCGTGCGCGCTCGTCCTCACGACGGCGGACAGACCGGCGAGGCCACCAGCGCCCGCATCACGTCCATCGACGTGAGGATGCCGACGAGCTTTCCGCCCTCGACGACGAGCACGCGGTGCACCCCGTCCGCGACCATGAGCCGCACCGCCTGCAGGAGCGGCGTCTTCGGCCCGACCGACAGCACGAAGTCGGTCATGACGTCCGCCACCTCGCCCGGCGGCCCCACGAGCTCGTCGGTGAACATGCCGACGAAGTCGCGCTCGCCGTGATCGAGCAGGTAGTAGAGCGGCTTTCCCGTGTGCTTGGCGCCGCCCTTGCCGGCCTCCATGAGGTCGGTCAGGCTCACCACCCCGAGCGGCCGCCCCTCGCCGTCCACGACCGGCGCCCCCGAGATGTGCCGCCGGTTGAAGAGGCGCGCAGCCGTCGCCAGGCTGGTGTCCGGGCCGAGCACGACGAGCTCGGTCCGCATGTAGTCGCCGGCCGTGAGGCGGGCGAGCCGGTCCGCTTCGGTCCTCGTTCGTGTGACCGCTTCCATGGGACACCTCTGGGCGGAAGTGATGCAATTTGCCGGCCCGCACCGGCGCGTTCGTGGCAGGGCCCGTGCAAACCTCGCCCGCATGGCCATCCTCGACGGGCTCATCGGGCTCCTCGACTTCCAGCGCGCGGACGCGCTCGTGCTGCAGCCGAACGCCGCGCCGACGTTGATCATCCAGGGGTTCAAGCGCCCCGTGACGATGCCGCCGATCGACGCACCGGCGCTCGCGAGCCTGCTCGAGGAGCTGCTCTCGAGTGACGAGAAGTCACGGCTCGCGGAGGCCGGCAGTGTCGAATTGGCACACGAGACGCCTCGCGTGGGGACCGTCACGGTCCAGGTGCGGAGGGTGGCGGCCGACCTGCACGTGCGCGTGACGCGTGGCGCGCCCCGGGCCGCCGCCGACGCACCACCGGTGGAGACGCCCTCCGCACCACCGCCGTCGTCCGCACCGCCCCCGTCCGCACCGCCCTCGTCCGCCACGGGCGGCTTGTGGACCGCGCTCGGCCGCGCGCTCGCGCTCGGCGCGTCCGACGTCTGGCTGCGCACCGGGGCGCCCCCGCGCATGCGCCTCGCAGGCACCGTCGAGCCGCTCGCGGGGCCGAGCCCCACGCGGCAGGACCTGCTCGAGCTCTTCGCGGCGGCGCTGTCACCGGAGCGGCGCGCCACGCTCGGGCGCACGGGCAGCGCCGACCTCGCGATCGAGCTCGACACCGCCGGCGGCGAGCGGCGGCGCCTGCGCGTGAACCTGTTCGAGAACGCGGCCGGGCTCTCCGCGGCCGTGCGCCCGCTGTGGCACGAGGTGCCGACGCTCGAGGCGCTGCACCTGCCGCGGCGCCTGTGCGGCCTCGTCGAGCGACCGAGCGGCCTCGTGCTGCTCGCGGGCCTCGCGGGCTCGGGCAAGTCCACCACCGCGGCCGTCCTGCTCGAGCACGTCAACGAGACGCGCGCGGTGCACCTGCTGACCCTCGAGGATCCGATCGAGTACGTGTTCCCCGAGCGGCGCGCGGTGGTCCACCAGCGCGAGGTCGGCACGCACTGCGACAGCTTCGCGTCGGGCCTGCGCGCGGCGCTGCGCGAGAGCCCGGACGTGCTCCTCGTCGGCGAGATGCGCGACCCCGAGACCATCGCGCTCGCGCTCACGGCCGCGGAGACGGGGCACCTCGTCGTGTCCACGCTGCACGCGTCGAGCGCGGCCACGGCCGTGGACCGCGTCATCGACGTCTTCCCCGAGGCGCAGCAGGTCCAGGTGCGCGCGCACTCGCGAACGTGCTGCGCGGCGTGCTCACGCAGCGCCTCCTGCCCGGCGTCGAGCCCGGCCAGCGCGTACCGGCGCTCGAGCTCCTCGTCGGGACGCACGCCGTCGGCAGCCACATCCGCGAGGGACGCACGCACCTGCTCGCCACGTGTATCCAGTCCGGCGGCGAGGAGGGCATGCTGGCCCTCGACCGCAGCCTCATCGACCTCGTGCGAAAGGGCGTCCTCGCGCGCGACATCGCCCTCGAGGTGGCCCAGGACCGCGAGTTCGTGCGCCGCTCGAGCTAGAGCACCGATCATGTTGAACCGTGTGCTGCAACGCGGACTTGCGAGCTGTCATGCGAAGAGGCTTCAGGCTCCAGGCTTCAGGCTTCGGGTCTCTGACCCGGATCCGGAGCCTGAAGCCCGAGGCCTGAAGCCC
>CAZQJC010000179.1:0-19914 GCA_964593795.1 uncultured Myxococcales bacterium | reverse complement strand
GCGAGCCTGGGGGCGAGCCGACGCGGGGGAACACCGTTCCCCCGCAAGAAAACGCCTAAATGGCCGGTCGTGATCCCGAATCACGGCCGGTCATTTAGTTCACGAGTGGTCGCCTCGGTCGTCGCGACGAGCTCGCGTTGCCTCTGGCTGTCGTTCGTCGTTGCGTGCTCGCCGCGCGCGGGCTCGGATGCGACTCGCGAGCCGGCGCGCCAGCGTCCTGACGCCGCCCGTGCCACGCCTCGATCGGCCGGTCCGCAGGCCTTCATCCGGCGCGCGGAGCTGGAGACGCAGCTGGCCGATCGGGAGGAGCTCGGCCGCGGCATCCACGTCGTGCCGGTGGCGAACACGGGCTTTCGCCTCGGGACGATCCCGCCTGGCAGCCTCATCGGTCGCCTCGGGTTCCAGGAGGGTGACGTCGTCCGCGCCGTCAACGGGCAGGACCTCGCGACCCCCGAGCTGGCCCTCCACGCCTGGATGGCGCAGCGGTGGGCGTCCTCTTTCCTCGTCGATGTACGGCGGCGAGACGTGGACCTGCGCCTCCAGATCAGCGTGATCGAGCAGTGACCCTCCTGGCTGCGGGTTCGGACTAATCCACCCACTCCGATAGGGCGGCCGACAGCTCCTCCTCCAGCACCGCGAGCAGCGGCCCGAGGGTCGCGGCCTCCCCGCGACGGGCGAGCGCCTCGATCCGACCGCTGACGGCGGCGACGCGGAGCGCGCCGATGGTGAGCGCCGCGCCCGTCAGGCGGTGGGCGATCGCGAACATCCCGGGGGCGTCTGCAGCGGCGATCCCGTGCGCGAGGCCGCCGAGGTGGGCCCGACTCTCCGAGGCGAAGAGCGTGCCGAGCCGCCCGAACATGCCGGGGGCGTCGACCTCGAGCGGGCGCAGCCGAGCGATCGTGCCGGGGTCGAGCACCGGAAGGGTCTGGAGATCGAGGCCGTCCATAGTGTAATATTTCATGTATAGCACAATGACGCACTGGACGCTCTGGAAGGACAACCGGCCCTTGTTCCTCGACGCCACCGGTGACTTCGTGATCGTCGGATCGCACCCCTCGTGTGATGTCCGCATCGCAGGTCCCGAGGTGGCAGCGCGACACATCCGCCTGCGCCGCGAGGGCGATGCCGTCGCGATCGAGAACCTCGTCGGCGGCGGCGTGCAGTTCGCGGGAACACCGGTGATCCGGAGGCAAGCCACCGGGTCCGGGAGGCTCGTGGTGGGCGGCGTGGAGCTCGAGCTGGTGCGCTCGGACGCTCAACCCCGCGCGACCACGCCGATGGCGCAACCGGTCCCGTCGGCCGGCGGCGCCCCGGTCGCCCCGGCGGTCAAGCGGTCGAAGCAGATCAAGGTGATGATCATCGACGACGACCCGATGGTCCTCGAGATCACCGCGGCCGTCCTCCGCCAGGCCGGCTACGCGGTCGTGGTCCGCGACCGCGCGCTCGGCAGTGCGACCGAGATCCTGCGCGAGAGGCCGCGCGTGATCCTGCTCGATCTCTCGCTGCCCGCGCTCTCCGGACCGTCCCTGGTGCGGTTCCTCCAGGAGCAGACGGCGACCGCGGTCGTCAACCTCGTGACCATCTTCTACTCGGTGCGCGACCAGCGGGAGCTCGACGCGCTCGTGCGCGAGCACGGCGTCGCCGGGTCGATCCAGAAGACCTCCGACCACGCGGAGTTCCTGCGGGCGTTCCGCAGGATCCTCGCGCGCCAGGGCCTCGAGTAGGGGCGGCCCTAGAGCACCGATCATGTTGAACCGTGTGCTGCAACGCGGACTTGCGAGCTGTCATGCGAAGAGGCCTCAGGCTCCAGGCTTCAGGCTTCGGGTCTCTGACCCGGATCCGGAGCCTGAAGCCGAGGCCTGAAGCCCGAAGCCTTCAGCGACGGCGCTCGTCCACGGATCAGCGGGCCTGCGCAAGCCCGCATTCTCCAACGCAGTTCAACCCGTTCGGTGCTCTAGCTCGCGCCCGGCAGGTCGGTCGGCACGCCGCCGGACAGCTCGAGCAGGCGCCGGTGGAGCCGGACGCCCGCGCAGTAGGCCTGTGGATCGGCGCGGCGGCCTGCGCCGCGGAGGATGCGCGCGCGCGCGGACGAGAGCGCGGCCCCTCGCGCTGCGTCGCCGGCCGGGAGCACCTCTGCCAGGGCGAGCGCGAGCATGAGCTCGATCGTCGGCTCCGCGCGATCGGCGGCGCGGCGAGCGCGCTCGAGCCAGACGCGGGCCGCGGCGTCGTCGCCCCGGCGCGCTCGGCTCCGCGCGATCTGGCCGTAGAGGGCCGTCAGCCGGTTCGCGACGCCCACGCGCTCGGCGAGGCCGAGGGCCTCCTCCGCCACGCGCGCGGCGAGCTCCGCGTCCCCGGCGGCCCCGCGCTCGAGCAACCAGAACGACTGCGCGGCGGCGGCGTCCGTGGCCTGGATGGGGCTGCACGCGGCGGGCAGGTTGCCGAGCGCCGCGAGCGCCCCGTCGAGATCACCGGCCTCGGCGCTGGCGAAGCACCCGAGGATCGCGGAGAACGCCTCGAGGCGCCGGTGTCCCGACTCGCGTGAGAGGCGCAGCCCACGGGCGGCGGCGGCGCGGGCGAGCTCGGGCTTGCCCAGCGAGAGCTGGATCTCGGCGCGGTTGTTGGCCTCGTTGGCGACGTCTCCGAGGCGGCCGAGGGCCTCGGCCCTGGACTCGCACTCCTCACAGCGGCGCAGCCCCTCCTCGAGGTCTCCACGCACGGCGCACGCGAAGAAGCGCGCCCGCGCGGCGAAGAACGCGGCCACGGGATCCGTCCAGGCACGGTCCGCGGCGCGCTCGGCCAGCTCGCTCGCGCGGCGGGTGGCGCCCTCTCTGTAGGCCGCGAACGCCACGTCCGCGAGCACCGCGCCGTAGGACTCCTCGTCTCCCTCCGCGTCGGCCGCCGCGAGCGCCTCCTCGCCGAGGTCGAGCACGCGCGGCACGTCGACGTGCCGGCACACCGCGATGCGCGCACGCAGGAGCCGCGCCCGCGACCCGCTGCCCGTCGCCACCTGGGACTCGATCCAGCCGAGCACCTCCACGTGGCGGCCCAGGAAGCGCGCGGCCTGCGCGAACGCCACGGCGAGACGATCGAGCTCCGGCGCGGGCACGCCGTCCCGGGCGGCGGCGGCGAGCGCGATGAACGCGGCCTCGCTCTCGCCCCGGTGCAGGGCGGCCTCGCCGTGGGCCAGGAGGTCGGAAGGGGCCATCTGTGCGCAGGGTAGTGCGAGGGGCACCGGCCTACAATCCTCCGGTGGCGCGCGTGCTCATCCCCCTGCCCGACCGGGACTTCGACGTGACGGAGGTGGCGGTGCCGTGGCGCCTCCTGACCCGGGCCGGGCACGAGGTGGTGTTCGCGACGGAGCGCGGTGGGCAGGCGCCGGCGGCGGATCCGCTGCTGCTCTCCGGGGTCCTCTTCGGCAAGCTCGGCGCGGAGCCGCAGCCGAAGGCGTTCTACGCCGAGATGACCGCGTCGCCGGAATACATGCGTCCACGCGCATGGGACACCGTACGCGCGGTGGACTTCGACGGGCTCGTGTTCCCGGGCGGCCACGCGCCGGGCATGCGCCAGTACCTCGAGGCCGCGGCGGTGCAGAGGCTCGCGGTGGAGGCCTTCGCGGCGGACCGGGCCGTGGGCGCCATCTGCCACGGCGTGATCGTGCTCGCGCGCGCGATCGATCCGGCGACGGGCAAGAGCGTGCTCTGGTCGCGGCGGACCACGTGCTTGCCGAAGTACATGGAGCGCTCGGCGTACCTGCTGACGTCCTGGAAGCTCGGGCGGTACTACCGCACGTACCCCGCCTACGTGGAGGACGAGGTCCGCGCCGCGCTCTCGGCGCCGGAGCAATTCGTGCGCGGCCCGCGCGTGCTCACGGCCCGGGGCACCGAGGACGACGATGCCGCGGCGATGGTGGTGGAGGACGGACGCTACGTCTCGGCCCGCTGGCCGGGGGACGCGTACCTGTTCGCGAGGCGGTTCGGGGAGTTGCTCGCTCGCCCTCCCTCCCCGCGGTAGCTGCGCCTCCGGATCGCACTCCCATCGATTCGCCGGGGGGCATGTCGATGTGGAGGCGCGCGTGTGGAACGAGCGGTACGCTCTGGGCATGGAATCGCTGAGTCCGTACCTGCTCGGGGCGTACGCGCCGGTGCGGGACGAGGTGGAGCTCGAGTGCACGGCGGTGGTGGGGAGGGTCCCGGAGGATCTGCGCGGCGCGTACGTGCGGAACGGCCCGAACCCGCAGGTCCCGCCGCGAGGTCGCTATCACTGGTTCGACGGCGACGGGATGCTGCACGGGGCGTGGTTCGAGGGCGGGCGCGTGCGCTACGCGAACCGCTTCGTGCACACTACGGCGTTCGAGCGCGAGGCCGCGGCGGGCGCGCCGCTGTGGAGCGGGATCATGGAGCCCGTCCGCGACAACCCGCGCGACATGCCCTACAAGGACGCCGCGAACACCGACGTCGTGTTCCACGATGGCGCGCTCGTCGCGACCTACTACGTGGGAGGGACCCCCGTCCGCATGCACCCGCGCACGCTGGCGCCTGCCGGCACCGGCGTCCCGGGGGCACCGGCTCGGTTCTCGGCACACGCCAAGGTGGACCCGGCGACCGGCGAGCTCCTGTGCTTCGACTTCGGGCCGAGGCCGCCCTTCATGCATTACGCGATCGTGGGTCCGGGCGGGCGGGACCCGCACGTCGTGCCGCTCGAGCTCGGCGGGCCGCGCCTGCCGCACGACATGGCGTTCACGCAGACGCGCGCGATCCTGATGGACCTGCCGATCCACTTCGACGCCGAGCAGCTGGCCAAGGGACGCTGGCGCACGTCCTTCCGCCGTGATGTCCCGGCGCGCTTCGCCGTGCTGCCCCGGCGCGGCGACGCGAGCAGCGTGCGCTGGTTCGAGGCGGAGCCGTGCTACGTCTATCATGCGGCCAACGCGTGGGACGACGGCGACGTGGTGGTCCTCGTCGGCTGCCGCGTGGATGACCCGCTGCCGCAGCCGGACCCTGCAGACGGCCCGCACGCGGTCGCGATGGCCAACCTTCGCGTGCGCGCGCGCCTCTGGCGCTGGCGGTTCGACCTCCGCACCGGCCGCACGGAGGAGGCGTGCCTCGACGATCGCAACACCGAGTTCCCCGCGATCCCGGCCGCGCGCCGCGGCCACCGGACGCGCTTTGCGTACCACGTCTCGCTCGCGGAGACGCGCACGCTGCTCTTCGACGCCCTCGTCAAGTACGACACCGACACCGGCCACGCGGAGCGGCTCCCGTTCGGACCGGGCCGATTCGGCAGCGAGGCGGCGTTCGCGCCGAGACCCGGCGCCGCCGGCGAGGACGACGGCTACCTCGTCACGTTCGTGCGCGACGAGGCCGAGGGCCGCTCGGAGATCTGGGTCGTCGACGCGCGCGACGTGGCGGCGGGGCCGGTGGCGCGCGTCCACGTCCCGGCGCGCGTGCCCCTCGGGTTCCATGCCACGTGGTGACGGGGGCGGAGCTGGATCGGAGCGCGGGAGCGTGAGGCGGATCGTTCGAGCCCACGTCCAGGTCTCGGAGCCGTAGGAGGGGGCGTGGACGCGTGGATCGTCGATGCGGTGAGGACGCCGCGCGGTCGCGCGCGGCCGGACGGCGCGCTCGCGGGAGTGCGGCCGGTGGAGCTCGTGGCGGGCCTGGTGCGCGCGTTGCTCGAGCGGACCGGCACGCCGCCCGCGGCCATCGACGAGCTCGTCCTCGGCATCTCGACGCAGGTGGGCGAGCAGGGCGCGAACCTGGGCCGCATCGCGGCGCTCTGGAGCGGGCTGCCCGAGCGCGTGGCAGGCGCGGCCGTTTGCCGCTTCTGCGCCTCGGGCCTCGACGCGATCGACACCGCGGCGGCCAAGCTCCACGCGGGCATGGCCGACGTGGTGCTAGCCGGCGGCGTCGAGTCGATGAGCCGCGTGCCGATCCTCTCCGATCGCGGGGCGTGGTTCGCGGACGTGGAGGTGGCGCGGCGGACGGGCTTCGTCCCGATGGGCGTCGCAGCGGATCTGCTGGCGGCGCGCGACGGCCTCGGACGCGCCGCGCTCGAGGCGTACGCCCTCGAGTCCCATCGCCGGGCAGCACGGGCGGCGGAGGCCGGGGCGCGGGCGCTCGTCCCGGTCCGCGACGCCTCGGGCACCGTGCTGCTCGCGCGCGACGAATGCGTCAGGGCGGATATGACACCCGAGCGCCTGGCGAAGCTCGCGCCCGCCTTCGTCGAGGCCGCGGCGTCCGTCGATCCCGACGTTCGCGCCCGCGTCCCGGACCTGCCTCGCGCGGCGGCCGTGCACACCGTCGGGACGTCGCCGGCGATCGCCGACGGCGCGTCGCTCGTGCTCCTGGCGCGGGGCGCGGCGGTGGCGCGCCTCGGCCTGCGCCCACGCGTGCGCATCCGCGGCTTCGCCGACGTCGCGGGCGATCCGATCGGCATGCTGGCCGAGACCCCGGCGGCCGTGCGACGCGCGGCGGAGCGCGCGGGCATCGCGCCCGGCGAGCTCGCCCTCCACGAGATCAACGAGTCCTTCGCGGCCGTACCGCTCCACTACGCACGCGCGATGGGCGTGGACGCCGCGCGGCTCAACGTCGCGGGCGGCGCCATCGCGCTCGGGCACCCGCTCGGCGCGACGGGCGGCGTGCTCGTGTCCACGCTGCTCGACGAGCTCGAGCGCGCCGGAGAGCGCCTCGGCGTCGCCGGCATCTGCGCCGGCGCGGGCCTCGCCACCGCGACGATCCTCGAACGCGTCTGATCCCCGTACGCGTCTGGCGCGCGATCTCGAATCCAAGTGGGGTCAGGCTCGAGCCATCTCCCCGAGGCGAGCGCAGCGAGCCGCAAGGGCGTACCGGCTGCTTGCTCGCGCGCCGCGCTCGGCATCCCTCTCCCCGAGGCGAGCGCAGCGAGCCGCAAGGGCGTAGCGAGCGAAGCGAGCGAAGCGAGCGAAGACGCAGGTTAGGGGGCCCGACCGGGTCGCGCCGAAGGCGCGCAACCATGTACTCGCCCGGCCGGGGGAAGGGCAGCGTGCCCGCTGCGCAGACCTCCAGGCAAGGGGTCTGCGACGGCACGACGTGCGCACGGCACGAAAGCAGTAGGGGGTCGGCGGTGGGCGCCTTCCGAGGCGCCCACTCGCCAACTAGAGCGGATCGAGCGGAAACAGCTCGTAGCGTTCGGGCGCGCAGCGCGCCATCGTGCCGTCGATCATCCACAGGCCCGCCTCGTCGGCCGCGATCGGGGCGACGCCGAGCGCGTAGGAGACGTCGGCGCCGCGCACCCGCAGCGTGCGTACCGGCCCGACGGTGTCGTGCGAGTGCTCGCCGGCCCATTCCCGCAGCCGCTTGATCGCCGTCGAGTGACCGGTGTGACCGACCACCTGCCGCAGCCCCGGCGGCAGCGTGCGCGGATCGAAGCGCCGCGGGCGCACGGGGTCCCATGTCGGCCCCGACGACGGGAACGCGGGGCGGTGGTAGAAGGCGCCGCCGCCCTCGGCGCCCGCGCGGCCGGCCACGTGCAGCGGCGCGAGGTCGAGCGGAGGGCGCGCGCCGTCCTCCCAGGCGCGACGAACGCGCTCCACCGCGGCGGCGAGGTGCCCGTCGAGCGCGGCCGCGAGCGCTCCCGCCTCCGCCGGCGCCCCGAGCAGCTCGAGCTGCCGCGCCGTCAGGCCCGCGTGCACGCACAGCAGCGGCGTGCCCTGCGACGAGGCGGCGAGCCCGAGCCGCGCCCGGCCCTCGAGCAGGAGGCCGACGACGAGCTCGCGCTGCACCGTGCCGTGGCTCGCGTAGTCGCGCGCGGCGAGCTCCGGCGTCGCGATCGCCGGGAACGACAGGTGGAAGCGACGCGTGAGCTCCTCGGTGACCCGTCCGGCCCCGGCGGCGTGCTCGAGCGCGTAGATCAGGCGCCCCATCGCATTCGCACAGGCGAATGTTTGTTCATCGACCTCGCACAGCTCGGTGACGCGCGCGAGGTCGTGGTTCCCGAGCAGGATCGGCGCCTGCGCCGGCGCGTGCGCGGCCAGCCAGCCGAGGATGCGGCAGCCCTCGCGGCGCTGCATCTCGATGGTCGCGTTCGGGAAGTCGAAGTGATCACCGAGCGACACCAGCGCCACGTCGGGTCGAAGCCACCCGTCGTCGCCGAGCAGCCCCTGGTGATCGAGGACGGCGAAGAACCGCGGCGCGGGCGCCTGGGGATCGCCGATGGCGAAGGTGCGGGTCGCGACGCGGGGCGCCGAGGGTCGCGCGGGATCGCCGCGGAAGAGGCCATCGGCCCGGGCGATGGCGGCCTCGATGCGCGAGCCCGGAGGCACCGGCTCCGCCTCGCGCGGCGCGCCCTCGACGAAGCGGCGCACGTCCTCCACGACCGCGGCGAGCTGATCACGCAGCCGCGCCGGCAGGTCGGCGGCGAGCGGCACCACGTGCGCCATCGTCTCCGCGAGGTAGCGGCGGGCGCGCTCGGTGCCGGGCGTGCGCACCACGTCGCGCAGGTTGTCGATGCGATCGCACACCTTGAGGTGCCGCGCCGCCTCGGGCGCACCGGCGAGGCGGCCGAGGTACGCCGGCTTGCTCTCGCCGTCGCGCTTGGTCACCCAGTCGACCAGCGCGCGCACGTCGTCGCCGAAGCGCGCGCCGACCTCCGCGAGCGTGGCCGGCGTGTCCTCGACGAGGTCGTGCAGGAGCGCGGCCACCACGAGCGCGGCGTCGAGGGGCCCCGCCGCCTTGTCCCAGCTCTCGGCGACCCGCGCCGCCACCCGGCGCGGGTGCACCACCGCCGGCGGCCCGTGGTCGCGCCACTTTCCCACGAACGACCGCGCGAGGAGCGCGTCGGCGTCCGCGATCCGCGGATCGTCGGCCGCCTTCACCGCGTGCTGCCTCGTCGCGCCACGCGCCGAGGATAGCTGGTTGTGCCAGAATGCGCCCGCCGCCCTGGGGCGGCAGGAGGATTCGCGGATGAGCAGCACTGCCGGCACCCTGGTCCTGGCCCGCCACGGCGAGAGCGTCTGGAACCTCGAGAGCCGCTTCACCGGATGGACGGACGTTCCCCTCTCGGATCGCGGGCGCGACGAGGCGAAGCGCGCGGGCAGAAAGCTCGTCGAGGCCGGCTTCCGCCCGGACGTGCTGCACACCTCGCTGCTCTCGCGCGCCATCTTCACCGCGCAGATCGCGCTCGAGGAGATGGGCCGCCCGTGGATCCCGGTGCATCGGTCGTGGCGCCTCAACGAGCGGCACTACGGCGCGCTCCAGGGGCTCAACAAGGAAGAGACGGCCAAGAAGCACGGCCCCGAGCAGGTCAAGCTGTGGCGCCGCAGCTACGACGTTCCGCCGCCCGCGCTGACGGGCGACGACCCGCGCCACCCGAGGAACGACGAGCGCTACCGCACGCTGTCGCCCGAGGTCCCGCCCGCGACCGAGTCGCTCGCCGACGTCGTCGTGCGCCTCCTGCCGTACTGGCAGGACGTGCTCGCGCCGCAGCTCCGCGCGGGGCAGCACGTGCTCGTGGTCGCGCACGGCAACAGCCTGCGCGCGCTCATCAAGCAGCTCGACGGCATCTCCGACGCGGACATCGTGGGCCTCGAGCTGCCCACCGGCGTGCCCATCACCTACACGTTCGACGCCGACCTCCGCAAGCTCGGGCGCACGGGACTCTGACGGGATGCGTCGCGCCGCCGTTCCGCTGGTCGTCCTCGCGCTCCTCGTGGGCGGGATCTTCCTCTGGCGAAGCCGCGGCGCGGAGGCGCCGAAGGCGGCGCCGGACGGGGGCGCGACCGCGAAGGAGGACCGCCGCGGCCGCCGCGACGTGCCGACGTTCGATCCCGACGCGCCCGCGGGCGCGATGGAGGGCGTCGTGCTCACGCAGGCGGGCAAGGCGGTGCCGGGGGCGCTCGTCGCCGCGGTGCCGACGGGCGGCGACAGCCGGCGCATGGCGAAGCCAGCGGGCACGGCGCGCTCCGACGCCGAGGGCCACTTCCGCATCGAGAACCTGCGCCCCGGTGAGTACGCCGCGACCGCGACCGCGCCCGGCCTCGCCGGCGCGTTCAAGGGCGAGCTGCTCCTCCTGCCCGCGGAGACGCTGCGCGTCGAGCTGCGCATGGGGACGAGCGGCGTCACGCTGTCGGGGCGCGTGTTCGACTCGGGCGGCGGCGCGATCGGCGCAGCCGAGGTGCGCGCCGAGCGCATGAGCGAGGACAAGGGCGACGTCTTCCAGGTGCTCGCCGACGCCGACGGCCGCTACAAGGTGATGCTCCCGAAGGGGACCTATCGCCTCATCGCCGACGCCGAGGGCTACGCGCCCGAGGAGAAGATGGAGGCGCTGACGGCCGACGCGAGCGTCGATTTCAAGCTCAACCCGGCCGCGAACCTCAAGGGCCGCGTGGTCCTGCGCGGCTCGGGCGAGGCCGTCGCGGGCGCCAGCGTCAACGCGCACCTCTCGGCCCGCTTCTGGGCCGAGGGCCACACGGCGACGAGCGCGGCGGACGGCACGTTCGAGATCAAGGACCTGGATCCTGGCGAGTACGAGGTCTCGGCGCGCAAGGAGGCGCTCATCGGCAGCCTCAAGCGGCCCGTCGCGGTGGCGCTGGCCGCGCAGGTCGAGGGTGTCGTCGTCGAGGTGGAGACCGCGCGGACGATCTCGGGGATCGTCAAGACGGCCAAGGGTGAGCCTGCGGGCGGGGCACGCGTGCGCCTCGGCGGCGCGGGCTTCGGCGCGACGGCACGCGGACAGAGCGCGACCGCGGGCGCCGACGGCGGCTTCAAGATCATGGGGATCTGGCCCGGGAAATACCGCCTGACGGCGACCAAGAAGGGCCACGCGTCGGCCGTGCTCGACGACGTGGAGATCGCCGAGACCGACAAGACCGGCGTGGAGCTCGTCCTGCCCGACGGCGCGGAGATCAGCGGCCGCGTCGCGACCAAGGACGGGCGCGCGGTGGTCGGGGCCAGCGTGCAGGCCTTCATGTCCAGCGCGCGCATGATGGGCGGCGGACGCGGCTTCCAGGCCGACAAGACCGACGACGCGGGCCGCTTCAAGCTCTCCGACCTCGGCGCGGGCAAGTACGAGGTCACCGCCACCGGCGAGCGCGGCACCGCGCGCACGGACACCACGGTCGCGGCCGGCGAGAAGAAGGAGCTCACGCTCACCGTCGACGACGCCGGGAGCGTCTCGGGCAAGGTGACCTTCGACGACGGAACGCCCGCGGTGGGCGTGAGCGTGACGGGCTTCGCGCGCGGCGCGGGGGGCCCGGTGCGCACGAAGACGGGCGACGACGGCAGCTACAAGCTCTCGCCGCTCCCGGCCGGCAACGTGTTCGTCTCGGCGAGCCGCAAGGCCGGCGGCTTCGGCCCGATGGGCAATGGCGGCGACTTCCGGAGCGTCCCGCTCGAGGCGGGCGAGCGCAAGACCGGCGTCGACTTCACGGTCGATCGCGGCGGCCAGCGCATCCGCGGCATCGCGATGGGCCCGGACGGCAAGCCCGTCGAGGGCGCGGCGGTCGCGGCGGTACAGGAGAACCAGATGCGCGCGGTGCGCGTGCGCATGGGCGGCATGATGAGCGACGGCAAGGTGATGACGGACGCCGAGGGCGCGTTCACCTGCGACGACGTGGGCACGAAGGGCCTCTACACCGTCACGGCGACCAAGGCGGGCCTTCCCGACGCGCGCGCCGAGCACGTGGCCCCGGGCGCGACGGGCGTCATCGTGCAGTTCAAGAAGCCCGCGCTGCTCGCGGGCAACGTGCAGGGCCCGGCGGGGCCGGCGACGGACTACCAGATCGCGGCGCAGGTCCACGGCGACGTCGACGAGCGACGCATCGGTGCCTTCATGGGCGGGGCGAACGCCAAGCAAGTCCACGACTCCGAGGGCGCGTTCGAGATCGGCGGGCTCGCGCCGGGCAAGTACGACGTGGTGGTCTCCACGTCCGATGGCCGCGTCGGCAAGCAGCTCGGCCTGCAGCTCGGCGAGGGCGAGGAGAAGCGCGGAGTCGTCATCCAGCTCGGCAAGGGGGCGACGCTCATCGGTCGCCTCGTCGAGTTCGAGGGCGGCGCGGCGGTCGCGGGCGCGCAGGTGATGGTCGCCGCGAGCGGCACGCCGCAGCGCGCCACGACCGACGGAAACGGCGCCTTCCGCGTGGAGGGCCTGCCGTCGGCGCAGCCGCTGCAGCTCACCTCGCTGGCGGACTTCCAGACCTACGTGCCCGACCACCGCGAGATCACGATCCCCGAGGGCAAGCAGGAGCTCGACGTCGGGAGCGTCCGCATCGTGCGCGGCCAGATGATGGGCCGGATGGGCGCGGGCGTCGGGATCCAGCCGCTCCAGCGCGAGGGCCGCGCGTGGGTGGACAAGGTCACGCCGGACTCCGCCGCCGCCAAGGCCGGGGTGACGCCGGGCGACGCGATCCTCACGATCGACGACAAGGACGTGCGCGACCTCGGCTCGGCCGCGCTCGCGTACCTGCTCGGCGGGGCGGCGGGGACCACGGTGAGCGTGGGACTCGAGCACGGCGGCAAGAAGACGACGGTGAGCCTGCAGCGCACGCCGGGCCGTCCGTTCGGGGGGTAGTCCCCCACTCCGTCGCCGGCGCGGTATCCTGATCGCGCCGGATGGACGAACGCGACGAGCCGACGCCGACCGAGCCCCTCGCCGACTCCGGGGGTGCGACGGCGGCGACGCCCGAGCGGGATCCCCAGGTGGGCGACGTGCTCGGCGGGCGCTACGCGCTCATCGACGCGATCGGCAAGGGCGGCATGGGGCGGGTGTTCCGCGCGCACGACCGCGTCGCGGACGAGACCGTCGCGGTCAAGTGCCTGCACGCCAAGGCGGCGTCCAGTCACACGCTCGAGCGCCTGCGACGCGAGCTGCGCGCGGCGCGCATGATCATCCACCCGAACGTGGTGCGCATCTTCGACCTGGTCGACGCCGACGGCCAGCTCCTGCTGTCGATGGAGCTCGTCGACGGCGAGGACCTGTCGCAGCGGCTGCGCAAGTCGTCGCGCCTGCCCGCGGACGTGATCGCCGGCCTGCTCCGCGATCTGTCGGCGGGCCTCGCGGCCGCGCACGCCGCGGGCGTCGTCCATCGCGACCTCAAGCCGGGCAACGTGATCGTGCGCAAGGACGGGGTCGCCCTGCTCACGGACTTCGGCATCTCGCGCCTCGGCTTCGAGGCGGACTCGACGACCGGCGAGACCACGCCGTCCAGCGACGCGCAGCTCACGCGCGAGGGCGATCTGCTCGGTACGCCCACGTACATGTCGCCCGAACAGCTCCGGCGGCAGCGCGCGGGGCCGAGCGCGGACGTCTACGCGCTCGGGCTCGTGCTGTGGGAGGCCGCGACGGGCGCCCTGCCCTTCGACGACCCGCTCTACGATCTCGTGACCGGCACGGCCAAGCGGCTCACGCAGGATCCGCCCCCGCTGTCGTCGCTGCGGCCCGACCTCGCGTCGCGCGTGGCCCAGACCATCGACCGGTGCCTGCGCCACGACCCCGCGCAGCGCTTCCCCGACGGCGGCGCGATCGTGCTGGCGCTGGCGGACCGGCGGCCGCGGCGCCGGCGCCGCGCGCGACTCATCTGGATATCCGCATGCATTGCGCTGCTCGCGGGCGGTGGCGGGCTGCACCACCACTGGTCGGGGCGCCTGCCCGCCGCGGACCGGCGCGTCGCGATCGAGGTCAGCGGCCAGGGCGCCGACGAGGCGTGGCTCGCCCGCGCCACGCAGGGCCTGCTCCGCCGGCGGATGGCCGCGCGCGAGCGGCGCGTGCACGTCGCCACACAGCCGAAGGAGGCCAACGTGACGCTCGCCGTGCATGTCGCGCGGGCAGGCCGCGGCGTGGAGCTCGACGCGTCGCTCGGCCCGGTCGGGGGGCGCCTGACCCCCCTGCCCCGCGTGGCGGCCGCGTCCGTCTCCGACGGCGTGGACGAGCTCCTTCGCCGCGCCGCGCCGCTCTACGAGGGGCAGAGCGAGCCCCCGCCCGGCCCGGCGGAGGTCGCGCACATGGAGGCGATCGGGGCGCGATCCCGCGAGGCCGTCAAGCTGTACGAGACCAGCATCGACGAGCTCTTCGGCGCGGTGAACTACGATCGCCTCGCCTTCAAGGCGCGCGGCGAGCGCATCCTCAAGCTCGATCCCGCGTGGCCGCACGCGCACGCCCTGCTCCTGCAGGAGGAGTGGCCGGACACGCCCGAGTGGCGCTCGCTGCAGGAGCGCCTCAAGGTCTCCCCGCACGAGCCGGGGCGCGATCCCGCGGGCGAGGCGATGCTCGCGTCGCTGCGCGAGCCCGATCTGCAGGCGGGCGAGAAGCACGCCGCCGCGCTCGAGGCGCAGTACGCGCGCCACCCGGAGGACGCCCTCCTCGGCTGGCAGCTCTCGGAGCGCGTCATGCAGGCGCGGAAGCGCGAGGCGCAGCTCGCGGTGCTGCACAAGCTGCACGCGGCGCGTCCCGAGCTGCAGTTCGGCGCGGACATCGTGCGCCTCCTGCGCGAGGACGCGCGCGACGGCGAGGCCGAGGCCCTCATCGAGCGCTGGATCGTGAGCGCGCCCGAGAGCGAGCAGGCGCTGGCCTCGCGCGTCGGGCTCGACCTGCGGCGCGGGCGCTTCGCCGACGCATGGCGCGGCGCGGAGGACCTCGTGCTCGTGCATGGCGAGGCGTCGCACCGCCTCGCGACGCTGTGCGACGTGCTGATGGCGGGCGATCGCCTGCGCGAGGCGCGGGACGTGGCCGCGCGCCTGCTGGCCGGGGACGACCTCGCGCGCGTGCGCGGCAAGCGGCGCCTCGGCGAGATCGCGATCCTCGAGGGGCGCTTCGAGGCGGCCTGGTCGTCGCTCGAGGAGGCCCTCGCCCTCGGCCGCCCCCACGGGCTCGCGGGCGAGACGCTGCTGACGCTGGAGAGCCTGCGGGCGATCGCGCCGCTCGTGCAGCGCAAGGACGCGGTGCCGCGCCTGGTCGAGGAGCTCGAGGGGCTCGTGCGGCAGGTCGGCGATCTCGGCACCGCCGCGGCGCTCGCGGCCGAGCGGCGGCCCGCCGGGCCATGCCCGCCCGCGCGGGAGCTCGACCGCCTCAGGGGCGAGGACCGCGCCGTCGCGGACGTCCACCTGCAGCGCGCGCGCGCCGAGGCCGGCTGCGCGCCGTGCGCCGACGTCACCGCGGCGGGCGTCATCCAGTCGAGCGAGCGCTCGACCCGTTCGCTCTTGCGGCTCGGCGCGTGCTTCGAGGCGACCGGCCAGAGCGACCGCGCGCTCGACGTGTACCGCACCGCCGAGCAGCAGTGGCTGAGCCTGCTCATCGACGGCGGCGCGCACCTCGCGTCGAGCTACCACGTCACCATCGCGCGCTACCGCACGGCGCGCACCCAGCTGCGCGCGGGCCACCCCGACCGCGCCCGCGCGGGCCTCGCGGCGTTCGTCGATCGGTGGGGCAAGGCCGATCACCCCCCGCCCGAGGTGGCCGACGCGCGGGCCGCGCTCGGGAGGCTGAAGTGATCTATCGAGCGCGCAGCGCGTCGAGCGTGGCGGAGCGCGGCGCGTCCCGCTCGAGCCACAGCGCGCGCACCCGGTCCTTGTAGCCCTGCGTCTCGTCCGACAGCGGCGCGCCCTCGTCGAGCCAGCGACGGACCGCGCGCGGCCCGCCGTTGTACGCGGCCGCGGCCAGCTCGACCGTGCGCGCGGGATCGGCGTCGCGCAGCGTGCCGAGCTGCTGCGCGAGGTACCACGCGCCGAGGTCGAGGTTCGTCGCCGGGTCGTGCAGCTCGTCGTCCGTGGGCACGGGCAGGCCGCGCTCCTCGGCGATCCTGCGCGCCGTCTGCGGCATCACCTGCACGAGGCCTCGCGCGCCCATCGAGCTCCGCGCGTCGGGTTGTCCCGCCGACTCGACGAGCGTGAGGATGGCGAGGAGGTCGGGATCGACGCCGTGGGCGTGCGCGGCGGCGTCGATCTCCGGGGCCCAGCGCCGCACCGTCGGAGGGAGCCACGCGATCCCTGCGGCGCCCTGCCCCATCGGCACGGCGAGCCGCGAGGCCTCCGCGAGCGGCCGGTCGTCCTGCGTCTCCGCGACCGCGCCGCACGCGACCGCGCCGGCGCCGATGGCGCAGAGGACCGCGAGCACGATCGCGCCACCCGAGAGCGGAGCCCGCCCCGGTCGCACCAGGCGCTCGATGCGCGAGTAGAGCCGGCCCCCACGCGCGGAGAGCGCCCCCGCAGGCGCGGCCAGGCGGCGCTCGGCCAGCAGGCACAGCGTGCGCGCGTAGGCCAGGGGATCCCCGGCGAGGCCCACCGCGACGTCGTCGCAGCGCTGCTCGCGCGCCTCCCGGAGCGCACGGGCGAGCCACCAGGCGAGCGGATGGAAGCACAGCGCCGCGACGAGCAGCCGCACGGCGAGCTCGACGATCGCGTCGTGCCGGCGCACGTGCTCGAGCTCGTGGGCGACGAGCGCGTCGAGCGCCGCGGGATCGAGCCCCGAGAGCGCCGCCGCGGGCCACAGGAGCACGGGGCGCCAGAGGCCCGTCACGGCCGGCGCGTCGAGCTCGGCGGACACGCGCACGCGTGGGGGCGCGACGCCCAGGCCACTTGCCACGCGCGAGACCCTTTGCTCGAGCGCGAGCGGCGCGAGCGATGCGCGGGCCGCGAGCCGCCGCGCCAGCGCCGGCGCCACGAGCGCGCGCAAGAGGAGCACGAGCGCGCCCGCCGTCCACAGCGGCGCCACCAGCGCTGCGTGCCGCGCCAGCGCCGCCGTCAGCGCCCCGCCGACGCCGCCGCCGACCACGCGCGCCGCGCCGCTCGGACCCGCGGGCGAGAGGCCGGCCTCGAAGGCGCCGGCGACCGACAGCGCCAGGAGCCCGACGAGCCCGCCGAGCGCCAGCGCGTGGCGCACACGCGGCGAGCGCGCGAGCACGATCGCGCACGCGGCGGCCCCTGCCCACACGCTGCCGTCGGCCAGGCCCCGCGCGACCCCTGCCGCGATCCGGACCGAGATCTCCTGCGTCGTCATCGCTTGCCTCCCTTGCCCTCTAGCCCGTCGAGCAGCGCCCGGATCTGCGCGATCTCCGCGGCGCTCGCCGGCTCCTCCGCCAGCGCCGACATCACGAGGCGCGCCGACGAGCCGCCGAACACGTGGCGCACGAGCTCGCCCACCAGGCCCCGCTCGGTCGCCTCGCGCGGGATCGCCGCCTCGTAGACGTGCGAGCGCCCGTCCTCGCGGCGCCGCACGAGGCCCTTGTCGAGCATGATCTGCAGCTGCTTGAGCACCGTCGTGTAGCCCACCTCGCGCTCGCCCTCGAGCGACTCGAGGACCTCCCGCACCGTCTGCGGCCCGCGCGCCCAGAGCGCGCCGAGGAGCGTCAGCTCCGCGTGCGTCGGCCGGGGGAGCGGTCCTCCACGTGGATTCGGCAGCCTCGTCTTGCCCATGCTCCACATCTACGATGCCGTTCGTAGGTTGTCAACGAAACTCTTCGTAGATGACGGCGCGGACCGGTGTGACGCGGCGCCGGGGAGCGGAACGACCACTTGGCGTATCCTCCGGAGATGCGCATCTTGCTGGCGGTCTCGCTGTGTCTCGTCGCCTGCTCCCCCGCCGAGGGCGGCGGCGGTGGCAGCGGCGCAGGCGGCGCAGGCGGCGCGGCGGGTGCGCGCGACGGCGGCGCTCGCGACGCACGCCCCGCCGACGCACAGCGCGCGGGGGATGCCCCGGCGGGCCGCTGCGGCGACGGCAACCTCGGCCCGCCCGAGGCGTGCGACGACGGCAACGCGCTCTCGGGCGACGGATGCTCCGCCCTCTGCGCCCTCGAGCCCGAGTTCGAGTGCCCGGTGGCCGGCATGCCCTGCCGCCGCCTCATCGTGTGCGGCGACGGCAAGATCGGCCCCACCGAGGGCTGCGACGATCACAACACCGCCCCCGGCGACGGCTGCTCCGCCGCCTGCCAGATCGAGCCGGGCTGGTCGTGCCCGCTGGCCGGTGTGGCCTGCCGCGCCACCGCCTGCGGAGACGGCCTCGTGGTCGACGCCGAGGAGTGCGACGACGGCAACGCCGCCGCGGGCGACGGCTGCGACGCGGCGTGCCGGCTCGAGGAGGGCTGGAAGTGCGCGATGGGCGGCATGCCCTGCGCGGCGACGACGTGTGGCGACCGCATGGTCGAGGGGACCGAGCAGTGCGACGACGGCAACCCGAACGTCGGCGACGGCTGCGATCCGACCTGCCGCCGCGAGCCGCGCTGCGCGGCCGGCACGTGCATGCCGGTGTGCGGCGACGGCGTCCGGCTGCCGAACGAGGCCTGCGACGACGGCAACACGCGGGACGGCGACGGCTGCTCGTCCACCTGCGTCGTCGAGATGGGCTTCTCCTGCGCGGACGACGCGACGATGGAGCCCGCGTCGTTGCGCGTGCCCATCGTGTACCGCGACTTCCGCGGCAACGACCTGCCCGGCGGCCACCCGGACTTCGAGAACGCCAACGGCGCGGAGACCGGCATCGTCCTGCCCATGCTGGTCGGCGGGCTGCCGGCCTACGCGCGCCCTGCGGGCACGACCGCGACCACCCACGGCCAGGTGGCCTTCGACCAGTGGTACCGCGACACGCCCGGCACGAACCGCACGCTCGCGGACCGGCTGCAGCTCGATCGCGCCGGCGCGGGCACGTACGCGTTCGACAGCACCGACTTCTTCCCGCTCGACGGCAAGGGCTGGATGACCGACGGCATGGAGCCCGCGCGCACGGGCGGGCACAACTTCAGCTTCACCTCCGAGCTGCGGTACTGGTTCGCGTATCGCGGCGGCGAGCAGCTCACCTTCCGGGGTGACGACGACGTCTGGGTGTTCGTCAACGGCCAGCTCGTGGTCGACCTCGGCGGCGTGCACGGCGCCCAGGACGGCGCGGTCACGCTCGACGCGGCGACGGCGACGCGCGTGGGCCTGACCGTCGGCGGCATCTACGAGGCGGACGTCTTCCAGGCCGAGCGCCACACCACGCAGTCGTCGTACCGCCTCACGCTCGGCGGCTTCTCGGCGCCGCGCTCGCGCTGCGCGAGCGTCTGCGGCGACGGCATCGTCTCGCGCTACGAGGTGTGCGACGACGGCATCAACGACGGCCGCTTCGGCGGCTGCCTGCCGGGCTGCCAGATGCGGGCGCAGTTCTGCGGCGACGGCATGCTCCAGCCGGGCGAGGGCGAGGAGTGCGACGACGGCAACCAGCGCTCGGGCGACGGTTGCTCGCCGACCTGCCGGCGCGAGATCATCGGCATCAACCGATCCGGTCGATAGGGGCTTCCGCTTCGCGCCGCAATCACTAACATGCCGCGCCGATGGGAGACCTCAGACGCTTGCCAGTGGTACGCGACCAGCCGCGGTGCGAGACCTGCGCCGCGGCCTGCTGCATCGGGCTTTGGGTGCCCGTGTCGCGCGCCGACGTCCGTCGTCTGTCACGGGGGCTCGGCGTCCCGGCCCGCACGGTGCTCGAGCGCTACCTGTCGTGGGACGGCGACCTGCCGGTCACGCGCAAGCACGAGGACTTCAAGGAGCCGGTGTTCGTGATGCGCAGCTCCCCGCTCGGTAACGCGGACTTCCCGGTCTGCACGTTCCTCGGCAACGACGGGCGCTGCACCGTCTACGCGCACCGCCCGTCCACCTGCCGCGGCTTCGAGCGCGGCAGCGTGCCCTGCCAGCGCACGCGCGTGCACCGCGACGACGAGCAACCGCAGGGCGAGGGCCGCCGCCGCCGCATGCGCATCTGGAAGCGCCTGCAGCGGACGTCGTAGCGATCGGCTCTCATGATTCTACACATCTGCCAAGGCGCATGGATAGGGCGGGAGCGAGGCCCAAGTGATCGATTTTTCTGGCCCCTAACACCACGCCCGGCCTCACCCCGTCGTGGCGTCCACCGCGGTCAGTCGCCCCTCTCCCGCCGGGCCCGTCGGGAGAGGGGCCCCGGCAGGCGCTCCGACAGCAGTCG
>CAZQJC010000178.1:0-3460 GCA_964593795.1 uncultured Myxococcales bacterium | reverse complement strand
TGCAGGTTCCTGTCGATCACCTGGCCCGCGTGGTCGCCGATTTCGTGGCCAGCTCAGCTGGGACGTATTCCCATCAACCCTCTGAAGCCCGAAGCCCGAAGCCCGAAGCCCGAAGCCTGAAGCCTGAAGCCTGAAGCCTGAAGCCTGAAGCCTGAAGCCTGAAGGCTACGCCACGTCCCCCTGCAGCATGAACGCGTGTGCCCTGCGGGCGCGGCGCGCCGTCCACGGGCGCCGGGCCTCCTTCGCCGCATCGGCGCGGGCGAGCCACAGGCGCGGATCGCTCGTCGCCGCCAGCTCCGCGCGGAGCTCGCTCGCTCGGCGTGGATTCCCCGCGGCGTCCGCGGCCCTCGACGCCCACAGGAGGAGCTGACCGCGGCGGAACGGCGCGCGCTCCGACTCGAGCCCCGCGTCGAAGTGCGCTCGCGCGTCGGTCAGGCGGCCGAGCCGCAGCGAGAGGCCCCCCGCGAGCAGGCGCAGCGACGCGTCCGCCGGGGCGAGCGCGACCGCGCGCTCGAGCGCCGCCGACGCGGCCGGCTTGTCGTGCGTCCCCACGTCGATGCGCACCGCTTCGACGAACGCCTCCATCGCCGGCTCGACCGTGCGCCCACCGCGCGCCGACTCCGGCGCCACCGTGCGCGCGCCCGCGCCGTCCCAGCGCCACTCGATGCGCTGCCACGGCCCCGCGCTCGCCGGCACGCGCCCGACGGAGACCCAGATGGCGCCCGCCTCGGGCTCGACCACGACGCTCTGCACCGTGCTCGCCGAGCGCACGACGCCGCCCGCGCTGCGCGGGACCCCCGGCGCGTCCGGATCCTGGTGGTCGTCGAGCAGCGCCCACAGGTCCTCGACCGTGGCGCCCCCGCGCGCGCCCGCGGCCTCGAGCAGCTCGCGCATGCGGCGCTCGCGCGCGTCGGAGTGCTCGGCCCACGCCGGCGAGGCGGCCACCTCGCCCACCTGCATGCGCGGGTGCCGGTAGCGGTTCGCGCAGGTCAAGAAAGCCTCGCCCGCGCGCGGCTCGACCACCTCGGCGCCGCCCGCGTGCAGCTCGAGCACCACCGCCCGACGCTCGCCGGCCGACGACACGCAAAGGCCCCATGTGGACGCCACGCGCCGCTCCCGCGCGATGCGGATCGCGTCGGCGATCGTCCGCGCCCGCCGCGCGATCTCGTGCCCGATGTCGACCACCGCGACGCCGTCGAACGTCACGTCGCGGTGGAAGCGCGTGTGCGCCGTGAGCACGATCCCCGCCTCGTTGAAGACGGTCACGCCGGGGACGTCGGCGCCGCGCGTGGTCACGAAGCCGTGGCGCAGCGCGCCCGGCTCCTCCGGTGAGACGAACACGACGACCGGCGTCGGATCCCACACGCCGATCCCCGGGAAGTCGAAGTTGCGCGCGTGGCGCAGCGTGCCGTCGGCGCTCGCGGCGCCCCAGACGACGGAGGTCGAGCACATCGGCGTCGTGCTGCGCGCCATGCGCCCGAAGCCGCCGACCGGCAGGCGCCCCGCGAGGCCGACGACGTTCTGGAAGACGTCCATCACGGTCAGGAAGCGCGCCTGCTCGGGGCGCCCGAGGGCCTCGAAGAACGCCGCCGTGCGCTCACGAAACGGCGCGGGGCGCGCGCGCTCGAGGCGGCGCAGCGCGCCCTCGAGGAGCGGCCGCCCGAGCCGGCGCACGACGCGCTCGGCGCCGCGCTCGAGCCCGCCGAGGAGGAGGTGCTGCGGGAGCTCCGGGTAGAAGCCGAGGAGCGCGTCCGCGCCGCCGTGGCCGCGCACGAGCTCGCCGTGCGCGCGGCCGATCTCGCGCTCCGAGCCGCCCACGTCGAGGACGAGCAGCGGCACGCCCGGGCGCGGCGAGGCGGCGGGGGCAGGACGACGGGGGCTCGGGGCGGCGTGGGTGGCGATCATCGGGGGCTCCTTCGCTTCGGGGTGGTTCGCAGGGGATCGATGACGAGGCGCTCGATCGCGCCGAGCACGGGCTCGGCGTCCTCGTCGCGCAGGATCCGGCCGAGGAGCGCGCCATCGCAGGCCGCGATGGCGAGGTCCACGACCTCGGCGGGATTGCAGTCGCGCACCTGCCCGGCCTCGACGCCGGCGGTCAGCCGCTCCACCAGCGCCTGGCGGATCGGCCCGACGAAGGCGCGCCCGCGCCGCACGACCTCCTCGGGGTCGGCGCTGCCGCGCGCGGCCATGATCTGGCCGATCAGGATGGCGACGTCGCGGCGCCCGCGGTAGTGCTCGTGCAGCACGCGGACCACGCCGAGGAGCAGATCGAGCGGGTGCTCGACGCCGAGGAGACGCTCGGCCGCCAGCGCCCGCAGACGCTTCTGGTTCTCGTCGAGCACGGCCTCGTAGACCTCGCCGAGGTCACGGAAGTAGTAGTGCAAGGTCGGTCGCTTGAGCCCGAGCTCGCCCGCGAGATCGCTCATCGTCGTCGCGGCCACGCCCCGCGCGCGCAGCACCTCGAAGGCCTGCACCGCGAGCTGCGCCCGCTTCTCGAGATCGACCGGCCTCGCCATTTCCTGACTCCGTGTCAGGAAACTAGCCATTCCCTGACACAGTGTCAAGGGATGAAGGCGCGCGCGTGGATCAGAAGCCCAGGCAGGCGGCGGCGATCATCGCGAGGCCGCCGATGCCGACCGCCCATGCGAGCGTGCGCACGTACGGGATGCCGAGCACGTAGATCGGGAAGTAGGCCAGGCGAGCCCCGAAGAACAGCCACGCCGGCAGGGCGAGCTTCTCGACCGGCACCCCTCCGACGTGAGCGGTCAGCACGAGCACCGCGAACAGCGGCAGGTTCTCCATCATGTTCTTCGCCGCGCGATCGGCGCGCGCCATCCACGGCGCGGCCTCCGGCATCGCGTCGCGGTTGCCCATCGCGAGGTTGAAGCCCGACGGCGTCCACCCGCGCGAGCGAGACAGGCTCGCGAAGATCAGCATGACCCACGCGAGCACGGCCGACGCCACGAGGAGCTTGAGATCGATGGTCACGCGCAGAGCCTACCCGCAATCGCGGGACACCGGGTCCGGCCCCTGTCGAGCTCGGGCTCGGGCTCGGGCTCGGGCTCGGGCTCGGGCTCGACCAAGATCGAGGTGCCCACGAAGCACCGGAGCTCCCGCGCGTCGATGTGGGCTCGGACCAAGGGGCGTCCCTCGTTCACTTGGCCTGAGAGCGTCCGCCAAAGCGAGCGAAGCGAGCGTGATGTCGCCGCAGGCTGTGCCGAGGACGACACGGGGCCCCACGAAGGCCGGAGGCCCTGATCATTGATCACATCTGCCAAGGCGCATGGATAGGGCGGGAGCGAGGCCCAAGCGATCGATTTTTCTGGCCCCTAACACCACGCCCGGCCTCACCCCGTCGTGGCGTCCACTGCGGTCAGTCGCCCCTCTCCCGTCGGGAGAGGGGCCCCGGCAGGCGCTCCGACAGCAGTCGGCGGACCCGTCGCACCACCTCTTCCGGGCG
>CAZQJC010000177.1:0-14366 GCA_964593795.1 uncultured Myxococcales bacterium | reverse complement strand
TGTCCGAGGACGACTACGACGCCAAGCGCACCGAGTACGGTGACGAGTTCATCGCGCTGATGGGCGCCGAGGGCATCAAGAAGCTGCTCGAGGAGATCGATCTCGACATCGAGATCGACAAGCTGCGCAACGACATGACCGGCAGCGAGCTGAAGGTCAAGAAGAACTCCAAGCGCCTTAAGGTGATGGAGGCCTTCAAGAAGTCGGGCATCAAGCCGAGCTGGATGGTGATGGAGGTGCTGCCGGTGCTGCCGCCGGACCTGCGTCCGCTCGTGCCGCTCGACGGCGGTCGCTTCGCGACGTCCGACCTGAACGACCTCTACCGCCGCGTCATCAATCGCAACAACCGTTTGAAGCGCCTCCAAGAGCTGAACGCGCCGGAGATCATCATCCGCAACGAGAAGCGGATGCTGCAGGAGGCCGTCGACGCCCTGTTCGACAACGGCCGCCGCGGCAAGACCATCACGGGCCCGAACAAGCGCCCGCTCAAGTCGCTGTCCGACATGCTCAAGGGCAAGCAGGGCCGGTTCCGCCAGAACCTGCTCGGCAAGCGCGTGGACTACTCGGGACGCTCCGTCATCGTCGTCGGCCCGGAGCTCAAGCTCCACCAGTGCGGCCTGCCGAAGAAGATGGCGCTCGAGCTCTTCAAGCCGTTCATCTACAACAAGCTCGAAGAGCGCGGCCTCGTCACGACGATCAAGAGCGCGAAGAAGCTCGTCGAGAAGGAGAAGCCCGAGGTCTGGGACATCCTCGACGAGGTCATCAAGGAGCACCCGATCCTCCTCAACCGCGCGCCGACGCTCCACCGCCTCGGCATCCAGGCGTTCGAGCCCGTGCTCATCGAGGGCAAGGCGATCCAGCTCCACCCGCTCGTCTGCGCGGCGTTCAACGCCGACTTCGACGGCGACCAGATGGCCGTCCACGTGCCGCTTTCGCTCGAGGCGCAGATGGAGGCGCGCGTGCTCATGATGAGCACGAACAACATCCTCAGCCCCGCGCACGGCAAGCCGATCATCCTGCCGTCGCAGGACATCGTGCTCGGCCTCTACTACATGACGCGCGAGCGC
Source organism: uncultured Myxococcales bacterium (assembly GCA_964593795.1). Taxonomy (GTDB): domain Bacteria; phylum Myxococcota_A; class Polyangia; order JAHFDS01; family JAHFDS01; genus JAHFDS01. Next base: position 13,299 of record CAZQJC010000177.1, on the reverse strand, counting down.
ACCTTCGCCAAGGGCTGCTTCCGCCCGGCGTCGAAGGAGCACGGCCACCGCGGCGTCTTCGGCTCGATGACCGAGGTCCGCATGGCCTACGACCACGGCGAGGTCGACCTTCAGGCCCAGATCAAGGTCCGCATCGACGTCAAGCAGCCCGACGGCAAGACCAAGCGCGAGCTGGTCACCACGACCGTCGGCCGCGTGCTGCTGCACGAGATCGTCCCCATCGAGCTGTCCTTCGCGGCGACCAACCGCACGATGGGCAAGAAGCAGCTCGGCGAGCTCATCGACGCTTGCTACCGCCTGTGCGGTCAGAAGCAGACCGTGCTCATGGCCGACAAGCTGCGCACGCTCGGCTACCAGTACGCGACCATCGCGGGCATCTCGATCTCGATCGACGACATGCTCATCCCGAAGCGCAAGAACGAGCTCCTCGAGGCCGCGCAGACCGAGGTCCGCGACATCGAGGAGCAGTACACCGAGGGCCTCATCACCGATGGTGAGCGCTACAACAAGGTGGTCGACATCTGGGCGCAGGTCGGCGAGCAGATCGCCGGCGAGATGATGCAGGAGATCGGCGTCGAGGATCTGACGGACGAGGAGACGAGCCAGAAGAAGCGCGTCCCCTCGTTCAACCCGATCTTCATCATGGCCGATTCGGGCGCCCGTGGTTCCGTCCAGCAGATCCGCCAGCTCGCCGGCATGCGTGGCCTCATGGCCAAGCCGTCAGGCGAGATCATCGAGACGCCCATCACGACGAACTTCCGTGAAGGCCTCTCGGTGCTCCAGTACTTCATCTCGACGCACGGCGCCCGCAAGGGCCTCGCCGACACGGCCCTCAAGACGGCGAACTCGGGGTACCTGACCCGTCGCCTGGTCGACGTCGCGCAGGACGCCATCATCGCCGACCAGGACTGCGGCACGATGGAGGGCATCGAGATGACGGCCCTCGTCGAGGGCGGCGAGGTCATCGAGAAGCTGGGCGACCGCATCCTCGGCCGATCGGCCCTCGAGGACATCGTCGATCCATACACGGGCGACGTCCTCGTCAACTGCAACGACGAGATCAACGAGGACCGCGTCCGCATCGTCGAGGACGCCGGCATCGACAAGGTCAAGATCCGCTCCGTGCTGACGTGCCAGACCCGGCGCGGCATCTGCGTGCGGTGCTACGGCCGCGACCTCGCGCGCGGCTACATCGTCAACGTGGGTGAGGCGGTCGGCGTCATCGCCGCGCAGTCCATCGGCGAGCCCGGCACGCAGCTCACGATGCGTACGTTCCACATCGGCGGCGTCGGCCAGGTGCGCACGGAGCAGTCCGCGCTCGAGGCCCGCTACGAGGGCATCGTGCGCTTCGAGAACATCCAGCACGTGCCGAAGAAGGACCACCTCGTGGTCATGAACCGGCACGGCGAGATCGTCGTGCAGGACGAGTCGGGCCGCGAGCGCGAGCGCTACGCGCTCGTCTACGGCGCCCGCCTGCGCGTCAAGGAAGGCGACCGCATCAAGTCCGGCGGGATGCTGGCCGAGTGGGATCCCTTCTCGATGCCGATCCTCACGGAGGTCGGCGGCATCATCAAGTTCGGCGACGTGATCGAAGGCGTCACGATGACCGAGCAGCTCGACGAGGTGACCGGCCTCTCGCGCAAGGTGATCATCGAGTCGAAGGACGCCGATACCCGTCCCCGCATCTCCATCAAGGACGAGGCGTCTGGGGAGACCCTCAACATCCCGGGCAGCGCCCAGCAGGCGCGCTACTTCCTGCCCGTCGGCGCGAACATCTTCGTGACCGAGGGCGACAAGGTCGAGCCGGGCGACGTCATCGCCAAGATCCCGCGCGAGACCACGAAGACCAAGGACATCACGGGCGGTCTGCCTCGTGTGGCCGAGCTCTTCGAGGCCCGCAAGCCCAAGGAGCACGCGGTCATCGCCGAGATCGACGGCATGGTGTCGTTCGGCAAGGACACCAAGGGCAAGCGCAAGGTCGTCATCACCCCCGAGGTCGGCGAGGCCAAGGAGTACCTCATCGCCAAGGGCAAGCACCTCTCGGTGCGCGAGGGCGACCGCGTCCGCGCGGGTGAGCCGCTCATGGACGGCGCCGCGAACCCGCACGAGATCCTCCGCGTCCTCGGCGAGAAGGCGCTCGCCAAGTACCTGGTGGACGAGGTCCAGGAGGTCTACCGGCTCCAGGGCGTGCGCATCAACGACAAGCACATCGAGGTCATCGTGCGGCAGATGCTACGCCGCATCCGCGTGACCGAGGTGGGCGACACCACGTTCCTGGTCGACGACCAGGTCGAGAAGCACGTCTTCGAGGAAGAGAACGAGCGCGTGATCGACAAGGGCGGCCAGCCTGCCAAGGGCGAGCCGCTGCTCCTCGGCATCACCAAGGCGTCGCTGGTGACCGAGTCGTTCATCTCGGCCTCCTCGTTCCAGGAGACCACCAAGGTCCTCACCGAGGCCGCCATCTCGGCCAAGGTCGACTACCTCCGGGGCCTCAAGGAAAACGTCATCATGGGTCGCCTGATCCCCGCCGGCACCGGCCTCGGGGCGTACAAGCGCCTGCACCTCAACGTCGAGGGCCCGGACGAGGAGGAGTCGTTCTCCCCGCCCCCGGCCCCCCTGGACCTGCCCCCTCGCCCGGCCGCGGCCGCGGTGTCCCCCGGCGGGCCGGCCAGCATGGCCCAGTTGACCGACGAGTAACCCAGCCAAACCCCGCAATCCCGCAGCCACTTTGGGCTTGACGGGGAGGCGGCGTTGCCTATACTGCGCGCTCCCGGGCCCAAGGGTCCGGGAGTGCGTTTTTTCGGCTCAGAGCCTGAACAACGCGTTTTTTCCCCGACCGAAGGAACCTCAGGATGCCGACGATCAGCCAGCTCGTGAAGTCCGGCCGCAAGAAGGTCAACATCAAGACGGCCTCCCCCGCGCTCAAGGCGTGCCCTCAGCGTCGCGGTGTCTGCGTGCGCGTCTACACGACCACGCCGAAGAAGCCGAACTCGGCCCTTCGCAAGGTCGCTCGCGTGCGCCTGACGAACGGCATGGAAGTGACCACGTACATCCCGGGCGAGGGGCACAACCTGCAGGAGCACTCGGTCGTGCTGATTCGCGGCGGCCGCGTCAAGGACCTGCCGGGCGTGCGCTACCACGTCATCCGCGGCACCCTGGACACCGCTGGCGTTGCGAATCGTCGCCAGAGCCGCTCGAAGTACGGCGCGAAGCGCCCCAAGTAACCCGAAGAAACACCGAGCAACGGAGACGTTCGAATGCCTCGCAAGGGTGAAGTCGCCAAGCGCAAGGTCCTCCCGGACCCGAAGTACACGGATCAGCCGCTCGAGGTTCGTCGGCGGATGACGAAGTTCACGAACCTCGTGATGTTCGGCGGCAAGAAGTCGGTGGCCGAGAAGATCGTCTATCAGGCGTTCGACCTCGTCGCCGAGCGCGCCAAGGACGATCCGATGAAGGTCTTCGATCGGGCCCTGACGAACGTCAAGCCCAAGGTCGAGGTCAAGTCGCGCCGCGTCGGTGGATCGACCTACCAGGTCCCGGTCGAGGTGCGTCCGGAGCGCCAGCTCGCGCTCGGCATGCGCTGGATCATCTCGTATTCGCGTGATCGCGGCGAGAAGACGATGCAGGACAAGCTCGCCAACGAGATCATCGACGCGGCCCAGAACAAGGGCAACGCGGTGAAGAAGCGCGAGGACACGCACAAGATGGCGGAAGCCAACAAGGCGTTCGCGCATTACAGGTGGTAGTGTCCACGCCCCGTCAGCGCCACGGCGCCTGACGGGGCTTCTCGCTGCTGGACGGCTCACCCGCGGGTGAGCGCGCAGCAGCGCTGGCAGGTCCCCCGGTTCGCAGGGTGCGCCCCGGGGCAGAACATAGCGGATAGGACGATCGGGCAACCGTTCGTTGGTAGAAGCGGGAGCCCGGGCAGCCGGACCTCCGCTTCCTCCGAAGAACCTCCCTCGACCGCCCTCCGCCACTACCGCCGAAAGGCAGGGGAGTGAGCCCCAGAGCTCGGGCCGCCAGTCACGACTGGTCGCCCATGGAACGGTCATGCGGGAGTTCTCAGTCGCTCGCACACGCAACATCTCGGTCGTGTCCTCCGGAAACGGACTGGACGGCGATGGGGTGCTGCGCCTGCTCGAGCGCTGCGCAGGCCCGGGTCTTCAGCTCCGGAGCCTTCCTGGCACCGCGACCTTCGCATGGAACGGTCACCGCATCCACGCGATGGCCGCGCCCCGACAGCTCGGCATGGCGGACGATCTCGAGCGCTTGCTCCGCGTGACCGACGCCCTGGTAGGCGTCTTCGGCCGAGACGCCAGTCTCTCCGCGATTGCCGTCTGGCGCTCGGCGGAGCGGATGGGTGTACCGCGGCTGGCCGTGGTCGACCTCGGCGAGGCAGCAGACCTGCCCCCGTTCCTCGGTGCACGCGCGGTCGTCCTGGGCGCCGGAGTCGCGCCGCTCGCCGACCTCGCCGAAGTCGATGCCCAAGTCGCCGAGCGGCTAGCCGCGAATCGCTCCCTGGCGGAAGACGAAGTCGAGGCCTCCATCCGCCGCGGCACCGTGCTGGGTCGCATCGTGCCAGTCCTGCGTGCAGGGATCGAGGCAGGCGCCGGATCCCTCCTCGATGCGATCGTCGCCTGGCTGCCCTCCCCTGCCGACCTGCCGCCGGTGACCGGCGCGACGGCGGGCCTGCCGAGCCAGCGCAAGTGCGCCGACGACGAGGCATTCGTTGCGCGCACCCTCGCGACCATCGAGCGGGCCAGCGCCGGCCCGGTGGCCATCCTCCGCGTCCACTCGGGTGAGCTCCGAGCCGGCGTGACCGTCCTCGATTCCACGAGCGGTCGCCGGCAGCGCGTGGCTGGGCTCCTGGCCCTCGACGAGACCCCTCTTCGCGCGGCGCGGTCCGGGGACATCTGCGCCGCCGTCGGGCTGCGGGACGTCGTGCCCGGTGCGACCCTCTGCGATGAAGCAGCCCCCATCCTCCTCGAGCCTGCCCGGACGGAAGGGCCCCTGGTGGCGAGGACCCTCCAGGCCACGGATGCAGCGCAGCTCGCCGATGCGCTCGCACGGCTGGCTGCGGCCGATCCCAGCCTCGAGACGACCAGCACCCGCGTCGCGGCTCGAGACGAGGCGCACCTCGAGCGGGCCCTGCAGCAGCTCCGCGCTGAGCTCCCTGTCGAGGCCGGCCGCCCCGAGGTCGTCTATCGCGAGGCGCCGACCCGGCCCGCCGATGGCGAGCACCAGCTTGCCGCGTCTTCCCGAGGTCAGTTCGCCCGCGTGGTTCTCCGCGTCGATCCGAACCCTCGGGGCTCCGGCGTCGAGATCGTGGACCTGACCGGAGAGAACCTGCCAAGGGAGTTCCTGCCGGCGTGCAAGCGCGGGCTCGCCTCGCAGCTTGCGCGCGGGGTCCTCGCCGGCTATCCGGTCACGGACGCGCGCGTCACGCTGTGCGCGGCACGGCATCACGCCGTCGATTCAACCCCGGCGGCTTTCGAGCTCGCCGCCGCACGGGCGCTCGAGGTCGCGCTTCGGGACACGCGCCCGCACCTCCTCGAGCCGCTGATGCAGGTCGAGCTCCTGGTGCGCGCCGAAGATCTGGCGGCGATCCTTTCGGACCTTCACGGCCGACGGGCGCGCGTCCTGGAGCTGACGGAGCTGCCCGAAGGACGCGCGGTGGTGGCCGAGACGCCCCTCGCGCACCTCTTCGGGTACCTCGGCGAGCTCCAAAGCCGCGACGTGGCGTGCAGCCTGCGCTTTTCCCGCCACGAGGTCGTACCGGCCCAGGTCACCGAGGGCATCCTGGCGCGCACGAGGGCGGCATGATGACCAGATTCACATTGCAATTCTCGACGGAACATGCTTGGTATACCCCTCCTCAGAGGTGTCCCCAGGGACCCCTCCGGGCGGCGAAGCAAGCGCAGCGTTTCGACGAAATACACGCAGACGCGTAGGAGACGGAGATGGCCAAGGAGAAATTCGTCCGCAACAAGCCCCACGTGAACATCGGCACGATCGGTCACGTGGACCACGGCAAGACCACGCTGACGGCGGCGATCACGAAGACCCTGGCCTCGAAGGGCTGGGCGAAGTTCACGAGCTACGACATGATCGACAAGGCGCCAGAAGAGCGCGAGCGCGGCATCACGATCGCGACGGCGCACGTCGAGTACGAGTCGGAGAAGCGCCACTACGCGCACGTGGATTGCCCCGGCCACGCGGACTACATCAAGAACATGATCACGGGCGCCGCGCAGATGGACGGCGCGATCCTGGTCGTGTCGGCGCCGGACGGCCCGATGCCGCAGACGCGCGAGCACATCCTGCTCGGGCGCCAGGTCGGCATCCCGTCGATCGTGGTGTTCCTGAACAAGTGCGACATGATCGCCGACGCGGACAAGGAGCTGCTCGACCTGGTCGAGATGGAGCTCCGCGAGCTGCTCGACAAGTACAAGTACCCGGGCGACAAGACGCCGATCGTTCGCGGAAGCGCGCTCAAGGCGCTCGAGGGCGACGCGGGCGAGCTCGGGACGCCGTCGATCTTCAAGCTGATGGAGGCGTGCGACTCGTTCATCCCGGAGCCGGTCCGGGAGATCGACAAGCCGTTCCTGATGCCGGTCGAGGACGTGTTCACGATCTCTGGCCGTGGCACCGTGGTGACGGGCCGCGTCGAGCGTGGGCAGGTCAAGGTGGGCGAGGAAGTCGAGATCGTCGGCTTCAAGGACACCGTCAAGACGACCGTCACGGGCGTCGAGATGTTCAGAAAGCTCCTCGACGAGGGCCGCGCGGGCGACAACATCGGGGCGCTGCTCCGCGGCGTCAAGCGCGAGGACGTCGAGCGCGGCCAGGTGCTCTGCAAGCCGGGCTCGATCCTGCCGCACAAGCTGTTCAAGGCGGAGGTCTACGTCCTCAAGAAGGAGGAGGGCGGCCGTCACACGCCGTTCTTCAACGGCTACCGCCCGCAGTTCTACTTCCGCACGACCGACGTGACGGGCAACGTGAAGCTGCCCGAGGGCGTCGAGATGTGCATGCCCGGCGACAACATCAACATCGACGTCGAGCTGCAGACCCCGATCGCCTGCGAGGAGGGCCTCCGCTTCGCCATCCGCGAGGGCGGCCGCACCGTCGGCGCCGGCGTCGTCACCAAGATCACCGACCCGGAGAAGAAGTAGACGAGATGAGTGATTCCCCCCGGACCCATGGGGGGATCTTAGGGCAGTAGCTCTAATGGTAGAGCAGCGGACTCCAAATCCGCGGGTTGGGGGTTCGAGTCCCTCCTGCCCTGCTGGGACTCCCCGCATACGCGCGCTGCGCTATACGGGGGCCCTGTAGCGGGGCCCGGCGCCGATGGTGACCGGGCCTCAGTGTCGAAGAATCGGTTTCTCGCCGAAGGGCCAGGGACCTGTGAGGACCAAGTGGTGAACACGGAGCAGCAAGAGTTCGAATCCACGCGCATCGTCCACCTGATGTACATCGCGGGTGGGCTCGTGCTGGCGTACCTGCTCGCGCGTGTCGGGGAGTGGGGCTGGGGATTCTTCGCCAAGCCGAACGAGTTCCTGCTCAACGCGATCAGCGTGGCGGTCGCGGCGGGCGTGGGCTTCGCGGCCTACAAGCACGAGCGCGTGTTCAACCTCGCCTCCGAGGTGGCGATCGAGCTCCAGAAGGTCGACTGGCCGAAGCGCAAGGAGACCCGCGCGGCGACCATCGTGACCATCGTGACCGTGTGCGTGGCGTCGTCCATCCTGGGCCTCATGGACGTGTTCTGGTCCTGGCTCGTCAAGCTGGTGTACGCGGGCTGATGTCGGTGGCCACTGCACAGGATCTGGGAGAGCGAGCGTCCATGGCGATGAAGTGGTACATCGTGCACACCTACGCGGGGCACGAGAACAAGGCGCGTCTGACCCTGCTCGAGCGCATCAAGAGCTCGGGACTGACGGAGAAGTTCGGCCAGGTGCTCATCCCGACGGAGAGCATCGTCGAGGTCGTCAAGGGCAAGAAGCGCAACGTCACCAAGAAGTTCTTCCCGAGCTACATGTTCGTGCAGATGGAGCTCGGCGAGGACACGTTCCACCTCGTCAAGAACACGGCGAAGGTGACCGGCTTCCTCGGCGGCACGAACCCGACGCCGGTCAAGGAGAGCGAGATCTTCGCGGTCTCGCAGGCGATGACCGAGGGTGCGGCCAAGCCGCGCCAGCGCATCGTGTTCGAGGAGGGCGACACCGTCCGCGTGACGGAGGGGCCGTTCGCGAATTTCTCGGGCACCGTCGAGGACGTCAAGCAGGAGAAGCAGAAGGTGCGCGTGCTCGTGTCCATCTTCGGACGCGCGACGCCGGTCGAGCTGGACTTCTCGCAGGTGGAGAAGACCTAAGCACTTTTCAAAGCGGTGGAGGCTGTGGTAAGAGCCGCCGCTCCGGGCACGAGCTCGGACAAGCAAGGGTAAGTCGATGAAGAAGGTCACAGGTCAGATCAAGCTCCAGGTTCCCGCCGGCAAGGCGAATCCGTCGCCGCCGGTCGGCCCCGCGCTCGGCCAGCACGGCGTGAACATCATGGAGTTCTGCAAGCAGTTCAATGCGCGCACGCAGGCGCAGGCGGCCGATGGCCTCATCATCCCGGTCGTGATCACGGTCTTCTCCGACCGTTCGTTCACGTTCATCACCAAGACGCCGCCCGCCTCGATCCTGCTCTTCAAGGCCGCCAAGGTCGAGAAGGGGTCGGGCACGCCGAACAAGACCAAGGTCGGCAAGGTCACCAAGAAGCAGGTGACCGAGATCGCGAAGCTCAAGCTGCCCGATCTCAACTGCACCGACCTCGAGGCCGCGATCAAGACGATCATGGGCTCGGCGCGCTCGAGCGGCATCGACGTCGTCGAGTAGCACCCATCATCGCGTGAATCGCCAGGGGGTCGAGGGCCGGTTGCTCTCGACCTTCGGCGTTTGAAAGGCCCGGCCCGTGCTGGCGGGAGAAGACAGGTGGGAGGCCCGGATGGGCCGTTCGGACCACCAGGAGACATGAAGATGGCGAAGGTCGGAAAGAAGTACGCTGCAGCGCTCAAGAAGGTCGATCGCATGTCGCGCTACGGGCTCGAGGATGCTTGCAAGCTCCTGCCCGAGACCAAGATCTCCGGGAAGTACGACGAGTCGGTCGACATCGCCGTGCGCCTCGGCGTCGATCCCAAGCACGCGGACCAGATGGTCCGTGGCGCGGTCGTGCTGCCGCACGGCACCGGCAAGACCGTCCGCATCGCCGTCATCACCAAGGGTGACAAGGCGCAGGAGGCCCGCGACGCGGGCGCCGATCACGTGGGCGCCGAGGACCTCGCGGACAAGATCCAGAAGGAGAACTGGTTCGAGTTCGACTCGCTCGTCGCGACGCCCGACATGATGGGCCTCGTCGGTCGCCTCGGTCGCGTGCTCGGCCCCCGGGGCCTCATGCCGAACCCGAAGGTCGGCACCGTGACGGCGGACGTCGGCAAGGCCGTCCGCGAGCTCAAGGCCGGCCGCGTGGAGTTCCGCGTGGAGAAGGCGGGCATCGTGCACGCGCGCATCGGCAAGATCTCGTTCGGCGCCAAGAAGCTCGAGGAGAACGCGCACACGATGATCGAGACGCTGGTCAAGCTCAAGCCGCAGACGGCCAAGGGCGTCTACATGCGGTCGATCACGCTCTCGACGACGATGGGCCCCGGCATCAAGGTCGATCCCTCGCCGTACATCGCGCAGCTCGCCGCCAAGTAGCCGGCTGCTGACGGAACCACCAGGCGGGGCCGGGTCGCGAGATCCGGCCCCGTTTCTACATGCGCATCAGCGAATTCGACTTCGAGCTGCCCGAGGCGCTGATCGCGCAGCGGCCGGCGGAGCCGCGGGAGTCGGCGCGGCTCCTCGTCTTGCCGCGCGCGGGCGGCCCGACCGCGCGGGCGACGGTGGCCGAGCTGCCCGAGCTGCTCCCGTCGCGCTCGCTCCTCGTCGTCAACGACACTCGGGTGATCGCCTCGCGGGTGTTCGCCGAGAAGCCGTCCGGTGGACGGGTGGAGCTGTTCGTGCTCGGGCTCGCCGGCGCGGGCGAGGAGGTGACGTGCCTCGCGCGGTCGTCGAAGCCGCTGCGTGCCGGGACGGTGCTCGCGGTGCGCGGCCGCGACGGGGGCCTCGCCGGCTTCCGCGCGGAGGTGACGTGGCGGGAGCGAGAGGAGGCGCGGGTGCGGTTCGACGCGCCGGTGGCCGAGGTGCTCGCGGGGGCGGGCCACGTGCCGCTGCCGCCGTACATCCGCCGGCAGGACGACGCGGGCGACCGTGAGCGCTACCAGACGGTGTTCGCCGCCCACGACGGTGCGGTGGCGGCTCCGACGGCTGGGTTGCACTTCACCGCCGAGCTGGTCTCGCGCATGGAAGCCGTGGGGCACACCGTCGCTCGGATCACGCTGCACGTGGGGCTCGGGACCTTCGCGCCCGTGCGCGTGGACCACCTCGACGAGCACGTCATGCACGAGGAGCGCTTCTCGGTGGCCGTGCAGACCGCGGACGCGATCTCCCGCGCGCGCGCGGAGGGACGCGCGGTCGTCGCGGTAGGAACGACCGTCGTGCGCTGCCTCGAGAGCGCGTGGGACGACACGACCGCCGGCGTACGGGCGGGGGAGGGCGCGACACGCCTCTTCATCCAGCCGGGACATCGCTTCCGCGCGGTCGATGCGCTCGTCACGAACTTCCACTTGCCGAGATCGACCCTGCTCGTGCTGGTGAGCGCGTTCGCCGGCCGCGAGCGTGTCCTTGCCGCATACGCCGAGGCCGTGCGCGACGGTTTCCGCTTCTTCTCGTACGGTGACGCCATGCTGATCGCCTGAGCCGGACGACTGTGCGAAAATGCGGCGTGCGCGCTGCTCGCCCGCTGGTGGCCTTGGCCCTGCTGGCGTTCGCGTGCGGGCCGTTCCGCGTCAAGGCCGACCGCCTGGAGAAGGCCAGGAAGGTGGCGCTCGCCGCCCTCTCGCTGCACGTCCAGCTCCACGAGGCGGGCCAGGCCGGCAGCTCCGACGCGATCGCGAGCGGCATCGTGATGTCCACGCAGCTCGGCGACCTCCCCGCGCGCGCGGAGGCGGCGCTCCGCAAGGTGCTCGTGCAGGACCTCCGGGCCGACGTCGTGCCGCTCGCCGACGTGGAGGCGAACCAGCGGTTCCAGCGCCTGCGGTCGGGCCTGGGCGTGATCGACGGCGACACGGGCGTGACGCACCCCGCACTCCTGTCGTCGGCGCGCGCGCGCAGGCTCGACGACGGCGAGCTCGAGCGCATTCGGGAGGCGCTCGGCGTGGACGCGATCGTGGTGGCCCGGGTGATGGTCTTCGTCGGCGACACCTCGGGCTACTCGCTGCTTGGTATGGGCAACCGCGAGAAGCACCTCGCCGCGCGCGTCGACGTGCTGCTGCTCGACCGCGGGCGCAAGAACCCCGCGTGGCGCGACCCGGACGCGATCGGGGACGCGACCTCGCGCGGCATCCCCGAGGCGTCCCTCGTCAAGGTCATGCAAGGCGTCGAGATCCCGGTGGCGCTCATCCAGGAGCTCGTCCCCGAGGCCGTCGAGAGCGCCTGCAGGGCCCTCGGAGCACGGCTCCGCAAGAAGCTCGGGCGCTGAGCCACGTGGCATCGTCCGACCCACATGTGCGCGGGGTCTGTTGACCATGCCCCAGCCGACGCGCCCCCGGGGCATCGTGGGCAACATGCTGTAATCACGGCGTCCACGGCCGGCATCGCGGCTGCTCATGCGTCCGGGCGGAGGCTCGACCATGACGCGAACGGCTCGGCGCGGATTCGGAGTGTTGCTGGCGGCGATGACCCTCGGCTGCGGTGCCTCGACGCTCGAGGGCGGCGGGGTCGGCGGCGTCGGCGTCGCGGGTGCGGGCGGAGCGGCTGGGCGTGCGGGCAGCGCTGGGACCGCGGGCGCTGCGGGACGCGCGGGCGGCACCGCAGGCGGGACCTCGGGCGGCGCGGCCGGCGGAACCACGTCGACCAGCACCACGTGCGCGTGCGACGTCGATCACCCCGAGACGTGCAGCGGGCCGCCGATCTGCACGCAGTGGATGTGCACGCTGTTCCTCGACGGGTCGGCGCACTGCCAGGGCGCGTCGCCGGGCGGCGCCACCGGTGGCGCGTCGAACGCTCCGCAGGGGCCCTATGATTGCCCCGAGTTCGCGACAGGCGCGACGAACCCGTACTGCCCGAGCGACGACGCACCCGGCAGCGGACCGTGGCACTGCACCGGCACCGGGAGCTCGCTTTCGTGCGATCGCGGCGGCTCCGGGGGCGCGGCGGGCACCGGCGGTGACGGGAGCGGCAACGGCGGCGGCTCGGCCGGCGGCAGCGGTGACGGCAGCGGCAACGCCGGCAGCGGCGCCGGGTCGGGCTCCGCCGGCGGGACCGCGGGTGGATCGGCGGGAGGCACCGGCTGCGCGATGGAGACGCTCTCTCCGATGCGCCAGCCGGCACCGAACCTGCTGCTCGTGGTGGACAAGTCGGGCTCGATGAACGAGGGGACGCCGTCCGGGCCGTCCAAGTGGGTCGCGATGCGCAGCGCGCTCACGAACGTGGTGACGACGTTCGCGCAGCTCCGCTTCGGCATGATGATGTTCCCGCGCGACAACGAGTGCGGCGCCGGCACCATCGACGTGGCCATCGGGGACAACACCGGTGGGACGATCGTGACGGTCCTCGGCCGCACGAACGCCGGTGGGCGCACGCCGACCGCGGCGTCGCTCCAGGCCGCGATGCGCGAGCCCGCGCTGCGGGACCCGATGCGGTCGAGCTTCGTCGTGCTCGCGACGGACGGCATGCCGAACTGCGGATCGAACCAGGGCGACGCGACGCTCGCGCAGGTGCGGATGCTGGCGAGCATGGGGGTCAAGACGTTCGTGGTCGGCTTCGGTACGGGGACGGCGATGACCGACGTGCAGCTCCTCGGCGCGCTCGCCGACGCGGGCGGCACCGCGCGCGCGGGCGCCGTGCACTACTACCCGGCCACGGACACGATGGATCTCGCGGCGGCGTTCCGGTCGATCGCGAACGTGGCGGTGTCGTGCAGCTTCCGCCTCCAGCGGCCGCTCGCGGGGACGCCGACGGTGACGGTGGACGGCGTGCCCGTCGCCGCGGATGCGACGAACGGCTTCACCTATGACGCCGCCGCGATGTCGCTCGACTTCCACGGCGCTTCCTGCGACGCGCTCCAGGCGCGGCCGGCGGCGATCATCTCGGTGGCGTCGGGCTGTTGACGAGTGGGCGCCCCGAAAGCGCCCACCAGGAGGGGCGCGCCGCCCCTCCCCCAGATGGG
>CAZQJC010000176.1:0-111809 GCA_964593795.1 uncultured Myxococcales bacterium | reverse complement strand
GCTGCAGCGCGGGCATCGCCGCTCGGAGAGCTCGTCCACGCCGGCAGGCGCCGTACCCGTGGACTTCGAAACCGGATCGTGAGACTGAAGATCTGGCGGGCTCGACTCCTATCCGGTCGACCCACTTGGGCGGCTCGGAGTGCTACCTCCGGGCCGTCCGCTTTTCGGGCACCTGCCGCTACCCGTCTACGACGGCAGGACCGACCAAGGCAACCGCGGCACCCCCGTCACCCCGCGGACGAGACGATCGCGCGCCCGCGTTTCGCGACGATCGTCTCCAGACTTGACCCAAGCGCAAGACGCGCTGCTCATCGCTGCCCACTACCTTACCTTGTCAATTCCCGAGTGGCGAGACCATTGCGGGGCCGCCGCCGTCTCGGCGTGGCTCGCCTGGCTGACCCGGGTCGCCTGACAATCCCGGCCGGCCGCGGCGGGGCGGGCGCCGGCTGCGAGGTCACTGGCGCTTGGCGCCGCTCTCGACCTCGCGGGCCTCCTGCTCGAGGCCCTGCTTGCGGAGCGATGCGGCGAGCACCTTGATCCGCTCCTCCTCGGCGATCTCGTCGAGGATGCTTGCACGCTCGTCTCCCAGGACGGCGTGGCGCACTTCCTGGTCCTGCTGGAAGAGCTGAAGGATCTGGCGATCCCGCTCGGCGGTCGGAAGCTCGCGGTTGCGCCGCGTCTTGACCAGTTCCTCGAAGACCCTGGTCCTCGTCTGGACGAGGCGGGCGACCTCATCGGACGAGGCGGCCACCAGCTCGAGCTGGGCCAGGTAAGCGCGCACAAGCTCCGGATGCTCGGCGATGGTCCTGGCGACAGTCGGGGACTGCGCGGGCTCGTCAGCGGCGGGAGGCGCGTCGCGCTGGGCGCGTCGCTGCGCCAGCAACGCCTCGACCCGTCCACGGACACGCTCCCGCATCTGTGGGCTCGGGGCTCCGCCGAACCGCTCGACCAGCGCCAGCTTCGTCTCCCGCTCCTCGTGGCGCATGTACACGAGGAGCCCCCCGGCGACGAGCGCGACCACCACCGAAGCTGCAATCAGCCAGACACGCCGCACAGGCACGACCTCCTACGATTCTAGTCTGCCTTCGACGGCCCTCCGAGCGTCGAATCGGCCGAGGTTCGAGCCAGGCAGGTGTCGCCGGTGCAGCCCGACGGATCGGGAGTGAAGCATCCACTCCGCCGCGTGCACGTACCCGTGGGGAGGCGTCCGTCGGGGCACTTCTCGGACATGTACGAGAGGAACTCGAAGTACTCCCGCTCGTCGAGCGCGCACCAGCCGACCGAGGCGCCGTCGCACACGTCGAGCATGTGCTGGATCCGATCGCAGATGTTCGTCTTCTGGGCGCCATCGGCCTTGCCGTCCGATCGAAGGGCGTCGGTCACGGCAGCCTTCTCTTCGAGTGCCTCGCGCCGATCCTGGGGCATTGCTTCGCTGCCACATCCGAACATGGAAACGAGCCACATGACCGAAAGCGTTCTTCTCACGAGCATCCTCCGCGTGCTGTGCGACCACCGATCCGGTCGCGTGCCGTGCACAAGCGAGCCGATTGATTCGTAGACCGAGCCGCGGAGAGCTGACAACTGGAAGTCATGCGGTTGTGGGCTCCGGATCACTTCGAGAGTTGCGCGAGGCGAACCTGCCTGGAACGACCTGTACGCTCGGGCACATCCTCTTCAGAGCGATTCACCTGGAGCCCCCTGCGGGACCATTGGCCGCCTCGCTGAGATCCTGAAGTCGCCCGCAAGGACGTCTCGATGCTGTCCCGACATCCCGCGAGTCGAGAGCGGCGCAGGAGGACGGTGACCTCTGGCGCCACCACCGCTGCGCGATCTGCGGCGGTCCGGGCTGACGCTCCTCGGTCATGCCCCTGTCCCCCGTCGACCCGGGCGCCGCACGCTGCCCGCAGTGTGGCCTCGAAGCTTGCATGCATCCCCGTCACGAAACGGTGCCGGCCGCCGGACTGCCGCCGAACACGCCCAGCGCGTCGCCCGGGGATCCTCGGGAGGCTCCACCCGCGCTCGTGAGCGCGCACCTCAAGTCGATCGTCGACTCGCTCCTGCCGGGCTGGCGGCGTGGGAGCGATTCGGCCGGCGTGGCACTGGCACCTCTTTGCCACCTCGTACGCGCAGGACAGCTGACGGTGATCCGGACGCCGTCCTCGTGGGCGCGGGCGATCGCGGTGTCGCTCGCGCGGCTGCAGCGGGAGACGCCGACGCTCCTGGCGTCGGTCGAGGACTCCACCGAGCAGATCGTGCGTGGTCTCGTTGCCTCCGAGGGGCGGCTGCCGCTCGAGGTGGTGCTCTCCGCCGAGCTCGACTCCGACGGCTGGATCGCGCTCACCAGGGCGGCAAGCGTGCTCCACGAGCTCCCGCTCTGTGTTCACGGGCGTGCGAGCACGCTCGAGGGGCTCTTCGAGACGGCGCAGCAGTGGCGGCCAGCAGCCGCAGCGAGCGACGATGGTCCGAGCGGCGTCCTCGTCCTCCTCGGGCTGCCGCCCGACAGCGACGTGACCGCCCGGTCCCTGGAGCACGTCTGTCGCACATCCAGCCTCGCCGCCGTGGTCATCCTGTCCGAGCGCGAGTACCGCAGCTCTCGAGCCGCGCGCCGCCTCTGGCGGGAGGCCGCCTCGCGCATCGAGGCCCTGACGAGGAAGCGACGCGGTGGTCAGACGGGTGCCGTGCTCACGCTCCAGGGCGAGCTCGCGGGCCAGCCCTTCTGCGCGTCCGTCGCGGGTTGCAGAGAGCAGCTTCGGGTCGAGCTCGGTTGAGCGGGGCCTGGTGCGCCACAGCAGGCGCTATCCAGGTGCGAGCGCGAAGCCGCGCGCCAGCTCGGCGATCCTGTGCGGAGCGATGTGGACGCCATGCTTCGCGAGGACGTGCTCCGCCAGGCGCTCCGGCCAGCCGAGGGCAATCGCCCTGGTGGCGGCATTGCGGCGCCCGAGCAGCTCCACGCGACGGCGATGGCTGCTGGCGGAGAGACCTGCGCGGCGCTCCTCGTCGAGCTTCGCGAGCGCCACCTCGAGGGCGCCGTCGTCCAGCAAGCCGAGGCGCCGGGCGCGTGCCTGGAGCCGGCCGACGATGCGAGCGAGGGCGCGAGCGAGCGCCTCGCGGTGCAGCGCGAAGAGCGCGGCCTGCCGCACGTAGCTGGCGAGAGCGTCCTCGAGCTTCCGCGTGCCGAACGGGGTGAGCCCGCCGCCGGCATCGCACAGGGGGTTCGGGCCGTGCCCCCGCGACCACATCATCGCGCTCAGGTGGCCCTCCACCGCGGTCACGCGCAGGCTGCCAGGGCAGGGCTCGAGGAGCGAGATTTCCGCGTCCCGCGCCGTCAGTGTCGTCAAGAACGCCACCGCGCGGGTGTCGTCCACCACGAGCGTCAGCCGATTGCCTTCTCGCTTCATATCGGTCCCTCCCGGGCTGGCGTTGGCACCTTGCTTGGCAGGTTGCCGGGCGGATCGCAGGGCCAGGTCCCTCACCGCCACTCTGGATATCGACTGCATCATCGTGACACGCCGCGCGCATGGGCGCCCGCGTCGTGGCTCATCGCTCGAGCAGCTCGAGCGCATGCTCGACCGCGCCCGCCGCGGCGGCCAGCGCCGTCACCCGTGGGTCACCCGTGGCGCAGAGATCGCCCGGCAGCGACTCGCAGCAGACCCCGTCCTCCTGGGCTGCGTCCCACGCCCTCCAGGGTCCGACGCTCGCGAGCGAGAGCGCGTACCCGAGGAGCTGCGCCGACAACTCCGGGAGCGCGGCCGCGATTCGCGCACGCACCTCCTCTTCGTCACGACGAACCTGGTTGCCGCGCCCGAGCTTCTCGTGCTCGATGAACCCCGTCGCCATCTCGTCCTCCTGGAACCAATCTACGGGCGGCACGGACACGAGCCGGGGGCGAGGCTGCGGCCCAGGCGGCGAGGCCGCCGACGTGCTCGAGCAGGCCGTCGTCGCGCTCGAGCGGCTCGAGCGGGAGCGCGAGTCCACGCCGGGCCAGGTCGCCACCACAGCGCTCCTCCGGAAGGGGCCCGAGCGCACTCATGTCCGTCCCCCGGGGATCGTGGGGGCATGGAGAAGCACCCCCGAGCGCGCCACGCGGACTCGAGGCAACTCGTGCGGCAGTGGGCGCTCCTGCGCCTGCTCGAGGGCGGCGCCCGCGCCTGGTCGATCAAGGAGCTGTCGGAGCAGCTCGGCGCGAGCAAGTCGACGCTCGAGCGGGACCTCGCGACGCTCGAGCAGCACTTCCCCATCGTCGCCGAAGAGGACGGCAAGCAGCGGCGCCGCTATCGCCTCGCAAGAAGCACGGTGCCCGCCGTGCAGCTAGGGGTCGGCGAGCTCCTCGCCGCGCACGCGCACGTGGCAGTCGCCCCGGGTCTGGCGGCGACCAGCCTCGGCGAGGACTTCGGCGCGCTCGTCCACAAGCTGCGCGCGGCCCTCGCGGAGCGTCACAATGGTGGGCTCGAGCAGGTCGCGCGGGTGTTCGCGCTGCACCCGCGCGACTACGTCGACTACGCCCCTTGCGCCGAGCGCATCGACACGCTGCTCGACGCGACCGCGCGGCGCCTCGAGTGCCGCATCGTCCTCCACACGCTGGCCCCCGCCGACACGGGTCCGCACCTCGTGCACCCACTCGAGCTCGTCTGGCACGCCGGGGCCCTGTACGTCTGGTGCTGGTACGCGAAGACCCGCACGCTCGGTCTCATCGCCGCGCACCGGATCGGCACCGTGGAGCTCACCGGGTCGCGCTTCACTCCGCCACGGGTGGACCTCGCGATCGCGCTGCGGCGCGCGTTCGGGACCGCAATCGACGGACAGCCCCGCGAGGTCGAGGTGCGCTTCTCGCCCGAGGTCGCGCACCTCGTGTGGGAGCGCGTCTTCCACCCGGACGAGCAGAAGACCCGAACGCCCGACGGCGGCGTCACGTATCGCCTGCGCACCTGCAGCAAGTGGGAGGTGGTCGCGTGGGTGCAGCGCTTCGGGGGCCACGCAGAGCTCATCGCGCCCAACGACTGGCGCGAGGCGGTGCATGCGGGCGCCCTGCGCATGGCGAGGCGACATGCGCGATAGGGCTGCGACCGCCGTGTCCCTCTCGCTGCAACGATGTCCCCGCCTCCCTTGCGCGCAGTTCATGTCCGCCCCATGCTGATAGTGTTCACATGACACTCAGTGAGCAGATGACGGGTCGATACGCACGGGAGGTGGCGCTGGCCATCGAGGCGGCGCAGGAGGCGGGCGCCCTCTTGCGGGCGGAGTTGCACCGTCCGGGTGGGCCGAGGGGCGCCGCCGATCACGCGGAGGTCGACGAGGAGGCGGAGCGCGTCATCCGCGACCGGCTCCTCGCGAGCACCCCGTTCGGCTACCGCGGCGAGGAGCTGGCCAAGCATGGCCGCGCGAAGGACGGACATGTGTGGGTGGTCGATCCGAACGACGGCACCCGGCAGTTCCTGCGGGGGCAGCGCGGGAGCGCCGTGTCGATCGCGCTCCTGCGGGACGGCCTTCCCGTGCTGGGCGTGGTGCACGCATTTGCCTATCCAGATAATTCAGGCGACCTGCTCGCGTGGGCCGAGGGTGGTCCCGTGCTGCGCAATGGCGTGCCCATCGCGAGCACGCTCGGAGGGCGCACGCTCGCCTCGGGCGAGGTCGTGCTGGTCTCGCACGGCGCCGACGCTGGCTCGGAGGCCAATGCGGCCTGCGCCGCCCCGGCGCGCTTCCGCACCTTGCCGAGCATCGCCTACCGGCTCGCGCTGGTCGCGGCCGGCGAGGCCGTCTGCGGCGTCTCGCTCAATCACCCGTGCGGCTGGGACTATGCGGCGGGGCATGCGCTGCTGCTGGGTGCCGGCGACGTGCTCCTCGACGAGCGCGGTCGTCCCGTCACTTACGACGTCGACGGTGGCAGCCAGGTGCGGTGGTGCTTCGGAGGCGCCCCGCAGGCGGCGAAGTTGCTTGCCGGGCGTCCCTGGCAGGAGGCGCTGCGTGGGGGAGAGGCGTCGCCCCTCGTGCGCACCGCGCCCGGTCGCCTGGTCGCGGGCGCCGCGCGCCTGGATCGCGCGCAGGGATGCCTCGGGGGCCAGCTCGCGGGCGACGCGCTCGGCGCCCTCGTGGAGTTCAAGTCCGCGCGTGACATCGGGAGGCTCCACCCGGATGGCCTGCGGCTGCTCGCCGACGGCGGCACCTGGAACACGCTGGCGGGGCAGCCGACGGACGACTCGGAGCTCGCCCTCGCGCTCGCCCGCTCCATCGTGAGCGCGGGCGGCTTCGAGGCGTCGGCCGCGCGCGCGGCGTACCAGGCGTGGTTCCGCTCGGGACCATTCGACGTCGGCGGCACGACCAGCGCGGCGCTCGGCGCCTCGACCACAATGCCGCTCGACGCCTACCTCGCGCACGTCGCGCAGGCGTGCGGCAAGAGCAAGGCCAATGGCTCCGTCATGCGCGCCTGTGCGCTCGGCATCCTCGGCGCCGGCCGCCCGGACGCGGCCGCCGCGTGGGCGCGCGAGGACAGCGCGCTCACGCACCCGAACCCCGTCTGTCAGGCCGCCTCGGCCGCCTTCGTCGCGGCCATCTGCGTGGCGATCGACACCGGTAGCGCGCGCGAGGCGCTCGCGGCCGCCCGCAACGCCGCCGCAGGGGAGCCCGAGGTGCTCACCGCGCTGGACGCCGCGGAGCACGGTGCGCCCGGCGACTTCCAGACGCACATGGGCTTCGTCCTCATCGCGCTGCAGAA
The DNA here is from genome assembly GCA_964593795.1 of uncultured Myxococcales bacterium. GTDB lineage: Bacteria > Myxococcota_A > Polyangia > JAHFDS01 > JAHFDS01 > JAHFDS01. The sequence goes on along the minus strand of CAZQJC010000176.1, from coordinate 105,100 downwards.
CGCCTTCCACCAAGCCCTCCACGCCCCGTCGCTCGAGGAGGGCCTCGTGGACACGGTGATGCGCGGCGGCGACACCGACACCAATGCCGCCATTGCGGGTGCACTACTGGGCGCCATTCACGGTCGCAGTGCCCTGCCTGCCCAGTGGGTACAAGTGCTCCTCTCCTGCCGGCCCCTCGCGAGCGCCGGGGCCCATCGCCCCCGCCCGAAGACGTACTGGCCGGTGGACTTCCTAGAGCTGGCCGAGGTGTTGCTCGCGCTCTCGCGGCGGTGACCTTGCGCGCGCGCGTGGCCGTGCGCAGGTTGTGATCCGATGTCGGCTCGATCGCCCAGGCGCTACGACGTCCGCATCCTCTACCGGGAGCCGACCTACCACGCGACCCGCAACGGCGACCAGACGGGCGGCCCGGTCTACCGCCGCACGTTCCACGTCGTCGCCGACGACGAGGCCGGCGCTCGCACCGAGGCGCTCAGCCGGTTCGACGCGGAGGTCCGCGCCGAGACCGTCGGCTGGGCCCGCGAGGTGGTCGAAGTGGTGGTGGGGATCGAAGGGGCGTAGCCCCTAGATCGCTGCCTGGACCTGCGGCTCCTCGCCGGCGAAGAGCACCCCTACGCGATTGACCACTCGCCCGAACGGAGGCATCTCGACGGGCCCCACCTCGTAGCGGGTGACCATGAGATCCGGATTGGTCCGGGCCGCGTGCAGAGGAGGCAACGCGTCGAGCTCCTCCGTGGCGAACCGACGGGTCACGCCGCGCCGCAGGACAAACGTCCCGCGCTTGAAGAACCCGGGGTAGTCGTTCCAGTTCACGCCCTTCTGGAACAGCAGCTCCTGCATTTCCGCGGCGCTCTTGCCGTGAAGTAGCTCGTGGGGGTAGTGGGCCCGCGCCGCCATGCTGACGGAGTTCTTCGTCGCGTCGATCTCTCGCCACAGGAACACGTTGGCGGCCTCCTCCCGGCTCGGCAAGGCCCACACGCGGCAGTCGAACAGGGCGATGGCCCCGGCCTTCTCGGGCAGCGCCTGCCCGATGTGCGCGTTGAACCACGCGGTCGCCATCGAGGAGAGGATCGAGGTCAGCTTCTGGATCCGGCGATCGAGGAACAGCTGCACCTTCGGGTCGTCGTCGTACCAGAGCATGCTGATCTCGTCGGACTGCGTGTAGCCCGCGAGCGCGGCGCTCTCCTCGACGAGGTATCTCGTGGTGGAGACCATCAGCTGGCTCATGCGCTCGTCGAATGGCCGCGAGAGCCCCTCGGTGAAGCGCGAGAAGCGCTTGCCATCGATGCGGGCGCAGACCGGCAAGCCCGGCATCAGGCGCCTGCCGGCCTCGGCCATCTCGTAGTCCTTCATGCGATCGCCGAAGTCGTCAGTCACCGATCTCCTCCAGGCTGTAGCCGTCAGCGCCGCTGTGCACGACATACACAGCATCGAAGCCCTCGTCGCGGCGCGGCGGGGCGAGCTTGGCGGCCGTGCCGTGGATCGCCTGATCGGGCACCCTCGCCTTGCCGCTGCGGCCCGCATTGCGCAGCAGGGCCTTCGGAACGTCGGCCGGGAAGAAGCAGGCCACGACCCGAAATCCAGCGGCCTTTGCGGCGGCGATGAGGGGCGCGCGTGATCTCGGTTCGGGGTGCGAGTTGTCGGCCACGAAGGACTGGTCGATCGAGAGGCACGCGAACTGAAGCACGCGCTCTCGGTTCGGCGTCTTGACCAGATCCCGGCTGATCCGCACGTGCGTCGCACCGTAGTGCGCCTGGGCGAAGGTGGTCTTCCCCGAGCCCTGGATGCCGACGAGCACCACGACTTCAGGGGTGTAGGGTTCGCGCGCGGCGGTCATGAGGGCTTGCCGACTGTTTACACCGAGACGAACCCGCGGGCGGGACCCGAAGGTTCGTGTCCGCCCGCCGGGTACGCTCAGCACAGCATGCGCGTCCTCATCGCGAACCACGACCCCGACATCACGGAGTGGCTCGCGGGCCTCGTCCGCGAGGCGCTCCCCGACGCGGAGATCGCGTCGGCCACCGAGCTTGACGGCATTGCGCCCGGTGCGGACCTCGCGGTCGTGGTGCTCGAGAACGTGCGGCCCCTGGGACCGCTCGAGGAGCGCATCCCGCGCGTGCTCGATCGGCTGGTCGCGCTCGGGGTGCCGGTGATCGCGCTGTCAGGCCGCGCCCCCTGGGTCCTCGAGAGCGCGCGTGCCCGCGGGATTGCGTGGGTGGGCGCACTGCCGCCCGACTACGAGGCGCTCCGGGCGGCGCTGCGACTCCACGGGCGGCCGTCGTAGCGGCACATCCAGGGACGCGAGCGGCGTTCATGTCCGCCTGACCGCTATCCTCACCTCGTGAGCGCGATCCTCTACTTCGCCTACGGCTCGAACCTCGACGAGGGGCAGCTGCGCGGGCGCTGCCCCGGGGCGCGCTTCCAGGGCGTCGCGCGCTTGCCCGACCATGCGCTCGGGTTCGCGGGGCGCTCGGCCCGTCGCAACGGTGCGGTCGCCACGGTCGTTCGGGCGCCCGGCCAGGAGGTACGCGGGGTGCTCTGGCGGCTCACCCTCGACGATTGCGCCGGGCTGGATCGGCGCGAGGGACATCCCGACGTGTACGAGCGCGTGGTGCGCCCGGTGCGGGACGGCGAGGGGCGTGAGCGGGCGGCCGCCGTGTACGTGCGCGATGCCGAGCGCGGCGCCGTGCCGTCGTGCGAGTACCTGGCGCAGATCGAGCGCGCGTACGCACGCTTCGGCTTCGATCCGTCGCCGCTGTGGACCGCGGCACTTGCGGGGGCGGAGATCGTCTTCGTCTACGGCTCGCTCCTGCCCGGCGAGGCGAACTCCGGTCAGCTCGAGCACGCGCTGCCACTCGGGCCCGCGACGACCGCACCGGGCTTCGGGCTCGTCGACCTGGGCGCCTATCCGGGCCTGGTCGAGGCAGAAGGCGAATGCGTCAAGGGTGAGCGATTTGCGGTCGACGTCGAGCGGTTGGCAGCGCTCGACCGCTTCGAGGGCGTCCCCGAGCTGTACCGGCGGGTACGCATCGCACTGGCGAGCGGCGAGGAGGCGTGGGCGTATCTGCTCACGCACCCCGAGCACGCGTCGCGCACGATCTCAGGCGGCGACTGGAGAGCGCACCGGCTGCGGCGCTGACGGGGTCGATCGAAATAGCGATCAACAGCTCGATCGACCCCGTCACCGCGGGCGCAGGGCCGCCCCAAGCCCGCGCAGGGACCCGCGAAGGGCGAAGCCCGGAGCGGGAGAGACACCACAGGGTTGGCATTTCTGCCAACCCTATGAGCGGTCGGTGTCAGATGAGGCCGGCCGGAACGTCTGAGCCGGCGTGCGCCCACTCATCGCAGAGGTGTTGCCCGCGCTGGTGCTCGAGCTCCAGGGGCTGCTGCGAGCACAGGGGCACGCGGCGCTGGCGCGGACGGTGGCGCGGCTGCAGATCGTGCGTCCGTGCGGTTGCGGAGACGAGTACTGCGCGAGCTTCTACACAGGGCTGATGCCCGCGGGCTCCGAGCGCACCCTGCTGCTCGATCCCGCGGAGGGGGAGCTCCTGCTCGATCTCGTGCGTGGCGAGATCCGGTTCGTCGAGGTGCTCCACCGTCCCGAGGTGCGCGAGGCGCTCGCGTGCGCGGGGCTGCTCGAGGTGCAGCCAGATCCCGACCTCAACTGAGCCCCGCCCGAGCCTCGTCAGGAACTCGATGGAGCGGCGTCCATTCAGGTAGCGGCGCCCATCTCGGGCGCCTGCGGAGGAGCGAAGCCATGTCCGAGCTGATCGACGTGACCGAGCAGAGACCCTTCGAGTCGCCGTTCTCGGCGGCGGAGTTCGTCGAGAACCCGGAGCCGCGGTGCCCGTGTGTGCTCCTGCTCGACACGTCGGCGTCCATGCAGGGGGATGCGATCCAGGAGCTCGCGGCGGGCCTCGCGGCCTTCAAGGACGAGCTCGTGGCGGACGCGCTCGCGGCCAAGCGCGTCGAGGTCGCGGTCGTGACGTTCGGGCCGGTGCGCGTCGCCGCGGACTTCGCGACGCCACTCGACCTCGCTCCTCCCGCGCTCGAGGCGAGCGGCGAGACGCCGATGGGGCCGCCATCGCGCAGGCGCTCGCGCTCGTCGAGGCGCGCAAGGGGCTCTACCGGCAGAACGGCATCCCGTACTTCCGCCCGTGGATCTTCCTCGTCACCGACGGGGCGCCAACCGACGCGTGGCAGGAGGCGTCCGCGCGCGTGCAGGCGGCGGAGCGCGCGGGCAAGCTCGCGTTCTTCCCGGTCGCGGTGGACGGCGCGAACCTCGAGGTGCTCGGCAAGCTCGGGACGCGCGCGCCGCTGCGGCTCGAGGGGCTGCGCTTCCGCGACATGTTCGCGTGGCTCTCGCGCTCGCTGCAGAGCGTCTCGCGCTCGCGCCCGGGCGAGTCGGTGGCGCTCGAGAACCCGGTCGCCCCCGAGGGCTGGGCCAAGGTGTGAGCGTGGCGATCCCGGCGATCCATCGCGACGCGAGACGGCCACGGACGCGGCGCACGCAGGCGGAGCGCCTCGCGGCCCTCGTGCGCCCGCCACCGTTCCGCTGGGCGCGGGCGTGCGTGCAGGGCAGCGCGCACCTGCGCGATGGCCTGCCGTGCCAGGACGTCGCCGGCTGCCGCGAGGTGGTCGCGCGCGCGGGTGAGCGCGTGCTCCTCGTCGTTGCGTCGGATGGTGCGGGCTCGGCGCGCTTCGGCGAGCTCGGCGCGAGGCTCGCGGTCGAGCGGACGCTCGCGGACCTCGCGGCGATGGTGGCCACGGGCGTGCATCGTGTGACCGAGCCACGGGCACGGGCACTCGTGGCGAGCGTCGGCGCGGCGCTCGAGCAGCGCGCAATGGAGCTCGGAGTGCACCGGCGCGAGCTCGCGTGCACGTTGCTCGCCGCGGCCATCGGCGAGCAACGCGCGGCGTTCGTGCAGGTCGGCGACGGGGCCATCGTGGCCTCGCCGATGGGCGCGCGGACGAGCTTCTCCTGCCCGACCGCGCCTGCTCGCGGCGAGCACGCCAACGAGACCTCGTTCGTGACCGACCGTGCGCCGGCAGTCTCCTTTGCCGCCGAGCGCGCGTGTCTGGCCGAGGTGGCGCTCCTGACCGACGGCATGGAGCTCCTCTGCCTCGACCGCCTCTCGCGCAGGCCTCACGCGCCCTTCTTCTGCGGAATACTCGCGCCATTGCGGGTAGCGCCTGCGGGCGAGGCGACGGCGCTGTCGGGCGCCCTCGGCGACTTCCTCGCGAGCTCCCGCGTCCGCGCACGAACCGACGACGACGTCACGCTCGTGCTGGCGAGCCGACGCGCAGCGAGCCGGCGGCCTGTGCGCGGAGTTGCAGCAGGCCCATGAGCGCGAGCGCCGCCAGCGCCGTCCGGGCGGGTCGTTCCGGTGCGCCCGCGGGTGCGCTCGTCGACGGCGCGGGACAGCCGATTGCGCTCGGCGCTCGCCTCGGCGCCGGTGGAGAGGGCGCGGTGCACGAGGTCGCCGGGCGCCCGGGCGTCGCATGCAAGCTCTATCACCTACCACCCGATGCGGCGCGTGCAGGCAAGCTGCGCGCGATGGCGGGCGCGGCCACAGAGCGTCTCGGCCGCGTGGCGGCCTGGCCGACCGACGTCGTCCTCGCGGGTGGACGCGTCGCAGGCGTGCTCCTGCCCCGGATCTCCCGGCCGCATGAGCTGCACGTGCTCTACGGGCCGCGCAGTCGAGCGCTCGCGTTCCCGAGGGCGGACTACCGCTTCCTGGTCCACGTGGCGGCGAACGTCGCGCGCGCCTTCGCGGTCGTGCACGACCACGGGCATGTCGTCGGCGACGTGAACCCCGGCGTGCTCTCGGCGTGCGGCGACGGCACCGTGGTGCTGGTCGACTGCGACGGCTTCCAGATCCATGCGCGTGGGCAGATGTATTCCTGCGACGTCGGCGTGCCCGAGTACCAGCCGCCCGAGCTGCAGGGCGAGGCGAGCTTCCGGGGTCTGCGGCGCGTGCCGGAGCACGATCGCTTCGGCCTGGCGGTGCTGGTGTTCCAGCTGCTGTTCCTGGGCCGGCATCCCTTCTCGGGTGTGCCGCTCGGGGCCCGCGAGGAGCAACTGCCGATCGCGCGCGCGATCGCGCTCGGTCGCTATCCGTGGACGCTGCGCGGCGCTCGCACGATGGCCGTGCCGCCGGGCGCCCTGCCGGCCGCGGCCGCCTCGCCGGCGCTCCGCGACCTGTTCGAGCGGGCGCTGCTCGGCTCGCCCTCGGAGCGGCCGGAGGCGACGCGGTGGATCGAGGCGCTCGAGGAGTTCCGGGCGAGCCTCCAGATGTGCGTGGCCACCGGGGCGCATGCGCGGCCCACGGGCCTCTCGCGGTGCTGCCTCTGCGAGGTCGAGGCGCTGACGGGGGTGCGGCTCTTCCCTGTCGATCACCGCGGCGCCGACCCGGTGGAGCACGTGCTCTCGCGCTGGCGTGACCTCGGCGCTCGCTGCATGACGCTCTGTCTGCCCGAGCCGGCCGACCTGATCGACCGCACGCGCCTTTGGCCCGTCAGGCGACGCGTGTGCGTGATCGCGCGCTGCTGGGGCGCCATGCGTACGGGGCGTGGGCAACAGGCGCTCGGCCTCGGCCTCGCGCTGGTCGCAGTGTGGCTGGGCGTGCGGATGGCGCTCCTGTCCGCGGGTCTGCTCGTCGTCGGAGAGCTGCTCCTGCGGCTGCGCCTGTTCGGCACGCTGCGCTCTCCCGCGGCGTTGCTCGAGGGCGCGCGACAGGCGTTCCTGCGGGCGCGGGTGCGGCTCGAGGAGTCGCGCGTGGCGGCGCCATTTCGCGACCTCGAGGAGGCGCCGTGGCTGGTCAGCGCCCTCGAGATCCGCGGCGCGCGGCTGGGGCCGCGGGGGCGCATTCCGTGGGCTCCGGCGGAGGTAGGCGAGGAGCGACGTCAGATCGCGGCGCGGCTGGCGTCCACCCTGGAGAAGCTCGAGAGCTCCGAGCGCGAGCTCGCAGCGCTCCGCGACGTGCTGGTCGGCCACTTCGAGGCCACGCACCGGGAGGTGCTGCGTCTCGGTCAGCTCGTCGCGCTCGTCGCCTGACTGGAGGAGCCATGAAGCCACGCTCGACCGCACTCGAAGGAAGCCTCGCTCGAGCCGTCGAGCGAGCGCTGCGCAAGCACGACGCGCCGCTCGAGCCCGAGGAGGCGCTCGTGGCGCTCCTGCGACTCGCCGCGCGCCGCGGACGCGGGGACGGCGTCGAGCTGCGCCGCTTCCTGGCACACGCGATCCGCACGTTCCTCGAGACCGACGAGACCGCTGCGGTCGTTGTGGAGGAGGCGCGCTCGTGAGGGAGGCCGCGGCGGCAGAGGCGCTGCGTGGGGCGCTGGCGCATGCTGCACGAGCCGACCGGCTCCGCGCGCTGCGCTCGATCGGCTGTCGGCTGGCGCGCAGTGGGCCCGAAAGCTCCTGCCGGGATCGCGCACGGCTGCTCGGGCGCATCTTCCGGGCGCTCGGGCCAGACGCGCTGGCCCTGGGTCGTGACGTGCCGGCCCTGGCGCGAACGCTGCTCCTTGCCGGCCACGAGCGCGACGCGCAGGCGTGGCTGCTCGTCGCCGTGCGGGCGCTCTCTCGCAATCGCGCGCCGGCAGCACGAGTGAATTGCGCGGTGGCCTGCCGGATGCTCGGGCAGCTCCTCGCCGACCGCGGCGAGCTCGGCCGGGGAAGGCGGTGGCTCGCGCGGGCGCACCTGCTGCTCGGTCGCCTCGTGCGAGCGGGCGGCAAGGGCCGCGCGCTCAGGCTCGAGCGACTGCGCGTGCGGGAGTGCCGCGCCCTGTGGGGCGCCGATCGCCCTGCTCCCGTGCGCTTCCGCGCGATGAAGGGAGTGGTGGCCGCCTGGCTGCGCGAGGTGGAGCGCCGCCCCGCCTCCGCGCGGCTTCGGCGGGAGCTCGCGGGCTCCCTCGTCCTCCGTGCCGAGCTGGCGATCGACCTCCGGCTCCGCGCCCCCGCACGCAGGGACCTCGAGGCGGCGAGCCGGCTGCTGCTCGCGCTCGCGGACGCAAAGGACCAGTCGCTCCGCGTCGACCACATGCGTGCCGCGATGGCGCTCGAACAGGGGCGGCTGCTGCGCTGGGACGGCGATATCGACGCCGCCAGGCGCGTCTGGCAGGCCGCCCTCGCGCGCCTCACCGCGCTGCCCCAGACGCGCCGTCGCGAGTGGCTGCGCGCACAGATCTTGCGCCGTCTCGGCGTCGTGGCCGATCGCGCGCAGGACTGGCAAGCATCGCTCGGGCACTACCTCGAGGCGGCCGACGCCCTCGTGCACGTCGTGCGTGCCGCGCCGCTCGACACCTCGGCGAGGAAGGAGCATGCCGGGGTGCTGCGCGAGGCGGCGGGCTCGGCGGCGATGGACGGACGGCGCACGCGCGCTCGCGAGCTCTACACGCGGGCGCTCGATGCGGCTCCGGCGACGCCGGCGCATGCGGCGCTGCGCGCCGGGATCCTGCGGGGCCTCCAGTGGGTGAGCCCCACGGCGGAATCGGCGGCGCTGCTCGGCGCCACGCTGGGCGAGCAGGCCACGGCAGTGCTCGCGGACGACCTCTCGCCACTGGCGCTGGGTGAGATGCTCGCGGAGCTCGGCCGCCGCGGCGAGGACGACGACACGCATGCGCTCATGCTCGGCGCGTGCGCGCTCGCGGACGAGGTGTGCCGGGAGGACTCGTCCGCCGGGCTCGGCGAGCTCGTCGGGGCCGCGCACACGCTCGCCCAGGGCGCGACGTCACCCGCACAGCACGCTGAAGCACGCCGCTGGCTCGAGCGCGCGGCAGCACGCGCGGAGGCCGCGACGGAGTCCGCCCTGCGCAGCGGCGACTGCGACGATCTCGAGGTCGTGGACGATGCGCTCGCACACCTCGCGCGGCACCACGCCGAGCAGCACCGCCCCGTCGAGGCGCTCGAGGTGAGCGGCCGCGCGCTCGGGCTGGTTCGCGCCGCCCACGCTTGCGATCCCGCCGCGCACGAGTCGATGCTGGCGACCTGCCTGGTGGGCGCTGCCTCGATCCGCCAGCAGGTGGGCCGCGCCGTGGACGCCGCGCCGCTGCTGGCCGAGGCGCAGCTGCGCGTCCTTCGCGCGCACCGCGCCAACCCCGACGACCTCGAGGCCGGCCGCACGCTGGGCCTCGTGCTCTGCCAGCGCGCCTCGCTCGCCCACGTACTCGACCGTCACGCCCTGGCCGAGCACCTCATCTGCGACGCCATCGCCCTCCTCGAGCGCTACCACGCGCTCTTGCCCGACCACGTCGAGCTGCGCACCGAGCTCGTCGAGGCCCACCACGAGCGCTTCCGCATGACCTGCGACCCCGACATCGAGCGCGCCTCCGCCCGCGCCGTCATCGACCTCCTCGAGCCCCTGCGCGCCCGCGGCGCAATGGAGGAGGGCCTGGAGGACGTCTGGAGCCAGGCGCAAGGCTTCCTGCGCGCACGGGTGCGGAAGGCGGTGGGGATGGGGTGAAGGAAGCGAGCGCCATCGGCAGCACGGTGGCGGTAGGCTCTGCCGGTGAGCGACGTCGGAGCATGGCCGCACGGGCCGGCAAGCTGGTCCCTCGGGCTCGACGGCTGGATCATCCAGGACGGGAACTACCCCGACCTTGCGCGTGGCGGACGCATCGAGGTGGCGGTCGAGTTCGGCTTCCTCGATCCGCCGCGACCGTCCAGCGGCGAGCCGTCCGCACGCCTGCTTTCCGACTCGACCTACCTGCTGAACGCGCGCGTGCTGGCGGTGGAGGAGGACGCGTGGGTCCTCGACATCGGCTTTCACGTCTTCGACCAGAAGCCCCCCACGGGCGTCCGGCCGGGCGACGTGCTCTCGGGCAAGGCCTACCTCGGCGTCGATCCGTTCTACTACTTCGAGCGCCTCGCCAAGGTCACCTCCATGCCCCCGCTCATCTACACGTGGGACATCGAGGCGATCCGGCTCGACGGCACGCCCCGGCAGCTGGTCGACGGGATCTGGGTGCGGGACCGGACGAGGGAGGCGTGGGAGGAGGTCGAGGCCACGGATGCCTGGGGCCACCACGGCGGAGACAGCGCGTACGTGCTCGACTGTCGCCTGCTCGATTGCCCACCGAAGAGGGTCAGCGCCACGGCAACCTGATTGCGGCCTGCATTGCGGGCCGCAATGGCGCTCACGGTCTCGAGCGCACCTGCACGACGGTGCACTGTCGCTCGCCGGCCTTGCCGCCGGGCCGGAAAGCTGCGCGGAAGAGCGCCTCGTGTGCGGCGCGCTCGATGGCGGGCGCATCGGCGGACACGGTGGTCGCACAGGTCGGGACGCCGGCGGCCGTGGCGCAAACGCGGACGGTCGCGAGCGCGGGCTGTGGCCGCAGGCTCAGGTACTCGGACAGGCGCGGCGCGAGCTGACTGACGAGCTGCGCGGGTCGCGACGGCCCCTCCGCGCACGGGGCCAGGCGATTCGCCGACGCCAGCGTCTCGAGGCGCTTGCAGGCCTCGCCCACGTTGCCCCGACAGGCCTGCATGAACAGGGCGCGCACGGTCGCCGCGGTCGCGCCTGGCACGAGGCCCGCGTCGGCCAGCGGCGCGAGCACCTCGCACGCGTCCGGGTCGCCTGCGTGACAGCCCCGCGCGAGGAGCTCCGCGGCGCGCCGAACGTCTCGCGCCACGCCCTTGCCGTGGAGGGCCGAGAGGCCGAGCGCTCCGCAGCCACGGAGGTTGCCGGCCTGGCAGGCGGAGTCGAAGAGCCGCCCTGCGCCCGCCGGATCGGCGGGGACGCCGCTGCCGTCGATCATCAGGAGGCCCAGCTCCACGCACGCCTCCGCGAGGTTGCCCTTGCACGCGCTGCCGAGCGCGCTGGCCACACCAGGCGGCTGCGGCCCGGTGCCTCCCGTCGTCAGGGCGTGGGCCAGGAAGCGGCAGGCTCGGGCGTGACCGCGACGGCACAGGGGCTCGAGCAAGGACGCCGCTTCGCGCGACTCCCCGGCCCCGAGGCGCAACCGCGCCGTCTCCACGCAGCCGTCCGGCTGGCCGAGCGTGCACGCGCGGCGGTAGGTGGCCGCGATCCTCGCGCCGGCGCCGGGTCCGATGTCACGCTGCAGGTAGGGCGCCTTGCCCGTCAGCAGGTCCGCCACGGCCAGGCAGGCGGCTGCCACACCTCGGTCGCACGCCCGCGCGAGGAGCGGCTGCGCGCGTCGGAGATCGCCCGGCGCCTTCGCGCCACCGACGTGCTCGAGCGCCGCGCCGAGACACCCGAGCGGCTGGTCGTCCCGACACGTCGGCTGCACGCCTGTCGCCGACGCCGCGAGCCACCGCTCCAGGGCGCACGCGAGCCCGTCACCTTCGCTGCAGCCCAGGTGTGCGAGCTCGCGGGCGCGCGCGGGCTCGGGCTTCCCGCGGCGACCGGCGGAGGCCGCCCCCGCGGCGAACACACAGGCGAGGGGCACGCCCCGCCGGCACGCGCGCTCCAGGCGGTCGAGCCCGCGGCTGCCCGATTGCGCCGCACCTTGGCCGAACAACTCGTGGAGCGCGCGCGGCACGCAGCTCTCCTCGTGTCCGAGCTCGCAGCCCCTGCCAAAGGCGTCGGCGCGCTGCGCCTGCGAGAGCCGCGCGCCGATGGCGCCCGCCTCGAAGCAGGCCGCGCCGTCGCCCTGGGCGCACTGCGACTGCCAGAGGTCGTGCGCGTGCCCGATCAGGCGATCGCGCTCGTCTCCGGGCGCGCCCTGGGCGAGATCCAGGCAGGACATTGCGATGCCACGGCGGCATTGCGCCTCCGGGTCGGAGTCGGGCACGGCCGGCAACACCTGCGCATTCGCGACCGCAGGGAGCGCGAGCAAGCACATCAGGAGAGCGACCGCCATGCAGCGACGGGCGCGGCGCCCCACGACGATCCCTGGGCGCGAGAAATCCGGACGCCTGACAGCGCTGTGACTCATGCGAGCAGAACGCTATCAGGGCTACGGGGGCGGCGGATCGTCGCCGTCGCAGATCAGTCGTCGCTCGTCCCAGCGCAGGGCCGCAAGCCGCGTCTGGAGCGGCGGACGTGCCCCCGCCAGACGTTCCTTGAAGCGAGCGCCGGCGCTGAAGTCGATGCAGATGGCACGTGCCGCGGTCGCGAGGCCGGGGCCGGGCAAGCCGTCGTCGAAGCCCTCGCCGCCCCGGGCCTCGCCCAGGCGCTCGCCGGCCTCGGCATGCCACCACCGCCAGTAGTGTCCGAAGACGACGGGCACCGGATCGGCGTACGCCCGCCACCAGTCGACCCGCTGGACGAAGCGCCACTTCCCCCCGGCGAAAAAGGACCGCTCTGAGCCCGCGGCGATCCGACGCTCCTGGCCGGACGAGAGCACGCGTACTGGATTGCTCATCTGGCAGTGCTCGTCGTACTCGGCGATCTCCGGGATGTAGCCGGGTACGCCCGCCGCCTTGTCGCGGAGGCGCTCCTTGTACGTCGCCTCGGCGGCCGCGTGCGCCTTGCGGATGCGCCGCCCATCCTCTGACCGCTCGGCCTCGTCGTCGAAGACCTGGTAGGCCTCCAGAACGGAACCCTGCATGCGCCGGCAACGATCGACCGACTCGGGGTGCCAGGCCGCGTGGACCACGCGGAGATCTGGACGCTCGAGCGCCAGGGGCAGGTTCGCGAAGAACTGTCGTGCCTCCTCCCGCGTGGCCTCGTCCGCGAGCGCGCAGGGACCGAAGTCCCTTCGCTGTTCGGGCGATTCCTCGCCGTGGAACCAGTGGTTCCCGTCCTTGTGCTCCGCGCGCAGCACGTTGAGCTCGTGGTTGCCCGCGACGCACTGCGCGAGGCCCCGTTCGACGAGGGTGCGCACCAGCCTCAGCACCGACGGGCTGTCCGGTCCTCGATCGCAGAGGTCGCCCACGAACACGAGCCGGCGGTGCTGTGGATGCTCGCCGTGCTCGTCGTACCCGAGCTTTCGAATGAGTGCCTTCAACGCCTCGAACTCGCCATGCACGTCGCCGACCAGATCGAGCGGCCCACCGAAGAGAGGTCGGATCAGCATCAGGAAACCATCATCGCACTCGCCCTCTGCGGCGGCGAGTGCTGGCCGGGACATGGGGCGAGGGGACCACGGCTCCGCTAAGATCCCCGGCGGAGGAGCTCCGGGCCTCGACTCCTGACAGCCTCCTCGCCATCAACGAGCTCACGCACCGGCTTCGTCACGAAGGACGCTGCGCCGCCCATGCTCTGACAGCGGAGCAGATGCTCGGCCGGCCACCGCGAGAGCGACGTGCTGTCAGAACACGCTCCGGCGGGCGTCCTGTGGTGGGGACAATGACGCGCGACCTGACGGCAGAGCACGACGATGGCCGCGAGGTCCTCCACTCGCCCATGAAACCGCTGCGCAGCTCGACGCGGTCGCGCGCCAGGCTGTGCCCCCTGGAGGTGCTGGATGACGGCTCGTGACGATGCCGCCGGAGGCGAGGGCGCCCTTGGCTTCCGGCCTTCCCCGTGCTCGAGGACGAGCTCGACCGGACGAGCCATCGCCTCGTGGCAGTGCTGCGCCGGCTGGCGCTGGCCGACGCGATCTCCCGCATCCAGCCAGGCCCCGAGACGTCCTTCTTCGAGCTCGTGCTCCGGCGGGGCGTCGGCTGGCGGCAGCTCGAGCAGGCGGAACCAGCGCTGTGCCGCGCGCTCGAGGTGTAGTTCGTCCGCGTCGTCCCGGCCCCCTTCGCGGGCGCGGTCCACGAGACGGCGATAGAACTCCCGAACCGCGGGGCCGCTTCCGAGACGCCCGGGGCGGTGCCCATCCACCACGACCTCGAGGAGCGCGTGGCGTCGACCACGCGGGGCTGCCTGAACTGCGGGGCGAGTCGCGATCCCGACGTGGCCGACGGTCACTTCTGCTCGACCGAGTGCGGCGACACGTTCACGCGTGCCCTCACCGAGCGCTGACAGCGCGGTCGTGGCGATCGAGATCTGACCGCCACGGCGCTGCGCTCACGGACCGAGCTCCCTGCCGAGCACCTTCGTCACGAAGCGATCGCCGAGGACCTCCGACGCGACCAGCTTGCGGATGCGCGCCTTGATCTCTGCTTCATTGCCGAGTCGCGCGGCCGCCGCGAGCGTGAACCGGTAGGCGTCCCAGACGTCGGCGCCGGTGATCTCGTAGCCGTACCCCTGCACCAGCCAGTGCAGCGCCAGCAGGCCCGCATCGACCGCGAAGCCTGGTTGCTTCTCCGCGTGGTCGCGCGCCGCGCGCGTGAGCGTCCTCGGATCGCACGGTGCGCACCCTGCGAGCGCGATCGCCTCGCCGAAGAGGCCCGCCTCCTTGGCCGCGGCGAACCACTTGCCCTCGTCGCCAGGCGTGCTGCGGACGAGGTCGGCGAGGATCTCGCCCTCGGCCTTGTGCGGGTACCTCTTCGCGACCGCACGAAAGGTCGCGAGGTAGGTGCCCCCCTGGTTCGCGGTGAGCGCGTAGCGCCGGTAGGCTTCGTCGGCGAGCCCCGACGACAGGAGCACCGCCTCGCACGCGCGCGCGATCGCGACCGGGCTGTCGTTCAGGCCGCGGCCCTCCTCCGCGTAGCGGATCGCCTCGGCCTTCCGTCCCAGCGCGGACAGTGCCATGACGCCGTATTGTCGGTAGGTCCACATCTTGTACGGCGCAAGGGCGACGAGCGCGAGGACGTCCTCGTGGCGCTCGGCGGCCATGAGAGCGCTCAGGCAGCTGGTCGTGCCCTTGAAGTGTCCGCGCAGGCTCGGGTCAGGGCTCCACGCCAACCGCACGGTCTCCGCGAGGCGATCGGCCCACGCGGAGGCCACCTCGCGGGACGCGCAGAGGGCGCCCCAGTGGTGGCCGAGCGCCTCGATGTAGGGGATCTCGTCGTCCTGATAGGCCTGCCACAGTCGCGCGAGCCACACCTCACGGGTCCTCGGATCGGCGGGCGCGCTGGCGATGATCGGCACCAGCTCCGCAATGGCGTGGCCCACTGCCGAGCCGATGGCGCCGGAGGAGCTGTCGACGCGTTCGAGCGCGGGGGACACGCGCTCGAGGAACACGACGGCGCCCTCGGCGGCGAGCGCCGGCTCCTTCTTCGCGACCTTCTTGATCTCGGCGACCGCCTGCTTGATGCGCGTGATCGCCGGCTGCGACCTCCAGCCGAAGGCGTGACGGCGAAAGCGCGCCTTGAAGTCCCACGGGTGCGCGGCGACCTTGGCCTCCGTCGCTCTCCTCCTCCCCGTTGCCATTGGCGCGACAGGGTACGACAGCACCACCGCCTCGAGCTGCTCGTCTGGCTCGGCCCCAGCCGGGCGCCTTCTCATGGCCTGTCAGAACCCGCTCTGCCGGGCGTCCTGCTCTGTGGGAGCCCACCGCATGAGCACGACGCCCGCCACGCTGCAGGGACGCGCGACCACCACCTCCTCTGATGGCGGTCGCTTCGACGCCAGGACGCGGATCCTGTCGGTGTACCGCGTCGCCGAGCCTGCGCTGGCGCCCGCGCCGGCGTTCGAGGTGGCCCACGCGCAGCTGTCCGCGCTCGCCGCTCGAGCGACGGCACCTGCATTCGCCTGTGCGCTCGTGGACCCGGATGGCCGGTTGCGCGGCGCGGCGCTGCTGCCGCCGGGTGGCACAGTGACGGCGGGGCGGCACTCGCAATGCGGTCTCCGCTTGCGGGAGGCCGACGCCCCGCTCCGCGCGCTGACCGCCCTCGTCGTCTCCGGCGAAAGCGGCGCGCAGCCGCAGCTCCGGGTGTGGGATCTCGCGAGCGGCCAGCCCTTTCGCACCGAGGACGGCGCGCCCGCCGGCGCGGTCGTGGCCGAGGGCGCGACCTACCTCGCCCTCGGCTCGTACGCGCTGTGGTTCGTCCCGGTGGCGTCCGGCACCGCGTGGCCCGCAGCGCCCGCGGAAGCATTCTCCGCGCTGCCGCCGCGCATCTTCGTCGATCGGCGCCCCCCGGATGCGCCGGCGCCGGCGATCGAGCGCCCCGAGCCGTCAGGCCAGAGCACCCGCATCACGCGCGTCGGCCCGCCGCTCTTCGTGGGCGAGGATGCCGGGCCCGAGCTCGCGTGGGGCACCCTCCGCGTGTGCTGCTGCGGCGAGCGTTCTGTGCGCGGCATCTCCGCGGAGCAGCTCGAGCGCGGCGTGCTCGTCGGCCGCTACGAGCGCTGCCGGCTGCGCCTCGACGGCGATGGCGAGGTCTCGCGCGTGCACGCGCTGCTGGTGCGGCTCGGCAGCGATGTGTGGGCCGTGGACACCGCGAGCACGTACGGGCTCGCGCTCGACGGCCAGCTCCTCGAGGCCGCCGTGCTGCCCGACGGCGGTGAGCTCGCCCTGTCGGACCAGACCAGCCTCGAGTGGCGCCGCTCGGCGCGGGCGGGCGCGTGATGCGCGCGCTGCGGTTCCTCCTGGTCGCGGCCCTGCTCTATCAGGCCCCCGAGGTCGCACACGCACGCGGCCCCCGGGCCACCTCGGCCGTGCGGGTCAAGGCCCACACGGTCCGCACCAGGCGTGCGCCTCGTGGCCGCGCACCACCGCACCCGACCGAACGCCCGCAAGAACGACAACTACGCCACCCGCGGCAAGACCAACCCCTACACGGGCAAGAAAGGCACGCGCCGACGGAGCCCGAAGGGCTGATTGCGGACCTGTGCACGACAGTGCGCGAGCGGTAGTACGTTCCTCGGGTGATCGAGCTCGGCGGCAGGTCCCCTGCGGAGGCGATGACGGAGTTCGTGCGCGGGTGGTTCGAGCTGCTCGCGCAGGGCCGCGCAGATCTCGCGTGTGGCTCGCTCGACCAGGACGGCGCGCAGGCAGTTCGCTGGACGGCCGAGGCCGTGCTGCGCCTGGTGCACGAGACCTTCGGACCGGGCACCGTCTTCGCCGCCGCTCACGCCGAGGGGCCGCGGTTCACCGCCCCGGCGGACGCGACAGGCGATCCTGGCCTGAGCCTGGTCGCCTTCACGGACGGCGGCGGCTTCGCCTTCGATCACTCCGTGCCGCTCAACGGTGCGTACAGCGACCTGACGGCGCAGTTCGAGTTCCGCTGGAACGGTGACAGGCTGGCCGTGACCCTGCACGATCTGCACGTGCTCTGACCGCGCCGATGGCACCTGCGGCGACCCGCATCGCCTCGCGTCCACCGTGACTCGATTCACCTCCCCGACGGTGCCTGGCTTCGCAGCGCGTCGACGGCAGGGCGCGGCACACGCTCGTCCCACGGCACGACGAAGGGTGGCATCGCGTGCTGCCCGAGGCGCTCGCCGAGCAGCGTCCAGCCGTAGACGAGGAGCGCCGCGACGTGGCGGACCGCCCGCTGCACCCCGGGCGGCTGCGGCGCCCAGATCGCGTACCAGCGGCGCGCGAGGCGACGACCGTCCGCGCAGCTCACGAGGTTCGAGAGGACGAGCCGCACGTCCTCGCCCCGCGGCCGCGGCGCGAGGTCCTCCTCGGAGAGCTGCGCGAGGGGCGCGAGCCCCGGACGCGCCTCCTCGAGCAGAACGCGCACGCAGATCTCGCTGCCGGTTCTCACGGCGGGCGAGAGCCGCGCCAGGATGCTGTGGATCGAGCGCACGAGCCCGGGGCAACGCTCGAGCAGGCGCGCGAGCGGGGTCCGCTCCGGAAGCCGCGAGCCGGCTGGCGCGGGGCGGCCCGCCGCCGCGAAGAGCGCGAGCTGCCCGGTGGGCGGAGCTGGCGGCCCCAGCGCGGCGGGCAACGCCTCGAGCCGGAAGGCCAGCCCGAGCCGCTCGACCGTGTCCGAGAGCGCGTCCCGCGCCTCGTCGCCGAGGCTCGACGCCGGTCGCGCGCGAAAGCGCCTGACCAACTCGGCCGCCGGCGGGGGCCCGCCCGCGAGAAGTCCTCTCGTGCGAAAGCCGATGAAGAGCAGCGTGGCCTCCTCGGCCGACAGGTGCGGCAGCGGCAGGCCCTCGAGGAGCCCGAGCGTGATGCGCTGCAACGCCCCGCGCTCGACGCCGAACGTGTTCGCGATGGGCGCCAGCATGACGCCGAGCGCAGGGTTCCCGGCCTCGAGCTCACGCAGTTGCGCCCGCGCGCGCCGCGTCTGGTCGAACGCCAGGAGCTTGCCCGAGGGCGCCGCCCGCTCGGCGAGCAGCCGGAAGTCCTGCCCCGGCCCACGCTGGCAAGTGGTCCGGGCATCTGGCATCTCGCGGTTCAATGCGGCCTCCTCGAGGAAGGACGTGTGAATGCGCCGCGTCTGACGGCCACCCTCGTGTCTTTGGCCGCGCTCGCGAGGCGCACGCCTGAAGGAGGGCAAGTGGAGGCGGCGCCCGAATGGTCGAGCCAGCGCTGTCAGAAGTGCACAGGTCCGGACGTCCGTCGTCCATATGAAGCTCCTCGCCCGCCTCGTGCGATGGCTCTACTGGAGAACGCGCGCCTTCGACCACGACCCCGAGCTCATGGCCGCGCTGTCCGGCGAGCCCATCTCGCCTGCGGAGCCGACGGAGCGCGAAGCGGAGCGCAGGCATCGCGCCCACAAGCGCCACGGCACCCACAGCGTCTTCGACAACGCGGCGGGCGTGGACTTCGATCTCGAGCCGGCCAAGGACCGGTTCTTCGAGACCGTGTGTGAGGCGATCGATCGGCTCTGCATCGAAGCCGCGCGCTGCGCGCCGCACCTCCATCACCGCCCGACCGCCGCCCCACCCGTGGCCGTCCTGGTGGCGGCACACTCGGTGCTGGCCTTCCAGGTCGGCCGCATGGACGCGCTCGAGTGCCTCTCCGGGGTCGACGCCGACCTCCGCCGGGAGATCTTCGACGAGTACCACAGGGCGGGGCGCCGCTTCGTCCTCGACAGCCACGAGCAGGGCCGTCGCTGCAGCTGCAAGGAATCCCGCCGCCTCTTCTGCGAGGTCCACGGGAGCTGACCGGTCAGAAGCGCGCGCGCCGGAGCTCGATCAGCCAGTCCTCCATCTCGGCGCGATTCGGAGCCTCTTCGGGCAAGCGCGACCGCTCGAGCGAGGCGTCGAGGATCACGAAGGCGCGCTGTGCTTGCTGCATGGGTCTCCTCCCCTCAGGCCTTGACGTGGTCACGGCCGCCCAGGCGCAGGCGCGTGACGTCCTCCGGCGACAGCTCCGCACGCACACCGAGCTCACCCCGGAACTGCCGGGCCGCCGCGAGCGCGAACGCCTCCTCGGAGATCCCCGCCTGCTCCGCCAGGAGCGCCGCGAGGCGCAGGTGCGCCCGCAAGAGCCGCTGCTTGTGGCGCGGCGTCGGCGCCACGCCGCCCTGCTGCAGTGCCCGCGCTGCCCCCGACAGCACGAGCCGCTGGATCTCGACACGGGAGAACTTCCTGCCGCCTCGGTTCGATGAGCTCATGAGGCCACCCTACGGAGGGGACGGACATGAAGCGCGGAACCGCACCAGCTTGGGCCTACCCGTCCCCGGGAGAGCCCGCTTCCAGAAGTCGAGCCAGCTCGCTCGGGGAGAGGGACGATCCTGGCGCAAGAAACAGACGGAGCCGGCGGGTCCGGTTGCCGGCGCCCTTCGCTCCGGGCATGCGGCCCACCTTCGCCTGCGCGGCGCTGATCAGGTTGCGCAGCGACGAGGCGTCGTCGATCTCGATCGGGTAGGGCCGGCCTGGGAGCACGACCCTCCGTTCTGGGGCGGGCAGGCTCTGCACCTCCCGGGACTCGACGAGGATGTCGCCCACCCGGATGTCCGCCGCGCCGAGCCGCTGCAGGATGAGCTCGAGCCCCTCCGCGTAGTCCGTGTTTCGCTCGTCCGCGGAGCCTCGGGTGCCCCCTCGCGACTCGACCACCACGGTCGCCACGTCCCCGACGCGCTCGATGCGGAAGGACGCATCCAGGGTTGCGCCGTCGGCGCGGCGAACACGCACGAGGCTCGTCTCCGCCGCCACAGGAGCCCGCAGCCACTCCTTGCCGACCTGCCACGCCGCGAGGGCCCAGCCCGTGTCGATCCAGCGAGTGGAAGCCTTCGGAGTGCCCTCCAGGTAGCGCAGGTGATTGACGCGCTCCTCGTCGAGCAGGCCCCCGTTCTCCGCGACGTCATCCGCGGCGGCGATCACCCAGGCCAGATCCTGCAGGGAGACCGTGCGCTCGGCGAAGCCTCCCTCGCCACCGTCGATCCGCAGGCCGCCCCGCGGCGCGGCTCCGAGCACCCGGGCGCGACCTCCCTCGCCGCGCTCGAGCCAGGCGCCGGCATGGGCGAGGAGCGCCTCGACCAGCTGCTGCGCCCGCGCAAGGGCGCCCTCGGGAACACGCCGGGAGACCTCCCGGCCTTCTCCCCACGCGCGCCAGGTGGCCAGGTCGGCGTCGGGCAACGACCACACGCCGACGTCCTCGGTCTGCCGACCGATCCCCAGATAGCGCCATCCCCCGTCCTCTCGCCTTCCCAGCACGAAGGCCGTCTCGCTCGGCCTCGGGGGCGGGCTCGGCAGCCGGACACGATCGGTCGCGACCAGCATTCCCTTGCGATCGATGAAGACGAACAGGTGCCCGCCGTGGCGTCCCGACCGCGACACGAGCCCTTCGACACCGAAGTGCGCGGGTAGCGCCTCGTCACTGCACACCGTCCCGAGCGGAGGCGCGAGGTCCTCGGGGTGGACCACGCGCTCGAGGCGCGCGATCGGCACCATCCCCTCGGTGGCCTCGATGGTCGGGCCCTCCGGGTTGTCCGAGGTCAGGAGCCAGCCGCCGCCGTGTCGCCGCAAGCGCTTGATCTGGTACTGCGCGCCCGATCCCTCGCCGTGCACCTCGACGAGGACGACGCGGTTCTCGACCGCGCTGGCCGGCTGGCTGCGCGAGAGCCGCATCACCGCCCAGTCGCCATCGTGAATCGGCTCGCGACCTCCATCCATCGAGCTGCCAGAGACGCGAACGGCGAACAGATCCGCCGAGACGTCCTCGAGCGGCAGGGAGACGCGCTCGAGGTCCGGCGGGAGCATCTCCTCCTGCACGTGACCCGCAGCCGCACGGAGGTCCGGGTACGCCACGATGCTCCGCCGCGAACCCGGCTCGATCGCGGCCGATTGCACGGGCTCGACCCACAGTCCGTCCGGCCCGGCGTGGAAGCGCACCTGGAACGCGGTCCCGGGCTGGCCGGCGCGCGGCCCGAACCACCTGCGGAGCAGGTCGGGCAGCTGGTTGCGGAACGTCCCCGCCGGCCGGGCGATGTTGCAGAACTCCTTGGCGAAGCGGAACTGCCAGACCGCGCCATCGGGCAGCCGAACGTCGGTCTCATCGGTGGGGATCGCGGCGGCCGTGCGTGGCGGCAGCTTGAGGATGGGATCTCGCTGGTTCGAGAGGACCTTGCAGACGAAACCCTCGGCGGAGGTGGTGCTCTCGCGACGCCTCGCCCGGTACTGCGCCAACCGGTAATCGACCAGCTCGCGCGTCAGCCTCGACAGCGCAGGCGCGAGATCGGGTCCGACGGCCAGATCGAGGACGAACCGGTCCCCATCGAGCCGGAACCAGGTCCGCCGGTCACGCTTCGCACCGGTCCAGGCTGCAACGGGGTTTCTCCGCCAGTAAGCGAGCCACCGCGCAGTGCTGTCGGCGTCCAGCTCGGTCACTCGATCGCTCTCCGCGACCTCCGCGAAGAGCTCGGGCGAGCGCCGGAGGAGCGCATGAGAGCGCAGCGCAAGGTCCCGCAAGGGCAACCCGGTCAGGAGCGCATCCGCCTCGATCAGCGCCTCGAGGGTGATCATCTTGAAGCAGCGGGTCATCTCGGTGATCTCGAGCTCCCGCAGGAAACCCACCGCAGCCTCGAGCGCGGACGCCTCGTCGGGCGCGAGGTGTCCCTCTGCGCGCACGAACTCGAACCAGCTCCCGTGCCGCTCGCGCAGCCGGGCGGGCAGGTAGCCCATGCGCTGGAGCTCGCCCGCGGTCGGTCGGAGCGATGGCTCGTCGTGCACGCCACGCTCCATGCAGAGCTCGCGGTAGGCCCGCTCGACCTCGTCGGCGCCCGGCACGCGGAAGAGCCGCGAGAGGAGCTCCTTGGCCTCGAGCTCCACGTCCACCGAGCAGCCCGCCGGCAGCTCCTGAGGCCCGGTGGCCTCGAGCAGGCTCCTGAGCGCGGCGTTTCCGCTCGCCGCGGCGCCTCCGAGCGACAGCAGGGTCCGCAGGCGCTCGAGGAAGATGCGGTGATTGCCGACGAAGTCGATCACCTCGACCGCGCTCTTCCCCTCCGCCGCGCGCAGGCCGCGCCCGAGCTGCTGCAGGAAGACCACGCTCGATTCCGTGGGACGCAGCATGACGACGCGGTCGATCGACGGCACGTCGACGCCCTCGTTGAAGACGTCCACGGCGCACACGGCATCGAGCTCGCCTCGGTCGAGCGCCCCGAGCGAGGCCTCCCGATCGTCGGAGCCCTCAGACGCGTAGACGGCATTGACCTGAACCTCCCTGGCGCGTAGCCACGCCCGCACGTAGCTCGCGTGCGCGATGCTGCAGCAGAAGATCAGCGTGCGCTGCCCGGGATGCTCGCTCCACGCCCGCCAGAGGGTCTGCATGCGCGTCTCGGTCTGGACCGCCGTGGCGAGCGCCTCCGGATCGAAGCGTCGGTTCCTCCAGGGGATGTTCTCGTAGTCGATGTCGTCGCGGATGCCCGAGTAATGAAATGGCGCCAGTCGCCCCAGTGCCACGCCACGAGGAATGTCGGCCCGGTACGCGACGAAGTCGTCGAAGAGACCGAGGATGTCCGCCGAGTCCGCGCGATCTGGCGTCGCCGTCAGGCCAAGCAGGAACTGCGGATCGATGCCGTCGAGGATCCGCCGGTAGGAGTCGGCCGAGGCGTGGTGGACCTCGTCGATGACGACGTAGTCGAAGGCCTTCGCCGCGAGCTTGGGCAGGTGCTCGCGCCGCGACAGCTTGGCCACCGACGCGAAGACGAGGTCCGAGGACAGGTCATCCTGGTCCTCGAGGAACCAGCCGGCGCGCGCGGTCTCGCCGAGCACGCGCAGCTGGCGTCGGTAGGTGCCGGCCGCCTGCAGGAGCAGCTCGCGGCGATGGGCCAGGAAGAGCAGCCGCGGCCGCCTGCCGAGCTCGGCCCTGAGCTGCGCGAAGTCGAAGGCCGCGAGCCACGTCTTTCCGAGGCCGGTGGCGAGGACCACGATGGCGCGCCGGCGCCCTTCTTCCCTGGCCGCGCGCAGAGCCGCGAGGGCTTCTCGCTGGACCTCGTGAGGCTCGGGCGGCGTCTCGAGGGGCTCCGCCTCCGACTCGCCAGGTGGGAGCGCGACCTGCACGCGGCGGACGCGGCGCGCGTACTCGTCCACCCAGCCGGCCTCGAGCGGCCTGGCGGCGGTCCATAGCGCCTCGAAGGACTCCCGGATCCGAGCGTAGGCTGCGGCGTCACGGTCCCGGTCGACGCGAAGGTTCCACTCGATCCCCGTGTCGAGCGCGGAGCCCGAGAGGTTGCTGCTCCCCACGAACGCCACGCCGAGCGAGCTCGCCTCGAAGCGCCAGGACTTCGGGTGGAACGCGCGCACCCGCGCAGGCAGCCGCGCGACCTCGATCACCGCGGCGGTGAAGCTTCCCGCCAGGCCGCCCTCTTCCTCGGCGGGACCCGCCAGCCGCTGCCAGTCGAGCAGGCGCTCGAGCGCGCTCGCCTGCGTGATGTCCAGGTAGTCGCCGGTGATGATGCGGACGCGAGCGCCGCGCGCCATCGCCGCGAGGGTCGCGGGCTGGATGCGGTCGAGGCCGGAGTCCTGCACGAAGGCCGCCACGATCGAGATCTCGTCGGCGCGCTCGAAGAGGGGCAGGACGTGCCTCGCGAAGGGATCGCTCTCGCCGCCCGTGGCCAGGGGTGCCGCCTGCGCGAGGTAGTTCCCGCGGCTGGGGATGACATGGCGGACGCCACCGCGAGGGTCGTCCATGTCCCCGCGGTATCGCGGAATTACATGCAGGTGCAGATGCATGACCGTCTGCCCCGCCGCGGTGCCCGCGTTGAAGCCGACGTTGTAGCCGTCCGGGTGCAGCTCCTCGTCGAGCAGGCGTTTGACGCGGTCGACCAGCTCGAGAACGGCCGCTCGTTCTTCCTCGTTCGCGGCGAACCAGTCCGGGATCACCCGTCGGGTGACGATCAGCGTGTGGCCAGGCGTGACGGGGAACCGATCGCGGAAGGCGAACGCGTGCTCGTTCGCCGCCACCCAGTCCTGCTCCGGCACCCCCAGGAACACCGACACGCTCCGATCAGTATCGCCCACGCGGACGCCCCTCGATGCATCGCCGTCGCCACGGCACCCGAGCGCCCGGCCTTTCCCCGCTCGTCCGGGCGCGCTCTACTGGTGGGGTGCGCTGGGGCAACCTCGAGGGCGACGGCCTGGGCCGGCTGGGACTCGACTGCGTCGTCGATGCGACGGACCTGCAAGCCCGTCGGCCGCCGCTGCATGTGCAAGCCGGGGCACCGGGATATCTGCGCCTCATGGCGGCACGCTGGCCGGTCGCCTGGTTCCGGATCGAGGGGGACCATTACGGATACCACTACGCGCGCCGCGGGCTCGGGGGCGCGAGCCCAGGCCTCGTCCTGCCGCCGATCAGCGCCGCGGAGGTCAGGGAGGTCGCCGGGGCGGCGGGGTCAGACGCGTGGAGCGACGCCTGGTCGCGCAGGTTCATGCGCGGCCTCCTGTCGAGCGTGCTGAGCCCGCTGCACGCGGGACGCTGGTGGATGGCTCGGATGCCGGCGTACCTGTCCGACGGGTCGTACCTGAAGGTCGACGCGACCACGTGGCTGCCGCCGGTCGCGCAACTCGGAAGGTTCGCCGACCAGCGCCGGCACGATTACACGCCGTGGGATTTCTGCGACGACCCGTGTCCGCTCGCGCTACGCGATCTGTCGTTGCCCTCGGACGGCAGGGTCAAGGCCTGGCGTCGCGCATGCCGCGAAGGGACCTTGCCTCCTGTCCTCGTGCAGTGGGTGAGCGGGATCTGCCGATACGTCGTCCTCGACGGGCACGACCGGCTCCTCGCTGCGCTGGAGGAGGGCCAGCTGCCGCAGCTCCTGGCGCTGTTCTCGGTGCGAGCGCGCGAGCGCCAGGTCGATCCGCAGCGTGCAGAGCAGGTGAGTGCCATCGTGCAGCGGCAGCTCGCGGCGGCTGGCAATCCGGAGCTCCGACCGGGTCGGGCATTTCGCGTGGAGACGGCCAACCGCCTCCTCGTCGAGGCCTTTGACGACCGGCCTCACGTCGGGCCGACCTCGCGCGCGTGGCCCCTCGATGGCGGCGTGACCTCCTGGCGCCGCGAGGTCGAGCACGAGCTCGCAGGGAAATCCGCGGAGGCGGCAGAGGTGATGCGGGCGATGCTGGTCGAGTGAGGCGGCACATCAAGCCGCCTGGCTGCGTGGCCGCCGATGAGCTGCGAAGCTCATCCACCCCCGTCCGCGGCGACGCGACGCGCGTCATTCGCCTCCAGCAACTCCATGAGTCGGTCTCGGCGCTGCTCGAGGGCAACCTGCGCGCATTCGATGGCGTCGAGGTATTCCTCCCAGGAGTCGTGGCAATAGCCGACCCAGGGGCCACCCTCGCGCTGGAGCTCGGCGAGCGCCTCGCGCGCCTGCGCGAGCTCGCGCTCGGCGAGGGCGACGCAGAGGTCCTGGTAGAGGCCGCGAGGACGAGCGACACGCGCGAGCGCTATGGAGTTCTCTGGGGGCGGCCATTACGGCCACCCTGTACGAGGCCGACCTGGAGTATCCACCGCCACGCTCGTTGAACTGCAGGCGGGCGGGGGCCTCTGTGCCGAAGTTGTCGTCGTCCCAGCTCTCCATCTCGGTGATGCGCCATCGGCCGACGAAAGGACATCGCGCACGAATCAGCTCGGTCTCCTCGAACACGACCTCGATGGACGGACACAGGTGACTCCCTGCTCCCGACTCACCTTCGTTCCTTCCCATGCAAACGCTTTTCCTCTCCGTTTGGAAGGCGGACTACAATCCGTCGCCCTTCCTCGAACCCTACTACCTCGATCCGGCCATACCTTTCGTGCTCGATGACTTCTCCGAGCTCAAACAGCAGCATCGTGTTGTCCTGGTCATAGATACGAACACCCTCTGAAGTTCTCATCTCGGGGTGTGGTGTGCCATCTTCGGTAGCGCGAGGGGCGGCGCGAGGTCTCGTTCGGGAATCGCGGCTGCCCAGGCGACGCGCATCATCTCGGGAGGTGGCTACCCATTCGCTATAGTCAGGCAACTCGCCTTCCCATCCATCCCGAGCCCTGCGGAGGTAGCCTTCCGCAATCCGCAGATACTGCATTAGCAGCGCCCTCCGGTAGCTCAGATTCCGATGAGCGAGTGAGTCAAGCTGACTCCTGATAAGGTGGCTCTTTCGGGCAAGCGTGAACCGGGCTTCGCGGAAGGCTTCAGCCTCACCCTCGATCCTCTTCCTGCGTTCCTCGGCGGCTGCTTCGTTCCAGTGCGCTTCGAACTCGCGGTCCAGTCGCAGCAGGGCTGCCCTCACCGCTCCAAGCTCTGCTCTCAACAGCGATATTCCAGCGCCAGCTCGCTCAACTAGAGCGACTGTGCTGGGGCCGCCGCCGACGGAAGGGCGGTGTCCGGGCAGAATGATAGTCGCCGAGGTCTTTGTGCTCGCTCTCGCAGCGTCCAGCCTCGAATCGACCACGATAGCGAGCGAAGCGGGCGCAGCGCTTGCTGCATCGGACGGGATGAGGAGCGCCGCGCCGTCGCATCGAAAATGAGACCCTTCAGCAAGCGCGGTTCTTCGTTCGCCCTCACTACCACCTATCAGACAACACCAGTCCCGCCTGGCGTCCAAGAAGACCCGGAGGGCCGTCGGTGCAGCGACGACAATGTTCCGGGTCCACGCGCAGGTCGCTCCGGCTGCATGCAATCGCGGGGTCGCTCCAACAGTGACGGCCAATTCGTTCGTCCGCCACAGGGTACGGCGCAACAGCACATTCGGGAAGAGGTGGCGCGTGTGACTCCAGCGCGACTCGAGCCCGAGAGCGTTCGCCTGAGCCTGAGCGACCTCGGACCAGTTGATGCGAGACAGGAGGCGTGTGATGGTCGCCCGCAGGCGCTCGCCGGCGGCCCCGCTGAGCCCCTCGTCCACCTCGGAGGCCAACACACACCGCAGCGCTCCGAAGCACTCAGCGAGCTGCAGGCACCTCGAGAGGAAGCTGACCGCTCGCTCTTGAAATGACGATGAGCCTTCTCGTGGCTCATCGAGCGACAGCGCCACGTATCGAACCGCAGCAAACTCAATAATGTCTCTGCGATCTGCAAGCTCTTCGTCGAGCAAAGGGAATTTCCTAGCGATTAACTCACCAAGTGCGGCAGCACCGAACGGAGGATGGCCTGAATCTGCCTCACGAAGGCTTCCATAGCCGTCCTCGCGCACCCGTTCTGGGCAGTCCGCAGGCGCCGTCGCGTGATGGGCAAAATGCGAGCGGCGCTGGAGTTCGCGGCGATAGACCAAGGTTCCGCTACACGTCGGGCAGATGAACGAGAGCCCGCTCAGCTGGAAGGCGTCGACCTCGTCGGCATGGATGAGCATGTGCGAAGGGACAACGACGGCGTCGTTCACGCTCGTCCTCTCGGCCGAGATAGGATCTGATCCAGCGGCGCCGCGAAGCGCGATTGCATGCGCATGACCGAGCAGGGGCCACACGGAGGCCTGTTGCTCGTAAAGGGCGAGGCTGAAGATGGTCTACGAGGATGCAAGCCCATGACAACGCGACATCGATGGCCTGCTGCCGTTCCGTTAGAGCCCGCCACACATGGTCGGTGAGTGCGTAGGCCTTTCGAACTACGCGTCGCCGACCCGATCCGCACGCCTCTGCGCTCCGCCCAGCGTCCGATAGTACACATTTTCACCGCACCTCGCACGCGGGGCGATCCTACCAAGAGTCCGCGAGATTGGGTGCTGTAGACGGCCCCCGACCCCCTTGGCGACAGGGGCAAGCCGGGTCGCCGTGGAGAGGTGGCGTCTGCCGGCCCGCACGGAGCACGGTGATGAAGATGCCCATGACCGGCGCCAACGTCGCCGCAGAGAGCACGCCGCAGGGGAGGCAGCCGACCGCGACGCCGACGGCGCACACGTACCAGATCGGTGCGACCCACAGCGAGCGATAGCGAGCGCGGGTTACGAAGCCAACCAGTGCCCCCCAGCGCTCGATGCTCCGGCGATCCCGGGAGGTCATGGGCGCGGCACTCGCGAAGCCGACGGCGACAACGACGCGGCCACCCGGCTGCAGCAAGCGGTGGGCCTCGACGACGAAGTCGCGCTTGTCCTGCATGGCAAACGATCTCGATGGCCCAGCCTCATCGAACGAGCCGGTCTCGAGCTCGGTGTGCGTGAAGTCCCGGACCAGGAAGAGGCGACCGCAGTGGTGAGCACCGGGTGGTCCACGTCGATCAGCAGTTCGACTACCAGGTCGTGGCGCAGTCCTTCGAGGCGTTCATCCGCGGGCTGGAGGACGACTCCGCATTCGATCTCGAACGATGAATGCGCATTCAGATCAATGGTTCGAATTGGGCCTCTCTTGCTTGCAAAGGAATGTCGCCGGTTCGACCCCGCAACCCGCTCCGTGAAACAGCAGTGATCAAGGCCGGTTGGGGACTCCATCCCTGCCGGATTTTCCCTTGAGAGCCTGTTTCGGAGCCCGGATGGCTGTTCGGATGCCCGGTCGGCTCGGGCTCGGACGCGATCCCACTGCGAACGAGGCGAATCTTGCGCTCGACCGCTGCCCCTTTTTCTCGCCTGCGTCGACGTGGCTGTAGTGCTCGGTAGCAGAGGCTCGGCCCCCCGCAGGACCGTGCGCCTCGAGAGTCGGGAGCAACGGAGCGCACTTGCGCGATCCGAACCTCCGGAAGCGAATACGCGTCAGATCCGGGCCCCGCGTGCGTCCCCTCCTTCGAGGAGACCCCATGAGCCCCCGGAGCTTCCTGCAGGCGACCATGCTGTCCGAGACGCCCGACGATTCGAACTGCGGGACGCGCGTCCTCTCGCCGGGCGAGCCCACCCTGTCGCCGCCCGCCGGCCAGCTCGCGTTCGAGGTGGCGCTTCGCCAGCTCCGCCTGCTGGCCGACGGGGCACCGGCCGGCTTCGTCGCCGCGCTGGTCGACGGCCAGGGGCGGCTGCGCGGCACCACCGTCCTGCCAGTCGGGAAGGCGGTGACCATCGGGCGCCACGAAGCGTGCCAGCTCCAGCTCCGCTCGGAGATCGCGCCGCTCCGCGCGCTGACGGCGCTCGTGGTCCCGGGGGACGCCGGGGAGCCCATCCTGCGCCTGTGGGATCTTGCGACCGGTCAGCCTTTCTGCACGGAGGATGGCGCGCTCGCGCGTGCGGTGGTCGCAGACGGTCCGACCTTCGTCACGCTCGGGGGCTGCGGCGTGTGGTTCGTGCCGACGGCCGCGCTCGTCGGCGGGCCGTCCGCTCCCGGGGCTGCGTACGACGCCCTGCCGCGGCGCGCCTTCCTCGAGCACGAGCCGCCCGTCCTGCGACCCGACGCTCGCGCGAGCGCGCCGCGCGAGGACGTCGAGGCCACCGGCCTGCGCGAGCCCGGACGATCCGTCACGCACGTGTCCCGCGTGGCGCCGGCGGTGCAGCTCACCGAGGACGAGCCCCTCGGTCCCGCGTGGGGCGAGCTCCACGTCCAGGTGGACGACGCCTACGCGTGCCGTCGCGTGTCGGCCGAGCAGCTCGGTCGCGGGCTGCTCGTCGGTCGCTACCCGCGATGCGCGCTGCGCCTCCTGGACGGCGACTCGATGATCTCGCGCGTTCATGCGCTGCTCGTCCGCGTCGGAGCCGTCGTGTGGGTCATCGACGCCGGCTCGACCAGCGGCCTCGCGCTCGGCGGGGATCCCATCGTGGCCGCGCCGGTCGGGCACGGGGCGCGCGTCGCGCTGACCGAGCGGGCGAGCCTGACCTGGCGCCGCTGGACGGGCGGTGAGGCATGAGAGGCGCGCAACTCGCGCTCCTGTGCGGCGCGCTGCTGGTCCTTCCGGCACCCGCGGATGCGCGCCCGCGTGGCCAGGGGAGCGGGCCGGTGCGCGTCCGCCCCCACCGCGTGCGGACGCCGCACGGCGAGCGTCTCGTGCCGGCGCACCACCGGAGCCGTCCGAACCGCCGCCGCAACGACAACTAACGGCACCAAGGGCAACGTGAATCCCTTCAACGGCAAGAAGGGCACGCGCCGCCGCAGCCCGCGAGGCTGAAGAGCACGACGCCGATTCCGGCCACCGCGCTGTCAGGTCCCGGGCGCCGACGCGTCCCAGGAGCGAGGAGGTCCCCGTGAAGCTCGTTCTCCGA
Source organism: uncultured Myxococcales bacterium (assembly GCA_964593795.1). Classification (GTDB taxonomy): domain Bacteria; phylum Myxococcota_A; class Polyangia; order JAHFDS01; family JAHFDS01; genus JAHFDS01. The sequence continues at coordinate 74,947 of CAZQJC010000176.1, read as the reverse complement.
TTCCGCCATCCCGCCATCGCCGCCGGCTCGGCCACCACCGTCGACCTGCTGGTCACGCTGCGCGCGCCCGCGCCGGTGACCCCGGTGCGCCGCCCGCTCGCGCTCGTCTGCGTGCTCGACGTGTCGGGCTCGATGGGCGGGCTGAAGCTCCGCGCCGTCCAGTCCTCGCTGCGGCGGCTCGTCGGCCAGCTCGTTCCCGGGGACCGCATGGCGATCGTCACGTTCGCCGAGGAGGTCGCGACGCCAGTGCCGCTCGTCGAGATCACCGACGCGAGCCGCGATCGCATCCGGGCCGCCGTGCGCGCCCTCGGCGCCGGCGGCGGCACGAACCTGGGCGGCGGCCTGCTCGCGGGGCTGCGGCTCGCCGCGGAGGCGACGCAGGCCGGAGGTACCGCGCGCGTCCTCGTCCTCACCGACGGCATGGCCAACCATGGCCCCGCCCAGACGCGAGAGGATCTGCTGACGCTTGCAGCGCGGCGCACGCCTGGCGTGTCCATCTCGGCCTTCGGGTACGGCGACGACTGCGAGCACGATCTGCTCGGTGCGCTCGCCGACGCGTCCGGGGGCGGCTACGCCTACCTCGATCGCGACGACGCGGTCGCGACGGCCTTCGCGCGTGAGCTCGGGGGCCTCCTGGCCACCGCCGCGGCCGACGTCCAGGTCGCGGTCACGCTCGACGGCGCTCGTCACGAGGCCCGCCTCGAGGACGTGCTCTTCCACGGCCACGGCCAGGTGCTGCTCCGCGGCCTTCCGGTCGGCGCACGCGTTTCGGCCCCGGCCGTGGAGCTGGGCACGGTCGAGGTGCGCTACCTCGACAGCACCGGGGGACCTTGCTCCGTCCGGGCGCCACTCCGCCTCGATGTCGTGCCGGCGGGCTCGCCGCTGTCCGAGGATCGGGAAGTGGCGGCAGCGGTCGCCGAGGCCGAGGTGCTGTCAGCGCTCGAGGCGGCCGAGCGGCTGGCCGACCAGGGGCGCCACGAGGAGGCGGTCGCGCGTCTCTGCGCGCTGCCCGAGGGCGTGCAGGGCGGCGAGCTCGCGGACGTCGTGGCCGCACTCGTCCACGCATGCCGGCGGAACGCCTACGAGGGCTCCGGCGGGCTGCGCACGTCGGCCAAGTCGGCCCTGGCGCGCAAGCGGCAGCGCACCAACTCCCTGGCCCTCGCGCAGCTGCACCAGCGCACGGTCTCCCCGCACGAGACCGAGATGGAGCGTCGCTTCGCCTCCGACGAGGACCCCGACGGCGATGCGTGAGCAGTGAGAGGCAGGGCAGGTGGGTGCGGACGTCCGAGGCGATATCGCGTCCGCATCGTCTACCGGGAGCCGACCTACCACCGCCACGCGCACGACGACGACAGTGGAGGGCTGACCTAACAAGGTCACGGCCGTCGACGAGGCCGGTGCGATCGCCTGTGGGCACAGCGGTGCATGCTCGACGACCTCGCGGGGTCGCACGACAAGTCGGGCTGGCGGCGGCCGTGGTATCGGCTGGCGGCTGCGATCTGCGAAGCCGCAACCTCGGGTGAGCGCGCCGGGGTCGGCGATCTCGCCAGCGAGATGGTTCGGAGGTAGGCCTCGACCACGAGCGCGTGACCATGGTGCGCGACCGCATCGCGCTCTCGACTACGGGAAGTACCCGTGAGCAGCAGGCCACTCGCGCGGGAAACGGACCAGTCCGCGCTGAAATCGAACGCCAGTCGTCCGGGTCTGTCGGGCGGGCGTCCTGGGAAGGTCACGGGATCGCGAAAGAGAAGGTCGGACCACTCGGACTGTTCCAGGTGAAACACCGAACGCCACGCACCTGACGCGCGAAGCTCGAGTGGCCACTGCCAAGCAGAGTTCTACAGGGAGTTCGTGGTGAGCTTACTTGCAGCTGTTTCGTGGTTCGCGCACAAGCGACCGGAACGCCTGATCCGGCGCGCGCGCTGACGACCGGGGCACGGGCCTTGCCTCTGGGCCGCCCCGATGCGTCCGATCCGTCTTCTCCCCCTTTTTCTCCTGGCCGCCGCGTGCGACGGCCCCCGCGCCACGTCGCCCACCGCGCTCGCCCTGTCGGCGACGCTGCAGGTGCCTGTCGTGGCCGACACGACGATCCAGCCGAGCCCGGCCAACACGAACCACGGCACGACCGAGGAGATCAAGGTCGGCTACGGCGGCGCGCGCAACAGCCGGGCGCTCGTGCGCGTCGACGACGCCGCGCTGCGGACGTCGCTCGACGGCAAGCGCCTGGTGGCCGCGCGGCTCGAGGTGCAGATCCACGACTCGTCGAGCTGGGGCATGCCAGGGCGGAACCTCGCCGCGTACCGCATGACGATGGACTGGGGCGAGACCACGGCGACGTGGACCTGCGCCCGCTATGTCGGTGGCACTTGCCAGGCGCCGTGGAGCATGGCGTCGAGCCCCCCGTACGCGACGCCGGCGACCGCCATCGTCGTGCCCACGGGCATCGCGCCCGAGGTCGCCTCGCTCGACGTGACGGCGGACGTGCGCGCGTTCCTCGCGGGGACACCGAATCGCGGCTGGCTGCTGCGCAAGACCAACGAGAGCCTGACGGGCGATCTCTGGATGGGCTCGCGTGAGAGCGACCACCCGCCACGGCTCGTGCTCGAGATCGAGGCCACGTCGTGCGCGACCGCGCGGGTCGACGACGGGAACCCGTGCACGCTCGATGCGTGCGATCCGAACACCGGGATTTCGCACACGCCCGTGGCTGCCGGCACCGCGTGCTCGGACGGCAACGCGTGCAATGGCGCGGAGACCTGCGACGCGGTCGGCACCTGCCGCGCGGGTACGGCCCCTGCGCTCGACGACGGAAACGCCTGCACGACCGACTCTTGCGATCCCGCGACCGGCCCGGTGCACGCGCCGCTGGCGGCCGGCACGGAGTGCTCGGACGGCAATGCGTGCAATGGCAGCGAGGCCTGCAATGCGGACGGACAGTGCATTGCGGGAGCCCCGCCCGCGCTCGACGACGGCAATCCCTGCACGACCGACTCGTGCGATCCCGCGACGGGCACGGTGCACACGCCCGCGGCGGCCGGCGTCGCATGCTCCGACGGCAACGTCTGCAACGGCGCGGAGAGCTGTAACGGCGCCGGGCAATGCGCCGGCGGCACCCCGCTCGCGCTCGACGACGGCAATCCCTGCACGGCCGACGTGTGTGATCCGACCACGGGCGTGGCGCACGTGCCGCTCGCTGCGGGCCTCTCATGCGCGGACGCGAATGCGTGCGACGGCGCGGAGACCTGCGACGGCGCTGGCCGGTGCGTGGCGGGGCCGCCGCCTTCGCTCGACGACGGCAACGCGTGCACCGAGGATCGGTGCGATCCGGTGCGCGGCATCCACCACGACCTCATGGCGGGCTGTGGGCCGCCGCCGGACCCGGCGACGCTGGCGCCGCCGATCGTGCCCGGCGTGGCGACGAGCGTGTTCGCCGCGACGGAGTTCCTCTACGCGGGCGCGACGCCCATCCAGACCGGCGTGGCCCCGGGCACCATCGACAAGCAGCGCGCGGCGCTCGTGCGCGGGCGCGTGGCCGGACGCGGCGGCGTGCCGATCCCGATGGCGACGATCGACGTGCTGGCGCACCCAGAGTACGGCAGCACGCAGTCGCGCGCCGACGGCCAGTACGACCTCGTCGTCAACGGCGGTGAGCCCATCGTCCTGCGCATCCGCGCGGCGGGTCACCCGCCGGCGCAGCGCCGCGTCGCGGTGGGCTGGGAGCAGACGCGCGTGGTCGACGACGTCGTGCTCATCGACTACGACGCCGCGACGACGACGGTCACGCCGAACGCGGTCGCGATGGAGGTCGCGCGTGGCACTGCGGTGACCGACGTACACGGCACGCGGCAGGCCACGCTGATGGTCCCGCCGGGCACGCGTGCGCAGATGCGCCGTCCCGACGGCAGCTTGCAGGACCTCGGGCAGCTCACGCTGCGGTTCTCGGAGTTCACCGTGGGCGCGGAGGGCCCGGCGGCGATGCCGGCGTCGCTTCCGCCGGCGAGCGCGTACACGTATGCGGTCGACATCAGCGCCGACGAGGTGCTCGGGGGCGGCGTGCGGCGCGCGGGCACCGACGTGATCCTGAGCCAGCCGGTCCCGTACTACCTGGAGAACTTCCTCGCCCTGCCGGTCGGGACGCCCGTGCCCGCGGGCTACTACGACGACGATCAGGGTCAGTGGGTCGCGAGCGACAGCGGCATCGTGCTGCGCATCCTCGGCGTGGAGGGCGACGTCGCGACCGTCGACTCGGACGGCGACGGCGCGGCCGACGTGCCCACCGGCATGACCGAGCTCGAGCGCCGGCAGCTCGCGGCGCTCTATGCCCCCGGCCAGACGCTCTGGCGCGTCGCGCTGCCGCACTTCTCGATCTGGGACCTCAACATGGGCTTCGAGGCGCCGCCCTGGGCGAAGTTCAGCAAGCTCGACCTCGGCAACGACGGCAGCGACTGCCAGAGCACCGCCCAGGGCTCGATCATCGGCTGCGAGGACCAGACGCTCGGCGAGCGCTTCGGCGTCGCGGGGACGCCGTTCGAGCTCGCCTACCAGAGCGAGCGCGTCCCCGGCCGCAAGACCGGCTACCGCATTCGCGTGCCGGTCGGGCCGCTGTCGGCGTGCGCCCACGTCGCGTCGTTCAAGCGAACGGCCGACGACCCGAACCCCTGCGGGAACACCATCGAGATCGAGGTGGCCGGTCGCAAGACCCGCTACGAGTTCCGCCGCGACCCGTTTCACCCGGAGCAGCAGGAGCGCGAGGTCGTCTTCGACTGGGACGGCAAGGACGCCTTCGGTCGCACGCTCGAGGGGATCCAGCCGGTCACCGTGCGCCTCGCGAACGTCTACGCGGCCTACTACACGCGCACGGCCCGCTTCGGCAGGAGCGGCCCCGCCATCACGACCAACGAGACGCGGGACCTCATCTCGCTGTGGACCGAGTGGCACGGCGGCATCGGCGGCTGGGACGCGCGCGACCAGGGCCTCGGCGGCCTGACGGTGAGCCCGCACCACCACTACGATCCGTTCGGCCAGACGCTCTTCCGCGGCGACGGCAGCCGGCGCTCGGCGGGCAGCGTGCGGCGCGTCGTCACGACGGCGCTCGGCAGCGGCAACTCGGCGCTGCTGTCGCCGGGCGCGTCCGCGGTCGCGGCCGACGGCACGGTGTACGTGGTGCACCGCTACGGCAACTCCGTCCTGCGGCTGCAGAAGAACCGCGGCGCGAGCGTGTTCGCCGGCGGCAACGGCGCGGGCTCCGCGGGCGACGGCGGGCCGGCGACGGCGGCGCAGCTCAACGGCCCGGGCGGCCTCGCCCTCGGCCCGGACGGCGCCGTCTACGTGGCCGAGGAGTACGGCCATCGCGTGCGGCGCATCGACCCGGTGACGGGCATCATCACGACCGTCGCCGGCACGGGTGTCTCGGGCACGGGGGGCGACAGCGGCCCGGCCACCGCGGCACGCATCGGCGCACCGAAGGCCCTCGCGGTCGACTCGGCCGGCAACCTCTACATCGCGCAGTCCGCCTCCGTGGCGTCGCGCATCCGGCGCGTCGACACCGACGGTCTCGTCTCTACGTTCGCCGGCGGCGTCACGGCGTATTCGGGCGACGGCGGCCAGGCCGCGAACAGCGGGCTGCGCTCGCCGGGCGGCCTGGCGGTCGGGCCCGACGGCAGCGTCTACATCGCCGACACGGGCAACCACGCCGTCCGCCGCGTGACGCCTGACGGCATCATCCGCACGCTCGCGGGCGGCAACGGTCCTGGCTTCCTCGGCGACGGCAACCCCGCCACGGGCGCGCAGCTCTCGAGCCCCGAGGCGGTGGCGGTCGAGCGCGATGGCCGCGTGCTCGTCGCCGACACGGGCAACCGCCGCATCCGCAGCGTCTCGCCCGACGGCACGATCCTCACGATCGCCGGCCAGGGCGCGACGGGCTACTCGGGCGACGGCGGCCAGCCGACCGCGGCGACCTTCCGGCGACCCTGGGCGCTCTCGCTCGGGCCCGACGGCAGCCTCTACATCTCCGACTGGGAGAGCTGGCGCCTGCGCAAGATCGCGCCCGCGCTTCCGGGCACGTCGGTCGACGACATCACGATCGCGTCGGAGGACGGCGGCCTGCTCTACCGGTTCGACGCCGGCGGGCGCCACCTCGCGACGATCGACACACGCACGCGCGCGACGCTGTACGCGTTCGCGTACGACTCCGCATCGCGCCTCTCGAGCATCACCGACGTCGACGGCGGCGTGACGCGCATCGAGCGCGACGCCGCAGGTCGCCCGACCGCCATCGTGGCGCCGAGGGGCCAGCGCACGGGGATCGGCGTCGATGCGAGCGGCTTCGTCTCGAACCTCTCCGACGAGGCGGGCGGCACGATCACGCTCGTCTGCGACGACGGGGGCCTGCTGCAATCGATGAGCGGGCCGCGCCCCGGCAGCGAGCACCGCTTCCGCTACGACGTCGTGGGGCGCTTGCTTCGCGACGAGGATCCCGCCGGCGGCTTCCAGACGCTCGTCTATGGCGGCGTCACGCACGGCACCGAGGTCACGCGTCAGACCGCGCTCGGCCGCACGAGCCACTACCAGGTGACGCGACCGGCGTCTGGCGAGACGAACCGGCTCGTCACCGGCCCGGATGGCCTGGCGATGTCGACCGTCGAGACGCTCGACGGGCAGTCCACGGTGCGCACGCCCGACGGCACGGTCGTCAGCGCGACCGTGACGGGCGACGCGCGCTTCTCGACGCAGTCGCCGAGCCCCGTCGCGGTGACCGTCACGACGCCCGGTGGACGCACGCAGACGGCCGCGTTCTCGCGGTCGATCCAGCTCGTCCGCGCCAGCGACCCGCTGTCGCTGTCGCGCGAGACGCAGACGGTGGCCGTGGGTACGCGCACGTGGACGGCGACCTACGAGGCGGTCACGCGCACCCATACGGTGACGTCGCCGGCGGGTCGGCAGAGCAGCGTCACGCTCGACGAACGCGGTCGCGTCGTGCACGCGGCCGCGCCCGGCGTCGCGCCCATCGACGTGACGTACGACGCGTCGGGTCGGCCACTCACGATCACCCAGGGCGATCGCAGCGTGTCCTATTCGTACGACACGCGGGGCCGGCTGCAGACGCTGACCGACCCGACGGGCGGGCGCGAGCGCTACGCCTATGACGCGCTCGATCGCCTCGTGCGGCAGACCTTCCCCGACGGCGCCGAGCTCGGCCTCGGCTACGACGCGGCGAGCAACCTGACGTCGCTGACGCCGCCGGGCCGCCCCGCGCACGCCTTCGACTACGACGCGCTCGACCGCGGGACGTCGTACACGCCGCCCGACGCTGGCAGCGGCGCGCAGGCGACCACGCAGGCCTACTCGCTCGATCGCGAGGAGACGCGGCTCGTGCGCCCCGACGGCCGCGAGATCTCGCTTTCGTACGGCGCCCAGACGGGCCGGCTCGATCGCCTGACCGTGAGCCGCGGCAGCTTCGGCTTTGGCTACGACACGGCGGGGCGGATCTCGTCCGTGTCGGGCCCGGGCGGTAGCGCGGCGGCGTACACGTACGATGGGCCGCTGCTCCTGTCGGCGAGCCTGTCGGGGCCGGTCCACGCGGACCTCGCGCTCGGCTACGACGAGGATCTGCGCGTCGCGTCGGTGTCGCTCGATGGTGACGCGGTGGCGTACGCGTACGACGACGACGGCATCCTCGTGCGCGCCGGCTCTCTGTGGCTGGCGCCGGATGCGGCGAGCGGGCAGCTGACCGGGATCGTGCTCGGCGCGCTCGGCGAGCGCCTGACCTACGACCCGTACGGCGACGTGGCTTCGCGGACCGCGCAGGGCCCGGGCGGCGCGAGCCTCTACGAGGAGTCCTACACGCGCGACGCGGGCGGACGCATCGTCGCGCGCACGGAAGCAGTGGCGGGCGAGCGGCATTCATTCGCCTATGCGTATGATTCAGCGGGCCAGCTCACGCAGGTGACCCGCGACGGCTCGGTGCTGGGCACGTACGCCTACGACGCAAACGGGAACCGCACCCTCGCCGACGGCGTGGCGGCGACATACGACGCGCAGGACCGGCTGGTCTCGGTGGGCTCGCGGACGTACACGCACGCGGCCTCGGGCGAGCTCGTGGTGCGCCCCGGCCAGACCGCAGGCACCCACTTCCAGTACGACGAGCTCGGCCAGCTCGAGCGGGTGGACCTCGAGGACGGCCGCGTCGTCGAGTACGTGCTCGACCACGCGAGCCGCCGCGTCGCCAGACGCGAAAACGGCGTGCTGCAGCGCCGCTTCGTCTGGCAGGGCAGACTGCAGGTGGCGGCCGAGCTGGACGCGGCGGGCGGCCTCGTCTCGCGCTTCGTCTACGCGACCCGCCCGAACGTGCCCGACTACATGGTCCGGGGCGGCGTCACCTACCGCATCCTGACGGACCATCTGGGCTCTCCGCGCCTGGTCGTCCGCGCGGACACGGGCGAGGTCGCGCAGCGCATGGACTACGACTCCTGGGGCCGGGTGCTGCGGGACACGCAGCCGGGCTTCCAGCCCTTCGGCTTCGCCGGGGGCCTCTGGGACGCCGACACGGGCCTCGTGCGCTTCGGCGCCCGCGACTACGACCCCGCGCTCGGCCGCTTCACCGCCAAGGACCCGATCGGCTTCGCCAACGGCCTGACGAGCCTCTACGCCTACGTCGGCAACGACCCGGTGAACTGGGTGGATCCCACGGGCCTCTCCTGGGAGAGTGCGCTTGGGCACTTCACGTGGGGTGTGGGCGAGGGGATCGTCGGAAGTGTTCTGCTGGCGGGGCTGGTCACCACAGGGGGCGTTGGTGGTGGACTGCTGGCAGTGGGCATCATCGGGTACGGAGCCTACTCGTTGGCCACCACGTTGCTGCAGGTCGCCACTGGGCGCTCGCTGGATGGTGGCTGTCTGTCATCGGAAGAGAGGCTCGACCTGGCCGCCGGTGCCTTGGGAGGTCTGGTCGGTGGTGGCATTGGTGCCTGGGGCTGGGGCGTGGGTGCCGAGTTCCACATCCCGTGGTGGAGGGGGCCAACGGGCAAGCCGGGGCGAGTGGCACCGTGGGGAAATCGAACGGGACACCCATTCGGCGAGAGACCTCACTATCATCGGGCGATTCCCAATCCGGCCAGGGCCGGGCAATCCCTGCCCGGCCAGGGCATGCGGAATCATCGCCCGTGGGAAGGAGGATGGTGAAGTGATCCTGACGCTCGAAGACGACGGCTGCATCCACGTCTACCCAGGAACGGAGGCGGTCGTCCTGGCCGTGGAGGGCTTGGACGCGGACTCCTGTCTGCGTCAAGTCTTCGACGACGAGGCAGTCCCCTATCGGATCGCGTGGATCGAGCCGAACGTGGCGTCGGGCCCGGTGTTGCGCAACGGCTCGTATCGGCTGGTTCCGGCTGGCCCTCCGGAACCCGCAGGATTGCTCGCCATGATTGTTGCGGCGGATGCAGTGATGCCGGTGGAAGCGGAACCCCTCGTGGCAGCCTTGCAGGAGAAGCTGCGGGCATCCTCTCCAACGCGGTCAGGCGGCGCGCGTCCAGGGGGCGGTGCGCCTGGATGAGGTGCAGGGGGCCCCAACTGACGAGGTAGCGCCCGGGACCCGGGCGGGCGCTCTCAGACAGCGTGAGGTCGCCAAGTCGCAACCCCCCGGGCCAACCCGCCGCCGTACGGACAGTCCCAGTGCGGATGCTCGAGGACATGAACGAGACTTGCGGCCCCTGCTCCGTGAGGCCGTGTCCTTCCTCGCGTGATGGGCACGTCGTGCCGGATGATGGAGGCGTGGGCGCTCGCCGATGCGGCCGCGCTTCGTGCAGTCGCGCCCGGGTCTGCAGCGCCCCGCGCCAGGCCTGGCGCGCGCCTGCCCGCTCAGCTTCGAACCCTTCTTGCACTCCTTTCGGGACGCATGGGTCGAGGTCGGGGCGTAGAGCGCGTCAGCCGAGGTCGAACAGAGCGTCCTTCAGGAGCCTGATCTCTTCCTCCTGCAGCTCGTCGGCGATGTCGTCGCTCTCGAGCTCCTGGATCGCGGCGATCAGTCGTTTCCGCTTCGGGCCGATGGTCTTGAGCTTGGCCACCTGTTCGAGGACGGCGTGGGCCTCGATCTTGGAGGCCTCGAGCGTCAGGTAGAAGCGCAGCTCGGGCTCGTCGAGCTCGCCGAGGGCGCGTTGCAGTGCGGCCTGTCGCGCGGCCCGCGTCTTGAGCTTCTTGATCCTCCCGAGCGCCGCATCTGCGATCACCGTTGGGATCTTGCGCGCCACGGCGTCGTCGACCCGCGCGTGGCCAGGCAGATCGAGGTAGACGCCGAAGTAGCCGAAGTCTCCGGCGCCGCGATCCCACCCTCCGCGCACGCGGGCGCTGCACACGGCCACGCGACCCTCGCGCTCGACCGTCTCGATGGCGGCCTTGTATCGGACGGCGTCACCCCGGCTGAGGTAGCCCACGGTTCGGCCGCCGAGGTGGACGACCACGGCGTTGGGGTCGAACCGGTTCGATGGTTCTCGACGCACGTGCGCCCGGCGCGTCTCGTCGACGCCCGCAGGCGTTCGAGGCCCGAGGACGGCGATGAACGCGCTCGTGTAGTGAGACTCGCCCACCACCGACACCCTGAATCCGCTCCCGGTCGAGAGGTCCATCTCCTCCCGCGGCGAATCGTCAACTGGCTCGAGCGGCTCCTTGAACCTCCCCATCGCGCTCGCGCGCGTGGGCACGGCCGAGCGCTCGTTCTCCGGGCGTGTCCGGTTCCGCTCCACCGAGGCGATCGGCGATTCGCGTCTGCGCGACGGGAGCAGCCACCACACGAGGGCACCGAGGGTGATCGCGCCACCCAGCCCCGAGAGCACGTAGACCGCCATCTCGTTCACGCCCGCCACCATCGCGCCCATCTTGGCACGACAGGGCGATCGGCCGCGTCGCCACCCGCGGTGGTGCGCTGCGCTGGCGCTCCTGCCGAGGTAGGCGAGGTCATTCTTCGCTCTCTTCGTCCGGGGAGAAGGCCGCGGGACCGAACACCTCCAGGTCTCGCTCGAAGGCGCGTACGCTCTGCGAAGCGCGTACACGCGCCGGGTCTCGTGCGACAGCCTCGGAGATCTTCTTGCGTTGAGGCTTCGACACCTGACTCTGCAAGCGTGCGGCGGCTTCGGCACGCTCGTAGAGGTAGTTTTCAAAGCCACGGGGGGACTCGTAGATGCCACCTCCGAAGCTGCCTGCATTCAGGCGGATCTGGGTGCCCTTCCACTCGGCCGGACTCTCGGGCTCGATCTGTCCGATGAAGATGATGCTGGGGATCTTCACGTACACGAAGGCGTCGACCTGGCTCTCGACGATGTCGATCTCGAACGTCCGCTGCAGGTATCGGTTCATCGTCGGTGGGGTGTCTTCCGGGTGGCTGACCGCCTTGAGCATGGGGACGGGGAGCGCATGGACGTGATGCTTCCCGACGTGCGTGGTGCGGCCGAGCAGGAACTGCGCCCAGGCATCCGCGGCTGCGCGCATGCTCGCCGCCCGTCCCTCGGAGCGCTCCGCCACCCCTTCCGGCGCCGCCCGCATCATGAAGATGAGGCCGCGCCACGCCAGGGAGACCGCGAAGCGTGAGAACCAAGGCCCGTACTCGAAGCGGTACCGATCGCCATTCGCGTGGGGGACGAAGATCTCGGCGGCGACGCGGTTCTCCCAGCCGCTGAGAAGTTGCTCGCAGTCGTTGCACAGCAGGTGATCCTTGAAGCCGTCCTGTACGCGGACGTTGGGGGCCGTGCCGCTGCGCATGAACCCCGTTCCGGAGGTTTCCTTCAGCCACCGGATCACGAAGGCTGGGATGATGTGGCTCAGCCGCAGCTCGCGAACGGCCGCGCACAGCGCGCACAGCGCGATCGGGTTCCGCCCGCCCTGTCGAGGAGCCACCTTCACGGGATCAGCCTATCGCTCGGGTCTGATCGAGATGCAGGAGACAAGAGATTGGACGGGGGCTCGCGGGTGCAGCATCGACGCTGCATCCATGCACCACCTCGAGTCGAGGGTGCCGCGCCACTTTCGCAATGGAACGCCGACACCTAACGCGCTCGGCCTGCAGGGCCGACAGGAGGGCGCCCAGTAGCTCTTCCAGGCTCAGCGCACCCGACGAGGCCACTCAGCGGCAATCTTGCCGCCGTGGCCGACTGTGCTCCGCGGATTCGCCCAGGCCGACAACCCGGCCGCTCGCGTCACGCCTCGATGCGCTCTACCTTGAGGAACGGACCTATCGCGAGGGGTGAGTCCACCTCGACCACGTCGACCTTGCCGATGGTGAAGAGGGCCCGCGTGGCTTCGGAGAGCTGGTCGCCCTCCGTCTCCTCGAAGAAGTGGCGTCGCATCCAGGCCGAGTCCGTCACCTGGACCTCCGCCTGTGCCAAGGCCTCGTCGAGAGATCGGGCCGACAGACGGAACGTCCACAAGTGCCCCGTGGGCTCGAGCGGTTGCTCCGTGTGATCGAGGTAGGGGACGAGCACGAGGAACTCCATCATCGTGCCCGCCACCATGCGCACCGCGGAGCACAAGCGCAAGGTCACCGCCACTTGTTTGCCCGTCCGTGCTGCCTGACACTGTAGTGGGGCTAGGGTTCGCGGCCCGAAGAGTCGTCTCCCCGGCGACCTGCCCCTTTCTCCAGGCCGGGGACATTCGTCGCGGCACTGCCGCGCGGGGAGACGATGAGCCCTCTGCCACCTTCGCCGAGGAGTGGTCCCGCCACGCACCCAGCCGCCCGCTATCTGCTCGAACAGGTCCAGCGGTGGTTCGGTGAACATGGCCTGGTCTACCAGCCCGACCTCGGAGAGTACGAAACCGCCTTGCAGCTACTCCGTGAGCGAGGCTGGGAGGAGACGGTGTGGCGGGTACTTGGATTCGTAGTCCGACATTGTGAAGGGCTGGGCCGCGCTTCGATTCGGCGTGCCCCCACCGCTCCCTTCCTGCTCGAACACCCCTGGCCCGCCCAGCCGGAGCCGCTCGACGAGGACGCGCTCGCGGACGTCACGATCGGCGACGCCCTGCTGGACGAGGACTGCAATGTAGAGCGCGGCCGTATGTTCCTCGCGGAGCGCCGTATTCGGTTCGTGCGACCTGAACCGGAGCCCAACCCACGGCAGCTGCCAAGTACCGTGCCACTCGCGGGGCTCGATTCGATCTCGCTTCTGCGACGGTATCCGTTGCGTATTGACCAAGATCGACTGCCGCGTCCGGCCGCCAGGTATGCGGGGGAACCAACTACCGCGGCGTCCGCATCACCGCGAGCTGGTAGTGCACCCGCTGTGCATGATGCGCCCACGGTTGTTGCTCAAGCAGAGGTCGTGGGCTGGAAGGCGGTGAGTGTGGAGATCGAGCGAATGACCGGGATGAGGTTCGGAGAGAAGACGCTGCGCGATGCGGCTGATGCGCACGAGATCCGTTTCACCACGAAGGGAAGGCAGGTCGTGTTCGCGCGGTCTCGGATCGAAGCCCTGGCGGCCCTCATGCGAGACAAGCGCCCGCGTCCGCGCCGGCTTTCTGACGGTTGATCCGACCTGCCGTCGGTACACCGCGTCACTACCCATCCGGCACCTTCCGCTGACCGCGGATAACTGCGCCGGATCGAATCGGATATTGCTGGAAATATTGGGAAATATCCGTCGCGATCGCCGGATTGGCCGGCGTCGATCCCCGGCTCCCAAATGGTCTCGACGCGCCACCTTTCGGCGCGGGGAGGAAACCATGAGCCACGACAAGAAGATCGACGAACAGGCGACTGAGAACCGTACGACCGCAGGAACGCATCAGCAGGAAGGCGGCGAGGCCGGGAGTGGAGGCGAGGCGCCCCCGGGAGGCCCGGAGGAGGGCGCGGACGGCAGACAACGAAAGGGCCACCTCGACCTGATGCGGCTACGCCTGAGCCAGGACTTCGCCAGGGACGTGCCGACGAGGAAGCTTCTGACTACGGTGCCGCTGCGCAAGCCTGGTCGTCACGAGTGGGTCCGCACGCATCCCTCGCCTGCGTATCGCTTCGAGATCGCCATGCTCCACATCAAGGACGAGGGGGACGAGCGGTACGTGGTCGACGGCGCCCTGATGGACTCCCTCGGTTCGGAGGTGGTGCCAGTCTGCCTGGTCCCCACGATGACGCGGCAAGGCGTGCTGTTCGTCTGGCCTGTTCGCCTACCGGGCGCTGACGGGCGCACCAACCACTGGAACGAGTCGGCTCGTGACGCCGCCGACCTGGCGCGCGATCGGTGGATCCGCCTCGTCGCGAACATGCAGCTCGGCGCCTATGAGGTCTTCGAGAGCAGGGCCGCGCTTCCAGAGCCAGAGTGGCCCGATCTGCCGCTCGAGGAGATCCTGCAGAAGGCCTTCGCCGGTCGTGTCATCGACAGCCACGACCACCCGGTCCTCCGCCGCCTTCGGGGTGAGCTGTGACGCTGGCGCTCGCGCTGGCGGTGCTCGTGTGGCTGCCGTACAGGCAGGTCTGGGCGGTGGACTTCGAGTTCCGGGCTCCGCCGGGCGAGCGGCCGGAGCCGATCTGCATAGTGGCTCGAGAGCTTCGAAGCGGAGAAACCCGGCGGCTCTGGGGCGACGACCTCCGTCGTCAAGGACGGCCTCCGTATCCGGTCGACGCGTCGTCCGTTCTGCTCGCCTACTACGCGCCCGCCGAACTGGGGTGCCATCTGGCGCTGGGATGGGACCTGCCGGAGAACGTGATCGACCTGTTCGTCGAGTTCCGTCACGTGACGAACGGCAGGCCGCTGCCGTGCGGCGCTGGCCTGCTCGGAGCGCTCGCGTACCACGGCCTTCCGGGCACCAGCTCGACCGACAAGGAGCGCATGCGCGCGCTCGCAATGCGCGGCGGCCCGTACTCGGAGGTGGAGCGCGCGGACCTGCTAGCGTACTGCGAGACGGATGTCGACGCGCTCGAGCAGCTCGCGCCACACCTCCTCCGGGCGGAGACGCTGGCGTATGCGCTGCTCCGCGGCCGGTTCATGAAGGCCGTGGCCCACATGGAGCACGCCGGCGTGCCCATCGATGCAGCCGCTCTGGCAGCACTCAGAGCACACTGGCCGGCGATCCAGTCGGGCCTGATCGCCGAGGTCGATCCATGCGGTGACATCTACGAGGCTGGCAGTTTCAGCGCGGCGCGCTATTCGCGGTGGCTCGACAACCGCGGCATCTCCTGGCCGAGGCTGCCATCGGGCGCGCTGGCCCTCGACGACGACACGTTCAAGGACCTCGCCAGGGTCCACCCCGAGATCGAGCCCGTTCGTCAGGTCCGGCAGTCCCTGTCGCAGATGCGGCTCGCGGACCTGGCCGTCGGTGCCGATAGTCGGAACCGCACCGGCCTGTCCGCGTTTCGTTCGCTGACCGGGCGCAACCAGCCCTCGAACTCCCGGTTCATCTTCGGTGCCTCGGCCTGGCTGCGATCCTTGATCAAGCCTCGCCAGGGGTTCGGCCTGGCGTACGTCGACTACGAGCAGCAGGAGTTCGGCATCGCCGCCGCCCTGTCGGGCGACCCCACCATGCGCCGCGCCTACGAGACCGGCGATGCCTACCTCGCGTTTGCTCTGCAGGCGGGAGCCGTGCCTCCGAGGGCGACCAAGGAGTCCCACGCGCTGACACGCGAGCAGTTCAAGGCGACGGCGCTGGGAGTGCAGTACGGCATGGCCGCAGCCTCGCTGGCGGTCCGCCTCGGCTCGACGGTCGCACGTGCACGCGAGCTCCTCGAGCTTCACCACCGCACCTATCCGGTGTTCTGGAGATGGTCGGATTCCGCAGTCGATCGGGCGCTGCTGCTCGGCTCCCTGCACACTGTGTTCGACTGGCGGGTTCACACCGGGCCGGACCCGAATCCGCGCAGTCTCCGGAACTTCCCGATGCAGGCCAACGGGGCCGAGATGCTCCGACTGGCCTGCTGCTTCCTCGTGGAGGACGGCATCCACGTCTGCGCGCCCGTCCACGACGCCCTCCTGATCGAGGCCCCTCTGGAGGTTCTCGACGACACGATCATCCAGACGAGGCATCGCATGGCAGAAGCGAGCCAGATCGTGCTCGCCGGCTTCCCCCTGCGCACGGAGGTCAAGGAGGTTCGCTCCCCCGATCGCTACTTCGACAAGCGAGGCAGCCGGATGTGGAACGCAGTCTGGCGAATCATCGGAGAGATCGATCCCGGGGCTGCCGAGGCAGTGCATCGGTGCAGCGGGGATGCTGCGCCGGTGCCCCCCCGTGCGATCTCCTCTGCCTCTCCTGCAGCCTGAAGGTGGCACATGGATCTGCAACGCCTGCGGCTCGGGAGCGGAGGGTCAACAGCGCGAGACGAGGCACCTCGTCCGGGCCCTCGGCGCCGAGCGCACCAGCATCGCTTCATCAAGGGGCCCATCGACCTGATCTGGATCGCCAGCGCGGCTCGGCTGCCTGGTCGTGCCGTCCACGTCGCGCTCGCGGTCGCGTACCTGCGCGGGTTGAACGGGAGACCCGAGGTCCGCGTGACGCGTCAGGTGTCCGCACAGTTCGGTGTGGACCGCCACGCGCTCCGGAGGGCGCTGTTCGCGCTCGAGCGGGCAGGCCTGGTGCGCGTCGCCCGCAAGGCCGGGTCGAGCCCTGTGGTCTCGATCGTGGAGAGGCAGCCTGGGCAGGAGAATCACGATGCCATCCCCTGATTCGCCGAGACGCCGCGCTGGCGCCGATGACGACGTCGATGCGACGGCCGCGCCGACGCGTCCCGCGAACGACGCCGAGACCTGGACCGTCGATGACCTCGCGGCACACCTGCGGCTTCACCCGAAGACCGTGTACGCGGAGATCCGGCGCCAGAACATCCCGGGCGTCCGTCGCATCGGCAGGGCCGTCCGGATCCATCGCGCCACCGTGATAGCCTGGCTGGCGGAAGGTCAAGGTCGCGTCCCGCGCTCGAGGAGGTCTGGATGAGCGTGAGACGTGAACGCCGTCGCGATCCTGCGACGGGTGTGGTTCGTGAGTTCTGGATGGTTGATGTGGACTTCGAACATCCGAACGGAGAGCGGACGCGGGTGCGCAAGGTCTCCCCGGTGCAGACCCGGCGAGGCGCAGAGGAATACGAGCGCCAGATCCGTGGCGAGCTCCTGTCCGGCGCGTTCGGCAAGCGAAAGGAGGTGCCGTCGTTCGAGGAGTGGTTCAACGGGCGTTTCTGGACCGAGTGGGTGGTCGCTCGCAAGAACAAGCCGAGCACGGTCGAGGAGAAGAAGTGCATCTACGCCGTTCACCTGGGACCTCGCTTTGGATCCCTGCGACTCGATCAGATCGACGACGCCGAGGTCGCACGGTTTCGCGCGAGCCTGGTCACGGCCAACACCGGCGAGAAGCGGACCAACAACATCCTCGCCGTTCTCAGCAAGCCGCTCCGCTACGCGGAGTCGGTGGGAGTCCTCAGTCGCGCGCCGAGGATCGGGATGCTCAAGGTGGAGCCTCCCGAGGTCGATCCGTGGGACCTGGAGCAGTACGTCCAGCTCCTCACCTGGGTTCGCGCGCACGAGGCGCCGCGGTGGTACGCGGCCCTGTGCCTGGCCGGGGAGCTCGGGCTCAGGATCGGCGAGGTCAAGGCGCTGGACTGGAAGCGCGACGTGGACATGCGGTCGAGGACCGTGACGGTGCAGCGACAGATCAGGAAGGGCGAGGAGACGACGCCCAAGGGGCGGACACGCAGGACGGTCCCGATGACGGACACGCTGTGGCAGGCGCTGCGTGACCTGAGCGAGCTACGAACAGGCTGGGTGATCCGGAACGACGATGGAAGTCAGACCACCGACGACCAGTCGAAGAACAAGATCTACGACCTCTGCCGGTGGGCCGGCCTGCCAGGAAGTGGGTGGCACCGGTTGCGCCACACGTTCGCCACCCACGCCGCGCAGTTCGGAGTGAATCCGTGGACCCTCCAGAGCTGGATGGGCCACAAGACGATGACCGAGACGATGCGCTACGTGAGCTTCGCGAAGAACCACCAGCGACCCATTCCAGAGGTCATCCTGGCGGCTGGCGGTCGCGAGACCGATCCGGACCGGAAGGTCCTGGCGATGCTCGGTGCGCGTGTCCGGTGCGCTGGCGGCAACCTGACGGCAACGAGCGGAGAGGCTGGCTGAATCTGGTGTAATTACAGCGTGTTATGGCGGACCCGAGTGGATGAATATCGCAACCTCTGCATGTTCCCTCCGCGCGAGATGGCCTGGATGCTGGAGGAGGCGCCGCGGCTCCTGGTGAGAGAGCTGCCCGCGCCTCGGTAACGTGTCTGCCTTCGACGCAGGGGAGTCAGACTGTCGACGACAGGCGAGCACGACTGTAGCTCGGGTGGGCCGGGACGCCTGGGGGGAGATCGTCGAGTCGCGACCTCCGACTCCCCCCGGCTGATCGGTCGATGCCTGCTTCATCGTGGTGTGAGCCGGGCAGCACGGGGCTGCCCCACAGCTCATGCGGAGGTACTGATGCCTAAGTTCCTAGTGATCGCACCCTTCTTCCATCCGGGCCATGAAGCCGCTGCCGCATGGACCGGCGTCGTGGAGGCGCCGTCGCGCCGTGAGGCCTACGCAGGCGTGCTGAGTGCTCTGGAGAACCGTGGGTGGTTATTGAAGCACGTCTTTGATGGCGCGCCTATCGATCCGGCTGTGTTCCAGTACCCCGGCTTCGAAGAGTTCCTCGAGCTAGTCTCGCTCGAGGAACTGCGCGCCATGTCCCCGATCCCGCTGCCCGATGTGCCCCAGAGCTCGGACGAGCTGGATGCCTGAGGGGCGGGCCACCGCTGGGGAGGCGCGCATGCCTTCCATACTCACCCTCGGCAGACTGCTGGCCGCCGAGCTGCCCGCTCCTAGGTAAAGGGAGCTTCGCTTCCGGGCATGCTTGGTAGGAAGCCTTCGTAGGCTCAGCCGGCAAGTCGTCGCTCAGGACGTGAACCACCAAGTGCGGATCCGGCGCCCGGCGGTGATGCTCCCCGTCCTTTGTGCCAGCAGTGCTGGCACTTTCTCCTGGGCCCAGTGCACCAGCGCATAGGTCGCGGATGCTGACAAGGACCTGCGAATCCGCGACGAAGATTGGTCATCTCGGACGCCAAGTTAGTTAGCCGTTCGGTGGAGTCCAAACTTGGTTGAGGAGCGCCGAGAGTTCTGCGTCGAGGACGACCGGGTGTCTCGCTGGTGGATTGGGAAATATCCGATCCACGACGATCGCACCCGCGACTCGAGTGTCCGGCCAGATCGATTCGACCCAGGCCACCTTCGCCGCCAATCGAGAGTGAAACGACTCGCTGTCGTCCCCTCCAAGCTTGCCGGATACGTTGCGCGCCGTCGAGAAGGTGAAAGGAAGCTTCAGGACCTTGCACTCTAGTACCCATGCGCGTCGCCGGTCATGTGACACTGCTAGGCAGTCGATTTCTCCCGGGCACTTCCGGCCCAGTACTGACGGTGCAGTGGGTGTCCCGCTCCGCCCCGCACTCCATACCCCACCCGCGCTAACACGGCCAGCGTCCCATCCGGCCGCTCGGCAGATCTGAATGACAGAGTCCTCGAACGGTTCTGCGAACGCCGCTTGAAACGCGGGGTCCGGAAGATGCAGCGCCTCACGCCCCGGATAGGCAAAAAAAGCAGTCTCGATTGCCGTCGCGAAGGAGTCAGCCATGAGCAGGGGTGAGGTGGCGTAGAAGTCTGCCGAGTTGTCGCAGCGCACCAGCGGACGCTCAGCTAGTGCATTCACAAGTGCGGCACCATCAAGGCGCGAGGACCAGGCCTTCTCCCAAAAGAACAATCTGTCGACCCTTGCATGCGCCGCGAGCAGTCCGTCCAGTCGAGGCAGCGCAATGGGCTGCGCCAACAGAACGACGCCGTCCGGCGTTCCGTGAACCTGAGAGCAGATGGCCACGGCCCGCACGGCGATGTGTAGAGCCGTCCATAGATAAGCCCATAGCGGATCACCAACGCCAGGCGGAACATGGATAAGGAGAGTGTCTCGTAGAGAGGCAATGTCCGCCGGCGCTTCACCACGCGCTATAGCCCTCAGTCCGTCGACCGCCCCCCCGACGTCGCTCATGAACTGCAGAGCAACCGCCTTCGGAGAGCGAAGCCATGTCGGTGTTGCCCGCTGGGTTCGGTGCATCTGTCGTTTCGCTCGCTCGAGTTCCTCTGAAGAAACGAGCTGATCGTTCTTGAGCCATACCTCGCCTCGCTGAGAAAACGAGCGTAGGTGCGAGAGCGTGAACAGCTCAGCCCACGCACCACACGCACCGACAGCGGTCATCATGCTCGTCGTCGTACAGACCCGAGCGCTGGTCCGGTGCACGTTTGGCCAAGTGAGACCAAGGCACACCTTCAAGATCGCTCCAAGTTTCCTCCTCCGTGGCTCTGTTGGCTCTGCGTACGAGGTGGTGATTGCGTCGACGAGCGCCGGTATCGCACGCTCAGGCTGTAGCACGCTGCAAGCCAGTTCCGCATCCGATCGGAGCGCCGAGAGCGCGCCGTTGAATTCGTCGTCGGATGAAACAGGCCAGGAGAGCCGTCGGAGACTCTCGCCGCGCAGATCCACGAGCGTGGCGTCAGCCAATTGTACGAGCTCCCTGCCCAGCTCTCGCGCCCTTCGCATTCGCTTTGTTAGAGATGCCATGCGCACTACCCTGCTGGCAAACACGGTCGTCGGTGTGGCGGGAAGAGGCAACTTGCGACGCCTGAGATGCTCATGGGAGAAGTGAACTTCGAGCGCGGCACTCTTGCGTGTCCTGGTCGCTCGTCTCGACGAGTCTCGCCACGACGATAGCCAGTCCTCCTGGCTGGCCGGAGGTCGGCGCCCATATCCCCGTTAGCTGCCTGCCACAGTCTGTAGGATACTTGGAAGCCTGTGGCGCCATTCGATGGAATGGCAGCGACGACCCACGCTCCTGGCTTCCTGAGGAGTCGCTGGCTCACGACCACTGGGACGCGCGTCTTTAGTTGGACATACCGGATCCTGTCCTGAACCGAAAGAATGAGATCGTAACCCCAGGCATCGATGTCGGCCTTGGCGACTTCCACGACCTCTCCTCGACCGAACCAAAGCTCCTGAAGCAGCTGGCTCAAGAAAAGATGCTCGATCATGTTTTCGAACGCATGTGAGTTCTTGCTGCGGTCGGGGGCCACCTGGAGAGCATATTGCAGTCTGAGGGGGTTGTGCCCCACGAGATTCGTTCCCGCTCAAGTTGGATCCTCACCGCAGGCTGCTGGCACCGCGCTCAGCGCAGGTGCCCCTCCCGTCCTTCACCTTCCCAAACCCTCCCAGTGTGTCTCGAAGCTTTCCGCTTGCCCTGGGAACTCAAGCGAGAGACGCTACGCATGCTCGACGCGGTCGCCCTGCAGGCCACTATGCCATCAATCAGCGTCTTGACCGTTGCCTCAGACCCCAGCCCATTTGACCGGAGCTAATTAGACGTGCGACTGATACCATCTGATCCCGACGTCAGGACCATTGTCGAGAGGATTCGCGACGGAACTCTGGACTTGCAGCCCGACTTCCAGCGCGGAGAGGTGTGGTCGATTGCCAAGAAGAGAAAGTTGGTAGACAGCATTCTTCGAGAATGGCACGTCCCGCCGATTCACGTTATCGAGGCTCCGGATGGCCGGGAAGAGGTTCTTGATGGACAGCAGCGCCTGGCTGCGATCCGAGACTTCTGCAACGGGATCTTCCCCGTCAACGGAGATGCCGAGCCAAGGGATCAGGAAATTGCGCAGCTCGATGGACTTCGCTACGAATCCCTCCCTGATCGGTGGCGGCGCAAGTTTGATCGATTCTCTATTCGATTCTTCAGGATTGTTGACCACCAACCCGGCGAACCGGCGGAGTTATTCTTTCGTCTGAATCAGCCAACGAGCCTGACGGCGGCCGAGCAGAGAAACGCATTCTTCGGCGCTGCACGCCAGCAGGTCAAGGCGCTCGTCGACGGCATGGAGAAACTCGGCCTGACCGCCGCAAAAATAGGATTCTCCAATAGCAGAATGGCCCACGACGACCTGCTCGCTCGAGTCTGCTGCTCTGCTGAGGCTGGGACCTTGCGCAACAAGGTGACGGCAAAACTGATCGAGGAAAAGTATCGGTCTCGTGGTGGCTTCTCGAGCTCCGCCATCACCCGCGTGCAAGGCGGGCTCGAGTTCCTAGCCAAGGTAAGCGACGACCTCTCATGGTCAGTACGCTTCAATAAGGCAACGCTCTACTCATGGCTGATGTTCTCGCTGGTGTGCCATTCCAGCGCATCGGCAGATCCGTTGGTCACAAGGCGCTACATGCACGCCTTTGAGTACTCGAGAATGGGCGCGCCTCAGGGCGAACTCGCAGCCTGTGCCGCGTTACTCCGAATCTTCAACGATCGAGCGACTTCGCGAGTCGCTGACGTGTCCTCGGTCCTGATTCGAGACTTTGTGATCTGGACATCCTTAGTGTCCTGGGTCCATCAGGACCATGCCGCGCTGTTTTCCGACCTCCGACAGGTTCGGATGGCTCGTGACCTTCTGCCCGTAGTTCGTGACTCGATAGCAGACGACAGCCTCGACTCGGGAATCGAGGTCATTGTGTCTGGGTGGGGGGATCTCTCGTGAAGAGAGCCCAGGTGTCGAAGAGCTGGGAAGATGCTACTCGGGGCCGCCGCCATCCGTGGCTGAGAGAGGTCTCTGGTGCTTCTCCGCCGCTCACCTATGACAGCGTAGAGCTTCATCATGGTGTGACCGTGGTTTGTGGGAGAAACGGAAGCGGAAAGACCAAACTCCTTAATGGCGTCGCGCAGCTTCTCCAAGCGGACATTGTGTGTACCCCGGGTGGGGCGGCCTTGGTTGCATCCTCCGATCTTCGTGGAACAGTTGTCGGCACTGATGAACGCATCCTTGCCGTCGGCGCGGAGGGCCCAGCGGCGCGAGAGGTCATGGGAGTTGATGCGGTCTTTCTCGACGCTGGAGCAGCTGCATGGCGGGTACGGGAGAGGTTTGCTCGAGACCAAGATCTCGCAAGCCTTCTCGAGGGCACGGAATCGCGTAGGCTCCAAGGGCGAGAGCTAGAGGAGGTCTCCTATGTCCTTGGGCGGGACTACGAATCGCTAGATGTCTTTGAAATTGAGGGCGGCGCTCCGCCGCTGCACGCGGGTGAGGAGCCAGAGGACGCAACGAGCACGCTGAGCGCGATCTTGCCCTACTTTCGTGTGCGGTGCGGGGGCGACTATGGCACTGAGAGCATGGGCCAAGGAGAGCTGGTCGCCAATCTGGTACTGTGGGTTCTCCGGCGAGTCGAGAAGAACAGCGTGGTCCTTCTTGAAGAGCCTGAGTCGCACCTGTGCCCCTTCAGTCAGGAGCGCCTGGCCGATGTAATCGCCTACTACGTCTCACAGCGCGGCTTGCGCATTCTGATAAGTTCTCACTCGGAGGCCATACTAAGAAAGGCTCCGTCGTCTCTCATGCGACTGCTGATCGAGAAGGATGGGCATGTGCAATGTGTGGCCGTGCATCGTGGTGACCACGTCCTTCACGAGCTTGGAGTTGCGTCAGTGCGTCGCGGCATCGTTCTCGTTGAGGATGGCGTTGCCGCAGCGTTTGCACGCGCATGGCTGTCAACGGCAGATCATCCACTTCTGAGGACATTGGCAATTGTCCCGGTTGCCGGAGGTGAGAGCGTTCTCCGCAGCTGGTTGAAGTTCCCCGCCTTTGAGGGCGTTCCGAGGATTGTTGGCTTGTTTGATGGCGACCAAAATCCTAGATCCGTAGAAGACGGTCCTTCGAAGGAAGCTCGCAGTAAGTCGTGGCCCTGTGCATATCTGCCGGGAAGACAGGCGCCAGAAATTGAGATCCGCCGCGCGTTCGAAACCGATACCGCGAAAGCGGCGGTAGCGTGTGGAACCGGTGCAGAAGTTCTTACGCGCGCTCTGCAGAAATGCAGGGGTATGGACCACCACGATTGGATCCATGAGGTGGCTCGAGAGACGGCTGTCGATGTCGCTGCACTTGCTCGAGCTGCGTTCCAGGTCCTCTTGAGTGCGGAGGACTTCCAGGCTGAGTCCGCGCGCTGCGTCCGGAGCCTGCTGGATGCCCTAGAGATGTGATAGTCGGAGGAGCCTCCAGGCATGGGGCCACTCGTTTGCGAACGAGCAAGGCTTCTGTGACGCTTCAGAGTCTGATAATAGCCACATATGTCAACTCCGCTCCCACTCTTCCGTGGAGGGCGGCCGGCTCCCTTGGTGGACTGGGTTCCAAGCGAAAGCGGCCACTCTGAGTCCGAGTCAGAGTGCGGAGGACGACAAGTCACCACCGTGCCGGCTGCCCGGCTAGATCTCTGCATCGACACTAGGATACTTCATCAGCAGAGCGGTCCGATTGAATCGAAGGCCAGCGTAGACGCTCGATATCCAGTCCATGTGAACACTCCACTCCTCATCGCGAGGGGTGACAGGACTGAAACGTGATGCAACATGCCCCTTCGCAGACGCGAGCCGGTCCTTCCAGGTCTCCAGCCGTGCGCTCCCTAAGGCGAGGAGTCCAGCGTTGCAAACGTTCTCGAGTTCATAGACCCCCTCCCGACTCCATGTCTCATGAAGCCTTGCCTCTGCCTCACGCGAGGAGCGTCCGCCGCCCAGCGCTGCGGCCTGCACCTTGAGTTGCTTCTGCAATGCGAGATGTCCGGCCTCTGCGGCGTCCGCCTCTCCTACTGCCGGGTCGAGTCCCGTTACGACGCCCAGTCGCGCCATCCCGAGTGGTCCCGGCGGCGTAAGGACGCCCCTCAGGCCGGCCGCAACAACAAGCACAGTTGCCAGCGGCCCGGGGTCTGAGTCGAAGTTCCGGACCGTGTACAACATCCGGGATGCCTTTGAGAGATCATCGATGAAGCTGCGCGACATCCGGCGGCGGGTGAGAACTCGCTGAGCCCAGCCAAAGACTCTGGAACGGTCGGGATCGAAGGTGGGCCACTCAACGTGCACAGGCAGTTGGCCGCCACACGATACAGGTTCCCTGTGAGTTCGGAGCGCGTCGAGCTCGCGCCGAGCCAAGTCGGCCTTGGTCTTGATCTTGGTTGCACTGCGTTGGAGTGCCTCAAGCTTCTTCACCAGAGCCTTTGCAGCAGGCTTGTGCTCCTCGGGAATCCCCTGAATCGTGAACATCTCCTGGGCGACCCGGAAGCAGGAGAGGCTCGCTCGCAGGTCGCCCGAACAGAGATCATGGCGGAGTCGATCTAGGGCTCCCCGCCGACTCATTAGGGACTTGGCGCCCTCGAGCGAAATCTCCAAGACCGTCTCCTCTGCGCCTATGGCGCGACGGCTCCCCGAGAATCAGAAGAGGGCAGGCTGCTCGAGGAGGAACAGCTCTTCAGGCCGCGAACCCTAGCCCCGGAATGAGTCTGGCACGGCAGGTCCAGCCGGGTCCACCGCTGTGAGGGACCGAAGCGACGCAGGGGGGAGTTCGCACCAGAATGCACTTGAACGCCCCCCGGCCGGGAGCGCCTAACTCGGCTAGGTTGTGTTCCGTGAGCTCGTCCAGTACCTGTCGTCGCCGCTGGCAAAGATGGCAGCAGGTTGCCGTGGAAGTGAGCTTCACCCGGTGTGGGTACGTCGGAAGGTTCGAGCATCCTGAGGCGGCGCTGATTGTTCCAGGCACGAGTGCCGGAACAACCAGATGGTCCAGCCCAGTTGCTTGACCCACCTCCGCCGTCCAAGCACCGGAACTCAATAGCAGCGAAGTAGCCCTCGCTTGTTGCGCAAAAAGAGGGCCTTGCCCAAGCTGCGGGCTACGGCAGGAGGTCGATTCTCTCCCTCCTACCTGAGCTCGGCAAGGCCCTCTGTGAAGTTCATCGCGCCTCGAGAGGCGCTATTGAATCCCGGAGGCCACCTATGCCGAGCAGATTCCCGCCGTACGAGAAGATCCCGTTTCCCGCGGACCCACAGAATCCAAGACTAGACCGGAAGGACCCGACGAAGCTCCACTGGAGCGAGCACATCCTTCTAGACCGAGAGGTCTTTGAGGAGCTCCAGCGCGCGTCAGAGGAGGCACGTCTCCAATGGCCCTCCAGGTATTCATCGACCAGATCACCCATATCCTTCTCGCGCGATCGAAATGGATATCCGTGGCTCGTCTTCCACGGCCCCCTGGCCAAGGAGCAGCGGGAACGCCGTCGGCTCTTGCATCTATTTGTCTGGGACCGCGCTGCCGACCTTGGAAGAGTTCGCCCCAGACGAATCGATGAGCGGGGGAAGCACCTTGATCACGTCCACCACGTCGGTGGAGACCCTGGCGGCAACAAGCGGCCCAACAAGCTTGATTCTCGACTGGTTCGCCTCAGGCTGGTAACCCACCAGCAGCACGCCAAGATCGAGGCCGCTCTCCGGAAGAGCCGTAGGCAGGTCTTCAGCCCCCATCTCCGTGACGACTTGTCGGGCTTCTACGTTCCGCACGCTCCAGGTCCAGAAAGAAGACCGTCGTCCCCCGAAGGCCCCGCCCCGCAGACGAAGGGTGCGGAAGAGTCCTCGACCTCACCGGCCAAGCGCCTGGAGCAGATCCTGGCCCGTCAGCTAAAGGACCTGCTCGACGAGGTAGACCCGGCCTTTGCCGTACAAGCCGCGTCGCGAGGTGTACTCGACATCTATGCGGCCAGGCCCACGCCAGGAGAATACCGGACTCCAGATGTCTTTCGACTTGGCCTCAAAGCCCCAAACCTGACCTGTTCGCCTGGGGAGTGCGCGCTGGTCCGCCTCCTCTTCAAGTACGGGTTCGATCGCCGGATCGTCGCTCAGCACCTGGGAGTCGAACTCGAGTTGGTAGGGCAGATGCTTCGCGTTACTCGCGTGCATCACGCGGTCCAGCAGGCTCAGAGGCGGCGCTCACTGCCTGTTCCACGAGAAAGGAGCGGGAGGCGTGCGTGAGCCGGGATGTTGTTGCCCCTTCGAGCCCGAGCAAGTGAACTCGTGCCCGCGGCCGAAGACACCCAAGCGCGTGAGGCCAGGCGTGGACGGTCCTTGTAGAACCACCCGGAGACGCAAATGCCATGTCCACGCACCATCAAGCTCGCGCATCCATCCGACCCACGGAATCTCAGGATGCACAGTGCCGACCCCACGAGGCTCCACTTCACCGAGTGCATCGCCCTGGACGAGCCGCTCTTCAGCCATATCTCAGCCGAGAACGAGCGCGCGCTGGCACGATGGCCTGAATCTCTGCCAGCCAACAAGCCGTCACGTTCGACGTGGATTGGAAAGACCTGCCGGTCGTTGTCGTTGCAGGCCCGTATCGTGATGATCCCGCAGGCATCAAGCCGCAGCCTCTCCACATTCTCGCCTGGAAACACTACTCCAGTGTTGGAAAGGTCAAACCTCCCACGCCTGACGAAAGGGTAAAGCACAAGAACGGGAACTGGCGGGATGCTCGGCTTCGAAACCTGACGTTGGTGCCGATGCGTCGTAGAGGAAGCGGTCAAGATGAGAGCCAGGGTGGCGGCAGTCACTGATGAGATGAGCAAGGTCCTCTCGCCGCCCTGCCACTAGCAACAGGAGCGGCGTGCACCGGGGCCAAGGAGCTCTCTCGGAGGGCAGGAGGGAATCAGACTGGTTGCGGGAAGCAGGTCCGGGCATCCGAGAACTCGAGGGACGAGCTGCCGTTCTCTGGGAGAGGCTCCTTCGGCCTCGCCTTGAGGCGTGCGACGTCCACCATCTCAACGTGTACGCGCTTGCCCTTGAGCCCCACCACCTCGCGGCCGTCACGGGAGTATGCGGCCAGAAAGGAGGCGTGCTCTAGCTTGGCGGTCACGGCTGCAATGCGACGTTGCACGATGGTCTCGCTGGCGGACCACTCGATCACCTCCCCCTCCCCTGCATGCCAGTCGAAGGCCACGATGGCGTATTCATGGATGTCAGGGGATTCCGCTGGTTCAAGCTGGTCCAGCGTGAGCCCCAACGACTCTACGGCGGCCTCGAGGGAGGGATACTGGCGCTCCCCGGGAGGCTCGCCCAGCTCGATCACCAAGGTGGCCCCATCCTGCTCGGTGATCAACACAAGAGGCTGCTCGAAGTCCATGCCCACACCCTCGAGTGAAGCTCTTGTAGGAATGCGCACTTCCACCTTGCCGAGATCAGCAAGGTGTCTGGCCAACTCGGCTCTGATGTCGCTGAATGAGATCATGGAGGTCTCCCTTTTTCCTGTGCGTGTCCCGTCGCTCATCGCTTCGCGTGCCCATTTGGCCCGTAGTGGGGAGGGTCGGCAGGCAGCGGCGCGGAGCCGTACTGAGGTGTGGCCAACGCGACTGGCACGACCGTGGATGTTGCTGGCTGAGGGACTGGCAGACCTGGAAGCGAGAATGGGGTGGTCTGCGTGACGTGACCAGGGGGTTGAGGCTGAACCGCTGGCGGGGCAGGCGGCGGGCCGGACGGGGCCGGCTGTGAGCGGGGCTGCTGAGTCGTCTTGACCTGCCGTGCCAGGCGCAGAGGGGACACAGTCATGAATCCAGCGTCAATGCGCTCTCCGCGCTGCAGTTGTGCGGCCATCCGGAGAGACATCCGGCCGTGCTCCAGGAGGATCCGAGCTGCGGTCTCAGCGACGGCTGCCGGACTGGCGAATACGCCCTCTTGCAGCCCGGAGTAGACCGTGGCGTATGAGATCCCTGTTTCACGGGAGGCATCGTTGGGAGTGTGCGGAGTCGTTCGCGGTGCTCCACCCAGGACTTTGCCCGTCTCGGCACTGATGGCATGCAGAGCCTCCTCGAGGAGCGGCAGGGTCCCCTCCTCCTGCGCCTGCAGCACCAGTCTTCGGAAGATGTCCATGAATAGCTCGTTCATGAGTTGCGTCCTTTCTCGAGATGCGGCGTTGTTCGGTCGAACCGGGTACACTGAGTCGATCACCCGCGGTGGTCTGTGGGAACACATTTGTGCAGTGCGGACGGCAGAGCGATCAG
Organism: uncultured Myxococcales bacterium; assembly: GCA_964593795.1. Classification (GTDB taxonomy): domain Bacteria; phylum Myxococcota_A; class Polyangia; order JAHFDS01; family JAHFDS01; genus JAHFDS01. The sequence continues at coordinate 46,087 of CAZQJC010000176.1, read as the reverse complement.
GGCCGAGGACCGGCAAGACCCAGCTGAGAGCTAGGAATGGAATCAAGGAGATAATGGGAGCGGGGCGGTCCCGATGGCTCCCGACCCACTCCGGTATTACTTCTTCCTCGGCACCCTCCATCGCGCCTCGTCGGACGGCAGGGTGAAGGCGGCCACCTCGTGGTCGCAAGACATGCGGAACGTGAGCAGCTTCCGGATCTCCGTGGCAGTCATCCGACGTGCGACCAGAACTTGCGATGCAGGTATGGCGGCCAGCCAGAGGGCGATCTCGTGGACGTCAATGGTGAGCGCGCTCCTGAAGTTGAACATGACGTCGATGTACCAGGCGCTGTCGATCTGGAAGAAGGGCCCGCGAGTGACTCGGACCTCCTTCTTCACGTGCCCCCGCATGGCCCGGCATACGGGCACGTCTTGCACTGCCATCCCCGCAACGGGAAGAAGGCTCTTGCGTCGATGGCGCGCAAGACACCGATGGTGGTTTCGAGAAGCTCTCGCTCATCTCTTGCGTCTCGATGAAGCTCTTCGATATGGAGCGCCGGGTTCTTGGTCTTTGCGAGAAGCTGGAGCCGAAGACGCGCATCGCCGATTCCCAGCTCTCGAGCCGCCACCCTGTACGTGGTCGGCTGCAGATCGAATCTCAACTGGTCCGCCGTCCACTTCTTGGCGCCGGTCTTGTGCTCCGTCACGATGACCTCGTCTTGCTCTTGCGTCACCAGGTCGAAGACGCCGACGAGGTGTTCCTCGAGAACCTCGCCGGTACTGGAATCATGAAGGGGTACCGAGAAGGGTTCTTCCACCGCGAGCACCTGTGGGACCGGCGCCTTCAGCGACTCGGAGTAGAAGAAGCTGAGCATCCTCCGCCCCTTCTCCAGGTGGTCCTGCACGGCGTCGTCATCGTCCTCGAGCTGGAGCGGGGCCGGGCCGTCCTGGGCCGCCAGCCAGGCGTCCGAGAACACGTTGAGGATGTCCTCCAGCGGCGGCCTCATGCCGGCCGTCTTGATCGTCTTGTAGTACTCAGCGAGCGCCTCGTGGATGGCGGAGCCGAACGCCAGCGCCAGCGGGACGAAGGCTGGCTTGAGGCCCTTGATGTACCGGAGCTGGAACTGCCTCGGGCAGCGGAGGTAGGTCTTGATCTGGCTGATCGAGACGTAGAGCCCCTCGAACTTCGGAACCGCCACCGCTCAGCCCTGCTCCCCGACAACTCGCTCCTGGCTGCCAGAGGCTCCGTTGCCGTTGAGCCTGGTGAGGAGCTGGCTCGCCTGGATCCGGGTGAGGTGCTCGGGGACGCAGCCGAACTCCTGGCGAACCCGGTCTCGGAGCTCCCTCGGATCGAGACCTCGAGCTCGGCCGATGGCCTGGATGGCCCCCAGCTGCCGAGCCGTGAGGCGGACCCTCTCGGGGGGCCTGCTGCTCGTCGGCTCCGAGGGCCGCTCTGGGGTCATCGGGGCGGGACGGGCTGCCCCCCTCAGTTCTCTCGGGTCCTCCTCATCCCGTGACGGCCGGCCGAGATGGTGCCCATCGTGCTCGAGGTGATTCGCCTCGGCGTCGTCGTGGTAGAGGCTGGCGCCGATGCCGAGCAACCGGGATGCCCTCTTGATGGCGTCGGCTTCGGCCTTCTTGTAGTCGTCGGCCAGCGAGCACATCTTGCCGTTGTCCTTGCGCCTCGTGACGGTGGCTCCTCCGAGGCCCACCTTCACCACGCCGCCGGCGGTGAGCCGGACCTCGACGAGGAGCTGGTCCTCGACGTGCTCCCTTCGCACCACCTCCAGCGACCAGTCGCCGCCGAAGGCCTCGTTGAGACGATCGAGGTAGTGCTGGACCTCGACGTAGCCCAGGCGAATGCCGCCGGGGCCCTCTCTGTACCTGAGCAGGTCCGTTGCGAACGGTCGCTCCAGGATCTTTCGAGTCTTGTCGTCCATTTGCTCTCCCTTGGCGCCACTGCAGGGCGCGAAACGCGAGAGGGCGCCCAGCAGCAAATGCCGCCAGACGCCCTCCCGCTGGTTGGTGGTCTTTGGAGTCGTCTACTTGGTCAGGTCACCTCCAGTTCTCTTCGCCGGGATGGCGGAGACCTCCGAGTGGGGACCTCCCATATGGGTCCCCCTCGTGACGTCTTGACCAGGAGTCGCGTCGATGGTGCTCGATGAGGCACTCCGCGAGCGTGGCGAGAACTGCCGCCATGCACCGCTGGAACGTCGAGCTCGACACGATTCGGAACAGCTGCACTTCCCAGTTCATTCGTCCTCCTCTGCCGCAGGCCTGCGACCAGTTGAGCGAGGAGGAGGGATGAACCAGGGCGTGCGCCGCCTACCCGGCGAAGAGCAGGTCGCTGGTCCTGTCGTCCAGTCGGTCGAGGTCCGAGATGACGTGTACCTGGTGGCACCAGGGGAGAAGGGCGGCCTCCGCGACCCCGATGCCGATACCGATGATCTCCACATGCAGCTCGTTGGCCTTGCGTCGAAGCTCCTGGGCCAGCGTGTCGTCCGAGGCGCCATCGGTCACCAGGATCAGGTCTGCACGCCGGAGGCCGGCACCGTGGTCATGAATGATGGCCAGGCCCCGGCTGAGTGCGGTGGCGATGCTGGTTCCACCATCGGCGGGAATGCAGAGCGCTTGCTCTGGTAGGAGGTCCCCAGGGCGGACCACGGCTTCGAACTTCACGGCCCCGTCGAAGGCGAGGAGTGCAAACGTGCGACGTTCGGCAGCGGCCATCTCCAGGAGCGCCAGGGTCGTGGCGGTGGCCCAGGTATCTCGAGGGCCGTCCATCGAGCCCGACTTGTCGAGGGCAACCAAGATCGGCCCCTTGCCCAACGTGTCGGTACCCTCGAGTCCGTAGGTCAGTGCTCGGCGCTCGAGGATGTCGCGGAGGAAGGCTGTGCGCAGCCTTGGGTGCCGAAGGCGTGCCAGCTCGGAGGGGAGCAGCCTGGCGATGTCGGCGCCCTGGGTGATGGTCGAGATCTCGTCGTGCCCGTGTCGGACCCGACTCCTCCTCTTCTGGGCCGCGACCCTCTTGAAGCGGCCGGCCAGCTTCGCGATCTTCTTGAGGCGCTGATCTGTCTTGAGACGCCGGGCCAGCGCGTGTGGGATTGTCGCGACGTCTCCACTGTTCTGGGACCGGCCAGCTCCCGGTCTCGCTGCGAAGGACACGTGCTCGAGCCCCTGGAGGCACTCCCGGAGGTCTTCCACCTGGGCCGAGCACTTCTCGGAGGCCGTCCGCACCAGCCGACGCAAGTCCCCGTCGGGTACTGGCTCGGCCTGATCGAGACGGTTGCCGAGCTCGGCCATGATGGTCTCCACGCCGAGCCCGGCGGCGAGCTCGTCCCCGACGCACTCCTCCGAGAGACGCTGGAAGGCGGGGAGTTGGGTGCAGGTCTCGTGAAGGGCGCGGGCCCAGGAGCTGAGGGGGCCGCCGCCAGCGTTGTCCCCCTCGATCGGCTCCAGCTCGCCGGCATAGAGGCGCTCGAATAGCTCGTCCTCCAGCCGCCTTCGTGGGCCATCCGAGAGGTCGACGCTCTCGATGCCTCGTGACTCGCGGTGCAACAGGATGTGCCACCTCGGAACGTCGCCGATGATCCTCTTCATCGTCCGGCACCGAGACCCAGCCCGGCGCTCACAGCCCTACCGAGCTCGGAGTGCAGAGCCGCGATCTCGGCGTTGGCGTCGTTGATGACGACCTTGGCTCTCTTCCCAGCTCCCCTCGCGAGCTCGCCGAGCTTGCGCTGTTGCGAGGTGAACTGGTCCAGAGCCTGGGCGGCCTGGGTGATGAACGCTTTTCGATCCGTGCTCTTGAGCCCGCAGATCTTGAGGGCTGTCTCGCGGGCGGCATCCAGGACCTCTGCGGCCTGTGCGCTCACCGGGTCAGCCAGGTGACCCACGATCTTGGCGACCTTGGTGCGCTCCTTCGGATCGCGCCAGAGGCTGTCCGTGAGGAGCGCGAGGTCCTCGACACCAGTGGTCTTCTCGTCCTGGAGATACGCGGCCGCCTGCACGACCTTGAGGGCCTTCTTCCACCGCCGATCACTGGCGACGATTCCCTCGGCACGACATGCCTCCCGGATGGCGATGAGGCCCTCGACGGTTACGTCCGTAACCTTGACCTGGCTCGCCGCCCACTGGCACTGGCCGAGGACCTTCATGTCGAGCTTCGTCTGGGGCAACGGGGCGGCGGCACGGAGCACCGTCTTGAAGCTCGACTCCCTCACGAGGTAGCCGATGTCGAACCGGAGGAGGAACCTGTCGAACAGCGCCTCCAGCTCTCGGCCGTCAGGTAGCTCGTTGCTAGCTCCGAACATCGTCACGAGTGGGCACCTCATGACCTGGCCGTCGTTGTGGAACACCCGCTCGTTCACGAGCGAGAGCATGGAGTTCAGGATCGCGGAGTTGGCCTTGAAGACCTCGTCCACGAACGCGATCTCGGCCTCGGGCAGCTTGCCGGTGGTGATGCGCCTGTAGCGGTCCTGCTCCAGCCCCGCCAGACTCACCGGCCCGAAGAGCTCCTCGGGCGTGCTGAACTTGGTGACGAGCCACTCGAAGTAGCTGGCTCCAAACGATTGTGCGATGGCCCTCACGAGGGCGCTCTTGCCAGTCCCAGGCGGGCCGAGGAGCAAGACGTGCTCTCCCGACAGCAGGGCACAGAGAGCCCCGTCGATCACGTTCACGCGCTCCGGGAAGAGCTGGATGAGCTCCTGCCGCAGCGCCTTGAGCTGTTGGTTCACGGATTCCTCCTGTGGGGTTCGGGAACGCGAAGGGGGCGGCCACCCGTGGCGACCGCCCCCTTCGTGCTCCCTGTTTGTGTGACTCGGTGTCTACGCTGCGCGTGAGGCGTTCTTCTCGGCCAGGAGCCCCTCGACCTGCGCGGCCAGTTGGTCCAGCTCCCGGTCGAGTCCTTCGACCTGGGTGCGCAGGATGGTCGAGTACAAGCGGCCTCGGCCCCGGAGCTCCTGGAAGGCCTCGAGCCGACGCTCCAGAGTCGAGCAGCGCTCCGGTGGCGTGGTCACGAAGGAAGCGATCTCGGACTGCAGCGCTGCCAGTTCGGCCTCGATGGAACTGGTGGCGACCTCGCCGAGAGTCCTCTCCGCCTCGGCGCTGCGGTGAACGGGGAGCAGGTACAGGCGCGAGTTCCCGATCTGTTCGATGGCCTTCTGGAGCTGACGAACCTGCCTCGAGTAGGTCACGGGCAGCCAGTACACACCGCCGTTGGGCCTCAGCGCGACGGCAGCGAAGGACTGCAGGGCCTTGACCACCGCCCTCCTGACGTCGTCGGCCGTGTGCGTGTGGCGGAAGACCAGGAAGTTGGAGTCGATGATGGCCACCAGGTCGTGCCCACGCTGGTCCGATGACAGGCTCGCGGTGGCGCGGTCGAGCACCACCCTGGCTTCTTGGGCGTAGTCCAGGTCGCCGCCCTGGAGGTGGTTCTCGCGAACGACGGCGAACACGATCTCCTTCTCGTTCTCCACGCCGAGTCGGATGAGCCGATCACGCTGGCCGAGCTGGGCCTCCCGGACAGCGAGCTTGAGGGCCTTTGCGGGCGTGGGCGGGTCTGGCAGGAGCTCACAGGGCAGGCCCGCTGAGCTCCAGATGGTCCCGAGCTGCGCCCTGTCGATGTTGGCATCGGCCAGGGTCCAGAAGAGGATGTCGCCGAGATGGTCTCCGCCTCGTCCGATGACGGAGCGAATGGTCTCGAGGTTCATCGGTGGTCCCGGAAATGGATGGGGCTGAGGGCCCCCTTGGTCTTCTCCTTGGGCTGCTTGGCCTCCTTCTTGGGCGGGCGGTTGATGAGCAGGTCGGCGACGGTGCTGATGAAGAACACGGCGAGACGACGACCGAACACGGAATTCACGAACTGAAACATGGATGCCTCCTTGGCAAGAGTTCGACCGAGAAGTTCCGGTCATTGCTCTTATCCCCGCCAAGAGTCCGAAATTGCATTCTGGGGGAGGAATGGGACGTGGAATGTCCAGGTTCCATCGCGCCGCGCTTCTACAGCCCGCGTCCTCGGTGCCATCCCGTTGGCAGCAGCCCCCGCTCCTCGAGCAGGTCGAGGTCCTCGGGGCTCATGCCGTTCAAGAACTCGACATAGTCATCGAGCGGCTTGATGTCGAGTCGGCGTTTGATCTCGGCGAACGCCTCCCACCGACGCCCCGCGTTGTAGAGGCTGTGGAAGAGCCCGAGGGATGACAGCCGCGACCTCGGTCCCAGCTGCACGGCTCTCCGGAAAGCGGCTGCCGCTTCCCCGAGCCTGCCCGCCATCTTCAGCACGTGCCCCAGCATCATGAAGACGGGTCGTACTCCGGTGCTTCGGCGGCGAGAGCAGCCAGCAGATCGATGGAGCCGACAAGATCTCCCTCGTCCCTCAGCTGCAGAGCCCGGTCGAACCGGTTCCGGAAGCTCTCGTCGTCGATCGCCCGACCCGCCACCTCGTCAGTATCGTCCAGCCCCGCTCACCGCGGGTAGCCGGCTCGTGCCACCTGCGTTCCGTCGGCTGCAAAGATCCACATCGTGGCGGGACCGAGCACTCGCAGGACGTTGACGGTCAGGACCTGCTCGGGCGCGATCGTGACGGTAGTGCAGGTCTCAGGCGCACCGCAGATCGTGTAGTCACCCGCATCCACGGCGCGCTCGAAGGTCCCTTCGGTTGCTTCGATCGTGATGTCGGCAACCGGAATCATGACGTCGGTGTAGTTGGGCGTGGCCGAGCCCCGCCAGACCAGGATTCTCTCACCCGGCATGAGCGTGCATCTTGGGCAGCCGTTGCCGATGACGTCGCTGTCGTAGGCGATGGTGCCGACCACACCCTGCGTGATGGTCATGGGCTTCCTGGCATGCTGGATGGCTTCGCAGGCGGAGCGATCGCAATCGGAGCCGCACGCCAACGCCAAGACAATCCCGAAGAGCAGAATGGCTCGCATGCTCAGAGACACTCGGACATGGTTCGGCAGGACGGGCTTGCGCCTCGGCTGTTCGGCAGGATGCGATGCGGCTGGCTAGACCGAGGCGACGATGCGCTGGATCTGCCGCAGCGCAGCCTCAAGTCGCTCTGCTTGCTGGAGTCGAGCGACGAGGTTCGTCAGCTCGTCTGTCTTCCGCGGCCGTCCCGGTCCTCGCTTCACCACCACGGGCTGAGCGTCCTTGCGCGGCCGTCCCGGCCCCCGCTTGACGGTCCGCGCTGGTGCAGCCACCTTGGCGGCTGCCTTCTTCTTCGCGGCCGCCTTGCCCTTCTTCGGCGAGAGCCCCGCCATGACCCTGGCGCGCCCGTAGACCACGGGGACGATCTTGTGCCCGGCCTTCTTGCCGGCCTCGACGATCTCGCCGTAGGTGGACTTGGGGTTCTTCTTGAGCTGCGCGAGGACGAACTCGATCAGGGGCGAAGGCTTCTTGGCGGGCATCACGTCTCCTGGAGGATGCGCAACCATACAGCGCGCAGCGGGGGACGGGTCAAATGGCTCCTCGTCGCGTTTGCCGTTGGCGACAGGTGTTCCCGCATGCAGCAGGCTGGCAGCTCGCTCTGTCTGGTCAAGGGCCGCCGCCCATGCCCCCGTGCAGGATTCGGCGAGGTACCATGCACAGATGGACCCGCTGGACGCGCTCTTTCGGAACCTCGACCGCTGGCGCCACCTGCCCAACTACCAGCTGGAGCGGCGTGCCGACATCTTCTTCTCCATCTACCTCAAGCCGCTCGTCGAGGAGTTCACCGGTGTGGCGCTGGAGGACGAGATGGTGCCCGAGCTCCCGATCCGTCGCGACCTGATATGGACGGACGTCACGAGTAGCCAGTCCGTGAAGGTGGACTATGCGCTGTTTGCGAAGGACCGAAGCCGCGTCTTCTTCGTGGAGCTGAAGACCGATGGCGCGTCCCGAAGGGAACGCCAGGACCACTACCTCGAAACGGTGCAGCGTCTCGGCTTTCAGAAGGTCCTGGAGGGCCTTCGCAGCATCCTGCTCGCGACCAGCGCTCATCAGAAGTACCACCACCTGTCATCTGCACTCGCACGACTGGGCTACCTGAACGTCCCGAGCGACCTTGCGGAGTACATCCACCCGGAGCCGCGTGTTGGACTCTCAGCCCGGCTCGCCCAGATCGAAGTCGTCCCCATGAGCACCGCGATCGAGGTCATCTACGTACAACCGGAAGTGCACGGCGAGGATCGCTGTATCGACTTCGCCAGGTTCGCCGAGTTCGTCGGGCGTCACTCAGATCCTGTGAGCCAACGGTTCAGCCAGCACTTGCTCCGGTGGCGCTCTCTTGCCGGCACATCTCTACCTGGATAGTTCAGGCGAGATCGAGCGCCCGAACAGGATCCTGATGGCAGGCTTGGACTCCGATGCCGACGCGAGCACCAACGCAGAGGGAGACAGCGTGGAGTTCGCGAACCCTGGGGATACAAGCGGATCGCGCCATTCCTCTTCCTGCTGCTCGCAGGCATCACGGTGCGGTGGACGTGGCTGAAGTACCAGCCTCACCGCTACGTGCGTTTCCAGAGGGCATTATCTCACGAGACGCTGGTACAGAGGGGAGTCGTCCGGCTGCTACTCAATCGGTAGGAGCCGACAATGATGCGTCGTCGTCGTCCAAGTTCACGGCACTGCCTGCTCCCGACGGCCCCCCCAGCGGGCTGTCGATCGGGCGAGATGGGTAGTCCAACGTAGAGTAGTCCGTGTAGTGAGTTGCGCCGCCGAGCTTGAGGATGATCCGATTGTAGAGAGCGACGAGCGCAAGCACTGCCCAGTGAAGGTCCTGAGTCTGCTTGCGAGTGTACGAAGTCCCGTGGGCTGGTCGGTTGCGCTCATCAAGAGCAGCCGCCTCAACAGAGCCGATTGGCAGTTCGATCAGCTTGAAGAAGTCTCGCTGGCGACGACGGCCACTCCTGCTGTTCATCTGTGAGACCTTGTGGAGAAGCATCTCACACACATCCGATGAGACCGACACGCCAGATGAAACAAGCGCAGCCTTCACCGCGGATGACAAGTGCGGCTGCAATCTGCTCCAGTCTTGCGGATCAAGCTCTCTGGTCAATCCCCGCCCTGCCAGCCAAGCGTCTCGAATGGCCTCTATCGCTGACCCGATAATCGCTGGTCGGAGATCGAGGGGCGTCATCGACGCAATCCACATCAGCTGTTGCGGGTACCGCAGGGAGACGCCTCGATCCTCCACAGCAAGGAAGGCGTTCGCAGCCAATTCGATCTTTGTTTCGTCGAGCCATACCCCTTCATCCTCAGTCTGACAGAGCGGAGGGAGGCTTCCGTTGCGGAGGGCGGCAGACTTCCCTCGCAGCATCGGAAAGCACGCCATCCATGAATGGATGCGATGCTGAGGGTCAAAGCGAACCGTTCCGGAGAGTGCCAGTTGTCTGCCTAGCGCGAAGGAGATCGCGATTCGGACCCGGTCGCACAACGCCTCAGGGAGCGGTTCCGTCGTGAGGTACTCGACGAACCCCGCGAGAAGATGCTTCTGAGCCTCTTGAGGACCGCTAGAAGTCCCGACGATGACATCGAGGGGTTGGCTCGCGAGAGTCAGCCGGAGTCCAAAGTGCTCCTTGAGGTGCTCAGGTACGGGGTGGGTGCGCTGATCACGCACGCAGTTGGTCCTGACGGATCGCTCGTGCGCGGTAAAAACTGTTCGGTAGTTGAAGACCCAGTCGATTCGACGAGCAGGGTCACCTGCGCGGAGGACAACATCGACGCGGTCGCAGGTCGAGGACAGAGTCAGCCTGCGCATCGCCGGACCCCATACTGTTGGAGCTGAGGGCGCGATGCCGACTATCGTCACGCTGCCACCCGAGACCTGACCTGTCACAGGTCCACCCTTGGCGACGCGGTTGCCACCTTGTGTTCCGTGCCTGAACAGCGAGTCGATTGTCGGAACGCCGAATCCGTCGAGGACGCACCCGATACTGCCGTCGACCGCACGACTCAGCCGCGCCACCGCGATGGGCAAGCCAAGCTGTCGTTCCCTGCCGGTGGCGACCAGGAGGGGCTGCGCAAGAGGCTCGAAGGAGAGCCCGCGGCAGCCGCTGGATCGAGCGCATTTGGTCACGTGGCGCCCCTATGCGGAGCGGCAGCCTGGTGCGCATGCTCAGGATCGAACCAGTCCCTGGTGCCCACAGTCATGGCATATCCGCCCCGGCATCCGCCGTCGACGCGCGTGCCTCTTCATACAATGCGATGAACTCCTCGTCCGTGATCTCGCGGTCGTCGTATGGATGGGGATCGTGCGCTTCGAACGGGAAGCGATCGGCTCGCAGTGCATGCCGTGGTCCGACCAGAACGGATGCTGGTAGATAGAAGACCCTGACGAAGGGGAGGCTCTCAGCCTCCTTCCTGATGAAGGAGTTCACGTTGTTCTGGATGAACCAAGGTGCGGATAGCGTTCCGAATTGCTTGGCGATGAAGTCCTTGAGCAACCCGATCGCCTGGAGGGCACGGGGGCGTGCCTCTTCCGCCGCCTTCTCGTCAAAGTGGATTGCCGTCCAACGGAGGCTCTTCATAGACCGGACCGCCGCAGAGGCTTCGGGCAACAGGACGTTCCATCGATCGAGTGCGTCCATCATCGGATCCCACTTCGAGAACTGCTTCTGTGTCGCGACAGACTTGTAGCTGGGAAAGCACTGATAGATGTCTCTCAGGGCGAGAACCATGTGATTCAAGATGCGCTCGGCGAGCGCATACGCAGCCGTCATCGCTGGGTAGTAGCTTCCAGACACGAAGGCGGTTCGGATCTGCCGGAGGAGTGCATTGTGATACGAAACGACCGAGAATGGCTCTGCACCCAGGTCGATGAAGTCCTGGATCTTGGTCTGGGCATCCCGTGCACCGAACTGCTGCGTGAGTTCGCCGCGGAGTTGCGCCTGGAGCCCCCGCCAGTGCTCTTGGATGTGCGGCTCCCAGGCAGGATCGATGCGCATCGCAAGGGAGTGAACCCTGGTGTCGAACGTAAATGCAAGCACCCGGTAGCGCTTCACCCAGTTGGACTCCCCTGCCCGGGAGCCAAGCGGGTCCTAGCGGGCATGTTCCACAGCCTTTCGAATCTCCAGGTCTAGCCGGTCACTGAGATCCGGAAATGCACCCAAGAGCGCCACCGCGACTTCGGCGCCATCGGTCTTGGGATAGGGACCAGCGAGGTAGCGGTTCCAGATCTCGCTCAGGATCGCCGATGGCTTGGTGGCCGGCATTGCGGACTGTCCCTTGTTGATCATGGCGACGACCTCCGCAGGTTCGACTACGAGCGTTCGTCCAGCGCGTTCAGCCACGCGAAGTAGCATCGGGACGATCACCCGGGCGTCCAGCCAGTAGCCCTCAAGCTCCTGCTCGGCGAGGACGTGCAGATGCACCGCGAGTCCCTTCTTCTCAAGATCCAGCCTGAGGGCAGCGATCTGCGGCTCGGTCAGGCGATCACGATCCATGACGGCGACGAGGCGAGCCTGCGGGAACATGGAATGTGCCAGCTCCAGGTGCTCCCTGACACGGGGCTGGTCGGCGGTGATGTCGCTGGTTCCCCTGAGCGGGACGACGTGTGTGCCGGACATCAGCGGAGCCGTCCTTGAAAGGTGCGAGAGCCGGATCCTGAAGGCTGCAAGGTCGGATGGTCCCTCGCAGAAGAGGACGGTGTCGGCGAAGAAGGCGTCGTTGGGCTGCCAGCCCAGGTCGATGAACGCCCGTCGCGTCTCCTCGTAGCCGGTCGGCTCCGAGAGCATCGTGACGTCCCTCTCACGGTGTACGGCGATCCGGGTCTGAACGGCGGGTGAGCCAATGAACACGCCATCGTGGGTGGCTACCCAGATGGCGCGGTCCTTCGATTCCTGAACGAGGTAGTCGAGGATGCGGCGCTGGGCGTGGGGGTGCAGGCGGATTCCGGGATCGTCGATCAACAGATCGAAGCCGTCGTGATGGCTGATCTGGATCAAGAGTCCGAGAAGATCGCGAAGTCCGTCTCCGCACTCGCGGAGGGTTCTCCCCAGCTTGTCGCCGGGTCCATCGCAGATGAAGACCTCCGCAGCACCGCTCTCGCCCCTCGCCCTGAAGCGGAGGCCCTCGGTAACCACTTCGAACGCCGCCGAGATCCGGTCGAACTGCTCGACGCGCGCCGGTACAGTGCTGTTGGCAAGGTTGTGCAGCAGTCCTGCCCAGCCGGCAGGCTCGTTGCCAGCCTTGGCGGTGGTGCCGCTGTGGACGAGGTAGCGGTTCGTTCCCAGGAATGCCGCGGGTCGGCCCCCGAGATGGCTACCGGCACCTTCCAGCCACGACTTGATGGCCGGATAGCGCGTAGGGTCGATTCGCGCCTGCAAGGCAGCGCCTTCCTGCTCCGGCAGGTGCGAGGATTGGTGTGAGTCGGCTGGCTGGTTCGGTCGAGCCCAGTTCAAAGTGACGCTGCCGACGTCGCGGGTCGACACGTTGTTCGGCGGATGACCGAGGTGACGAATGATCTCGTCCAGGCCCACCGTTGCTCCGTATAGGCCTTCGCGGAGGGCGTCGAGCACTCGCGACTTGCCGACGTTGTTGCGCCCGAACAGGACGTGCACGCCGGTGAGGCGAGCGTCCTTGGGGAACAGATGAAGGTCCAGCCCCGCCTTCTGGAGGTGCGTGGGAGGGTAGAAGAAGGCGGGTCGGATCCGATCGCTCACGACCTGGTGATCGCAGCACGCCGATCTGACAGGGGGAAGCGCTGGCAGTGTCAGCGGCTGCAACCGAGGCCTGCCTTGGAGTTCGATCTCGGACAAGGTCCAAGGCACCACGCCCCGAGAACATCCGCCTCGCGTAGTGGGCGCTACCGAGCGCCAACCTCCCGCGCCTCCATCAGCTCCATGAGCCGTTCGAGCCGCTGCTCGATCGCTAGCTGAGCGCCCTCGACCGCGTCCTTGTACTCCTCCCAAGACTCAGGGCCGTAGCCGAGCCACGGGCCGCCTTCGCGCTGTAGATCCGCCGCCACCTCCAGCGCCTGCTGCAACTCGCGCTCGGCGATGGTGATGCAGAGGCCCTGGCAGTGGCCGCGAAAATCGCTGCTGCGCGCCGGCTTCCGCACCAACGGCTCACTGTCCTGGACAAGCACCCGTCCAGAATGATACTGATCCGATGTTCAGTCAAGAGGATCAGCGGCGGTGCACAGGTCCAGGCTCCTCCAGCTCGTCACCTTGGTCGGCCGCGAGCTCGTCCTACGGGGCATGCGCGACCACGCGAAGGTGATGCGCCTCTACTACCTGGCGGTGCACTACGGGCTCACCAGCGGCAAGCACGCCGTGGACCTCCGCTGGGACGAGGACTTCATCGTGGAGTGGGCACGACTCCTGGGTCTACCGCCGCACGCCACCGACTATCAGGTGCGTCCGAGGCATTCCAAGTGCGCGAGGTGCCCCGACGAGCGCGACAGCATCCGCACGGAGGTAGTGTTCGTCGGTGGCGCGAAGTTCCGCTGCGTTAACTGCGGTGCGGTGTGGGTGGAGAGATCGCTCCTGTTCGGTCGGGGATGACCACTTCCTACCAGGAGGTCCTTTCGGCCATAGCGCTCGACCCCGGGTACCCCCTTCCGGAGAACCTGTCATCACTCCTGATCGTCGACGATGTGGTCGCGAGCGGAAGGACGGTGTCGGCAGTAGTGCGGCGCATGCGCGACGCCATCGGCAGGGACCTTGAGGTCTTCGTCGCCACCCCACTCTGGGCACAGCCACCTGCTGCGACACAAACATCCGCCCCAGCCTCCACGAGTGGTGCCACGCCGAGTCGTGATTCTGACATCGACTGACGAGACACTCTGGCACCGACTGACGGAAGCTTCGAGGGACTGCCTGGTCGCGAACATGAAGAGGTGGACCTTAGAGTTAGACTGGTACCGGCGGAGAGACCGATGAAGATCGAGTGGAACGCAGCCGAGCGCGAACTGACCATCGACGGCGAGACCTTCGTTCCGGAGAACCACGACGATGGCCCGGTCGAAGTTCCGGTGCGCCTACTCAGGCGAATCCGAGGTACCGACCTTCCGCTCGGCGCAAGCGTAATGGGCGTCCGGAGGGTTATTGGCTCGACAAGGGGCGTCTACTCCGACCCTGAAGGGGTGTCCTTCCTCCGATTGAGCGACACGGCACTACTCGCGGTAGAAGAGGTGCAGGTGGTCGACGCCGACGACGTACCGGAGGACGACGAGCGTTGCCGTCAACTTTCACAGGCTCGCGAGGTCGTCCTCGACGAGCTGCATCTTGCCAAGGAGGCGGGCCTCGTGACTGAGTGCTGCGTCGCCGACGCCGACGACGAGCATTTCACCTTCTCGTACTCGGTGCCGGTGTCGGATCCCGCGCGGTCGATCTACGACCTGTTGCACAGCGCGCCATCCCTGGTCGATGGAACGTTACTTCCCGAAATGTCGGACGTCGCGGTTCTCGCGGCGCTGCGACGCCTACCTCTCCTGCATGGCGACGAACGCCCATTCCTTCACCGATTCGTGAGCCCCCTGTCGCGCCTGATGGGCTACCCTCCGGACGCGCTCCTGATCGAGTACAGGACCTCAGATGCGGACTTGGACGCCGTCATCAAGCCATATGAGACGGATCACCCCTTGCTTGCCTACGAGGTCGAGACCGCCCAGGGAAGGACGCTCGACCAGCGCGAGAGGCTGCTGGACGAGGTTCTTCGGCTGTCAAGGGCGAGGGCAGCCGTCCTTTGTGGCCCATCGGTCTTCATGGTTCGTTCGCCGAACGGCAGCCTCGCTCTGGCGCCAAGTACGGCCACTCTCGACCATGCGCGGAAGGTGCTTGCGCTGATCTCCAAGCCGGCGCTCGCCGCCGAGGTAGCACAGCCCTTGAGCGAGGCGCAGCTCGACGGAATCACGAAGGCACTCGAAGCCGCTGACGTGGCGGCAAGCCCGAAGGAAAAAGGGCTCGCGTACGAGAACCTTGCATCCGTTGCACTCGAACTGATCCGTTGCCTCAGGGCGAAGCATCGGCGGCTCTCCACGGATACGTCTGAGATCGATCTGATCATGGAGTACGTCGGCGAGCCCAAGCTGGCGCTGCTCGAACAGGTCGGCCGCTACGTAATGGTTGAGTGCAAGAATTGGAGCGCACCTGCCGATGCCGCGACACTCCGAGACTTCATCGGCAAGATGCAAGCCGCGCGGGTGAAGCTCGGCATCGTCTTCTCACGCGCAGGCGTGACCGGAAGTCATGGTCGGGGCGCTCGAGGTGTCATTCGTACCGCCTACCAGCAGGACGGCACGATCGTGCTGGTCTTGACCCACGAGGATCTCCGCGCTGTTGCACGCGGAGAAGATCTCGCGCGTCTACTGGATCGCCGATGCGACTCCGTGATCTTCCAATCCGGCTAAGAGCCCGTCAGGCGTTGCGTCGCTTCTCAACACTCGTCGCAAGGTCCTCCGGTTGGAGGTGCACGTTTCGACCTCGCGTTGATCGACGCGGTACCTCTACACTACTCCCGTCGTGCCTCGCACCACCCCGACAGAAACGGGGTACCTCGTGCCCTGGTCGATGGCAGGCTCAAGAACGTGACGCCCATCCAGGGCCACTTCTTCCGTCTGGCGCCAGGTTCTGCCAAGGCACTCGATGCGGTCGTGAACGGCACGGCGGCCGAGGAGGCAGAGATGATCTGCCCGTAAGGACCTCCCAGAACGATGATGGTTCCCACGACGTCTAGGCGCGGGGAGAATCAACAGCATGCCACGCGAGCGCTATGAACGAATCACCATCCGTCTTGGCCGCTATCACATGGCGTTGCTCAAGAAGCTGCAGGGTGAGGTGTGGGAGCACGAGAGGCGCGATGTCTCCTTGGAGGAGTTGGCCACGAGTCTTGTAGAACTCTTCCTGAACGAGGGCCCGGAGGTCTACGCCCCCATCGAGCAGGTCGCGCAGGCCGGTCCCACGGGCTGAGTCTGCGAAGCTGCTGGTCCAGCGTCGTCACCCTGGGGTGGTCTGGCCCGAAACCCCGGCGATGTGCTCCACGCCGTGCAAGGCGCCCCGGCGGCAGGAACTCTTCCCCTGCGAGGAGACGATCCTACGATCCTACGATCGGGTTGGAGAGGTCTGCACGGTCTGGGCGTGGCCCCAAGATGCGCAGCGTCCGAGTGTGCCTGATTATGGCAACTCCTACATTGCCACTCGAGACGCCAGGGGTTGCGGGATGACCTGTGCGTGAACACATCAATGCACATGGATGATCTGTTTCAGAATGAGGCCCAGCGGATCGAGAACATGGCGCAAGAGGCCAAGAAGGCGGCGAGAGAGCGAGGGTCTGCAGCGTATGTCGGTGCCAAGACTGAGCCGGATAGAGTGGGGGAAGACTGTGAAGTCGCGAAAGAACGAGAGATCAGGAAGCTGATTGACGAGACGGCATGACCGAGACGCTCTTATCGTACCGTGATCCTGAGGATTCGGCCCTCCTTGAACGTTCCGGTTCGTTCGCAGATGAGGGCACCATCCATTGCAGATGCGACAACTTCAGATGGGTTGTTGATCTGCGCGAGCTTCTTCGTCTTCCCTGATTCCGCCGCAATGGAAACGATTGACGTCTGAAGGACCTTCATGAATCCTCCCTTGGGACGCTGGGCCTTCGATATGGCGCTAGCGACAACAGTGTCATTGCCGACCCAGGAAAATGTAGTTCGAAATCCCTCAGGAATAGTGGCACGGAGCGTAGGATTCGCACTGTCCGATGCACCCATGTAGACCCTTTGTTCGCGCTTCTTACCATTCTCCCGCTGCTCGATAAATGCGAACCGGCCCCCGTCAGGAGACCATCGGAGTGCGTTCTCTATTGACTGTTCGGTTGTCCAGATCGCTTTTAGGGTACCGAGCTTGCCCTTGAACAGGGTGTATGTATTGGTTCCGGTGCGCGAGAACACCAGTGCTTCGCTTCCCCGCGGCTGAAGGTCTAACCAAACAACATCCCCTTCGACGGGGATGCAGTCGGGAGTAGATGCCTCGCTAGCCGGGCCGGTCTTCTTGAGTTCGGCGGTGCAGACGGACGTCGCCGGAACCTGCCCCTGTTGGTACACTTTGGCTCTGGACGAATCGATCCCAGGCTTCGAAACGAAGTGAAGTACTCGGGGGCGAGTTTGATCCCAGGCAACCTGAGTGAACTCACCATCGATACTGGCAACAGCGCTCCCATCTGACGCGGACACAATGTTGATGTTGCCTACGCGCTCGCTGGATAGCCCGGCAACGAGGGATCCGTCTTGGCTAATCTCTGCGCTTGCTGAGATCCGCCCTGAGCCTATCTGGCGCGCAGTGCCATCCTTGGTGTTCAGTATCCTCAACTCGGTATGGCCGCCCGACTCGCAGAGAGCGGGAAGGTTGCCGGAGGACGCAGGTCTTCCAGACCCGAAGACGCAGTACTCAGCCGCGAGTTGTTCAGGACCCGCGGCGAGTGCGAGGAGAATGGCGTAGAGGATCATGTGGGTCTATCCAGGTGGTGTGGTCGGGTGCCGCGCTACTTGCGATCCAGAGATGCTCGTGAGGGTGTCGACAACGAGATGAGTCGCCTGATCGACCGCATCCAAGCGCCCGGCGTCCTCATCCGACATGCCGCCGGCTGAAGCCAACCTCAGGCGCATTTCACCAATGCGATTCTTGAGGTCGGTTGCTAATGCAAGCAGGTCGAACAAGGAGTTGCCGAACTCCGGGTCCGCTGACATCTACCCGCGGTCCTCGCTGGGGACGTTGGCGGCCAGAAACGATCGTTTGTGAAGGCCCCTCATCTCTCCGCTCCCCTCCGTCGGCACGGCGACCGCTGAATACGATACCCCTCTCTGGAGGGCCAGCTCAAGCGATGTGAGCTGGAGACCTCCCGTTGACGAAGCTCAAGCTCGGACCGGGAGGAGTGTGTCGCAAACGGCCCTACATGGTGCACTGGGGAAGGAACCAGCCGAGCTACCCGCCAGCCTCTTCGGCCACCCGTGCAGCCCGGTGCTCGAGCAAGGCGCGCAGGAGTCGTGGAGAGGGCCGGTGCGCACCAACCCGAACCAGATCTCGTAGCTGGTCCTTCAGCCCCTCGGCGCAACGGAAGGCCAAGTAGACGGTCTCGTCCTCCCCGCACACCCCTCTCGGTCGCCTCTTCACCAGCTTGAACCGTCCCAGGCCCTGCAGCTTCACTACGCCATCGCGCACGACCCCCTGAAGAAGCTCCTGCTCGTAGCTGTCCACCACGGCCTTTACGACCGACTCGGCGGTTCCGGTGTTCTTGCAGACGTTGGCGATGAGCTCGGACCTGGTCATGATGGCTTGAAGTGTGGCACGTGGAGGTGACACGGCTCCTCGAGCGACACCAGTGACAGACTCCTGTCGCAGTCCCAGAAATCCACATTTCGCCATTGTTCCTCCGAGAACGAAGAGGCCCCGATTGTCCTCGGAGACTGGCACGGGATGGCTCAGGTGATTCCACGTGGCACAGCCAATGTGAGGTGATGTCGGATCGCGGTCCGCGATGGTCTTGGCCTACTTCAACGGAATCCAGGCCCCAGGGTCATAGCCGCAGCGCTTGGCGATGGGGCGGTAGGTCCCGTCCCAGCACTTGCGCCTGCAGGCTTCACCAGCTGGCGTGAGCGGCGGACCGCACTTGTCGTAGCAGGAGGCGGCTGCGTTGGCTCCCTTCTCGGTGCACTTCTGCCGCAGCTCGGCTGGAGCGGCAGCCGTCGGAATGGCGTGCTCCTTCGTGGCTGTCCGTTGCTTCTTGGGGGCTCGCGACTCGGCTGACCTGTTCGCCCTGGGCGGTTGAGCCGGGGTCAGGCGCCTGAACTGCTCCTCCGTGAGGAGGTCCCTCTTTGAAACCCAGCATTGGGCCTTGGGCCTCTGGCGTGCGAAGAGTTCGTCGTAGTACTTGCTGCCCTCGGGGTACAGGACCACCCCACTTCGAGTGTCGTCGGCAGCGACGACGAGCACGCGAAAGCCCAGCAAGCCGATGTCCTCATCGAAGAAGCGGCAGCGCCGGGCGTCACGCGGGTCATTGAACATCCCGCTGATCTCGGTGACGCCCGATATGTACGCGACAGCGGTGCCCGACAGTCCCGAGGCTGCAGGCACCGTTCCAGTGGCCGGCACAGGTGCGGACTGCACCGGGGGCTGGGCGCCGTCGGCACTTGGCTTGGCGACGGATGCGGCCTCGGCAGAGGCGGGCGCGCTCGCTCGTGAGGTTGGAGATTCAGGTGGCACCGTGGGGGTAGCGCTTGCAGCCTGTGCCGCCGCCACCGCAGTATCTCGAGCCCTGCACCAGGCGTCTCGGGCATCCACCGCGAATCTGAGAATGGTCGGCCGTCCAGACTCATCGAACTTGATGGTCGCTTGCTGCCAGTACGAGCACGCATCCGCGGCACTCGAGGGCTGCTCCTCGACAAGGAGATCGAGAATGCGAGCGTCTGCAGGAGATACCGTGACCGAGATTTTCTTCTGCCCGGGTGGCGCCAGCTCTCGGACCGTGTAGTCTGCGGGCTCTTCCGTCACGGTAGGTGGCGGCGGCGCTGAGGCGCACGCCACGATCGATCCCAGGAGCGCACAACGTATCCACGAATCAGTGCGCACTGTTCCTCCTTCTGCGGGCTCCTCGCTGTGCACTTCCTTGGCAGACGCCCTACCGAGAGCCACCGGCGCGGCTCCAAATAGCCCATCAGAAGCACGCGCCCCGAATGTCTCCCTTCAGGGTATCGATCGAGTCGTTCGACATCTTGGCCTTCGTCATCAGCTCTACCAGTTCGGTCAGCTTGTTGTAGACGGCTTGGTGCGCATCATCTACTCGCGCAGCCACTGCGCGGCTGCGCATCTTTTGCTCCAGTTGCTTGTTGAGCTGTTTGCACTTGGCAAGCAGCGATGGAACTCCGGCCTTTCTGCGAAGTGCCTCGCGACGAAGAATCGCGAGTTCTGGATCCGTCTTCTCCTCCGCCGCAGCGCGCTCCTTGCGGAATGCTCTCAGCCACTTGTCGTGAGCGCGCTTGAGTTGAGAGGGGGCTACAACGTCTCCCTTCTCGACCCAGTGAGAGATTGCGTCGAACACGGAGTCTGTGGCGCTGCGCGAGTCGCCATGCTCCCACCGAGCGTAGTCTTGCCAGATGATTCCGAATCGCTCAGAGGCTTCGGCGACAACGAGGACCTTGATCCACTCTTCGTCAGACTCACTTCGATGAAAGTGAAACATCTCCCCACCAACTCCCGGGGCCAACTGCGAATAGACTCTCGCCTCTGGATGAAGGTATCCGATACGCGGCATCACCATCCGGGCGCCAACAGCGACAGCCCGAGCGTTCGTGTAGCGTCCCAGCATTGCGGACGCACGGGCAGCATCGCCCTTCTTGGCGTGGAGGGCGGCTAGGTCCTTGAGGAGGGACGGTGTGCCCAGCATGCGATGCGCCGCGGCAAGTTCGGTGAGGGCCAGGTCGAGGTCACCTGCTCGCTCTGCTCGGCGGCCTTCGATGATGTGCCAATGTCCATCCTGCTGGCTCGGCGGCAGTGGCTTTGTGCGCTCAGCGCCACCATCGGCTTGAGCAGGTGCAGCCCGAACGATTGCGCCGCTATCCGGAGGCGGGCGCACAACCGGGAACTCATGTTCGACGACGGGGAGGCCAGCGTCGAGTCCACGGGGTGTTCCGGCGGAACTATCTCGGCTTCCGCACCAGGCAGCCTGAGCGTCCAATGCCATCCGGAGTACCGCCGGCCGCTCTGCTTCCTCGAACCTCACCACAGCCTGCTTCCAGTACTGGCAAGCCTGCGTGGGATCGTTTCTTGGCTCGCCTTCGATCAGCACATCGACGAACCGCAAGTCGTCGGGGGCCACCTTGATTGAGATGGGCTTTCTGCCCGGCAGGGGGAGCTCACGGAGCGCGCCCGCTGGTTCCTCGTTGGTGGCGTTCGGATCGTGAACCTGAGGAGGCGGCGGAAGACAACCCGAGAGGGTCAGCAGCACCAATGGGGTGCACACCCGGCCCCGGGTCATCCTCTCGTCAGTTCGCACCAGTCCACCCCTGGAGGAGGGTTGCGAGCCCTTCGCGTTCGCGCTGGAATCTCTGCAGGAGGGTTTCGGCGCGCGCCTTGTTGCCTGGGGTTGCCTTCCTCCAACGGTCCCATTCCCTCCTCGCCTGTTGCCAGGTTGCGAGCTCGGACTTGTAGTGTTCCTTGGCAGAGGCCACCGCTTCGGCGTGTTCCTTCTTGTACTCGCGCAGGGCCTTGCGGTGCTCCGCCTGTTCCTCGCGTGCGCTGGCGGCGAACATGTTCCCCAGGAACCTGTCGCCGTCCGCGAGCATGCGAGCCTCTTCGGGATCGATGCGGTCCTGCTTCGGCGGGTCGTATGCTGGAGCTTCGTACTTGGGCTTCTCGCCTGGGTCAGAGGGGGCCTCGGTTGCGGCGGCAAGGTCCTTGCTGATCTTGATCATCTGAGCGAACGAGGCCCAGGCTCGCTCTTTGAACCCGCCCTCCTTCATCGCCGAGGTGGCCCTGTCCCTGATCGCGGTGAGCTTGTCGGTCTGGGTTGGCTCCAGCAAGCGGAGCTCCGTGGCCGCCTCGTGAACCACGTCTGACGCCGTTTGTGGCGGAGCCGGCGGGGGCGGAGCCGGCGGCGGGACAGGTGCAGCCGCGGGCTGCTCAGAAGTCGCTGCAGCCTTCGGCGCCCTGGGCTCCGGCCGATTGGCCAGGGCGTCGATGAGGACGAAGAGAACCAGGCTCACCACGCTGACGCCCGCGATCAGGTGCGGCTTCCAGCGCGTCCAGGGGGCAGGAACCGGGACGGGTTGTGGCTCGGCCTCGCGCGCGACTGGAGGGGGCGACCGAGACGGCAGCAGGACTGGTTCCAGTACAGCGGCACGATGCGAAGCCTGCGACACGCGGCTGGATGGCGATGGCCTGTGCCCTCGGGACGCGCTCGAGGTCGGCATGGCCATGTCCTTCAAGGTGCTGACCTCGTCCTTCGTCAGGGCCCCCTGCTCGAGCAAGGGCATCAACGATGTCAGAAACTCCTCGGGCGCGACCGTGTGGACAGCCTTGCGTAGCCCTTCGATGAGTGTCCCCTTTCGATCGGCACACTCCTCGTCCGTGAGCACCCCCTTCTTGCGGAGCTCCTCGAGCTGCTCGACCGAGACCACGAACTCCCTTGGGGATCCGCCGACTGTGGGAGTGCGCGCTGGCGCGGTGCTCGGCCCATCTGCTGCGCCGGAGCTACCCGTGGTTCGCTTCCTCCGAAGTGGACTCCAGGGCCCGCTCAGCGCACAGACCGCCAGGATGGCGAGGATGCCGAGGGTCTCCATGTCGGCTGCCTATCGGTGCACTCGAGGGCCGCGAGGGGCAGCTCCAAGACGAGCTCCGACCGCTACCCGCCCCAGGTTGTTGCTGGTCCGCTTGTCGGCCCTCGCTCGACGACGCCCCGGCACGAACTTGCCCGTGCGGGTGCGGTAGGCCTTCACCGAATGGACGGGAGCGGCCAGCGGTCTGGGCTGCGCCTTGGTGACTCGAACCCTTCTCGGCCGCGCTGCCTCAGCCGGCAGCGCGAGACCACCGATGAGGACGAGAGCCGCCAGGCAGGCCATGCGCGGGAGCGCCCCCAACAACCGCTCCACCACCATCCCCAGGGCTCTCACCCTGTTGATCGTCGCCCAGCCCACGCGCAGCGGGCAAGCAGAAACGGTCCATCTATAGGTGGCCTGTTTAGGATCGTGCCGGCATCCGACCGTCGGGGGCCATGTCTCGACCGGACCGCCCCGGAGTGCTCGTCACGCTGGGGAACCGCGTGTCCGAGCTCAGACGGCAGCGCGGCCTCACCAAGGAAGGGTTCGCCGAGGCCCTGGATGTGTCCTTCAGCTGGATCAAGCGAGTCGAGCGCGGCGAGGAGAACCTGACCGTGCTCACCTTGGCGGGCTTCGCCAAGGTGCTCGGGGTCAAGCTGGCCGAGCTCTTCGTGCCGGCGAAGACCAAGCGCAAGCCCGGTAGGCCCAAGACCAGCGCCAGCGTGCGCGCCCGAGCATCGTCTATGTCTACGGCTAAGAGAAAACGGACCCGGACCTGAACGAGGGGACTCCGTGCGGGACCCCACACGGGTTCTCGATATTCGGCCCCCCCATCCCCCCCGCCTCAATTTTTTTTTTCGGGGCTCTTTTTTCGAAGTAGTCCGTTCCGGCTGTACCCACGCCGCTGGAGCCATCTGCCCTGCAGGCAGGGCCGCCTTGAACCAAGTGGCTTGAATCGCTCGAGGCAGAGCGCTGGCCAGATGCGAATGTCTGCAACTCGAGCAAGGTGGGATACACGCCTATCTTTCAGCAGATTTTCGCTAGCTCAGGACTAGCGGATTTTCGACGCAACTCCTCGTGAACCTTGCCGATACCTGGGTTGCCAGGGCCCTTGGCGTGCGCTAAGGGTCGCTCAATCCAAAGGAGTCGGTCTTGAACCTACCTCGCTCATCCCTGCTCTCTCTGTTCCTCGTTCTCGGTGGTGTTGGTGTTGGTTGTGGTCCGCAGAGCCAAGGGCAGCAGAGCCCTGAGCTCGACGCCTTCGCGGCCGAGGCTGATGCAGCCCTCGAAGCGGAGTCGAAGGCGGACAGTCCATCCACCACTCCGATCGTGGTTGGCGACATCGCCCCTGGTGCGGTCGTCACGAGTGACATCAGTCCTGCCCGACGCCTCGTCGGCTGGACGTTTCGTGCCGAGGACGCCGCAGCCATCAACGCCAGCGCTGCCCTCCGAGCTGTGCCCCCCGTCGTGGCGCCTCCGGTGGTGCCCACTCCTCCAGCGGGTGGCCCCACGGTCAACATGGTTCTTTACCGCCGCACCTCCTGCCTCGGCCGGTGGGAGCGTGTTCCGAGCGGGAGTGGCTCCGCGATCATGGCGACCAGGCTCCCGGGTGCAGGCGAGTACCTGCTGGTCTCGGGCGCCCGTGACCCGAATGCGACCGCCCAGCTCAGTGCCAGCTTTGCTGCAGATCAATCCGGCGTCATCGCCGATCCGGCGAAGAAGCCCTTCAAGTTCTCCGCGAGCTGGCTGCCGGCCGACGTCGGAGCCAAGCTCTCTGGAGCAGGCATCCAGTCCTTCTCGGACCTGCGCTCGCGCAGCGCCACCAGCGTGATGAGCACGACCGGCCTCAGCAAGGACGCTGTGGACGAGCTCTCTCGGCTGAGCAAGTGGCTCGACGTGCCGCAGATCGACTATGTGCGGGCCTGTGCCCTCAAGCGCGCTGGCGCCGACGATCCCGCCGGGTACTACCGTCTGAGCGCTGCCGCCCAGCAGGCTCTCGATCCCCTGATTCCTTGGGGCTCGGTGCCAGTGGACCCTGCGAACGCCGGATCGGCGAGCGCCTGCGTGAGCTTCCTGCCGCCCTCACCGCGACCGAACACCAATCCGCCGATCCTTTACGCCGCCACGAGCCCATTCATCGACTGGAACTGGCGCACGGTCGCCGTCGACGCTGGTGGACGTCAAACCACGCAAATCGATCACGTCATCAACAGCAGGCCGTGGTGGCAGTACGCCTGCGATGGGAACCACAGTCCGCCGCCGAATGATCCGAACTGGTACCCGGACCCCGCGCAGGGCTGGGATGTCCTTGCGTATCGATTTGGTCTCACGCCCGGTGGAATCGGGGGTGGCCCCGTCGGCTACATGATCTTCCAGAATCGCAATCACGGAACGTTCCGCCTGTTCGTCTACCTGCCCCAGACGAGCGGCTACAACGAGCTCCTCGCGAACGTCTCCCTGGTGCACCCGTTCTCGACCCCACCCATGCAGGAGGTGGCGTCGTGGAGCTTCCCGCTCGAGGATCTCCCGCCGACCCAGTGGCGGGATGTCACCGAGCTCGATGCCGCCGGCAGGGCGACCGGCACCACCCGGACCCAGGGCCGGCGCAAGGCCTCATTCGCTTGGAAGCATGACGAGCAAGATCCCTGGGTGAGCCTGCACTCTGGAACCTCCTGCCTGCGCAGTGGACGCTGGCTGCGTGCGGAGCTGCCAACGCTCTTCGATCCTGACCTCTACACGAAGAACAGGGATGCCTCTGGTCGCCTGACGCCCAGCAGCACGGTGGCCATCCGCGTCAGCTTCAGCTCGGTGGACATCACCCAGAACGACCTCGTCGCAGATCTCAAGCTCGACATTCCCGGCTCGTCCGTGCCGAGCATCGAGCGCGATCCCATCAAGATCGGCAAGGACATGTTCCTCTCTGCCCTGAGTGCCGGGAGCGCCTCGTCCACGATGCTCGCCTACTTCAACGGGCTCAACAGCCCGTGGGCTGGCGCAGCAGCCGGCGCGGGTGCGGTCTTCGGGCTGTTTGGGGGGGCCGAGGCGCCACTCCGTCTGATTGGCGTGGCGAAGGGCTCGGTGACGGGGCGCTCGTACCACACGAGCTACCTTCCTGACTTTCTCGTGTACCTGACGGGTACGTATTACCCCGTCTGGGACAAGCTGGCCCAATACCCCGAGGACTACCAGCGCTGCCATGACCTCCGGATTGGCGCGGTCGGGTTCCAGAGCGATGCAGCCCTGGCTCGTCTGGGCCGGGATCCACTCGACCCCCGTCCGCCGCTCAACGGCGGGAGCAGCGGCACCACGACCGTCAACCAGTGGAGCATCCCTGTCGTCTACGACATGTGCAGCCAGAAGGTCCACGTGGGTGCGCAGGTGGTCGGCGACCAGCGTGCGTTCTGTGGGGATGACGGCCGCCGCTTCTCGGCAGACTCGCCAGTGGCCAACGTCGGCAAGGTCGTCGCGGCCCCCTGGGCTCAGGTGGACATCGTCAACCCCTGGGTCGAGCTCGAGGCCACGGTCTACCAGCCCACGCTGCCCCACAAGGTGGTGACCTCCCGCGTGTCTGGCACCCGGGTGAGCCCGCTGCACCTGTCCTACGAAACGTTCGACGCCATCCGCCACGGTGGAGGCAGGCTCCGGCTTCGCTGGCACGCGACCGTGCAGCCCAAGCCGCGGCGCGCCGGATGCACCGCCTACTACTGCCCAGGTCGCGGGACGACGTCGCAGGACTGGCAGTACGCTCTCGATGTGACGGATCGCATCGTTGACAAGAGCCAGTGGGTCGCGTGCATGACGAACTACAAGGCCGATCGCACACCCTTCTGCGACCTTGATACGCTGTGGCCGAACTGGCCGTACATTCCGTGAAGCTCATGAGGATCGCCGGAGTCGCGTCTGCCTGTCTCCTCGCCCTCCTCGGGTGCGGAGAGGGCCCCATGTCATCCCCGATGGATGCGAGTGCTCGCGATGCGTCCAGGGATGGCAGGGTTCCCGATTCCGGCGATCCGAATACCCTCCTCGCACGGCACTGTCGTCTCGCTGCGCAGGCCATGTCCTGCTCGAACGACATGACTCCCTGCCCTGGAAGCTGCAACGCGAAGGGCTACTGCCAGCTCGAGTGCGACTGGGGCTCGGAGGTGCTCATCCCGAAGGCGATGGTGGTCATGGGAAGCCGGGACGGCGATCCAGCGGATCCCTTCTTTCCCGACTACCACCCTGATCGGCCCCAGTTCTTAGCGACGATCAGCCGGAGCTACTACCTCGACAGGACCAAGGTGACCCGAGCCGCGTATCGCGCCTGCGTGACGGCAGGTGCTTGCACTGCCCCGTCCGCGATGGCCGACTACTGCAACTACGAACGGCTGCCGCGGGACCGCAGCTCTGGCTACCCGGGCTGGCCCAACTTCGGCTCTGCCGACGAGCATCCAATCAACTGTGTGTCCTGGTCAGAGGCGAAGGCCTTCTGTGCCTGGAAGGGAGCTCGCCTGCCGACCGAGGCCGAGTGGATGCTGGCGGGCCGTGGTCCCGCTTCCTCAAGTGGCAGGTCGTGCACGACTCGAGCGGACCTGGCTGTTGGCGATGGGCGCTGCAACGATCGGTGGTTCCCCTGGGGCAACGAGATGGATGCCCGGAGGGCGAACGTGAACGTCTTCGACGGAACTGCGCAAAGCAGTCCGGCATACTGGCGTGGCCTCACGACGACACCGGGGACCTTCTTCGACGGGGCCGTTCACGATGGCTACGAGACCCACGACGGGAGCTCCGTCTTCGGTGTGTTCGACCTCGTGGGCAACGTCGGCGAGTGGGTCAGCGACTGGTTCGACGACCAGTACTACGCATCCTCGGCAGCGGGCGTGATGGACCCCACTGGGCCCGCCAACGAGGTCATCACCGGGGGCATGAGCCTCGGGCACACGGGCAAGAGCACGAGCTTCGAGGCCGCAGCCCAAGCCCTGCCGTTCGCACCACTCGCTACCCGCGGTGGCGGGATGAGTGACGCCGGTGGCGAAGGTGGCGGCTTTCGCTGCGCACGTAGCCTCTGACCGTCAGCCCTCCGCTCCCTTCGCGATCACCCGTCACGACCACCCTGGCGTATCCTGCCGCGGTGGCAGAACCTGCGCGCAAGCACGTTGACCTCACCGTGCTCAGCAGCCCTGAGCGGCGTGCCGTCGGTGCGTACGTTCGCACGGGACGTCGCGATCCCGACAACAAGGTTTGGCGGGGAAGGAGCTTCGTAGAGCGCGAGACACGATCCTGGAATGCCATGCTGGCTGGCCTCATCGAGGTGGTCCGGCAGCGGGAGGCTGGGGGGACGGCTCCCAGTGAGGCGGCGATCAGAGACCCTGCCGAGCTCACCCGAGCCAGGGTCGCGCCGATGGTGGAGGGTCTCTTCCCGGTGGCTGAGCGCTCCGTGGTTCTCGAAACGCTCCAGCGGTCCGTCGTCTTCGTGGCGCCCGAGACCATTCACCCCATCCTGGCCGGCTGCAGCCCCCTCGATGCCACGTGGGACATCGCGAACCTGTACCTCGACAGCATCGGTGCCCCGCTCCTCGGTAAGAAGGCATCTCGGTACGTGGGCATCAGCGAGGACCGCACTTGCTACGTCTCGCTCAGGTACTTCACGCACACCGAGACGCTGGCCGACTTCATCGTTCACGAATGCGCCCACGTCTTCCACAACTGCAAGCGGCGAACACTGGGGCTTCCCGAGACCCGTACGAGGGAGTGGCTCCTCGAGATCGAGTTCAGGAAGCGCGAGACGTTTGCGTACGCCTGTGAGGCCTACTCGCGCCTTCTTGAGCTGGGCAGGGACCGAGCTGCACGAGCGGCTCTGGTCGAGGACCATGCCAAGGGCTCACTGCCGAACGACGAGACAGTGGACCACGCCGAGTACCTCGACATCCTCCGAGAGGCCATCGCGGTTCGCAACGGGTGGAAGCGGATTCTGGCTCGGTGTGCCTCGAAGCCCGTCTCGACGCGACAGGCCCTCCGCAACTTGAACGTCGCGGAGATCTCACCCGGCTGACGGCGTCTACCCGCGGGTTGGACGTCGAGAGACCTGCGGAGCTGGTCGTCCGCGGCGCACTCTCTTCTTCGAAAGATCCTGCTGCGTCGCGCCGACGTAGCCGGGGTCCCACACCTCCATCGTGGGCGAGTTTCGTCCTCCAGAGCACTACTACGGCTTGCACTGCCAGCACGGCTTGAGGCCGTCCGACATGGCGGCTTCTCGATCGACGAAGTGGCGCATCTGAGCCGAGGAGGACAACGCCATGCAGTCCGGTCGATGGAACTTCGAGTAGCCCTGGGCTACGACAGGCTGCCGGCCGGCCACTTCGCGACTTCCCGCGCCAGCTGGGCCGGGACGTGCCGCCGCAGTACTTTGCGAGGCGTGATGCGAACCCTTCGACTTCGGTTGTGCCGGAACTCCGTTCCTCTCCAGCAGGTCGGCTGCCTCGGACTGCCACCCGCGGTGGTGGAGGATACGAGCGTGGTGGTTCTGCCGCTTCAGGTCCGCTGCCCCACTCATCCGACCACCGAGTTCGAGGGTGCGGAATCGCTCTTCGAACTCAGCACGCGTGTAGACGTAAGCCGCATTCCCTGAGTGGGAGAACTCGACCACCACGATCTGATCGAAGTAGATGCAGAACGCGTGAATGTCGCCCGAGGAGAACCTGCGTGCTCGTCGTAGGGTTGCCCGTCGCTTCTCGTCTGCACCACCGAGACGATCATGAAAGCTCTTGTAGAGGGAAGGGCCGAGGAGGCACATGGTGCGCCTGATGGCGGGCAAGTACCTGAGCCAGAACTGCTTGCGGTCAGGCTCGCTCATCGCCTCCTGAAAGAACACCTCCAGGTCATCTCGAATCAGCGAGCTGCGGAAGTCCTCGTAGTGCGTGGCCCTCGAGCGGACCTGCCGCCAGCCTTCGGTCTCTGGTGGCACCAGGGGGTCTCGGAAGCTCGAGCTCAGTAGGCGATCGGTCAGCCAGTCGAGTGCAGCCGTCTCGAGGAGGGGAGGCCGCTGCAGCACGGCGTCAACGACGGTCGCGGCAAACGCAGCATGAATCGACATCGAGGTCCTGGGACCCGAGGGCGGTGCCGGGGCCTTGGTGGAGCTCTTGCCCTCGGAGCGAGGTGGAATGAGAACCCGCTGGAGTTGCTCGTCCTCACAGACGAGCCTCCAGTCGGGCGTGAGCGAGAGCCCCTGGCGGCGCCGTTGCTCGAACCAGGCCCCCACGACGGCTGAGGCGAACTCCCACCGGGGCTCGATCCCGGTGTGCTCTGTCAGGTGATCCCGAAGACTGGTGAGCGGCACTCGCGAGAGAATCTGCGCCACCAGGTTCGGGCCGGTCGCCGAGAGGAGCTCGTCTAGCGGCAGCCCAGCCTGGAAGGCCGGTATTGCGGCGGGATGCTGCATGAGCAGCTTCATGTAGCCGGTCCGATCGGCGGAGCCGATGTAGTCCGACCAGGCCGCGAGGCACTGTCTTGCCAGGTCACGAGCGCACTCAGGCCGGATCTGCAGGATCGATCCGATGTCCCCTGGTGAGAGCTCGCCCACGAGGCGGACGGCGTAGCGGGCCTCCCGGGCGGACAGGCCCTCGACGTTGCCGCTTCGAATCAACCCTAGGACGAATGAGTGGTCGATGGACCTCTGGAGCTGCGCATCGACCCTGGCTTCTATCTCGGCCAGAGCTCGGAGACCCTCGTCCACCCGAATGTCGGTCTCCGCAAGGCGCGATGTGGCTCCGGCGAAGGCTGAGCCGAGGTGGCTCTTGGCCTCCTCGACTTGCCGGAG
The DNA here is from genome assembly GCA_964593795.1 of uncultured Myxococcales bacterium. GTDB lineage: Bacteria > Myxococcota_A > Polyangia > JAHFDS01 > JAHFDS01 > JAHFDS01. The sequence continues at coordinate 16,100 of CAZQJC010000176.1, read as the reverse complement.
CGCCTGCTCGAGCCAGGCGCTCACCGCACGGTCTCCTCGCGAACACGTCCACGGATCTTGATTACGACCCGACGAAACCGCTCATCGACGCTGTTCTTCGCTTCGGCCGGACCGCGGCCTGACACGACGAACCACTTGTCGAGACATGACGCCAGACGTCCGTCGGTATCGCGCTCGCTGAGTGCTCGGCGCAGGGAGAAGAAGAGGTTCTGTGCTCTGGCTGCCGAGAGACGGACGTTGTTGGCGAAGCTCTCGGCCTGGCAATCCGGGTCATCCCCGCGACGGGTACACCGGTCATGCACCGATCGTGGAACTCCGCACTCCGGGTTCGAGTGGAAGTAGAGCTGTGCGTCTGTGTGGCCCTCAAGGACGATGCTCTGGATTCGCTTCTCGTCGGCCAAGAGACAGACTTGCCGCAGGAGCTGGGGGAACTCCTCCTGGAGGACTTCTTCAGCCTTGGTGCTCACGTCGCAGCGCCCAGGCTGGAAGCTGAATTCCTGGCGACGCAGCACGATGGTCAGCAGGAGAGGATCGGAAGGATCGATTTCGACTTCCTCTCGCATCCGCTTCAGCCGTTCGGCGAGGTCACGGAGGTCACGGATCTTCTGCTCTGCCTCGGCGAGGAGCTCGGCCTGTCGCTTGACCTTGTCCTCGGCTCCTTCCGCCTTCTTGGCCCGCTGCACCATGAAGATCGCGGCCAGAAGGAGAAACGTCACGGCCACACCGGCCATGAGGTCGGCCATCGAGTGCGAGAAGCCGTCTTCGCTGGCCTGGCTCGCCATCAGGTTCTGACCGGACCCTTCGGCGGCGCAGTCTGGCTCTGAAGGCGGGCCAGCCGGTCAACCGAATCGGAGAGCTCGCCGACGTTGCTTGCCAGAGAAGCAGAGGCGCCGCGAACGAGGGCATCCACCTTGTCGGCCTGGGACTGCCACGCAGAGGCCAATGCTTCGGACTGGCGCTTGAACTCCTGGAGATACGTGTCGAAGAGCTTCGGCCACACCTCCTCGACCCGCTGCGCGTGAGCTCGCTCTTGCTCGACGAGGGACTGCTGCGCCTGGATGCGCTGGCCGAGCTCTTCGACAAGCTGTCTCGCCCCCTGCGTGGTTGTTGCGAATACCCTTCCGGCCTCGGTGAACTGGGTGAGAGCGGCGCGCGTGGCTTCGGCGTCCTTCTGACCACCGGCGAGAACGTCATGGAGGCGAGTGGCCATCTGGGAGAGACCGCCGGCAGATCGTTCCAGGGCGTCACGGGCGACGGTGACCGACTCCACGATCTTCGCCATCTGACCGGCGAGGTCGCCGGTCTGCAGCGCCGACACCTCCGACATCTCGCGGAAGCGCGTCAGGATCTGACCGATCTCCTCCCCCGACGCCTTCAAGAGCCGATCGACGACCTCTTGCCCGGAGCGAGCGATCCTCTCCGAGGCCAGAGCCGCTCCTTCTGACGATGCGGCAGTCATGCGCTCGATGGCGGCGTGTGAGGCGCTCTGCTGGGACTCCAGCCGTTCGACGAGCTCTGACATGCGCCCGAGAAGAGCGTCACTGATGCGTCGGGACTCCTCGGCCTTCCGACCCATCTCCTCGGTCATCTGGCCGGTCATCGTCTGGATCTGCTTGCTGAGCTCGGGGACGACCTCAGCGAACTGACGGAGGACCGTCGTCATGTTGGCTGACTCGGACTGGAAGCCACCCGAGAGGACATCCTGCAGCTGCCGAAGGATGGCCTCGAGCTGAGACTCCCCCTGAGACTCGATGCTGCGCCGGACTCCCGCGAGAGCCTCGCGGACCTGCATCATCTCGTTCAGGATCGTCTGCGCCAGCTCCCCCTGGAACTGTTTGGCCATCTCCTCCAGGTTCGCCATCATCTCGGCGAGGATGCCCTTCAGCTCCTCGGCCATCGACTGCCGCATCATCTTGCCGATGTTGGTTGCCACATCGGTGCCGATCGCCTGGATGCTGACCTCGATGCTCGAGAGCTTGCGAACGCTGCTGTCGAGTGTGCCGAGCTGCTGAGTGAGCCCGCCGAACCTCTTGGCCGATGCCTCGGCTTCGTCCTGGAGAATGGCCAACGTGGCCCTGTGCAGGTCGTTCGAGGTCGAGAGCACCTCATGGAGCGAAGCTCCATTCGACTCGAGGATCGTGGCGAGTTTCTCGTTCCTCTCGCCTGCGGCCTGTTCCGCGGCCTCGGCAGTCCGGAGCCGGTGCTGATCGATGTTTACACACAGGACGGCCAGGGCTGCTTCGGCCTCGCGCAGACCTGTATGGGCAAACCGTCGAAGAGAGCGCGCCAGCAGCGTGTGCGCGATGCTCAACAAGACGCCAGCCGCCGAGATGGCGAACTTGGCACCCATTCGCTGAACGGCCGACGAGAGGTCCTTGTTGGCCGAGGCTGATGTCGCGGCTTCGGCCAGAGCGCCGATGGCCTTGCTGACGTCGGTCACGAGCACCCACGAGATCAGGCCGAAGGTGAAGATGAGTGCGACCCCCGTGAGGCTGGAGCCCATCGCGAAGGCTCGGCTGCGGGACAGCCACGTTTCTACGGCCTCGTGAAGGGCGGCTCCCACTGGGCTGGACACCACGTATCGAGAGCCGTCCGATGTGTCCTCACGCTGCACGACGCAGCGCTGGAAGTGGCTCCAGAGGATGGCGTCCGGGTCCTTGTTGGGCGGTGCGGCCGTCGTCTCCGCTCCTCGTCGTGCTCGCTCCGCCAGCCCTCTGGCCGCGCGCCGGACCGACAGTGCCCGGCGCAACATGCCCGCCAGGAGGAGGAAGAAGAGTGCAACGACCACAAGGACGAGTCCCTTGGTCTGGCCATCGAACGCGGTCCAGATGCCTGCCCAGCTCGTCATGCCTCTCCGAGGATCGAACGAAGGTCTTCGCCGCCAAGGTCTTGCTCTCCCTGGGGCCGCAGGAAGTCACGAGCGATGGCTCGTTTTCGTGAGACGAGCTCATGAAGGCGGAGGTCGAAGCCGGCCTCCGGGTTACCCGGGTGGTGCAGCAGCGGGTAGTAGACCGTCACCGGCTTGGTCTGCCCGATCCGGTAGGCGCGGTCGGTCGCCTGATCTTCCTTGGCAGGGTTCCACCAGCGCCCGTAGTGGATGACGTGGTTGGCCGCCACGATGTTGAGGCCGGTGCCAGCAGCCAGCGGAGACAGCACCAGCACATCGAACCCTGAGGACTCACTGAGCTCGGAGATGGAGCGAAGCGCATGCCGCCGAGTTGAAGGGTCGCCGTTGATGATCCTGACGCGTCGGAGGCCGAACTTTCGCCGTATGACCTCCGCAAGCAGTGCCTGCATGGGTATCCAGAGGGTGAAGAGCAGGGCCTTCTCCCTCTTCGCCTCGATCTCCTCCAGGATCTGGAGACACAGCTGCACCTTGGGGCTGTCCGCCATGATCTGCTCCCAGTCCGGGTCCGCTGGCACCTGCTCGGAGACGGCTCGGGTCAGAAGGTGCGGATGCTGGTAGAGCTTCTGAAGGTCCTGGAGTATCCGGAGGTGGTCGCCGGGGTTCCGCCACGAGCGGGCGATGATCTGCTCGCGGCTGGCCTGCTGGGGTGTCATCGCGATCTTCCGATGCACATACGTCTTGGAGGGAAGGTCGAGCTCGGCCTTCTCGCGACGTAGGAGGGAGGACTGTGGAGACGGGTAGGCGAGTGCTTTCCGCACGAGCTCGACGCCAGTGTCGGGATCGTCGTCGTGCTTCCGCTTGAAGTCCTGGTGCGTCGTGAAGGGCTGACCGGGGCTCAGGAAGTCGTAGAGCGACCAGAGATCCGAAAGACGGTTCTCGACCGGAGTGCCCGTCGCACAGATACCGAACTTCTTCTTGAGGCCGCGCGCGGCGACGGCTCGGCCAGTCTCGGGGTTCTTGATGGCCTGGGCTTCGTCCAAGACGACGACATCCCAGTCCACGGAGAGGAGGGTCGGCTGGTTGCCAGCGAGTGTCTCGTAGTTGGTCAGGACCAGGCCGTGTGCCTTGATTCGAGAAACGTCGAGCGCCTGCCCGACGCGGATCTTCCGGAGCTGTTCGCCGTGAAGCCGCAAGACCTCACCGAAGACGTCGGCGCGGAAGAATCGCTCCAGCTCCGCGAGCCAGTTGTCGAGGAGGATGACCGGGGCCGCCACCAGACAGGGCTGGGCCTCCCCTGCTGAGTTGCATCGCCGGCGCAGCGCCATGAAGCAGGCGAGCTGAAGGGTCTTGCCGAGACCCATGTCGTCGGCGAGGAGTACGCCGCGGCTGCCCTCGGTCGCGTGGTTCCAGAGCCAGGCGATGCCAGCGCGCTGGTGGGGCTTGAGGGAGATTCCTTCCCTCAAGCACGCGGTGAGCACATCCCAAGGGACCTTGCTCTCGTCGATCGCTGCCCGGGTTGCGTAGGATTCGACCTCGTCGCTGTCTCGTAAGACCGCACCGAGCCTCTTCCGCTTAGACCCCTCTTCTTCGCGTGGCTCATCGCCGCTCGAAGTCGAGGGCTCCTCGACGGGCTGGTCCACCTCCCGCGCGTGATGCGTCTGAAGGTGCTCCTGGAGCAGCCGCTCGAGGGCCGGTGTTGGGATGACCTGCTGATCACCGAAGCTGAAGGCCTGCGTGTCGCCGGCAGTCAGGCGGCGCTGGAGCTCCGCAAGAAGTCTCGCTGCGTCAGCGGGCTTTGCGACCTCGAGACGCTGGGGTTCGGACCCATATGGGGTCGGGATCTCGAGGCGGAGGAAGGGACCGCCATCCTCCCGGTACCACTCGATACCCGAGGACTTCCTGAGGTCCGGGGTGAATTCGAGTGGCGCGAAGCCGATCACCCGGTCGCTGTACCGGCTGAGATCGAGTGCCCCGTCGAAGTCTTCCAGCCCCTGGGGCAGCCAGGCCGTTGGATCTCGGAGAAGCGGCTCGGCCTTGCGCCGCAGGAGGTTTCGCTTCTTCTGAGCCTCTCTCGCGACGGTCTCGACATCCGGTGACAGGAGCAGGAACTCCCGGGAGCCCATTGCGATGATCGGCGCTTCTGGGCTGAGCTCGGAGACCGGGAGCAGGGCGGTCTTGTCCCCTTCGGTGCGTCTCTCGAGCTCGACGGAGAAGACCCGCCCCTTGGCGTCTCCCTGGACCACCGGAGCCACTCGGCCCACTCGTTCGATCTTGAACTCGTCGAGATGAGCGTCGAAGGCGACCGAGATGGCGGCGCGCGTACCGGCCAGCAGGCCCTGGGCCCGTGCCAGGTCGCTCTTGAGGTCTCCGAGGAGCGCGAGCTGCTCCTCCATCTTGGTGCTGCCCCGGGCGTTGTGGGTCTCGATCTGCTGCGCCAGGTGCCAGACGAATGGGAGCACCTTGCCCGAGGGCGCGACGTGGCGGCCGTCGACCTCGACCTGAAAGCGCATGCCCGCTGCGCCCACATGGCCCAGGCTTGCGATTCCGATCGACTGCCCCTCGATGCCGAGCAGCAAGGCGAGGGCGTCATGCTGCGAGACCCACCGCTCCTCGTCAGCAGGATCGGGTGGAGGTAGAGGGCCGAGGTCCTTCCACAGGGCCAGCGGGAAGGTCACCAAGCCGGCGTGGTCGTCGGCTTCGATGAGCTCCCACTCCAGGAGCCAGCGCTTGGCGTTCGCGTAGAGGGGGCGGCCGAGTTGGCCCCCCGAGAGCTCGACTCGCAGATCGGGCTCGCTCATCGCCGTCCGGTCCCCCCTCTCGACGCTTCGGAGCGTCAACCTAGGGACACGGTGCAGGCGACCCCTCACACCTTCCCCAGTTGATCAGCTTCTCTCCGATCGGCTCCTCGTGACAAGGACCTCCGTGCCTGCCTCTCAAACCGCTGCGCATAGTGCAGCGGTCCCTGCGGGGAAGATCTAGTCGTGAGCTAGCTGCGGCAGCGAGCGAGAGCGTTCTCCAGCTGGCGGAGAGCTTCCAGGAGGGAGGCGCAGCCCCCGGTGCCCGCCTGCGCCTGTGGAACGCCACGCCGGGTGGCGGCACGGACAGCATCGATGGCGCCATGTCCGAGGAGCCCGGGCAACACGATGACCCCGCACACGGTTCCCTGGCGGATGCGCTTGACGAGCTTCGGCCAGTCGCGACTGCTCAGCCACTGGGTGGCGAGCCCAGTCTCGAGCCGGATCTTCTCGAGCTTCTCGGGGCGCGGATCTCCTCCAAGGATGACCAGCGCCTGTCCGGAGACCGTTGCGGCCAGCAGAAGGGGGTAGTTGGACGAATCGCCGACGGGCTCGCTTGGCTGGACGATCTCGACCTCCTCCGGCGGGGCTGCGTCCAACAGGGGAACCTCGGTCTTGGTGCGGCCGAACGTGGCGAGGCTCTCGAGGAGCTTCTCCAGAATCCGCGGAGCTTCAGGCGGCCGGGGGCCTTCGAACCCGTTCTCCAGGGCAAACCGGTTGGCGCGGTCCGCCTCCAGGGCGCTCAGGTACTGATCCAGGAAAGCGCGGTGGGTCGCAACCTTCGCCCGCTCGAGGTCTAGCTCCTGCTCGATCACCCTGCGAACTGCCGACATCATCTGATCGATCGTCACCGACATGCGGACCTCCTACCCAGAGGCACGGGGCGCAGCACGCGTGCGCCCCGTGCCCAGGTTGGTTCGTGTTGCCCTACTTCTCGGACCCGCTGCTCGGCCCCGGAGCGGGGACCGCAGGCGCCGCCGGAGCCTCCGGAGCGGGATGGCCCTGGGCCCCGCGGTTGCTCCGATCCGCGTGGAACTCGGGCCGCTGAGGGTTCTTCACGATGCTGCGCATGTCGTTCGGCGAGTGACCCTTCTTGCTCATGTCGATCTCCTCCAGGTTGCTGAGCTCCATGCCCAGGTGATCGATCTCTAGATCACTCAGCGAAGGAGATCCAGAAGAACCATCAACCGATACGATTGAACAGTCATAAATTTCAGTTGAATATCAGCATGGGAACGTATCTACTTACAAGCATGGACATCAAGGCGGCCTTCAAGCGGCTTGGTCTCGGCAAGATGGCTGCCGCGGCCGAGAAGGTCCTCCCGGTCTGGCAGAAGCTCGACCCGGAGTGCGACTACCAGGCCGCCTCGCTCGCTTCCAAGCTGAGCCTGCTCTGCAACCCCAGTGGCGACCACTCCTGGTGGCGTCTCCGGCAGGACACGGCCCTCGAGGCCGTGGCGCGGGTTCTTGGGGTTCCTGTGAGCGAGTTGCTCCCACGCTCCGATGACGGCGTCGTCGTCGAGGCACTGCCGGAGCTCAGGCCCCTGGAGTCCTGGGACACGCCGTGTGCAGTTGGCCAGGGCGGCTGGCTTGGCAACCTCGTCGCCCATCACTTGGCGCGGCACCACTGCACGTGGCTAGTGGCACCCCCTGGCATGGGCAAGTCACTCGTCGTGAGTCAGCTGCAGCGCCACCACGCCGGGGGCGTTCACACGAGGCAGCTGCTGACCCTTGCCGAGCTCCCTCGAGAGGTCGATCCATCGGTGCCCCTCGTGGTGGAGGTGGACCTGCCTGGAGGTGAAGCGGCCACTGCGACCCTCAGGAGTCTTGCGCGCCGTGACGCGCATACCGTCGTACTGGCGGGCTTCGATCGCCCCTCGGTGGTCAGCGGAATCGTGGACGCGAGGTTCGCGCTAAAGCCGGACTGGAGGTCACGGTTGGTGCGGTGGACGGCGGAGAGGCTGAGCCCCGAGCCCAGCTGGGTCGAAGATGTGCTCCAGTGGCTCGGAACGAACGATCCCCGCGGCGAGCTCTTCACGAGCCCTGGCGATCTACTGACCTTCCTCCGCGCCGTTCATGACAACGGAGGCCTCAAGAAGAAGCCGAACCTCAGGACCTGGGCTCAACAGCACCACGGCCGAGTCCTGGGCCTTCGCGACCGCTGGTTGGCACTCGAAGGGGAGAAGCTCGTCGAGCAGCTGCTCCGTGCTCGACTCGAGCAGGCGGAGGTTCCTCTCGGGCCATTGAGCGTGGAGGGCTGGACTGGACTGGTTCCCAAGACCTGGGCGGGTGCGGAGATCACGAGTGGAGACATCCTGAAGCTGGCCGGCCTCGGCACCGCAGCTGCGCGGAAGAAGGAAGGCGAGGCGCTGGCTGACCGTGCGAAGCCGCCCGCAGAAGGCGCCGTGCATCAGCTCGTTGAGGCTGGGACCCTTCGATGCTGCTCTGCCGGACTGAGCGTCTACCCCAGATGGGCGGCTGTCGCGATCGAGCAGGCCGTCCTCAACGAGAAGACGGCCGACATTCAACGCTGGGGCGCATGGGCTGTTGATGCCTCGCGCAGGGCGCTGACGGACCAGTGGCTTGATGCGCGGCCCCCACACGAGCTGTTGGAGCTCGTGGAGAAGGCACTGCCACTCACGCTGGATGCCCTTGGCCATGTTGGCGCGATCGAAGCTCTCTTCCATGCGGTGGGTCGGCGGCTCCTTCTGGGCTGGCAGGTTCCGGAGAGGTCACACCTGGTGCTGCAGCGGTTGGGCATCCTCCAGCTCGACCTCTTGAGGCGCTTCGAGTCGCCGTCCACTCCTCTTCCACTGACGCGCAGACCCGACCACGCGGATAGAGCCGCCCATGCTCTTTGGCTTGCCGCAGCCTGGCAGTTCAGCCTCTCTGTGCCCCGACCGGAGCGGGTCCAGGGGCCGGGCTGGTGGCTTCCGGGTTGGAACGACCGGCTCGCTCTTGCTGATTTCCCACGGAACATGGACGTGGGCACCGCGCGGGGCGGGCCCTTGCCCGAGCACCAAGTCTGGATGCTCGTGGCTGCAAAGGCTCTTGAGAAGTGTCGGGGCCAGAAGCTCCCTGGACCTCACGATGTTCCTGCCTGCTTCTGGCCCTGGCTCTTCATCACCGGATGGCCGGTCGATGCCCAGTACTGGAGCAGGCTCCACCAAGACCTTCGCCGGATCTTCCCGCTCCTTCTTGCGCAGGAGTCTTCGGAGGTGCAGGTGGCAACCGTTGCTCGCTGCTGGGCGTTCGAGCTCGAACACCAGAAGGGAGACCCGATCGTCGCTGCCTCTGTCTGGCAGACCAATTTCGGGGAATGGGCCGACACAATGCTGGCACTCATCGACCCAGGGGCCTTCGAGGACGCCTTCCGGGAGTCCGGCTGCGAGGACAAGCTCCACAGCATTCCCTCGGACTACGATGCTCTCGGCGGGAACTACCTGGAGTACGAGGCTGCTCGGCGACTTCCACCGGCTCTCAAGAGGGCGCTCTTGCGCGGCCTCTCGAAAGACGACCACGAGCCAAAGGTCAACTGGCTCGAGCACTTCTTGCCCGAGCTCGACACTACCGACCTCGACCTACTCGTGACTCTCTCCGAGGATCGGCGGGGCCTCGGCCAAGCAGCGGCCTCCCGGGTCTGGCAGCTCTCTATAGATCGTGGACGTGAAGAGCTCGTGAAGAGCCTGGATCGAGCGCACTCGCTCTCCTGGATCCTGTCCGCCCCAAGAGACGAGATGAGGAACATCGTGCATGCACTGGGCGAGGTGTCGTCCGGCCAACGGCGACGTATGCGTGAACGACTCATGGAACTTCTTCCTGTCGCCGGTCCGGCGGCCCCGGGCCTCTACGCCCTGCTCCACAGAGATGCCTCCGGCGACCAACCTTAGCGCCGGGTCCCTATTCGTCCACCTCCTCGTCGCCATCCCCTTCCTCAGCTTCCGAAGCTCCTGCTTCCTCGAGCCCGAGCCACCTCTGGTATCGCCTGGGCTGGTAGTAGCGCTCCATTCCGTGCCTGTTCCTGTTTCCCCAACTCCGGTTTAGCCGAGGCTCGGTGAGATGGATGAGAACGACCTCAATCGGGTCGAGGATCTCCGCTCGGCCGATGTTGAAGTTCGCGGCGTCGGATTTCAACTCGCCCCGCTCGCTTACCCAGCCCAGTCCGAACCAGGAGAAGTAGCGCCATCGTCCCATCAACTCGTCTTTGAGGTGCTGCCGAAGGCGGGCGCCCAAGCGCTGCTCGCCATCACCGACCTGCCCCACGTACAGAAGGCGCTCTCCGTTGTCGTGAAGGGCGTAGAACCCCACCTGTTCCCAGAAGTCGACCCAGTTCTCTTCCTTCGAGGTCGGTTTGGGACCTCCCCAAAGCTTCGGTTTCTCGCCGGCCCGCCCTCTCTTCCCCTTCCATTCGACCAACCGATTGTCCCACCATAGACCAAACGTTCGGATCAGAGCCGCCATAGTTCCTCACCAACCTGGCTTTCCCCGCCCACGCTTCGGCCAACTCATGACGGAAGGGCGGCTATCGTCAGCACTCTCTCTCCACGACCACCTCAGGCTCTCCGTCGCGCTGGCGGTCTATCAGTTCCACGTTTTCCTGGTCGCCGCTTCGCGACCTCGCCCTCCTTAGAGGCCTGGGCCTTGAGCCGCGAGAGCATGATCTCGGCAGGCTCGTCGTTCGGGTCCTGCTCGACGAGCTCGCCCCGGAATGCCTTGGTGAGAAGGACAGTCTCCAGACTGCCGAGCTGCTCAGCTACACCGGCAGCCGCCTCAGAGGTGGTCCGAATCGCAGCGAGGTTCTGTCGAACGCGTGCAGCGATGGCTAGCTGTTCAGCGCTTGGAGCCAGGGGAAGCGGCATGCTACGGCAGATCTCCAGCGTCAGGTTGAACTGGCCAACAGTTGCCTTCGCCTGGCGTACGGCGCGCTGGATGGTGTCGCCGTGCAGGAGTGCCAGCGTGAGAAAGCTCGTGTCTAACCGTCCAGCTATCGGCCGAAAGACCGCGATAGCTTGGTTGATGTTCCACTCTGGATACGTGCCTGGGACAACAGACACCTTGCCTAGCGGGGGACCCACGATGTTCATGAGCACATCGTTGGGCAGGACTCTTGACCGTGCCAGCTCGTTGCAGTGGGTCGCCCTATCTACGAAGGTGGGCTCGACGGAAAAGTCCAGGTCCCCAGTGGTCGTCAGATTGTAAACCTTGATAAACGGGACCTCCCCGGCGCCGGCGCTCATCTGTTCCGCGGCGGGTGTTGTACCCTTGGTGATGAAGCCGCAGACCTCCTCGGCTCGGGCCCAGCACCAACCATTCGGCAAGTCCGGTAGGCCGTAGGTGCCTGCTGGCTTCGGCTCCTCGTATCTCTCCTTCCAGTGGTCGTCGGTGGGCAGCTTGCCCTTAGCCTTGAGCTTGGCCAGCTCGGCCTCCTCCCACTTCCCGCGGCGCTCGACCCGGATTCGCCTGAGGAGCTCTTCGGCAGGCTCGACGTCGCGGTGCTGCTGGCGCCAGTCGGCGGTGAGATCGCCCCGGAAAGCGGCGGCCAGTATTGATTGGCGTAGGCGTTCGAATAGTGCCGAGGTGGCTTGCATTGCCGCCTTGGCCCGCCGGCTCTGGGCCAGCAGTTCCTTGAGCCTGGTCACGATGCGCCGCTGCTCAGAAAGGGGGGGCAGGGGAATCTCGAGGGCGCCGAATCGCCCTGCGCCGAGATGAGCGATGTTCGTAGTGATCTGGGCGATCTCTTGGAACCTGCCAGCCTTGAGGTAGTGCCGAAAGAGCTGGAGCGCGAACTCGGGGAGGATCCCCGGACCAGCTTCGAATCGAACGAGCGAGTTTGTGAAGCAGGCGCCGGGTAACTCGCCTCGATACATGGCCGGCCGTCCAACAAGCTCTCGGCTCTGGCCTTCGTTCAGAAGAATGTCACCCGGCTTCAGCTCGTATTGCGCGGCCTCGCTTGCCGAGAAGTTCATCTCCATGACGTCGCGGAGATCGATCCGATCCTCGAACACGTTGGCAACCCGAAGGTACGGGCGCATGTTCGGCCCCTGGTGATGTTCTGGCGACCGCTGCCTGCCGAGCTGCACGCGGCCCACATCGCGAACAGGCACACGCGCCCAGCCACGTGGACCGTCTGTCACCGGCTGAGCTCCTGCCGAAGGGACTCGATCTCTGTCACCGCAGACCGCAGAAGTCCGAGGATCTCGGCGGCGAGGTCGTCAGGTTCAGGCAGGCCGTCTGCGTCCCCCAACCCTTCGTCCTTGAGCCAGGTGAGGTCCAGGTTGTCGCCCCGGGCCTTGATGTCCTCGCGGGTGACCTTGCGGAAGCGTCCCTCCTCGCCGGTGTCCCTCCGCCGGGCCTTGCCCAGCGGGTCCGAGCCGAAGGACTTCTCAAAGTCGGCGAGGTGCTCCCGCGTTAGAGGCGTGCGCTTCCCAAACACCGGAGTGTTCGTGCGCATGTCGTAGAACCATACGGCCTTCGTGCTGCCTGCGTCACGCTCGCCTCGGGTGAAGAACAGGACGTTGGTCTTCACACCCTGGGCGTAGAAGATACCGGTGGGCAGCCGCAGGATGGTGTGCAGGTCGCACTTATCCATCAGGTCGGCGCGGATCTGCGCGCCCGTGTTCTCCTCGAAGAGCACGTTGTCGGGAAGCACGACGGCCGCCCGTCCTCCTGGCTTGAGCGTCCGGTACACGTGCTGGAGGAACGCGAGTTGCTTGTTCGAGGTCGGAAAGGTGAAGTCATCTCGCGTCGGCAGGCCGCCACCCTTCTTGGTGCCGAATGGCGGGTTCGTGAGCACCACGTCGGCCTTGGGCAGGCTGGCTCCGAGCTGCGAGAGGGTGTCTCCCAGGCGCAGGTCGCCCTCTATGCCGTGGAGCATGAGGTTCATCAGCGCCAGCCGATGCGTGTCCTGCACCAGTTCGGCGCCATAGAAGGCGCGCTGCCGCTGGAACACTTGGTCCTTCTCTGGCAGCTTGAACAGCTCGTCGGTCTCGGCCTTGATGTACTTGTCTGCGGCGATGAGAAAGCCGGCCGTGCCGGCAGCTGGGTCCTGCACCAGCTCGCCGGCCCGTGGTTTGACCAGGTGCACGATGGAGTCGATGAGCGGTCGTGGCGTGAAGTACTGACCGGCCCCTGACTTCTTTTCCCCGGCGTTCTTCTCGAGGAGGCCCTCGTAGAGATCACCAAGGCCCTCGGTGCGAGCCGAGTACCAGTCCAGCTCGTCGATAGCGTCCACGAGCTTCTTGAGGTTGCGGGGCACCTTGATCGAGGTGCCAGCGTTGGCGTAGATGGCCTGCACACGACTGGAGCCGTGCGAGCCGAGGTGGAGCAAGAGGGACCGGTAGAAGTTCAGGAGCTCCGTGCCCTCCTTGCTCTCCACGTCTCCCCAGCGATAGCCCTTCGGGAGCTGGCTCTCGACGCCGGTCTCCTTCGCCATCTTCAGGAAGAGCAGGTAGGTCAACTCGGTGACGTACTCGTGATACGTGATGCCGTCGTCTCGGAGGACGTGGCAGAGGTTCCATAGCTTCTGGACGATGTCCTGAGTCGAACCGGGCATTGGACTAGGCGCTCCTTGGTGGACCGAGCTCGAGGTCCGATACACGCGGGCCGAAGGCCGTGCGGAATGCACAGGTCAACTTGACCAGCCAGGCCTGGGCGGCGGGCCACGTGCTTCGGTCGGTGATGTTCGCGGGCAGGCTGAGGCGGATGCTCTTCTGTCTCTTCTCCGGATAGGGATTCCACTCGAGGGGCGCCCCGATCTCGCTTTCGATCTTGGCGCGAAGTGGCGTCAGTGCTTCGAGTGCCCGGTCGGCGATCGTCGAGTCGAACATGATGCGAACCGAGACACGGCCGGACACGATGTTGGCCGCCAGGGACAGCCAGAAGCCCGAGCGGCCAATCGCGATATCGTACCAGTACTGTGGCGATGGCGTGCGAAGGGACGGGAAGCTCCCGGTGTGCTGGAGGGCCTCACGTACCTGAGTCCAGAACTCGAGCTGCAGTTGCTTGGCCTGAGATGGCTGCTCGGCCTCTCCGTCCTCGCCGGACTCGGATGCAGCGACCGAGGCATAGGTCACATGCCAGTCGTCGGGGCCAAGACCTGCTGCCTCGACGGCCTGCAGACATGCGCGATGGATGTGTGAAGCCGAGAGGTTCGTCTCGACGAAGGCGCCGTTGCTCAGCCTGCGGAGCCGGCTCGAGCGCCGGAAGCCTGCGGGGTCGAAGTTGACGAACTTCGGGAGCTCTTGCATGACGAGAGCAAACTCCTCCTCGCCGATGCGGATGATGCCCTCGAGGGTCTCGGCTGCGACATCCACCCAGGCTTGCACCGGTCGCTCCTCGGAGCGCACCCGCACCAGGCTCGGGACGGTTCCTGTGACGCTCTCGTGGGCCTCGGTGGCATCGGCAACCTCTTGCGGGCCGAAGTACGGCCAGATCGAGAGCATGAGGTCACTGAGCACCTCGGCTCGGCGTTCGATCTCGCTGGCGGTCCAGCACTCCATGCCGTCGAAGTACTCGTTCATCCCGACGTGGCTCTCGCGCAGGAGCTTCTTCTTCTCGGCGAAGGAGGAGTTGCTGAGCTCGGCGTTGTAGTTGGTCAGCGTGAGGTTCCCGAGGGTGTGCAGGAACTGCTCATGATCGACTTCCCAGCTCTCGCCGAGGTGCTGCCGCCACTCGTCCGTCAGGGTCTGCGGCATGACGTGCTCGATCGTGAGGGGTTCAGTGCGCACCATCTCCTTGTGGCCGAGGGCAGCCTCGATGCGCTCTAGGATGAGCTTCGTCTTCTCTCGACGCTCCCCGCCGGCATAGACACGAGCCGACGAGATGCGCTCCCGGAACTCCTCGTCTCTGGGGCAGTTCCTCTTCGCCAGGATGCGCGCCACCGAATCCACGAAGCTCTCGGACGAGGAAGCCTGCTGGTAGACCGGCGCCAGCACCTTGTTCAAGCCGTGGGTCGGTACGCCGCAGATGAAGCGCCGAACGAGATACGTCTCGAGGACGTCGAGAACGCGGCAGAAGTCCTGCTCGCTTCGGATGCCCCGGGCGAAGTCGCCATACACGGCAAGAAGGAGCGGGTAGGCGACGGTGACCTCGAGCCGGTTGAGGCGGGTGAGACGTTCGCGGATGGCCGTCGAGGGAGCCTTGTTCGGGTCGCGGAGAACCTCGTAGTACTGGGAGAACTGGGCCAGCTCCTTCAGATGGTCGAGCGGCTTGCGGTCGGTGTCCTCGTCCACCCGGCTCTTGAGAGCCGCGTAGACGTCCGTCTCGCGGATCACGATGCCGGAGCGCATGAGGTAGTGGCGCACGAAGTCCGTCAGGACCTCCTCGCTCAGGCGCTTCTGCATCGGACGCCAGAGATCGACGTACGTCCACTCGTGCTCTTTCTCGTGAAGGCGCATGAAGAAGTAGTTGCGGATGAGGTCAGCCTGGGAGAGTGGTCGCCCCTTCCCGTTCAAGCTCTCGAAGATGCGGTGAGGGTTGTCTTTCTCGTCGAGGATGATGCTGACGAGCGTCAGCTTCGACGTGATCGTTCGGAGAATCGCCTCCAGGTCAGGGGCGTCTGCGCGGCGCAGCTTGGCGGAGAAGAACCGATAGGCCTCGGCGATGCCGCTGCCTCCCTCTCGGGGCTCACCCCGAACGAGACCGATGAAGGTCTCGCGGTCGCTGTCCGCGGAGTCCTCCCCCTGAGTCGGAAGGAGCTTGTAGTGCTCGGTGCCCTCCTCGTGCCGGTTGGTCACGAGGTCCTGGATGCGATCTGCGAGCTTGCCCTCGCCACGCTCCTTGGCGAGGTTACGCACGAGCGTCAAGAGGACCAGAAGGGTGGTCAGGCGCTGCTGCCCATCGATGAGCAGTCGCTTCTCGACCCCCTCGGGCACCGAACGCGCTGGGGACGTCACGATGGAGCCGAGGAAGTGGGGCTTCGAATCAGGGTCCTCGATGAGCTCGAGCAGATCTCGCCAAAGTGCTCTCCACTGGTCCACTCGCCACGAGTAGGGGCGCTGGTAGTGCGGCACGAGGAACTGCTTGCTTCCCTCGAGAACGCGCTGAATTTTCGCCTCTGCAGCCTCCATGTCCCCCTCGTCTCTCGCTCGTGTTGGAGCTAGCTCGCTGCCCAGATCTGGGCGGCGAGATCGCCGAGGACCTGCTCCAAGGCCCCGTCGAACACCTTGTTGATGCGGGAGAAGCCGCCCTGGGCACGAAACTGCCCTCGATCGAGAGCCTCCGCGTCCACCACGGTCTCGACCCGGAGCTGCTCTCCGATACGCAGTAGCCACTTGCGCTGGGGCTCGGTCCAAGCGTGCTGGCCGAGGATCGTCTTCAGTGTTACCGGCCGCGCTTGATGCGGGAGTAGGGGCCCGATCCGATCCGCGGGCGTGATGGGCAAGCCGTCGGGCGCCGGCAGGGATGCGGATCTCCGCTGGGCCGGCTCGGTGAGGTAGATCGGGGTCGGGAGGCGGAGC